>JACTUB010000020.1 GCA_015660885.1 Methanoregulaceae archaeon | reverse complement strand
CGTAGGGCCTGGATTCGTGTCTCAGAATCCATCTCCGGGCTCTTGCTCCCACAACCCGTACCGATTACAGGCTTGTTGGGCCGTTACCCCAACAACAACCTAATCGGCCGCAGACCCATCCTATGGCGGCGGACCTTTCAACTACAGGGCATTCCAGCATCCATAGTCTATGGGGTATTATCCCCAGTTTCCCGGGGTTATCCCCCTCCATAGGGTAGGTTATCCACGTGTTACTGAGCAGTATGCCGAGGTCTTGCACCTCTCGACTCGCATGGCTTAATCGAACTCCGATAGCAGTGGCCTCTGGCAGGATCAACCAGAATTTTAATTGTACAATGTACGCACACTATATCTGAACTGTTTTAAGGAATTAGCGGTTACTAAACAAATTTCCGCATTGCCAGTATCAACGTCAGAACCAACTCCGGTCAAGCCGGGTCTCGTTGGATCTCCATCAAAAGTAACTGAAATGGATATTATCGTCGTGTTTGTTCTACTTAAACACAGGCCTATAGTGTAGGTTACAGGATTATTTATACCTTGTTACCTGCACACTTTTTATTTCGGAACCGATCAGCCCACTGGCAGTTATCGTCGGTTCGTCATCAGAACGTGTGGATCACATAATATCACATTCAAGTACTTAAATATTATCCATGGCCTGACCTCTTTTTCCAGCGGGATCTATTGGCCAAGAAATATACATGAGCCGGATAAAACGAAATGTCTCCTGAACTTTTATTTTTGGAACGATTTTGGTATTATCTCGGAATTTTTCCGGTCGGGTCGGCCGGATGTGCCAGAGTACCTAGAAATGGCAGATTTATAGGAAAATGAGTTGGAGCGCGATACGGGAAAAATGCATCTTTTAATGGTTTTGTGAAATGTGTAGAGCGGGAAGCGGGTACGGTGCCAGCAACCGTGCACAAAATTTATGGCCGGGACTCTGGTCCATGGAAACTCGCCGCACTGATTCCAACGGGTCACACCTTTTTTGTGCCCGACCCCCTCACCAATAATTTGGCACCTCCGAACAGGATGTTATGGAACAATAACGTCGTAATCTCCTGAAAAATATATGCAAAATTTGTACTAAAAGTGAAGGAGCCTGAAGGGGTCGGGCCACTTTTTTTAACTGAAGCGTCCATATAGCATACCCGGTATCGCTGCAATGATCTATCCTCTCTCATATTTCCACGAAGGCAAGTCCGGGAGAACCGGCATGATGGATTAACTACAACCACTGGTGGCTGTGATACGCTGCTCCTTGCCTGACCCCCCATCATACCCCACGCGACCACCAAGGATTTATCGGGACCACTCAACTGTCCATGATAGAATGAACATGACCCTCCAACCCATTATCATCGCTGGAAGGGATACAAAGCATCACCAAAGAAATCAGTTGTAGCCGGAACTGCGGCTGTGCTATGATCAATTGAGGCTTAATATGGTAATTTTTAACCAGAAAACCGGAACAAAGAATGCTGTCAGATATTTGAAAAACCCGTTCCCGGATATCACAACATTCGATGCCTTTGTCCATTCGCTCATCCAGAAGAATCCGCTCGGGTGTACATCCTATATGAGCGCGAAGAAGAACCATCCGCCGGTTATGAAGGTGCGGGAGATGTATACCGCGAAATTCGTGTATAAAAATACAAAAGGAAAGCGGATCGGCCACGGGCTGGACATGTACAACTCTATCGAAGGATACGAGGATGGTATTGCCGCCGTAATCTCGAATATGGCTAACCTCGCAGCGCATGGAGGAAAAGTCCGGCACATTCCGGGTGCCGACCTCTTCTCCGTCATGCTGAAGTGCCATGATCCGGAAGGAGGGATGTACTTCCTGAGTATCGCCCGGGACCGGGTGACATTGTCATCCTACAGCGATGAGACGATCCGCCGGAGGGTTGAGCGGTGGGCTGACGAAGTACCGGCTCTAAAAGAGTCCCCGCCAGGCAACCCGGAATAATTGTGCTTTTTTTATTCAGGGAGAACTTCAGGTGTGGATTCGCCCTCCGCCCGGCAAATCTGAACAAAAACATCACTGAAGAACTCTTCCTGGCGAAGGGAACAACGTCCTTCGTGGGCTAAAAAGAGAAGGGGGATGTAGACTTCCGGTATTCCCCATCCCAGCTTCTGGCAAAGCTCGAAAAGAGTCATCTCTTTTTCAAGTTCGATGGAGTCCAGGCATTCTTCGAGAACGGTCATTGCCGATTCCTGGAAGCCTTCTTCATGGGCGATACCGACTACATCGTCGGCATAGATCAGGTCGTCACTGCTGTCCGTGAGGCGGCGACGTCTCCTCTCCTCTTTTTCGATGTTTTTCAGTTCGATGATCAGCTCGAAGAGCGTAACCGGGCTTTTCCGCATGTTCTTCCGGTCAAGGCGGCGTTGTATCTCGTGTTCCAGCCTTTCAATTGGTCCGAGCCTGCCCTGGTAGTGAATCTCCGAATCGAGCGCCATGTCAAAGTCATAGCTGAACGATTCATCCTCCTCATCCAGTCCCTCCTCATCACTATCTGCCTGAAGCCCGAGATGTTCAGACTTCATCCGCAGCAGCGTCGCAGCATAAAAGAGTGTACGTCCCGAAACCTGCAGATTGAGCTGCCGCCGTCGTTCCAGCTCGGACAGGAACCGGTCAGTCACTTCGATAATGTTAATATTCCATGGATCAATTTCCCCGCGTTCTGCCAGTCCGACAAGGATCTCTACCGGGTCCTCTACCAAATCCTGCGTGGCCGGATTGAGGGGTTCTGGTTTGTCAGGATCCAAAGATACCTCTGCGGATCCCACGGGCTCTTTGTTTATCGCATCATCAGATACTGGTGTTCCGGGCTGCCTTTGAGAATATAAAGGCGGGGATTGTTCAGGATCCTGTTCTAACGGATCAGCCATTTGCTTTTACCCCGGTAACAAGAGTGCTCTTATCCGGCCGCAGGGTAACTCCCATAATCCGTTGCGCTGCCTCGATCATGGGTTTACGAAGCGAGACGATGACAAACTGGGACTGGGGAGAAAACTCGGTGATCATCGAAGCGATGCGCTCAACATTGGATCCGTCAAGCGACATATCCACTTCATCAAATGCATAAAAAGGGGCAGGGATATACCTCTGGATAGAGAATATGAAAGCGAGCGTAGTAAGAGATTTTTCACCTCCTGACAACGAAGAAAGGAGGTGAACTTTCTTGTCGCGGGGTTGTACAGCAAATGTCATGCCACCAGCAAAAGGATCTTCCTCATTCTCGAGAATAAGGTGCCCGCTCCCGCTTGTGAGCCGGGCAAATATCTCCCGGAAATTGGTGTCAATCGCACGGAAAGCGGTGGTGAATGCTTCAAACTTCATCTGCTCAAATTTCTCTATCCGCTCAATAAGGGTCGCCCGTTCACGGGACAGGGTTTCTTTTCGCTCCGTTCGTTCCACAACCTGCCGCTGAACTTTTTCGTACTCTTCAATCGCGAGCATATTCACCGCCCCTATTTTCCGCAGTGCCCCATCTGCCTCTGCAATCTTCCCTTCGATTTCAGACACCGACAGGTTTGTGTCCATATCACCCACCTGCTGCCTGAGCGTATCCACTTCTATGCCAAGAGTCCGGGCGCGTTCCTCAATCGCACTCGTCAGAATTGTGATACGCTCTCTTTCGGCATCGAACTTCATAATCTTCAGTTCAGAATCCTGGATATGCTGTGAGGCCTCTGCCCTTTTGGTACGTAATTCATCGAGCACGCCGGAAAATTCTTTCTGCCGTTCCTCAAGTGCGGCAATCTGCGATTTGTGAGCCGCAATCTGTTCATTTGATCCTGCGATCTCGGTGTCAATCTGCTGGTTACGTTCGTCCTGCCGTTTACGTTCCTCGGCCAGCTCGACAATCCGGGCGTTGAAGTGCTGCCGCTCCCGCTGGGCATCATTAATGTCCCCTTCCTTGTTTCGCAGGCGGCGCTCCGACTCTTCGATCTCTTTTCTCTTCTTCTCTATCTGTTCGGTGAGTACCGGAATATTGGTATCGTCCAGTCGTTTCTTGATTTCCTCGATCCGGGCGTTGATTTCGTTGATTGTCTCTGTTGTTTTGTCAAGACTGACTTCGAGTGCGGTAAGTTCGGCAGCACCGTTTCTGGTCTCTTCCTGCTGCCGGGCAACAGCCACGTCGATGGTCTGCTTCTCGACCGAAATCGCTTCGAACCGGCGGGAAAATTCCTCAGTAAACATACCGAAACGTGCGATCTTCTGGTCAATCTCATTGCGCGTTGCCCGCTGGGCATCCACTTCACCGGTGATCCTTTTTATTCCCGCTTCAAGGGTTGCCGCTTCAGCCTGAAGTTCTCCAAGATGTGCACGGATACGGATGATCTCGTCATCGACAGCGGCACCGAAACCCCGGCCGCCCGGCTTCTTAGTAGCACCGCCCGTCATCGCCCCGCTTTTATCCAGCAGTTCACCTTCAATCGTTACCATGCGGTACTTTCCGATCAGTTTACGTGCCCGTTCAAGAGTATCAACAACAACGGTCGCCCCGAGTGCAACCGCAAACGCCCGGTCATACTTGGGATCATACTCAACCAGATTAACAGCATAGTCGATAATGCCGGGTTCTTTCAGCGGAGGCAGGGCCGGAGGTTTTAATTTGTTGAGCGGAAGAAACGTAACACGCCCCAGACGTTCATCTTTCAAGTACCGGATTGCATCCGCTGCAACCTGATCATCATCACACACAACAAACTGGAGTTTGTTCCCCGCAGCAATGTTGAGTGCGGTCGCATACTCAGCCGGTGCTTTTCCGAGGTCTGCGATCGTTCCATGAACGTGCTCCATGGCCATAACCGCTTCAATTGCTCTGCCCCCGGATTCCCCCCGTGCCTGCTGCGCCGCCTCGAGACGAAACACGTCCTGTTCATATTCCCGGATCTCTGCACGAAGGCGTTCTAATGATGACCGTTGTGCGAACATCGCACCCTCCAGCTCTGATAGTGTTCGATCGAGATCTTTTTTTCCGCTGTTAAGATCAGATACACTCTTCTCGCTATCTGAAAGCTGTGCCTGCTTGGCACCATACTCTTCGTCCAGCTGGCTAAGGAGAAGGGTGAGCCGCTCAAGCTCCGTTGTGCGCATCCTGCTCTTCTCGATCAGCATATCCTGCTGGTGAAGGATCTCAGATCGCTGCCCCTTCTTCTCCTCGAGATCTTTCAAGAGGGCAAACAATCGTTCACGGGCACCCTCTGTATCCTCTCCATGCTGCCGGATCTCGGTCTCGAATTTTTCAAGGAGGGCTTTGGCTCCCGCGACCTCCATGGCGATGTTTGTGCGGTCTACAGACAGCGTGCGGATCTGATCGGTACATTCCGCAACCCGGGCTTCGGCACGTTTGGTATCCAGGTAGACACGGTTAATTGCCTCAAGATTGGTTTCCTTATCCTTGCGCAGGCGCACGATTGTCTGTTCGGCGAGTTTAATCCCGCCTTTTGCTTCCTCAAGTTCCGCGATAAGCTTCAGATAGTCAGACCCGCTCTTTTTGTTAATCAGGTCGTCAATATCTGATAAGTCGGCCTTCAGATAGGAGAGCTCATTCTCTTCGAGACTCCGGTCAGCAGCGATACGGGTGAGCTGGATTTTATGCTCCTCGGTCGATTGCAAAAGTGAGGTCAGCTCCTTCTCCTGGTTGTGGAGCTGGGCCGCAGCGCGACAGTTCTGGAAAAATAAAAGGTCCTTTTGCCATTTCTGGTACTCGAGGGCGTGCTCCCGTTCGCGTTTAAGCTCATTTACCCTCTTGGACAGCTCGATCAGAAGAAGTTCTTCCCGCTCGATCCGTTCCCTGACGATATCCAGTTCGGAAAGAGACTGCTGTTTTTTTACATCAAACTCCGAAACGCCCGCGATTTCATCGATGATTTTGCGTCGCTCGAAATCACTCATTTCCATTATGCGGGTTACATCCCCCTGCATCACGACATTGTAGCCATGAGGTTTTATCCCATGCCTTGCGAGGTGATCGACAATATCACCCTGCTTGCAGAGTCGTTCGTTCAGGTAATTATAGCTGTAATACCCGTTGCCGGTACGTTTTATTCTTCTCCGGATCTTCGTCCCGTCAGAAAATTCGAGGGCGACCTCTGCGGTGTTTCTGCCGGAATTGAGGTTAATAAGATCGGTAAGTTTCTCGGCTCGCAGATTGCGGGAGCTCGACAGTGCAAGTACAAAAAGGATAGAATCGATGATATTGCTTTTACCCGAACCATTGGGCCCGGATATAACGGTAAAACCCTCTAAAAAGGGAATTTTTGTCTTTTTGGAAAAAGACTTGAAATTATCAATCTCCAGTTCTGTGATATGCAAAGATCCGGCTCCTTACTTCTTTGCAGGATCCTTTTTTTCTTCTTCTGCGGCGTAGATAAGATCGCTTTGTTTGCCTTTAACAGATGTTCCCTTTTTGTTACGCCCGTACCCTGCCGATGCAACGATATAATCTTTGGGTCCACGGCGGGGTTCCAGTTTCATGGTTCCGTCTGTTTGCATGATCATGTCCATTGCCGGTTCAGGAGGCGCTGCAGGAGCATCGGACGGTTTTGCACCCTTACGCATGACCACCGTGCTTGAAGCACCCTGAACCCCAACCGGTGTGGCAGCCTGCGGTTGTGCACTCTGTACACCGGATTGAGCCCGTTTGAGCTCCACCCTGCTGCGCTCTTCGGTCTGTTTGGACATTTTCATAGCAACGGACTTGAGATCAAGTAGCTCCTGGGTCAGGCCCTTGACAAGCGCTTCCATATCCCTCAACTTCTTTTCAATCGCTACAATTCGCTCTTCAGTTGCAGCTCCGGTTCCTGAAATTTCCATCATCGGTATCAGTTTCTCCTCACAGTCGCGTTCATGCTCAAGATATCTGGTCTTTGCATCAGATGGCGCCCAAATGATACTTCCTGTACTGGTGCGGCGCTCCCTATAAATAATAGTAGTGATCGTCTGTTAAGAAAAAAAGGTTTGTGCTTTATTTTCAAAAAAAATCCGTTTCACGCATCTGAACATAAAAAAACGTGATACCCCGGTTTCGTGCTCCCTTTTTAAGGTATTCCCCGAAGAACCAACAAAACCGCACATCTTCCCGATACATTCACCAGTACCGGGAAAAGGTATTACCTGATTGAAGCGAACCTTTCTCCATATGTCCTATCTGTCTAAAACTGATCCAGAAATAGCAGATATCATCGAGAAAGAGCGGCTCCGCCAGCAGAACGGACTGGAGCTGATCGCGTCTGAAAACCTTGTTTCGTATGCAGTGCTCGAAGCGATGGGGTCGATCATGACAAACAAATATGCTGAAGGTTACCCCGGAAAGAGATATTATGGGGGTTGTGAATTTTATGATATGGCAGAGAATCTTGCACGCGAACGGTTAAAGAAACTGTTCGGGGCCGAACATGCCAATGTCCAGCCGCATTCGGGTACCCAGGCAAACATGGCGGTATATTTTGCATTCATGAAGCTGGGAGAGAAGATCCTGAGCATGAAACTCAATCAGGGGGGGCATCTCTCGCACGGTTCACCCGTCAGTTTCACCGGTAAATTTTACCAGGTCGCCCAGTACGGGGTTGACCCAAAGACGGAGATGCTGGATTACGGTATAATCGATGAGATGGCACGAAAGGAAAAACCTCAAATCATCGTGTGCGGTGCTTCTGCCTACCCCAGAACCATCGATTTCAAAGCATTTCAGGAGATTGCAGATGGTGTGGGGGCATATTGCATGGCAGATATTGCCCACATTGCAGGACTCTGCGCTACCGGGATCCACCCGAATTCGGTCGGGGTCGTGAATTTCACCACAACCACGACCCATAAGACACTCCGCGGTCCCCGGGGTGGTGCGATCATGTGTAATAACGAGTACGCACAGGCAATCGACAAAGCGGTATTTCCAGGTATGCAGGGGGGTCCGCTCATGAATACCATAGCGGCAAAAGCGGTATGCTTTGAAGAGGCTCTCAAACCATCATTTAAGGAATACAGCAAACAGATTGTGAAAAATGCCAGAGTACTTGCCGGGACGCTGACAGATAACGGACTACGGCTGGTGTCTGGGGGCACAGATAACCACCTCATGCTCATGGATCTCACAGAACAGGGCATTACTGGTCTTGAAGCAGAAGTTGCACTCGGTAAAGCCGGCATCACGGTGAATAAAAACACGATCCCCAATGAGACCAAGAGCCCGTTTGTGACAAGCGGGCTACGGATCGGCACACCTGCAGTCACCTCCCGCGGCATGAAAGAAGCAGAAATGCGCCAGATCGGTACCTGGATCACAAAGGTGTTGAAGGACATCCACAACGAAGCGGTTATAAGAGAAGTGCATACAGATGTCACCATGATGGCAAGCAGGTTCACGCTGCATCCCGAATAACAAAAAACCTGGACCCTCCGATGGCCACGATCCTTGACGGGAAAAAGATTGCAGATATGCGGCTGGAAATCCTCAAAGAAGAGATCGAGGACTCCAGGATATACCCCCGGCTGGCGACCGTGATTGTCGGCAACGATCCGGCTTCGCAGATGTATGTCAGGATGAAGCACCGGGCCTGTGAGAAGACCGGTATCGGCTCGGTGGGGATAGAATTTGCCGGGGATGCAACAACCGATCAGGTGCTCCAGACCGTAACACAGCTGAATAACGATGCAGACATCGATGGTATCCTAATCCAGCTCCCTCTCCCGAAACAGGTTGATACGGCGCGGGTGATCACAGCAGTATTTCCTGAAAAGGATGTAGACGGGTTTCACCCGTTCAACCTCGGGCTTCTCTTTTCAGGAAGACCGCGGTTTGAACCCTGCACACCGAAGGGGATCATGACACTTCTTTCGGAATATAAAATTGAAGTTGCAGGAACCCGGGCAGTAGTGGTCGGGCGAAGTATTGATGTAGGCCGCCCTATGGCAGCGCTGTTCACGAATGCAGACGCAACAGTCACGATCTGCCACAGCAAAACAAAGGATCTCACTGAGGAACTACGGCATGCAGATATTCTCGTCTCTGCGATCGGCAGAGCGCACTATATAACCCGGGAGATGGTCAGACCCGGTGCTATTGTCATTGACGTAGGCATCAACAATGTAAACGGGTTGCTGGTCGGGGATGTAGACTTTGAACAGGTACAACACGTTGTCTCGGCGATTACTCCGGTACCGGGCGGCGTGGGTCCGATGACAATCGCAACCCTGATGGAGAATACTTTTACAGCTGCGAACGTGAGATCATGCGACACTGTGTGGTAAACAAACTCGTCATCGGGGGGGATGCACCCATCCGCTTGATGGGTGTGATCAACTGCAGCCCGGAATCATTTTATGCAAATTCCTATATTCCGATTGATTTTGTCCACAAAACAGCAGTCGGAATGGTAGAACAGGGTGCAGAGATTATCGACATCGGTGCGCGAAGTACTGCACCCAATACACAGGCCATCAGCGGAAGTACGGAAGGGGAACGGATGGATGCTGCTCTCAGGGAACTGGACGGGAGCGGGATCACCGTTTCTGTCGATACCATGAATCCCTGGGTGCTCGATATATGCTTAAAACACGAGATCCATGCGGTCAATGATGTTTCCGGACTTACTTCTGGTGTGTATGCACAACAACTTGCCCAATCAGGACTTCCTGCATTCCTTATGGCATCCAATCAGCAGCCGGGTGATGCTGTTGGACTGGACGCAACCCTTGCAACGCTTTCCAGGGTAGTAGATCGGTGTGAAATAGCGGGAATCAAAAACTATGTCCTTGATCCCGGTATCGGAATATGGACCCCGTTCAGGTCTGTGGAAGATGACTGGACACTCTGCCGGCATTTCTCGGATTTTAAAAAATTTGAACGCCCGCTCCTTGCTGCCGTATCCCGTAAGACTTTTATCGGGGATCTTCTTAACCGGGAGCCTGACGATCGTCTTGCGGGAACCCTTGCAGTGACCCTGATGCTGCTCATCAGTGGTGTATCTGTTGTCCGGACGCATGATGTGGCGCAGACCCGTGATGTAATACGGGTCTATGAACGCATGGTGAAAGGACAATGAATAATTCGTTTGAGGTAATCGGGCTCCGCACAGGACTAATCAGGAGCGGGGACTCCATCGTGGACTGCATAATTGCAGCAGCACAGCAGGTCTGCGGCGGTTTTAAGGACGGGGATATCCTGGTACTTGCCGAAACTGCTGTGGCGACTGCAGAAGGGAATATTATTCCACTTTCTACTATAACTCCCTCAGCCTGGGCGCAGAAACTTGCAGCCCAGTACCAGATGGATCCCCGCAGCGTCGAAGTCGTTTTGCAGGAGAGTGATTCCGTTGTCGGGGGTATTCCCGGGTTTCTTTTGTGCATGAAAAATGGTACCCTGCTCCCTAATGCCGGGGTGGATGCATCAAATGCCCCGCTGGGTTGCGTTACTCCTCTTCCAAAAGATCCGGATCGCAGTGCCCTTGCCATCAGGAATGCCGTCGAAGATCGATGCAGGGTTAAGATGGGTGTTATTATTGCCGACAGCCGGACCCATGCCATGCGCCGCGGGTGCAGCGGGGTGGCAATCGGCGCTGCCGGCATTACTTCGGTGATTGACGATCGCGGAAGAAGCGACCTGTTCGGGAGGAAACTTGAGGTAACAAAACGTGCAGTCGCGGACAATATTGCCTCAGCGGCTGAACTGGTCATGGGTGAAGCGGATGAGAGCACCCCGGGAGCTATAATCCGGGGACTGGGAATGCCCATCAGGGATCAGACAGGCATCGAAACCATATCAGCAGATGAGTGTCTGTTCATGGGTATGTTACGGAAAAACAACAGTCTACCCTGAATAATTCAGGTTCCCGTCAATTTTTTAAAAGACGCTCCTTCCTGCAGCCTGTTTTGTTTCTGTCGCGTTTCGTTGAAATTCGAGGTTGAAGCAAGAAGTTGTTCCTTCTGCAATTTTTTGCAGGTTATTCACTATATCGTCTTTATTTATTGTCTCTTCCTTTCCACCCCAACCCGCCCTTTCTCTACTGACAGCACAAATCCGAGTTCTTCAAGATACGCACGGCTCTTTCCCGTCCCGTGGATCAACAGTTCGACCAGATCCTCTTTCTCATCGATATCGGTGTGGAGCCGGAACGAATCGATAACCTCTGAGGAAAGCCCTGCATCCCCGGCAATTTTTACGTGCTTGAGAAAACTCGTACCATAGTAATCAAAATGAAACCGTTGCGGTTCTTTGAGATAGATTACGTTGGTCCCCCCTCCCCGGCCAGGCACGATAGCCATGTCTTTTTCGGTGGCAAGAACCCGTTTAAGGGACGCTGCATCTGCAAGCGGGAGGTCCGCCATGATTATCAGGATTTTACCAGATGCCTCAGGCATTAGCGAATTGAGCGTCTGGTTGAGGTCCGCATCTTTGACCGTGATCTGGACATCTTCACTGTCGATCAGCTCGGTACTTATGACTACCGGACTACAGTTTACTTCTTTTACTGCAGAGATGACATCTTCAAGCATCGCACGGGCAAAAGATTCCCTCTCCTCCTGGCAAAGCACGCAGGAAAGCCGGGTCTTCGGGTTAACAGGTTTATACGGAATAAAAGCATGCGGGCACATTTCATACCGTGATACGCAGTGGGATAAAAAAAAGATGCTGATATCAATACCAGTGTATCGAAAGAAAAGGCTGTCCCCTTTTTTATATTCCGTTTTTGTATATAGTTACGGCGGAATGCCACGTTAAATGATTAAGTTTCAATAGATGGGACGAGTACCTTTCCTCATGCAGCACCGCATCATCACCTTCTCACGAAATGTGTTTCTCCCCCTCACTACAGTCTGCCGGAACCGCTGCGGGTACTGCTGCTTCCGAACTCCGGTCCAGGACGGGTGTCTCATGAACCCCGGTAGCGTAGACAGGACCCTCAGAAATGGAGCGGCACTGGGGTGTACCGAAGCACTATTTACGTTTGGTGAGCGCCCGGAGGAAGAACCCGGTTTTTTGCCATTCCTCAAACGGATCGGTTATACTACAATCCTTGATTATTGCGAGGCGATGTGCAGGAAGAGTATTTCCTGCGGGGTTCTTCCGCATACCAATGCAGGTATCCTCACCTTTGAGGAGATGGAACGGTTGCGTACGGTAAATGCGAGCATGGGGCTGATGCTGGAGACAACCGCAAAAATTCCGGCGCACGCGGCTTCGAAGGGCAAGGAACCTTCCGCCAGGTTAGGGATGATTGAGGATGCCGGAAAACTGAAAATTCCTTTCACTACCGGTCTCTTACTGGGCATTGGTGAGACAATGGCCGATCGTGAAGAATCCCTTCTTGCAATCCGGGATCTTCATGAAAGATACGGGCATATCCAGGAGATTATCATCCAGAATTTTTGTCCTAAGCCGGGAACACCCATGGCACAGTTCCCGTCACCGGGCACGGATGAAATCTGTACCACCATACAGATGGCACGGGATATCCTCCCAAAGGATATCGCCATCCAGATCCCCCCCAATCTCATCGATGCATCCCGGCTCATCATCTGTGGGGTAGATGACCTTGGAGGTATCTCACCCCTTACCATCGATTATGTTAACCCTGAACACCCATGGCCGGCGGTGGAAGAACTCAAAAAGATCGTCGGTGACGCACATCTCCGCGAACGGCTCTGCATCTATCCGCAGTATATAAAGAGGGGATGGTATCATCCTGATTTGCAACCCCTAATAAACCGGCTCGCACAAACAGTTGAGGCAAGGAGCAGTGGATCGTGAAGCAGAAAGATCTCCTCTACAAAGGTAAGGCAAAATCGGTATTCAATACCAGTGCGAAGGGAAAACTCATCGTAGAATTCCGTGACGATATCACCGCATTTGATGGCGGGAAAAAAGATGTCCTGAAGAATAAAGGGAAGTATAATGCGGAGGTCTCGGCATTTTTCTTTGATTACCTTGAAAGAAATGGGGTTAAGACCCATTTTTTCACCATGCTTGATCCGCACCGCATGGTGGTAAGAAAACTCGAGATGATCCCGCTTGAAGTGATCGTGCGGAACATCGCTGCCGGTTCTATTGTCAGAAATTATCCGTTAAAAGAGGGAACGCCGTTCGCCCATCCCCTGATTGTGATCGATTATAAGGATGACGCACGGCACGATCCCATGCTCAACGATGAGATTATCTTGGCATTAAAACTCGTCACACCTACTGAACTTAAAAAGATCAAAGAAATGGCGCTCAAAGTGAACCGACTCCTTTCAATGCTCCTTGCAGCACAGGGTATCACGCTTGTGGATTTTAAGATCGAGTTTGGCAGGCAGGGCAGGACGATCTATCTTGGCGATGAGATTAGCATGGACTCCATGCGCCTTTGGGATAAAAAAACTGGCGGATCGCTGGACAAGGATGTTTACCGTTTCGAAAAGGGGGATGTGATGGCAATTTACCACAAGGTTGCAGAACGGATCACAAAACCGATGAACAAACGGAGATAAGGTAAGGTGTGGTAAATTCTTGATGCGACAGCCCCGCTTTACCGATCGCAAAAACTAACGTCCCTGATTAAGAAATATATCGTGAATTTATAAATTTACGGATGGAGTCTGGTATCATGACAGAAGAAAATGAAGAAGAAGAAGAAATGCACAAATGGGCAAAAGGGTATGCAAACAAGCAGGGCTGGATACTCAATCCTGATGAGAAGCAACTCAGTACCGTGATCCGGGGGCTGGTACGGAACAAAAAAAAGTTCGGGAGACCATACTGTCCCTGCCGCATCCGGAGCGGGGATGAGGAAAAGGACCGTGCAATCGAATGCCCATGCGTATACCATAAAGATGAGGTTACAAAAGAAGGCCACTGCCATTGCAACCTCTATCATAAACCGGCCTGATCACATCTTTTCATAAAAAATCTATAAAAATCTGGTTTTCATGCTGCAGAAAAAGGATACGATATCTGTAAACGCCCAGTCCTGCACAGCAGGTCTTCCACCGGTTCAGGGCCAATTTACAGAAGTAGTCATTCTTGGAAGTTTTCCCAGCCGGCAGTCACTCCTGCACCAGGAGTACTATGGGAACCCGCGGAATCATTTCTGGAAGATTGTTGAAGCGTTGTTTCAGATTGATCCCCATCTTCCCTATCGTATACGGACTTCCCGGTTAACAGATCATCGGATAGCACTCTGGGACGTCATCTCTACCTGCTGCCGGCAGGGTAGTGCGGATGCCCGGATACGCGCCCCTGTTTTTAATGATCTTAATGGTTTTTTTGGATCATGCCCGTCACTCCGCCTTGTCGTCCTGAACGGCAGCTCTGCCGGACGCTATTTTGCCATGCTGGATACATTGGTTCCGGTTCCGGTTGTAGTCCTGCCATCAACGAGCCCGGCAAACACCCGGTTCACTCTGAGCGAAAAAGTGAGGAGATGGGAGATAATCCGCACACGGGAAATCCATTAAAAAATCAGGATTGTTACCGTCCCATGCGGAACTTCAGGAAAATGACGTGATACATCGCGTAGAACCCGCACAGCACTGCAGCAGTATATCCAAGGATCGCAATCCAGAAAATCTCCTTTGGCAGGGTAAACGGCGATGCAAGAAGTACAAGCGAGGAGCCAATCACGAGTGATGCAACCACAAAGCCAATCATGAGTTTATCACTGGCCTTGTCGAGCGCCATCTGGAGTTTCTGGATATCGGTGTCCACGACCTCCAGCTTAAACGTTCCGGTTGAGAGCCTCCGCAGCATCAGGTTCAGATTGCGTGGCATATCCAGCAGAGCATCGGCAGCCTCCAGGAGGGAATTCGAGGCTCGTTTTAAATATGCTGCAGAAATCTCGCCGGTATCGGCAAGTTTTGTAAGATACGGGGTAATCTCTTTGCTGAAGTTGAAACCTGGGTCAAGCCGCAAACCGATATCGAGCACCATCATAAAGACCTTGAGCAGGAGCATCAGGTTCATCGGGACTTGCAGGCGATGACGTCGCATTGACTCGGTGAGCTCCGTCACAACAAGCTGGAAATCGAGTTGCGAGACTTCGTCATCCCCGCTGCCAAAATCATGCATCATGATGTACAGGTCATCCCGCAGGGTTTCCCGGTCACTTTCCGCAATAGGGATACCGAATCCTTCCAGTGACCTGATCAACAGTTCGATATCTTCATTCACGAGGGCGAAGAGGAGGTTTGTGAAATTCTGGCGTTTCTCCGGTCGCAGGATACCGACAATTCCAAAATCCAGAAATACGATGTCTCCATCTTTTGTCACCAACAGGTTACCCGGGTGGGGATCCCCGTGAAAGAACCCGTCTTCGAAGATCATCTTCATGTATGCGCCGAATCCACGGACACCGATCTCGTGCGGGTCAAGACCCATTGCAGTTATTGCCTCGCGATCATCAATCCGGACCCCATCAATAAACTCCATGACCAGGACCTGCGGCGAGGAATACTCCCAGTAAATCTTCGGGAACCGGATGCCAGGTACATTCCGGAAGTTCCGGGCCATCCTGACGGCGTTTCGTGCATCACGGGTAAAATCAAGCTCTTTTATTATCTGGTGGGAAAAATCATCCACCATCCCCACCGGATTGTACAGACGAGTCTCGGGAAATACGGTTTCGATACGTTCTGCAAGTGATTGCAGGACGCCCATGTCAGTCTCGATGATTTCAACGATGCCGGGTCGCTGGATCTTAAGCGCGACTCTGGTCCCGTCTTTAAGCACTGCGGAATGCACCTGGGCAAGCGATGCCGAAGCAACCGGTTTTTCATCGATCTCGCAGAACCAATCATCCAGATCGGCACAATTCTGCTCTAGTACCGCACGGATCTCAGAGAAAGGGAGGGGCTTTACCTGGTCCTGCAGTTTTTTGAGCTCGTTGATCAGATCCGGCGGTAACATCTCTGTTCTCGTACTCATAATCTGTCCGAACTTGACAAATGTCGGGCCGAGTTCCTCGAGAGCAAGCCGTATCCGTTCGTAGATCGTGGATGCGTCGCGAGATTTCCCGGCTGTGGGGAGACGGAACCAGGCTTTCCCGGGAAATATTCTCTCAAGCCCGAGCCCAAAGCCATATTTGCTCAGTACATCCACGATCTGCGCATACCGCCTGATACGGGTGACCATGCGTATATTATGGATGTAGGGATACTTAAGGCGTACTTCTTTTTTGTTGCCATTCCTACCGCTGACGGTTGGATTTAAAAAAAGAAAAAGGGAATAATTTTGCGGGAGGATACTAAGAACAAATAATTTTTACTGCTGCTCAGTATTTATGAAAAATAACAATCCTGTTTGTGTTTGTGCCAGAGGCCATATTATCGACACCCCATATATTGGAAGTTTTGGTAAATGTCTGCTGGTTGATCAACACCCCTTCACAGGTAAACCCTGCAGTTATACCAGGAAAAATGACATAGTCTTCCAGCTGAATCGTCCGCTTCCGCACCTCCCCCACTTCAAATGCAACATACCCCCCGGAACTGGTGAGCCGGAAGAGCTCATGGAATACGGCACTCATAACTTCTGACCATTCAACCGGATTATGGGCCATCGTGATCTGGTCCCCGATTATTTTCTCATCGTACCCGTTAAACCAGCAGCGGAGCCAGTTATCCTCCCGGTACTGGACGATATCAAGAAACGGGGGGGAGGTTACCGTCAGCCGTACGTGATCACAAGGGATTTCAGGAGTCAAACGTGCATCGCCTGTAAGAAGGCGAGCCATTTTTCCTGCCTGTTTCAGATTCGCCTTTTCGGCCGGAGACACGGAACGTAACAGGCTCTTTGTCTTGTTTAGAATTATCCTGTGTGTGTCACGGTACTCCGGAGTCTGCTGGCGTTTCTGGTTGATCCTGTGCTGGCTCTGCTGCGATACTGCCTGGTTGGGAGGGAGCGTGTAGACAGAGAAAAATCCTTTCGAGTGGCCAGTGAGGCGGTTGGTTGCCACCATCGCAATCCAGCGGTCAATCATATCATCCCTGCAATCCGCTCTTCGCTTGAGGATATACTGTCGCAAAGCAACAATCTCTTTCTCGGTGTCAGGGTGATAAAACATGGAAAGATCGATTGTTGCTGTTTTGCTGTCGCTCGGGATGGATGCAAGACGCTTCTCTACAGCGATGAGATCCGGAGGGAAGAACCGGGGCTCGGTTATAATCCTGGAGAGCGGGCTGGCATCATTTGCGAGAACATTACGCCCGCAGATCCCTGCTTCAATTACCGTTGTACCCCGGCCGCTAAACGGGTCATATACTATATCACCTTTCCGGGTCAGGAGATCGATGAAGAACCGAGGGAGTTGTGGTTTGAAGCATGCACGGTAAGAGATCTCATGGATTGAGGAAGCCTGTCTCTGCCGGGATGTCCAGAATTCATTGGTATATTTAGGTAGAGTGACCGATCCGATAATAATATCCTCAACATCTGTAGGGCGGCCGGTCTCACTCACAAATGTTTGGAGATATCGTCCCAGGTTGTCATCAGGTAAAGAGGATATGCCACTCACCATCTCTCATGGTAAGTTGACGGATGAAGGGATAATGCTGGTGTCTGCCTGCCGTGGTTAATGCCTCTGAGAATACATACGGCATCACATCTTATTCGGGAGAGAATGATCAATGATGAATCCGGATATATGCTCGAACCCGAAAAGGTTTTTACTTTTCCGGACCTTTTAAAAGATTGAAAGGTCAATGCAAAAGAGGAACAATATATTCCTTGCCGACAAACGCAGGTGGAATCAGGACAGTGAATTTATTTTTTTACCGCTGCTTATCCTGCTGCCGACAATTGCATCAAAGGCGTCCGGGTACTTTACGGTACCCTGAATTCCATCGAGTGCGCCGGGAACAAGGCCGAGTACCATGAATACATCATCAGCAACAATAAATGGTGCTTCGATACCGTGAGTCCGTGCTGCGTGAAACCCGTAGCGGGGGTAATACCCCGGGTGGCCAACAACGATTACAATGCGATGGCCGAAACTGCGACAGGCATTGAGCCCTTCTTCAATCAGTGCAGAGCCCACTCCAAGACACTGATAATCCGGGTGCACCACAAGAGGCGCGAGGGCAACGGCTGGAGTGGATACTTTAGGAGATTCGATGATAACGGGAGGAAACATTATGTGCCCGATTATCCTGTCACCACAGACAGCAACAAGTGATAGTTCGGGGTTGAAAACATTTGCATCCCGCAGGGTATTCACCAGGTTTGCTTCGTCATAGTGTGCAAACGCCTGGAAATTGACCTCAAAAATAGCGGGAATATCGTCGGGAGTTTCCGGTCGGATAAAAAAGGAATCCATCCTGTATTATTGGTTGCCAAGGTAGATAAGGAGGTGTCTGGAAACATGCGACAGGTACCGATAATTTTCGTCTTAAACGGTGGGATTTTTCAGAGAATTAACCTTTATCAAAGATTGTATTAAAGAGTGGGACAAAATTCTGATGATGAACGCGACCCTCAGGGCATATATCGACCTCACTCGCCTCCAGTTCTCCTTTGCCTGGCCGCTTCTCTTCTGCTCGGGATATCTGCTGGCGGCAACAGTCTATGGAACCTTCTCTTGGTTTGTCGTCGCTCGGGTTGCCCTGATCGGGTTCTTTGGTTTTGAGGCAGGATTCGTTCTCAATGATTACATCGATCGCAATTATGACAAAAATGATGTAGAAGCGGATAAGCTTACCAGGTACTGGCGGTTCTTCGGGACGCGGCCCGTCGCGGACGGCCTTATACCGCCAAATCATGCAGTGGGGCTTTTTTTTATGCTGGCTGCTGTCACTGCCGCTCTTATTCTGACACTCCCGTACCTGCATTCGCTTTTCGTGCTCCTTATCATGATCTATTGCTACACGATCGAGATATTCTACCAGATCGAGAAGCGACAGCCACAACAGTTCCCCTTCGCCCAGCTTATCGGACGTACAGACTTCGCCCTTTTCCCTGTAGCCGGTTATCTCTGTCTTGGGAACCCTGACCCTAACGCGTTCCTGTACTTCGCCTTTTTCTACCCGTTTGCCATGGCGCATCTTGGCGCAAATGACCTGATTGATGTGATAAATGATCGAGCACGGGGAATGAGCACTATCCCGATGATCTACGATATACCCAGAACGGCATACTGGATTGGCGGGTTTACCATTATCCATGCAATGATGGCGTTTGTTTTCATGATACGGCTTGGATGGATCACCCGCTGCTGCATTACTGCCGGGCTGTGCCTGCTCGTAATTGCAAACGTGGTGATCCTGAAGAATAAAACTCCTGATGCAACACTTAAAGTGCTGCCCCTTTTCCACTTGGCGATGGTGCTTTACGCAGGGGGAATTGCAGCGGGGGCACTTTTCGGATAAGAGATTGGTGAAAATCCATTGCCGACGTTATTTTTTCCGACAATGCGATACCTGCGCAAAAAAACGCCTGCCGGGTTTTGCGCTGCTTCGTATGTTGTCAACCTCTGTAGTTTTTTCAGAAGATTACATTAGATGTGTGTTTTTGTGTATTCGCGGGTCAATCGCATTATGCCCCGTCCCCCAACGGACTGGTGGTACAAGGGGGAGGATCCATAACGATCCAATTCTTGAATTCGGTTATTTACATTTTTTTCATTAAACCTGGAATTCACCGTTTTTTAAAATTTCCAGCAGCCGCTCATTCTCACGGAGCCACTTCCGCCGGCGCAAATAATCCGGCAGGATCTTCTGGACCTTTGCCCAGAACTTCTTCGAATGGTCTGGCTGACTGATATGGACCAGTTCGTGTACTACAACATAATCAATAATATCAGGCGGGGCCTGGATCAGGCGCCAGCTGAAGTTGAGCCCGCCCTTGGGGGTACATGAACCCCACCGCTGTCGTGCATCGGTGATACGAATCGTGGCCGGGACATGCCCCGTTTTTATGGAGAACCACATGCACCTGGCACGGATTTCCTTCCGGGCCTCCTCCATGTACCAGTGTTTCAACAGGTTCCTGATATCGGGCAGGACTGTGCGGGAAATGTAAAGCCTGTCGCTGCGTTCTATGGCTATTCTCCCGCCATCCACGATATGCAAAGGGTATTCCCGCCCGAGATAGAGAAACAACTCACCCTCGGCATACTCATGAGAGGGTGGAGCCGGGCGCCTCTTCATCTCGTCCATTTTTCGCAGGATCCACAAGCTCTTTTCCCGGATCATCTCCTCGATATAAGCCTTGGAAGCCCGCAGGGGTGCCCTGATAACCAGGGTTGCGGCAGGGGTAACTTCAAGAGCGATGGTCCTGCGACGCGAGCGGATAACTTTTTCAACGGGGATTCCTTCCATGGGGCAGGACCGGTTTTTTAAGTAATTTGTATCATGACCAGAAAAGGTGTAGGATACTTCACCTGAACACATCAGGAAGCTTTGGACCCATTTATCCCATCACTGACTATCTTACCGTCTCTAAGTCTGACAATACGGTGGAAATAATCCTTGTGCCAGTCCTCGTGGGAAACCATTACGATTGTCTGGTGCACCGACTCATTGATCTCCCGGAAAAGGTCAAGAACTATCCGTGAGTTTTCCGTATCAAGGTTGGCGCATGGTTCATCAGCAAAGAGAATATCCGGTTTATTCACCATCGCACGGGCAAGCGAGACCCGCTGCTGTTGGCCGCCGGAGAGTTCCCGGGGAAGGTGGTCCCGCCGGTCGTACAGGCCGATCTTCTGCAAAATATCATTAGTATCATTGCGGTACTGGTCCTCGGTCCGATCTTTCCGGAGCATGGCCGGGAGGGAGACATTCTCCATCACCGTCAGATCGGGGACCAGTGCGTAATCCTGAAAGACATATCCGAGCTTGTAGAGCCGGAACATGGTCTTCTCATAATCCGTCAGGAGGGAAATATCCATCCCATCAATGATGATTTTACCTGAAGTGGGCAGGTCTAAGAGTCCCAGCATATGCAGGAGCGTGGTCTTGCCGCTTCCGCTCGGTCCCATGATACCAAGGAACTCTCCTTTTTCAATCTCGAGATCCACTCCATCAAGAGCTTTGACCTCGACAGTTCCCATATGGTAGGTTTTCCGCAAATTTTCAATCTCAATCATAGTTTCATGCTCTCATGGCAGTCTGGATATCCTCGCGTGAAACCTGCCAGGCCGGGACGTAGCCGGCGATAATCGCAGCGACGAACAATATCAGGGAGTTTATGACGAGATCCATAGGTGTTATATACAGGGTTGCAGACCATTCGGGAGTCACTATGGGATGATATGCCATATACACTGCAAGCATCGATGCGATGATTATCCCAAGAATAATGCCAAGTACAGCGAGAATGATAACCTGGAACCCGTAGTTGTGCATTATGACCTCCTTATCCACGCCAATCGCCTTGAGGATCCCGATCTGCTTGCGGCTGTTGAGGGTTTTGATCGTGATAACGATAAACAGTACTACCGTTGTGATGATGATGCTCACTATGAGGGACACCGTGTTAATGATCGCAAAACTCTGGAGTGCCCGCCCCAGGCTCTTGGAGAGCAGGTCCGAGGTTGTCTGCACCTTTTGTGAAACCCCGTACTGCTGGAGCTCATCTTTTATGAACTTCTCCGAATACCCGGGTTTTGCCTTGACAGTGATATAATCCGCAAAGTCGAGGGGCTTTCCTTCCACCTGTTCCATGTCAGTCCATGTTACGTATACTGTGCTATCCGCCTGACTCCAGCCGGTGTAATAGATCCCCTTTACCCGGTAGTCTTTCGTGTAACCGTTGCCGTACTCGATGGTGATCGAGTCCCCAACCCGCACACCCCCGAGCGAAGGCTGGAACTCATCCTCTTGCCGGATCGAGGCATCTCCTGCGACCGGCTTGCCGATGATGACCTCTCCGGTATCGCCGTCACCGAGGTAGCTGCCGCCAATCATCTTGGTGTAAAGGGGGGACACGTACTTCTCGTCATTGGGCGAAATGGCCCGCACCGAGACGCCAAGGACTCGCTGGCGGTACTTGAGGGTCGCCCCCTTAGAGTAATGGGGGGTTGCCCGATCAACGCCGGGCATGCCGTTGATGAGGTCGAGTGTTGCGCCCAGATCGGTGACGTACTGGTCACCCGACTGGGGGCTGACAAGCACGTTCCCCACCTCATAGTCCACGACCTGCTTCGTAATGCTCTGGCCAATCCCGTTGAACATGGCGGGCAGGAAGATCATATTGGTAAAGCACATCCCGACAATCAGGATGGTCAGGATCACACTTGACCTGCCACCCCGCTGGAGCGAGCGAAGGGCAAGCAGAAATGCGACCTTTAATTCTTTCTTGCCCATGGGAATGTTCCGTCCCCGTTCTTGCGCGGAAGGTACCAGTAACGATACGCGAGGAACGCGAGAATGCCAAGGACGATGAGCCCGAGGATCAGATTCCCGGAATTGTCAGCGGGCGGCACACGCAGGTTCATCTGCCGGGTGAGGGAGTGGACCCCCATGTCGTCCGTGTAGGTTATGGTGAGGTTGTACGGGTAATTGCCGCCCTTCATCCCCTCGAGCAGGAAGATAGCCGGGGCATCGTTGCCCGGCTTGATTTTCCCGATGAATGCCTCTTTTGTTCCGTCAGCGGGGAGGTCTACCTTTGCCGAGACTTGTTTGGCCTCGCCGGTGCCAGTGTTCTCTATCCGGACAGTGAGATCGTAGGGGGTGCCCTCGCTCAGCCGCGAGGGGTTTGTGTCCACCGAAACGAATCCCAGCTCTGCCACACCCTTCATCATAATATCAATACCGGTCTCCTGCGTGAGAAATGTCCCGTCGATAGAATTGTAGCTGATCGTCACCGGGACCCGGACCAGCCCAATACTGGCCTGCTTATCAGAGAGGAGGGTGAGACTGGTAGTCTTCTGATCGCCGGGACTGAGCGTCCCGAGGTGGTAGAGATCGGTATTTTTCGGGGCAATGCTGCCCGTTACGTTGGTGATTTTAAGGATAACATCGTCGGCAAGAGTCTGTCCTGCATTGCTGACAGTAAGTGTTAGCGGGATCTCGTCGCCGGGGTTAACACTGTCGCTCAGCGAACTGCCCATAATCAGAACAGCCTGCTTCTGTATACCCACCGCAGTATTCACGTTTACCGGGATAGGGTACCGCGTACTCGTTCCCCCAGTTGTATCAATCCAGACTTCAGGATAATAGATCCCGCTTTTTGAAGGCGCCTGAATGGAAAATGTGAGCTGGAGGGACTGGCCGGGCCCAATCTCGCCTACCCGCTGGAAATCATTGCTCTGGACGATTATCCCGTTGCCTTCAAGTCTGACATTTTCGATATTGACATTGATATTCGTCACCTTGGTTACCCCAGCTTCGGACGTCGTTATTCCGGTATTTTCTGTCAAGGTCGCACTGGTTGCCGTATTCTTAACCATAATAGTGATGGTCCCGAGGCTGTCAGGCATGAGTACTGAAGGATTCACATGGTATTCCGAGATTGCTACTGTGGGTTCACCGGCTGCTGATACCGGTATTACGAGCGATGCGATGAATACAATAATAAATGCTGATATCAGGAGTCCCAAGATACCCGCATGAACATAATACGGACGCGATCCGTTTCTCTTTCCTGACCAGGAGGCTGATTTTTGTGGCATGAAAGTACTCCCCGGCTTACATGCCGGAATTTCCTCTGTTCTGAGGTATAATACCCAAAGTTATTAAACTTACCATAGGTAAATAAACTTAACAAGAGTATGTATAAAAAACGCGGGATTTTTCAATTATCCGCGCGATGAAGGTTTGTGGGGCATGCCCCGTATTTTGATGGGATACCGGGAAGAAGTCAGAAAAAAGATTGTAGAGGCAGCGTACAGTCTCTTTCTCCACAAAGGGTATCACAGAACGACCATGGAAGAGATTGCAAACCATCTTGGTGTGACCAAACCGGCCATTTATCAGTACTTTCCCGGCAAGGAAGATCTCTATGCAGCGGTTGCTGAACACGGTCGGGAGGAACTGGCAGCGATCCTGGAACGATCCTTCGAGAACAGGGATCTCCGGGCCGGGAGTGAAATCCTGTTCGACACCCTCGCGCGGTATACGCCACAGTTCAACAGCATGTATTCGGAAATGATGCTCCTCGCTGCACACAATGAGCGGATCCGTATTCTGCTCCGGCAGGACCGGATTGAGGATATCCATGTTGTCGAGCGTTTTATTGCCCGGCAACAGGGTAAAGGCCTGATCTCGGGACATCTCAACTCCCGTGTCCTTGCAATTGCCTGCGATGCGCTGGTCAATGGTCTCCTTATCGATATCATGGCAGGTCTGGATAAAGAAGAAGCTAAGAAGATTTGGATCGCGGCTGTGTCACAACTGACACGAATGGACGAAAAGGAAAAACAGGCCTTACGAAAGAATGGAACGGTACTTGTCCCTGGATAGCCCTTGGATGCAATAGTAATATATTAGCTATCCGTGAGCGATCTTTTTTGTCATCGGAAGTAAATTCAAAAAAATACTATTTCAATAGTGTTGCGGGATCGGACCTGTTACAAAAAGCGGATCATTTATGGGTGAAATACGCCCGGACGCCGTCCATATCCACAGCATCGATTCTGGCAAATCCGACACGTTCGAACTGCACGACCTTCCCGAGCTCTTTTGTCACCAATGGTTCGCAGGCGCCAGTAATCTCCCCTTCCGGCGTGAGAAGGGTACAGCGGACAAGATCCTGTGCCGGCAGCCACTGGATGATATGAGCTTTTGCTGACCGGGCTTCGGCAAGGGAGTCCCCGGCATAAGAAAATGATGGCGTGTTCCCATCACATGAGATCTTCAGGTTGAAGAGATCCTTTAACCGTACCATCGCAGTATCATGGGTGATGTCCCCATTGGGCAGCGCCACAGATTCCTTAAAGACAAGGGTCCGGGTGCCCCGGGCAGCATCACCCGGGTGGAGCATCGCATGGGCAGTACGATGCGGGGCACCCGTAATGGTCACAATGATGGGATCCGGCACGAAGAAGTACCGGTTTGCCAGGGGATCCACAATCTTTTTGTTTTCTGCAAAGAGGTTGTCCCACGAGAATGAGATATCGGTATCACCGATCCCGATTGCCAGCACTGCGTTCTTTACCGCGTCCGGACTGATACCCCGCCGTGCAAGAGCCCGGAGTGTACCAAGCCGGATATCATCCCACCCGGTATATATCCCTTCGTTGATACCAAGACGCATCTTGGATGTCGAAAGCACAACACCTTCAATTCCCATCCTGCCATAGTGCCGGTATACCGGGACCTTCCAGCCAAAATGGTCGTAGATATAGCGCTGTCGCCGGGTATTTGCAATGTGATCCTTACCCCGGATCACATGAGTGACTCCCAGCAGGTGATCGTCGGCAACTACCGAGAAGTTCATGAGCGGGTAGACGTGTGCTTTTACTTTAGGATGGGGGGGTGAATCGAGAATACGGAAAGCCGGAAAGTCACGCATTGCCGGATCAGGGTGATGAAGATCGGTTTTTATCCGTACAGTCGCTTCCCCTTCCTTAAACGTGTGGTCAAGCATCTTCTTCCAAAGCTCGCGGTTCTTCTCAACAGGCTGATCCCTGCACGGACATGCGGTCTTAGACTGTTTGAGCTCCTTGAAGTGCTCATTATCGCAGGTGCAGACATATGCCCCGCCTTTTTCAATCAGCTGCCCGCAGAGATCGTAGTAGAGGGCAAGACGGTCACTTTGCGTGACTGTCTCCGTAATACCAAGGCCCAGCCACGCGATATCTTCTTTTACCATCTCGTATGCTTCGGGATCAACACGTTTCGGGTCAGTATCCTCAATACGCAGGATGTACCTGCCGCCGTACTGTTTCACGTACGCATCATTGAGCACCGCTGCACGGGCATGACCTATGTGAAGCGGTCCTGAGGGATTTGGCGCAAAACGCATGACGACGCCATGCTCGGCACATTCCAGTTCGGGAAGTACTTTTTTGTGTTCGTGTTTTGTAAAAAGAGCTTCATACATCCCCGGGGCAAGAGCCTGTAGCTTTACAACCCGATCTTCAGGAGATAGTGCAGCTACGTCAGCAATCGCTTCTTTTGCCAGAGCTGCAACTTCTTTTGCCCGCGAACGAAATTCAGGATGGGCACCCAACACCATGCCAACCACAGCACCCGTCTGAGGTATGCCACCATGCCTGATGGCGTTCTGGAGCGCACACAATAAAAGGAGCTCCTTTGGGTCTTCCCCCGCCATCCTAATAGCTCCGTGTAACAAAAAATTCGCCAATTTCCATCAGGAGCGACCGCTCCTTTGATGGCGGGAGTAAGGAGAGATGTTTGTTGCTTTCTGCGACAAGATCCTGTGCAACCTTTTTTACCTCAGCCATCACACCGGCGTCCGTCAGCTCGTTGATGACCTTTTCAATTTCTGCTTCAGTGAGGTCCCGTTTGTATTGTAAAAGGTCGATCCCTTTTTCCCGGGCCTTGATCAGGATCAGCGTCTGTTTTCCTTCCCGTAGATCAGAGGCCCGGTCCTTACCGCTCTTTTCCGATGTTACGAGGAGATCAATAAGGTCATCCTGGATCTGAAACGCTATCCCGGTATTCAAACCGAACAGGTAGAGGGCTTTTGCCTGTGGTGCAGAACCCCCTGCGAGAACTGCACCAATTCCGGCAGCCGCAGCATAGAGAACGCCGGTCTTTTTCTTCACCATTTCGAGATATTCGTACTCGTCTACATCATTCCGGCGCGAAAAAGACATATCCATATGCTGCCCTAAACAAATGTCAGCACAGGTACTGGCAAGCATGGATATTGCACGCACTTTTGCATTGTCGCTTGCCGTTGACATGCAGATGAACTCAAATGCGCGGGCATACAGGACGTCCCCTGCAAGGATGCCGGTTGGCATATCCCATTTCGTATGAACGGTCTGAACGCCCCGCCGAAGTGTATCATCATCCATAATATCATCATGAATGAGCGTAAAGGTGTGCGTGAGTTCAAGTGCGAGGGCCGCCGGCATAATATCATGGGAACTTCCCCGTTTCACCGTATCGGCGGCAAGCATCACAACTGCGGGGCGGAGCCGTTTGCCTCCTGCCGCGAGGAGGTGAGCACTGGCTTTGTTCAGCTCACCGACCTTGTTTACAAAATACCGGTCGATCATGAAATCGATATCTTTTGCAACAGAATCCAGATACGGTAGAAGTTCCGACATCGTTACATCTCCGGTTCAGGTGATCATGAGCCGCTGCCCGTTCTTCAGCATGTGGACAGTAGAATTGGCGGTGTACCCAAGTTCTGTTGCAAAGTCTGTGTAGCCGGCAGTCATCTTCAGGTGCCCGTGCGCCGGGATGATATGCTGGGGATTCAGAAGGTGAATAAACTCGTAATGATCTTCGCGGTACGCATGGCCGCTTACGTGGAGATCCTCAAAGATGCGGGCTCCGGCAAGCCTGATATGCTCCTCGATTTTGTATCGTTGCCCGAAATTCATCGGGTTCGGGATAACGTTTGCCGAGAAGATTACCTTGTCCCCTTTCGTGAGCTGGTAGGGGGTGTCCCCCAGTGCAAGACGGGTAAGAATCGATCCGGGTTCACCCTGATGACCTGTGATAATCGGAAGAAACTTTTCTTTTCCTGCCTTCATCATCCGGCGCATCGTCCGATCGACTGTTCGCCGGTTCCCAAAGACACTGGTCGTCTCAGGGAAAGACACAAGCTTCATCTGTTCGGCAGTTACCGAATATTTTTCCATGGAGCGCCCCAGAAGTACCGGCTTTCTGCCGATCTCGTGGGCACATTCTGCAATCGTTTTCACACGGGCGATATGCGAGGAGAACGTGGATACGAGAATCGCATTCTTATCATCCTCATAACTGGTAATAGTATCCCGAACGAGATCCTTGGCAATCCGCTCGCTCGGACATCTTCCCGGACGATCGATATATGTACTCTCTATAATAAGGGCGAGCACTCCTTCTTTGCCAATCTGCAGGAAACGGGCAAAATCCGGAGGTTCGCCGATTACGGGAGTCCTGTCCAGCTTGAAGTCACAGGCATAGACGATCGCACCCCGCGGGGTATGGAGTACCGGTGTAACCGTGTCGATGATGGAATGCTGCGTGCGGACGAACTCCAGAACAAGATTCTGGGAAAGTGTGTACCGCTGTCCGGACCTGAGCGCGAAGAGTTTATTGTTCACTCCAAACTTCTGCTCGCCGGATATCTGTTGCCGGATCAACTCTGTTGCGTAGGGTGAAGCGATAATAGGAGCGTTATACCGGTGAGCAAGCTTCGGGATAGCCCCTATATGGTCAAGGTGCCCGTGCGAGCAGACAATTGCTTTTACGGTTCCCTCGACCGAATTCATCATCGTGTCATCTGGTATCGCCTTAATCTTGATCAGATCAAGGGAGTGCATATTTTCAATCTCTGCGTCCTCGTGGATCATTACTTGATCCAGGCGAAGCCCCATATCAAATATGACAATTTCCTTTCCGCAGCGGACAGCGGTCATATTTCGCCCGACCTCATCATATCCGCCCACTGCAATAATCTCAATATCCATGTTTTATCTCCTTATGTTCATCTTTTTAGTATTTCCTGAAATATTTGCCGGTTTGTCATGTTATCGCTTTAAACGCGCCGGATTGTCCTTGCCTATCATTTGTCGCGTTCTGCCCGTGATAAACATTGGGGCCTTCCTGAGATCCGCCAGTTTTGCTGATCCCGTCAGGAACATTGAAGCAACCAGTTCCTGTTGGATCACATCAATCGTGCGATCGAGCGCCTCATCGCTTTCCATTGCCGGTTTTAAGAGAGGCAATGCCATTCCGCAGAGACTGGCACCGAGTGCAAGACCCTTGGCCATATCAAGTCCTGTCCTGATTCCTCCTGATGCGATAACAGGGCTGCCGGATGCTAGCACTTCGGCAAGACTAACGACAGTAGGAATTCCCCACTCGGTAAAATCTTCCCCGAGTGTTTTCAGCCGCTGGTCTCTTTGGTTCCTGCTTTCATCTGCCCTGACACTCTCAACTACCGCCCAGGACGTCCCGCCCCAGCCACCGATATCAATTGCGCTGACACCAGCTCCCCAGCATTGTCGTGCCGTTGTAGCAGAAATTCCACATCCGGTCTCTTTAATGATGACCGGAGTGCGTAACTCCAGGCAAAGTTCTCCGATGGCAGCAAGACAGCCAAGAGCATTATGATCGCCCTCAGGCTGTATCGCCTCCTGCAGGAAATTGAGATGAATCGCAATCGCATCCGCGCCAATCATTCTGATTGCCCGCTCCGCCCACTCAATCCCGTGATCACGCAGCTGGACAGCCCCGAGATTTGCTACCAGGAATGCATGGGGTGCCTCATCACGGACTATCGAGAAAGTGTCCTCAAGAGCAGGGTTCTCAAGTGCAGCTCGCTGTGAACCGACACCCATACCAATCCCAAGGCGTTCTGCAGCCCGGGCAAACCTTGCATTCACTTCTTTTGTTCCGGGGTGACCCCCGGTCATTGCTGAGATAAAGAGGGGGGATGAGAACGTATGGTTCAGGAACCTGACAGTAAGATCGATAGTATCCATGTAACATTCCGGCAGAGCATTATGCACAAACCTGATATCACTGAATCCGGTATCGCCGCTTTCAACTGCCATCTCCGCGCAGATCCGCAGATGGTCGAGCTTGCGTGACGATGTGAACCTCTTTTTATCTCCCATACAGGTTATTCCCCCTTAACTGTTGTCCCGCCGTGGGCAATTCCTGCAAGAAAGTCGCCGACACGTGAGACATGGAATATCTCAGACCCGATCCCTGCTTCCGCGAGATCGAGCAGTTCGTTCATTTTCCCTCTCATTCCACCGGTGACGTCGGTATGTATCGAGCTGCCGATCTGGAGTGCAGGCGCCATGTTCCGGGTAATCACCGGCACCACCTGTCCTCCATCCAGCACTCCCGGTACATCGGTGGCGAGCCCTACGCGATTTATGCTCAGGGCAACCGCGAGATATCGCACGAGCTGATCGCCCGACACGATGCATGCTCCTTTTGAGAGGTCCATCACCACGTCGCCGTGGATCACAGGAACCATCTTAAGCATAAGCATCTTTTCCAGATGCCTGAACTCGAAGGCGATGAGCCTTCCTTTATCCGCCACCGCAGCATGGAATGGATGAATACCTGCTGCCGCTATTCCCTTCTGACGGAGAGTCTCAACAACTGCATCATTCAGCCTGCTCACAGCACGATGGGTGATGTAGATCCCATCAGTCTGACCTGCAACCGCGCCATTTTCAAGCCCGTAGCGTTTTGCCTCAGGGTGCCCGCACGAACCGGCTCCGTGAATTATTACGATACCGCCGGTATTTGCGCGGGAAATCGCCGAAGCAACGAGGGATAGCTGATCATAGTTGATAACACAATCTGCATTTTTATCAGTAATAACACTCCCGCCAAGCTTCAACAGGATACGTTCAGACATTTTTTTCCTTCCTCGCACCTTCGGTATCAATGCCTGTCATGATCGCACGGGCTTCACAAGATTCGATTGCATTGGCAATCCGTTGCTTCAGCTGTCTTGGGCAAAGTGCAATCATGCACCCCCCGCCACCGGCGCCGGTGATCTTAGCCCCGAATGCTCCTGCAGCCCTGGACGCCAGCACAATCTTCGAGAGATGCGGATGTCCTACTCCCAGTGCTTCGAGAAGTGCGTGATTCATGTTCATGTACCGCCCAAGTTCTTTTGGGTTGTCAAGATAGTGGATCGCACTCAGACTTACCCCTTCAATGGCATCGAGGATCGGATCGATGATTCCCGGATGTTTCTTTTTTTCTTCTCCAACCAGCTCCACCATCTTTGCTGTACTGTGCGAGATCAGCGAATCTCCAACAACCAGGTGCATGTTCTGCGGGGGCAGCCTCCTGCGGGAGCCGCCCGTGATAAGTACAATCCCGCCGTACATAGAGACCGTTGTATCAGTGGGGCTCGCCCGACCCTTTTGCACCTTCTTTTCAATTTCGAATGCCATATTTGCGATATCTTCCCGGGTTTTATGAAGGGAAAACTCATCATTGATTGCCGAAAGCGTTGCAATGGTCACCGCAGCTGACGATCCGAGTCCTGAAGAACTCGGAATCTGGGAATTTATATATACGCTCCCAGCAACACCCATCGCCTCAAAACATCCATCTATATACGCCGACTTTGCACGCTGAGGTCGTTTTGTGTTTCTGACCGTTACAAAAACCCGGGGTTTTATTGCCATCGCTATGCCGGGCTTTCCGTATACCACCGCATGCTCACCGAACAAAAATACCTTGCCCGGCGCACTCCATGTTACCAACCTACATCACCGCAATAGCTGCGTACCCTACGACCTCACGACGTTCTCCCGTCACATCACCGCTGGTCGCATACCGTATGAGCTGAGCTGTCTTTGCCCCAAGTTGCCCGCATACTGTCACCATTGCGGCTATCGGGCCGTACCCGCAGGCTGATACACCCCTCTCCTCGATACGTTGATAAAACTCAGGTACATCTAACGTTTTTAACGGTTCAATTGCGTAAAGATCGTTACTTTTTGCTTTATCTTCCGGAACGTAGTGGGAGAAATCGCTGGATGCCACAATCCGGACATCACGACGAGTCCGTTTTATGGCATCACTGATCTTCTGAGCAAGCCGTATCGCACTCGGGTAATCCTGCTGCCCCATCATTACCGGCGCAATCCGTGCCCGGGGGAACCGGTACTTGATAAAAGGCATCTGCACTTCGAGCGAGTGTTCGTCGCGGTGAGAGAACTCGTCAGTCTCGATATCGAGCGATTCAACGAACTCTGTGTCATTATCAACAACACCCAGAGGTGTTTCCCACGGTACTTTCGAGACACAGTTGATATAACCGCGGTGCGATGGCCCGATTACCACAAATGTGCCTGAAAAATCAGGTGAGATCGTGGAGAATGCACGAGCTGCAACTTCGCCGGAATATATATACCCTGCATGAGGGGACACAAGACCCAGGGAATTTGCCGTACCGTCGCTCACAGAGAAGTACTTCTCCAGGAGTTGTTCGAGGTGGGAAGGATCCCTTGGGTAAAACATGCCAGCCACTGCGCATGTACGCATCGTCATCGGATCAACCCTCTTGTCGTTATATTATATCTAACGATCGATCACCCAAAAAGGAGATCGACCGGATCAGATCTCGATTTCGAAGTCTTCTGGCGTGAGAGCTGTTGAAATCCCCCGAAGGCGGAGCATCTCACGGGTGAGCAGGAAGTAAATCATCGACAGCGCTTTGCGGCCCTTATTGTTGGTAGGGATAACAAGATCAACAAACTTTGTCATATTATTGGTATCGCAGAGCGCAACTACCGGAATACCGCACTGGACTGCTTCGTTTATGACCTGCGCATCACCAATCGGATCGGTGACAACAACCACCTGGGGCTCAATATACCCGTTAAGGACAGGGTTTGTAAGCAGCCCCGGGATAAACCGGCCTGTTGCCGACATTGCGCCGAGAGTATCTGCGAATTTCTTGGCCGGATACTGTCCGTACTGCCGGGAGGTGACAACGAGGATATTCGGAGCCTCGTACTGGTTTAAGAATTTCGCTGCAGTCTTGATCCGTGAGTCGGTTTCGCGGATGTCAAGGATATAAAGCCCATCGCCGCGAACACGGTAGATAAATTTCTTCATGTCTTCGCTCTTCTGCTGCGTCCCGATGTGGATACCGGCAGCAAGATACTCCTCGACAGGGATGAGCGGTTCTTTTAATTCAATTTCCATCTCGTTTACAGTGGTCATAGCTGTTCCTCAATACGTATCAGTTCATTCAGTTTTGCAATGCGTTCTCCACCCACGATACCGCATTTTAAGAAAACAGAGGAAAATGCGGTGGCAAGATGTGCGATTGTTGTATCAGTCGTTTCACCGGAACGGTGGCTCATGACAGTATCCAGACCATTGGTATGAGCGAGACGGACCGCTTCGAAGGTGTCCGTCAGCGTCCCGACCTGATTGGGTTTTATGAGAACACAGTTTGCGGCTTCCATCTCGATCCCACGCATGATGCGGTCGACCTGCGTCACAAAGATGTCATCCCCGCAGACAAGGCAACGATCACCGATCTGACTGTTGAGCTCCGCGAACCCGTCAAAATCATCTTCATGAAGGGGATCTTCCACATAAACAAGGTCATAACTGTCAACGAGATCTGCAATGTATGCTATCTGCTCTTCAGTCGTGCGTACCCTGTCGCGGTACTTGTATCCTTCAGAGTTCCACATCTGGCTCGACGCAACGTCGATACCCATATCAACCGAGATATTCATCTCATCGGAGACAAATCCGGTCGCCTCGGCAATGAGCTCAAATGCGAGGGCATCGTCAATCTGCGGTGCCCACGCACCCTCATCACCCTTGCCGCAGGATTTCCCCTGTTTTGATAAGAGTTCCCTGACATGCCGGTGCACGGCGGCGTTTGCAAGGACTGCTTCTTCTGCGTCAGCGGCATCTCGTGGCACAACAAGGAATTCCTGGATCTCGGTCGAGTTTGCAGCATGTGCACCTCCCCCAATCACATTTCCCAGCGGGAGTGGCATCTCATTTGCGAATACTCCACCAAGATAACGGAAGAGGGGGAGATCCATCGATGACGAGGCAGCCTTGGCATTCGCAAGCGAAAGTGCTACGGCAATGTTGGCCCCGATTTCGGCAAAGTTTGCCGTTCCATCGATATCATGGAGCTGCTCATCAAAACCCTGCTGGTCTTCGCTATCCATTCCTGTAAGTGCCGGGATAACGTTCTGGATCGCATACTCTACGGCCTCTTTGGGCGATTTGACTTTTGCTTCCAGCGATCCGGTACTGGCTCCGCTCGGGGCTGCAGACCTGCCAAAACCGCCAGGTGTATGAATGTCGGCTTCAACGGTCAGGTTACCCCGGCTGTCCAGGATAGTCCGCAGCTCGATTAGCTCAATTGTTGTCATACAGTCCTCTACTTCCTTTTTACCGTAATGGGAATGGTGTTATTGTTGTATTCTTCAATGGCGATCTCCAGCGGATCGATCCGTGTCGTAGCGATAAGTAAGGGAGCACCCATTGATATCTGCAGAGCCCTTGCTCCAATAATTCTTGCCCGTTCATACCGGGTGTATGTCTGCGTCTGCATTCTTCATCCTCAAAATGATGGTTTGTCAATTTTACTATGGGGTCGCTGAGATTCGAACTCAGGTCACTGCGTCCCGAACGCAATAGGATGGTCCAGGCTACCCTACGACCCCTCGTTCTTATGTCGATCTAATTGTACGGGTTGAGCTCATCAATAATCTCTTTATGAGTCAGGAGCATGCGCCTGCAGCAGTACCGGGAAATATTGAGATCGTCGAGGATCTTTTTGGGATCCTCGCCTTTGTCCCGCCTCTGCTTGAACTCTTCCCACGCTGTTGAGATTGGTTTCCCACAGGTGAAACATCGCACAGGTATCAAGATTTTTTACCTCTCATCATATCTTTTATCTTAACGATAAGACTTTTGGAACTTCTTACGAGCTCCCCGGCCATGAGGCTTTTTTGCTTCTTTCTGCCGTGAGTCGTTAACAAGGAGCGTCCTGTCATATGTAAGATAGATATCCTTAATCTGGGGATCGTTATGCCACTGAAGAATACCCCTCGCAAGAGCGGTACGGACTGCTTCCGCCTGTCCCATTACACCGCCGCCGGCCACATCAATAATAACATCGATACCGTGTATCGCATTGGGCACCAAAAGGAGTGGCTCCGAGATCTTCATCCGGGTGACGTCACTCCCATACGTTTCGAGAGGTACAGAGTTGATCCGGATCATACCTTTCCCAGCCTTTAAGGTCGCCCGTGCAATTGCCGTTTTGCGTTTTCCGCTTGTGTTAATGATCTTTGCCATGGTGACCACCTAGAACTTTGCTCCGAGGAACTTGCACACTGCACCGAGCGTTACATATGCCGGGTTATTCAGCCGGTTCATATGTGCCGCTTCAAGCACTTCCATCTCTTTTCCGACAAATTCTACCGGAACACCGACATAGCACTTGATGCGCTTCATCGCGTCGACACCACGGGGACGCTTGTAGGGGAGCATACCGCGGATCGTCCGCTTCATGAGGTGATCCGGCCGGCGCGGGACGAACGGTCCCCAGCGGGAGCCGGAGGCGCCGCGTTCCCTTTTGTGCCTGTAGTTGGCAAGCACCCGTGCACGGCTGCCTGAGATGATTGCATTCTCGACATTGACGATGGCAATCTCTTCGCCGGCAAGCCCGCGCTGTGCGACAAGGCTTGCAAGGCGCCCGAGAAGCATTCCGTCACCATTGATTATTGTAACCATGTTTTGTTCACCTCAGGATCCGGATACCGCTACCCTTCGGGTTATCCTGAAGGAGTTGCTCGATCGTCATGCATTGTCCCTTCGCGTCCCTGATCTTGTTCGTTGCTGACGCCGAGAAGTTCAGCGCCGCAACTCTCACGGACTGCTCCAGCACACCGCTGCCCAGTACTTTTCCGGGAACGATGATCGTCTCACCATTCTGGGCATAGCGGTTGATTTTGGACAGGTTGACCTCAGCATAATTCCTGTTCGGAGTCTCAAGCCTGCTTGCGATCTCGCGCCAGATCTTTGCCTCATTCTCCCGTGAATTATTCTTCAGGAGCAAAATGAGGTTGGTAAGACGGGGGTTCGTCTTTTCCACAATTCTTGTCATTTCTTTTCATCCCCTGCTATCTCGCCTAACTGTCTCTCCAGCTCGTCTGACTGATCCTTGATATACCGCAGTGCACGGTCCATAATCTCTTTTACCGGCAATGACCCGTCGCTTTCGACAGTGAAAATATACCGGTCTGCTTCGGCCGATACGGTGATTGCCGGTTCTTCCCCGATACCACTAGCCAGACATGCACGCTCGCAGAGCTTGCACATGGAGCAATCGGGAAGTTTCCCCTCAACAACTTCGACTTTCTTGCCCCGTAATGCAAGGATATTGCGGGGACATTCCTCCACGCACATACCGCATGCATCGCAGGCTTCACTTATTGAAACCACAGGGTTGTTCTTGTATCCGCAAATGAGTGTCGGCTGCCATTTCGCATGCACTCTTCCGGTATTGAGGGTGGCTCGTGCTTCAATGACAAGTTTCTGACCTTTCGTGAGCTTCACAATAGGTATATTGTCATACACCGGAGTCGCTTGGGGATCCTGGGGAATGAGGTCGCTGGAAAGAACCGTCTTTGGACCTTCGACACTCAGGGTGAAAGTAACCATACAGCCGGGGCATCCCGCTCCTCCGCATGTACATTTTTCCTGAGTCGAATAGGCTGAAAGATCAGTTTTCAAGGGAATGAGCCCGAGACGGTGTGCCAGTATCTCATCGAAAAACGCACTTGTGTTATCGTAGATACGTACATCATCGATTGCAAGGGTCGGCACTTCACCGATCATTGCCCGCCTGAACGTGTTGGCAAATGCCGGGCTCGCTCCCGCAAGAGTGAATCGTGCTAGGGAATCGTCAATACTGCTGAATTCGATCTCCATCACACTCTCCTTCCTCGCCTGCCACCTTTCGGGCGACATGAGTCGTGGGGGATGGGCGTAACATCTTCAATACGCCCGATACGCATTCCGGCACGGGCAAGGGCACGGATTGCAGCCTGGGCTCCGGGTCCGGGACTGCGCTGTTTACCCTGTCCGGGTGCACGTACCTTAACATGTACCCCGACAATTCCCTTCTCACGGGCATTCTGGGCTACATTTCCTGCCATCTGCATTGCTGCATAAGGCGATCCCTCATTTCGGTCCTGCTTGACAACCATGCCACCGCTGCTTTTCGTTACCGTCTCAGCGCCGGAGAGATCGGTGATGGTAATGATTGTATTATTGAACGACGCAAAAATATGCGCAACACCCCACTTTTCCTTCTCATTTGCCGTCACCTTATCTCACCCCTGCTGGCTTGATAATCCGCGACTTCTCTGCGTGGGAATCGCTTAAGAACGGAGACTTGCCGTAATAAGTGATCTGCGTTTCCTCGTTCCGGTTCACCCGGTAACTCGGGATATTGATGCGTCTGCCGCCGATAGCGATATGTCCGTGGGTGATGAGCTGGCGAGCCTGTTTTGGTGAACGTGCCAGCCCTTTCCGGTGTACGATGCTCTGCAACCGGCGTTCAAGCTGTGTCTGAACCTTGAGTGCCAGGATATCTTCGATATCTGCATTGGGTCCAAGGAGCCCGGATCGCTGCATATGAGATATCAGCTCAGCCTTCTTTGCCTCAAAAACATTCCTGTCGATAGTGCTTGACATGAGAGCGAGAAGTTCACGGGCCCCTTTCCGGTATTTACGTAAATAGCTCTGTGCTTTCCAGACTTCCCGCTTATTACGCAGCCCGTATTCGATCACAAGACGGGTTTCCGATTCAATCCGCGTCTTTTCGAACGGCCGCTTGGGGGTCTGGTAAGATTTATGATTCTTTCCGGGATATCCCATAATCAGGCAACTCCTTCTTTCTTCCTTTTGACACCGACAGTAGTTCCGGTTCTTCCGGTCGACTTGGTGCGCTGGCCGCGGACTTTCTGCCCGGTCTCATGCCGGATGCCCCGATAACAGCGGATCTTCCTCATGAGGTTGACGTCCTCGTCTTTTGCGAGCGCTACGTCAGGACCAAGCAGGTGCTTTGCCTCACCGGTGTAGACATCTTTTGGCCGGTTCGACATCCATGGCGGGATCTTTGCTGAGTATTGTTCAACAGCAGTACGGAGCCGGTTGATCGATGCCTCATCAATGCGACCAAGCAATGCATATTCGTCGACGTTTGCCATACGGGAGATTACCGAAGAGGTATGTCTGCCAACGCCCGTGATGCCGGTCAGGGCAATCCTTACGGATTTGGTGCCATCCAAATCGGTGGTACCAATCCTTACAAAGTATTTTATGTCTTCTTCCTGAGCCATCCAATCCCCTCGATGTGTGAGATTTTCTCTTGAGCGCTGAGGGAGGGATTTGAACCCTCGAGTCCCAAAGGGACACAGGTTTAGCAAACCTGCGCCATACCGGGCTTGGCTACCTCAACAGAGTAATCTCGCATCTTTTACAGACACTCGCAGTGGATAACCACTGCTCCATGAATGGTGCTTTATAATATGGACGTGGTCTGGTAATAAGTGTTTGGGGGCCTTAAATGCTTTTAAGAGAGCATTTCGAATTTTTAGAACCCCAATTTCTGAAAGTGAGAATTCTATTTAGAATGGAACACGTCAATTATCGCATATATTAACGCAGTTATCGTAGATAATGCTGGTCCAATTATTGAACCATATTTCTCACTGAAACGGCGTGTTTCGTTATCACGGAAATTGTCTTGACCCTTTATTAGTGCAATATCCGCATCTTGATAAATTCTATCTATTTTTCTCGTAAGATCCAAATTATCTTGCGATCCAGAAAAATTCCATGTAATTAGTCTTGATTGAGATCTATATCCAGCCCGCTATCTTGCGGCATCTGAGGGTGCGATTTCCATGTTTTAAAATTCTTTACATTTTTTCTGCCAGTATTCATCTAATTCATTAAATCGTATCTTCATTCTTTAAGTTCATACAAATCTGTCAATTATTTCAAATGGTAGTGTTTCCCGCATTAAGGTTGTTTCGTAGAACTTCTTTGGGAACTTCGTCCCCGCTACTGTGACAACTCCCTAATTGCTATATCTCCGAACCAATAGCCAGACAAATTGTCAGTGGAGTGGGACGGGCAGACATCAGGCGAGATAGCTTTGAATCGCTACGGGAGCGGCCCGTCGGGAAATGCAGAGCTATCGTATTTGGGAGAACCTAATAATCGGGAAGCAATACAGAGGAAGGAGTCATTGTGTCATGGATTGTTATCTGTTTCTGGCAGTAGATTCCGGAACGGTCCACAAAACGATAGGACCCTTTGGTTAAAAAAATCAATAGCCGATTGGTTAAAATTCCCGTTGATGGACATATAGGGTTATTATCCTATTAATGACGGCGTAATTTTAGGAGGAATATCATCAGGAAAAAGAGAGGAAAGGAATTATTTTACAGCGCATTGACAAGCGACTGGCGCGTAATGATACCGAACAGTCTGCCGTTATCCATGACAGGAACTGAACTGATGTTCTTTTTCAGCATCAGATCAATCACCGCCGAAACGTCTGCTGTCCGTTCAACTGACATGAGTGGTGATGTCATGATATCCTTGACCAGCAGGTTCCGTATCCGGTGGTCCTGGTGTTGGTCCCTGATCGCCTCCCGGAATTTTCGCATGGCAATAGCGACATCCGTTTCTGTCACAATCCCTGTGTATTTGTTGTTATCGGATACGACGAAACGTGTTATGTTATCATCGAGCATACGACGCCGCAGGTGGACTACACGCTCATCGGCTTCGATGGTTATCACCTTTTCAATGACCGGTTCAATCCCATTATCCGGCCTGTATTTTTTCAGAAGGTCCCCGGCACTTACCTGACCGATCAGTTTATGATCGCTGTCATACACAACAACCAGTTTATAGCGCTGGAGCAGAGGGATGAGCACATTGATGCTTTCATCAGGATAAACACTCGTGAAATCTTCCTCAACCACGCTCGCCACATGGATAGCAGTAGGAGCAAGACCGGAGTTCTGCTTGCTACCCAGCTTCTCTGCCATTGCCTGACGGGATACAGTACCGACCACAGAATTATTGTTGACTGCAATGAGAGGATCAATCCCCTCCGCAAGCATTTTATCAAGTGCTTCCGTAATCTTAGCCGATTTGGCAATGGTTGTTGGTTTTACCATCACGTCTTTGATAAAAACTTCGGTTGTCATTTCGCCACTTCCTTTATGATATCATCCCGTTTTATGATTCCAGATAATGTGCCGTTATCCAGGACAACAAGACTGTTGACATGGTTTTTTTTCATCAGTTCAAGGGCATCGGGAAGCAGGGTATCCGGCGGCACCGTAATAACCGGGCTGGTCATCACATCCTCTGCAATCACCGATGCGACGGTAAGCAATCTTTGACCGATCGTCCCGTCTGCCTGTTCACGTCTTCCTATTGTCAGATCTTTTCCCATCACTCCGGAGATTTTCTGTTGATTATCAAAGAACGCAAGGTTCGTCTCTGTGATGATCCCTGCGAGGCTGCCATCATTGTTCAGGACAACAACTTTGTCGTTGCGTTCGCTCATCACATTTATTACGTGATCAAGCGAATGGTAGCGGCTCACCGTCGCTACATCCTCCATCGTATCGCTGACCGGGCAGATAAGGTTCCGGACAAGAACAGATTTCATCAGATCTGTTTTTGTAACTATTCCAACGACAGTTCCTGCGTCAATGACCGGAACACAGCTGATATTTCTCCCCGCAAAAATACCTGCAATCTTCTTTATCCCTGTATCAGGAGCTACTACGAGAGGCTTGCTTGTTGCAAACGCACCTACCGGGATCTGGTCGATGGGGCGCCTCCGCCACGCGGGTTCCCCCTGGCGGAGACGATATGCGATGTCTTTTTTAGTAAGAATTCCCGTGAGCTTCCTGTCATCCATTACCAGAACCCGTGAGATTTTATGTTTCACCATCAGGTTCCTTGCATAGGCGATTGTTTCACCGGGAGAGACGATGAAGACCGGTGTTGTCATCACATCACGTGCAAACATTGCAGTCTCACCCCTTCGCAAATGCCCGGACGAGATCGAACTCGGTGACCAACCCAATGAGCCGGGAGCCTTCGATCACGGGTAAGGCACCTACATTTCTGGTAAGCATCTCCCGGGCTGCCTGGTTGATAGTCTGCATCGGGGATATCGTGAAGAGTTCCCCGGAGATCAGTGTTCGCACAGGCAACCCCATGACTTCTGCAACGTCTCCAGTCGTAAGCCGGGAGAAGACCTCTCTGCTCCCCAGATACTGCATGATATCCGTAGCGGTCACGATACCATACAGCACATCATCGCTCACCACCGGTAAACGCCGGAACCGGTACTGGGTCATGTCATGGGCAACGGTCGAAATCGGGCAGTCAGGGGCAGTCACGCGAAGAGAGGAACTCATAACGTCTTCAACATTCAGCGTACTCCGTTCTGACCCCAGCACCCGCAACACATCCCTTTCCGTGACGATGCCATTCAGTACGCCATCATTGTCAACGATAGGAAGACCGCCGATCTTCTTTTCCACGATCGTCTTTACGGCATCACTGATGTGTGAATCGTGGGCAAGCGTGGTGGTTTGCTGGGTCATGATTGTACGAACGCTCTCGTTGACCGCAGCGAGCAGGTTGCCACCGTGCCGGACCTGAACAAGTTTATACTTATCCCCCCCTCCCATAAAATTGATAACATCACCTGAGGTGATGATTCCGCGAAGCTTCTTTGTACCTGCATCGGTAACAGGCAGACGGCGGAACCCGCATTTCGTCATAATCTCTACTGCTCCGATAATGCTCTGTGTAGGAGGTACAGATATGACATCACGGGTTGCGATTGCCATGATCTCACCTTCCTGCTGCGCAATATGGGATTTGAACTCGACCGGACCCCGGTCAAGTTTCCCCTGCATTTTCAAGAGCCTGTCGCCCTGTTTGACGCCCCGGTCATTCTGGTGCATAATCGCCTCCGAATTTGTTCGATGACCCTTATAGTTTGATATTTCTGGAATATATCTGTTTACAGAATATCAGAAATTTCTCACCTTCAATCACAGGTAACCGGTTCACGCGAGCCCGGTAAGGATATCATGCCGGTCAACAATTCCGACAATGCGGTCCCCGTCAATAACAGGGAGCCGGCTCACATCATGCTTCACCAACAGTTCCGCGGCAGAGCTGATCGTTTCATCTGGACCGATAAAGACAACATCCTTGGACATCACTTCCTCAATTGTCGTGTGAGCGTGATGAGCTATCACTGACTGCACCCGCCGTGTCCGAATCAGATCGCGCCGGGAAATTAATCCGACAATCCGTTTCTTTTTCACCACGGGAAATGCGGAAAAACCGCTCTCCATAATCATAGTGTAGATTTTCTGAACCGTATCCGTCGGACTTGCAATTGTTACATCCCTGGTCATGTAGGCAGAAACCGTACCATGAAGTTCGTTGCGGGAGATGATTACGGGAAATATATCGGAGAGGAGCACCCCCCCGAGTAAATGCTGATGGGAATCAACAACAGCAACACTGTCAGTCTTGTAATCCCGCATCGTTATTGCCACCTGCTCGATAGGATCTGCCGGGCTTACCAGGGGTGCTTCCTTGACAAATCCCTCAACGGTCACATTCGATTTTGTCGCAGTCACCCGCAACCCGTCCGTGAGGTCGATATAGCCGAGAAGGTTTTTTTTTGCATCCACAACATACACTTCCCGGAACCGGTTATCTCTCAGAATTTGCCGAGCCTTTGTTATCTGATCATTAAATTTCAGCACCGGGACCTCAAGCATGAAATCCTGTGCCGTTTTCATGTAATATTATCCTCCTCACGGCAGCTCGAGCAGAGCATGAGATTGTCAACCCGTTTAAGATCATCAGACATCTGACTGCAGCGACTGCACATACCCTGCTCAACAATTTCTTCGCGGTTAATCTCGATGAGATCCGCAAGGAGCTCGTTGAGTTCATTGGAAACGGCAAGGAGGTCCCGCACGGTAACAATCCCGATAACGGTGTTTGTTCCATCAACAACCGGCAGTCTCCTTACCTTATGCTTCACCATCATATGCGCAGCATCACCTACAGTCTTGTCCGCACTCACCGTGATGAGTGGCGTACTCATGATTTCGTTCACACGTACAGTACTTGGTTTGAGATCCTTTGACACCACCTTACAGGTTATGTCTTCCTCGGTAACTATACCAATAGGCTGGTTACGCTCGAGAATGATCACGCTGCCGACTTCGTCACGGCACATGGTTTTTGCCGCTTTTGCGACAGTTGCTTCGATACCGAGCATCGTCGGGTTGTTTTTCATTACTTCCCGTAACGGTATCTGGGTCTCAAACCGGATCGCATTGGATGTCTTTTTCATGAGTCACCTCCTTGAAGTGCTTTACTGATGATTACAATTAGCATACTCCCCTCCGCTTGTATAAAAACAATTTGGCAAGGACATGTGACAATGCAGCACAGTAATAATGAGCGTAGTCATTCTCCCGACACGGCGAATTCAAGAAGGCGGAATATAAGAAACATAATAAAGAGCGATTTCTATACATTACTAAAGAATTATGGTGGATTCTTTGTACGATTGTGCGATGCGTAGCCATGGAGGTTTTCAATGAAAATATTTTATCAGACCTATGGTACGGCAAAAAAGAAATTTTCCCATTTCCTTAACAGGTTTTTTAAGAAGAAACGAACCCGTATTGGTATATATGGTCCGCCCAATGCCGGGAAAACAACACTTGCAAACCGCATTGCCCGTGACTGGACTGGCGATGCTGTCGGGCCCGTAAGCGAGATCCCGCACGAAACCAGGCGGGCAAGGAAGAAAGAAGATATCATCATCTCCGGTGCAAACGGGAGCACAATAACGATGGATATTGTAGATACTCCTGGAGTCACCACCAAGATTGACTACCACGAATTCCTGGAATACGGTATGGAGAAGGATGAAGCGATCATTCGTGCCCGGGAGGCAACTGAAGGTGTTGCCGAGGCGATGCACTGGCTGCGTGAGGATATCGATGGAGTAATTTACATGCTGGATTCGACGCTGGATCCGTTTATGCAGGTCAACATTATGATGATCGGTATCATCGAGAGCCGCAAGCTCCCGGTCATTATTGTCGCAAATAAGATCGATCTTCCCGATGCAATCCCTGCACGCATCCGCAGTGCATTCCCCCAGCACCCGGTTGTTGCCATCTCGGGCCTTGACGGGCGGAATGTTGAGAGCCTGTACGAGACCATGCTTGAATTCTTCGGGTGAATACAATGCCGCACAAATGTACGAAATGCGGACGGGAATACAAAGACGGCTCAACGGAGATCCTTAAAGGATGCGCAAGCTGCGGGGGTAAAAAGTTCCTCTATGTCAAAGAGAAGGAGCTCAACAAGGACGTTCTCGAAGAAAAGTCTATCGACGAGATTATTAAAGAGTCTCCTGAGGAAATCCTCGAACTTTCTGTGCCGAAGTCCAAACAAGAGGTGCAAATGTACGACCGGGTGGAGACGATCCGGATTGTTGCTCCCGGCACGTATGAATTGAATATAGAGAAGATGGCAGAGAGCGATGAGCGAATCGTTGGCGTGGGAAAAGAAGGGAGTTATATTGTTGACCTCATGTCCATGGCAAAAGACCAGCCAAAAAAGAAGAAGGGAAAACGCAAATAGTTTTGTTATTTTGTTACCAGTTCATTTTTTATCCCGTCATAAGGGGCGGGCAATTCAAGGTTCTTAAAAAATTCATCGGTAAACTCGAGACTATTCAGTACCGCCCATTCTGCACACCCGTGCCCCAGGCATTTATCGGGGAAGAACTGCTGGTTTTTTTGTGCAAGGGGATTTTCTAGAAATTTGTTTTTTAACAGTTTTTCAAATCTATCTGCCCGGGCCTCTTCAATATCCCCTGCCTCTTCACCTTTCCGCACAATGACCCATTCGCGTTTGTAATGCATCAGGTAATTCCGGATTTCGACCAGGTTTCGGACATTTGAAAAACCTGGGTTATTTTCATCAAACCATGTTTCTTTTGCAATATTCAGGATTTTTTGATATTTTGTTATCAGGGGAGCACGATCAAAATTCTTTTCATTTTTCCACTTTTCCCGGATGGTTCTTAACAGTGCTTCATTTTTTTCATTGCTGAAAAAATAGGCATCATCTGCTGCATCAGCATAAAGCTCGTTGATGGTAGATTCCAGAAAAGCAACGGATGATAAAAGTGAGTTGAGGATAAATACCTCGTGTCTGAGGAGAGAATCCTGGGATATTTCCCCGGTTTTTCCATACATTTGTTCGATTTCATATCCTAGCCTGCACAGTAACGCTGCAGACTGGATGTACCGTACGGAAAAACAGTCACGGAACCTGATGGTCGATTCCCCGTCATTGGTTTCCAGGGGTATTTTATTCATGATACCTTCACCTTCCATTTTTCCCGCAAGAGTAATAAGACAATCTACGACAGAAAAACCTATCCCATCAGAGAAAGTACAGCAAAACAGAACGGGAGGGAAGAATGCATGACGCATCCGCCACGGACCACAATCCGTACTTACGATGGCTCGAAAATACCCGACCGCGGTTCAGCTGGTCATGGGGTTTTGAAGTTATGGCCTGGTAAGAAGGTGAAAGCCTAGTTAATGATTAGCGAGCACGGCATCTGGTGGGGATCGTTGCCGGGGATGTCCTCGGGGGTATTGTATCGTTCCTCTTGGCTCTTGTGCACATCTCGCGCTTGCTGGCAAACCCGTGATACACTATCATCGCTTATTTTTATATCGCATCATCGTGAAGACTATCAGGAAAAACACGATGGCGGAAATACTGCCTGGAAAATCCGGGTAAACCTTTAAAAATTATTGCGTAAAAAATAGCAGATTATTTTCGTCGCAGGACAAGGAACCCGGCACAAAGCAGAGCGATGACTCCTGCTACGTCGTTAATCGATGATGGCTGGGGAGAGGTCCCGGTAGGAAGTTGCCTCGGGGATTCCGGCGAGGTGGTTTTTGAAGCTGGTGCCTGGCTCACGGATCCGGTTGTCACCGGGGAACCGACAGCTTTATTCCGGAGTTGTACGGCAATCTCCCGGTTTTTCTGGAGATTCGGATAGGAAGGATCGATGACCTTAACCTGATCAAATGCGGCGATTGCCTCATCGTACCGCTGCATACCGGCAAGGGCGTACCCTTTGTTGAACCATGCCTCTGCATTGTTGGGATCGAGGGAAATTGCTTTTTCAAACGCCGTTAATTGTTCGACATACAGGTTGTCTGCCGCGACCATATTGTGTGCAACATCCTCGTACGAATACCCAATATTGTAGAGGATCTGGCCCCGGTTTATCCACCCTTTTACAAAGTCCGGATTTATCTCAAGGGAGCGGTTGGATGCGGCCAGCGCTTCGTTAAACTGCCCGTTGCGGTTGAGGGCATCCGCCAGGCCATTCCATGCTTCAAAATACATCGGTTCAAGAGTAATTGCATTGTTGTACGCAGCCACAGCTTCGGTATAACTTCCCGATTCTGTAAGGTTTCGGGCTGAACTGTACAGATTCGTTGCATCGGCAGAATATGCCGATACAGGAATGCAGAAGGAGGTGATAAGAAAGAGCGTAAACAGCGTTCCGTTCATCACTATTTTCGTATTCATAGCAACCGGAAAGTATCTTGTGCGAAAACCAATAAAGGATTCTTCGGTTCCAGAAAAGCGATATTTATTCTTTTCTGACAGGGAGATTTATTTCAAACCCAATAAGGAATTTTCCCTTGAAAAAAATTCATTACTGTATAGTATCCAAGCCTGTTTTTATCAGAGCGCGAGAATGTTATCGATGGATCTCCTCGTTGCATTTGCGATCACGCTCGCCCTCATCACCCTGATCAGCATCCGGTACAGGATCTCACCCTTCTTCACGCTGATCGGCACCTATTAGTGGGTGAATATTTTCCTCAGAGAGGCCGGAGCAGGAGGAACCAAAAAAAGGCCTGTTTTGACCTTTAGCCGTAACAGGTAAATTATCTAAAAACAGTGCGTAGTAAAAACACCAGAAGAAAAAGAAGTGCCGTTCTAGATGTGTGCGACCAGGTGGAAAGAAAAGAACAGTGTTTTTTTTATTTACACCGGCAGCGGCATCCCGGTCACATCTAGTCTGCTCTCAATATCACGGATTGTATCCATTTTCGCTTTTGTTGACGGTCCTTTCGGTACAGCTTTTCATCCCGATGCATGCGATATCGATTGCTCGAAGGTTCCGATCTCGCGTGCGATCCGGATCGAGTCCTCCTTGTCAAACCCGATGAGGGGGCGGTAGACCGGTGGACAGCTGACGCAGAAGGATCTCATCCGCGAGACTTCCCTGCCGTCCCGGACCGTGCGGTACGCGCTGAACAGGTTAAAGGATGAGAAAGTTCTTGGCGAGCGCCATTATTTCACAGATGCCCGGCAGAGCCTGTACGGCCTGGACAGGGCGGTTGCGGAGGTTATGGCAGGATAATGCGCTCCCGTACCATATTCTTCTTCTATCTTCCGAAGCAGTGTTGAACCTGTTTCATCGGAATTTTTTCACTTTTTTTATACCATGCACAAACAGCTTTACCAGTCAAAAAGTGTTCGGGACGCTATTCGAGAAGACAGATGTTTTTTAATTGGTTTTACCGTCTTGCTACCCGCAGCCCGTTTCCCACCGCAAGAAGCTCGGACGCCTCGTGGAAGATCACCGCAGCCATTACGCCGAGGATACCGGCAAGTGCGATCGGGATGAGTACTACGAGCACCGCGATCGAGAAGACGATATTCTGCGTGGAGACGACCCGGACCTTTTTCCCGAATGCGATGGCTTCCGGTACTTTTGACAGGTCATCGGCCATCAGGGCCACATCTGCCGCTTCAATCGCCGCATCGGTCCCGATCGTCCCCATTGCGATACCAACGGTGGCTCGGGCGAGTGCCGGGGCATCGTTGACGCCGTCGCCGATCATCACGATCGTACCGTATTTCGCCTTGAGCGCTTCGATTGCAGCGGTCTTGTCTTCCGGCTTCAGGTCTGCCCGGATGTCATCGATCCTGAGATCGGCGGCTACGGTCTTTGCGGTAATCTGGTTGTCACCCGTCAACATGATCGTCGCTATTCCCATCGCGTGGAGCTGGTCGATCGTCGTTTTGGCGTTCGGCCTTACCTGGTCCAGTACCGCGATGAGACCGAGAACCTCGTGCTGCGTTCCTACGAACATGACGGTCTTGCCTTCAGAACGGAGCCGGCTGATCTGGCGCTGAATGGCTGCATCCGGGTTCACAGCCGTGAAAAATTCCGGCCTGCCTGCATAATATGCCGTTCCGCTGATGGTTGCCGTCATAGCCTGCCCGGCAAGGGCGCCCTGGCCCATAGCTTCGTGCGGCTGAACACCTGCTGTCTCCGCACGTTTCACAATTGCCCGGGCGAGCGGATGGTCAGAGCAGCGCTCGACAGTGTATGCGATCCGGAGGACAGCAAGCTCATCGCCATTCAACGGGATAATGTCGGTCACTGCCGGCATGCCGGTCGTGAGTGTCCCGGTCTTGTCGAACGCGACTGCCCGGGTCTTCCCGAGATTCTCAAGGTGGGCGCCTCCTTTGATGAGAATACCGCTCTTTCCTGCCGAACTAATTCCCGCTGCAACGGCAACGGGTGTGGACATGACGAGCGCGCACGGTGCTGCTGCAACGAGGAGCACCACGCCCCGTATTGCAAGGTCGTTAAACGGGATGCCGAAGAATGGCGGGACGATGATGAGAAGGAATGATACGACAAGGACCGCCGGAGAATACTTCCGCCCGAACATTTCGATGAAAAGCTGCGTCTTTCCCTTCTGCTCCTGCGCCTCTTCCACGAGATGAATAATCTTTGCGAGAGTATTGTCCCTGAACGTTGCCGTTGCCCGTACCTCGAGGGCACCATCGATATTGAGCGTTGCAGCAAAGACCTTCATGCCTTCCTGTTTTTCAGCAGGTACGGATTCACCCGTGACAGCGGCTTCATTGATAGTAGAGCGGCCTTTGATGATGATCCCGTCAGTAGGTATGCCAGCCCCGGGTTTAACCAGGAAAATATCACCGGTTTGCAGCTGTTCAGCCGGGATCACCTGCCCGGTCCCTTCCCTGATAAGGACAGCCTCAGTGGGCTCAAGATCGAGGAGTTTCCGTATCGATGCCCGTGTCCGTGCGTATGTCAGTTCCTCCACGCCCTCGGCCGCACTGTACAGGACAACCAGTGCCGCTGCTTCGTCCCAGAGACCGAGTGCGATGGCTCCCACGGTAGCGGCAATCATCAGGATCTCAATCCCGATCTCCCGCTCGTGGATCAGTTTTTCGATTCCTTCACGGGTCCAGTAGTAAGCCCCGATGGGAATGGCGAGGAGTAAGAAAAGATTTTCGACCGATACCGGGATCACACCGAGATGGCCGGGGATCAAACCTAATCCTGCAATTATTCCCGCTATAAGTGCG
>JACTUB010000019.1 GCA_015660885.1 Methanoregulaceae archaeon | reverse complement strand
CACAGCAACTACCTTGGTTTTCACTATATTTTGAGGCACGCCGAATACATACTGAGCGATGACTGCGGCAATAATCACCGTAATAAAAACCAATAAAATTGTACCTGTAACGTGAGATACTGCGTCTTCATCTCTCCAAAATACCATAGTATTGAAACACCTTTTACTCTGCTCGAGACGAATATAAGACTATAATTCCCTATTTTTTTTATTTGTATATTAATATTTTCTTTTTTCTTAATTCTTTTAATACAAGTTAATTAGAATTTTAACGAGAATTTAAAAGGTAACGACAAAATCAATAAAAAATGAGAATTTATCTATACTGCTAGAAGAAAATCAAAAAAAAGAGTAGGTTTAGACGTAGGTATCGAGAAGAACCTGTTGAGATCCGTCCCCGAATCTACCCGTAGCAACTACATGGTCTTTTCCGTCAAAACCACCAGTTGTGGTAGCTGTAACAGTAGATCCAACGGAAGATGTTAAATTTTGATCAGTAGGAGCCCAAGTAATGGTACCAGCTGAAGCGTTACCTGGTGTAATCATCACATGTCCACTTACAAAAGACCCAGCATCCTGACCACCCTGATACGTGACGGTGATATGAGATGCATCCGGCTGTTGTGCTGTCACTGCAACTATCTTCGACTTGCTGATATTCCCTGACATGCCGAACACGAATGCAGCGATAACTGCTGCGAGGATCACCGTTATGGCGACCATCAGGATCACACCGATAACGGGTGATACTGCTTCATCATTCTTTCTTGTAACCATAATTTTCAAACACCTTTTTACAATGCCCACGGTGGGCATGACAATGTATACTGTTTTATGTAGTTTGTTTGTATATAAATATTTCTTTTGAGTTAAGTTCAATTTTTGAAGCGTAAATACAAATCTCATTCCAAATTATGACTTGGCATTCCCGGGAACGACTATCCTTTTTATTCCAAAAACCGGATATTCTTTATTATATCATACCGGAAAAACGGTAAAGGAAATCGGATCAATGATATGAGAAGGGATTCGAACCCGGGAACTCCTGCGACATGAGACCCTCAACCTAACCCCTTCAATCTGACCTGCCTGTCCTTGCATACTTCAGTAATGACGTTGAGAGATGCATCGACGGAAAATACATGAGGTTCCGTATCATAAGAGGATAAAATAGAGTAAATAAAATATAGTATAATAGGTAACAGGACGCACCGATATATCTGAGGTAGAAGAAAAAAGCAAAAAGAGAAGAGGATAATTGAAAGAGTTTTTTTGTTTCCCTAAGGTTTTGGAGAGGGTGGGAGGAGCGGGGAATTACAGCGCTGGTTGATCCGGCACCTTGTTCTTCTCAGGGGTTTTCGTCCCCCCATATACCTTGTTGAAACAATGTGCCTTTAAACGCATGACCGGGCGGTGTGAAAGTATGAGGTATAGTTGATAGGTGTGCATAACCCCGTAGTCGGGAATATGATACTTTTTTTATGAACGGGAACAATAAATACTAACAGTTTCGCGATCTCTTTTCGCGTCTGCCCATCCATTTGATATCTCTGCAGGAGTTGGATACTATCGGAGAAATTCCTCAAGAAGAATACGTGCTGAAGTGTACATCAGCGTGCGCCGGTTGCAGCGATTCGCTCGCACTCCGGTACGTGCTCAAGGCAGCAGGACCTGACACCGTTCTTGTCGTGCCGGCATGCTGCACCAGTGTCATCCAGGGCATCTACCCGAACACTGCATTCAACATACCCGTGTACAATATCGCCTTTGCGGCTGCTGCCGCATGCGCATCAGGAATGTCAAACGCGTTCCGTGCAACCGGGAAAAAAACAAACGTAATCGTGTATGCGGGTGATGGCGGTACACTGGATATCGGCATCCAGTCGATGTCCGGTGCGTTCGAACGTGGCACTGATTTTCTCTATATCTGCTACGATAACGAGGCATATGGCAATACCGGCATGCAGCGGTCCGGGGCGACACCGATGGGCGCCCGTACAACGACCACACCAACCGGAAAGATCGATGCGAAGAAGGACATCGATGCGATAATCGCAGCCCACAACCCGCCCTATATGGCAACTGCTGCAGCCGCCTACCCCCAGGATCTCTTCAAAAAAGTTCAGAAAGCGCTTACCTTCCGCGGACCTTCATTCATTCATGTTCTCGCTCCCTGCCCGCCGGGATGGAGATTCTCCACGGAAAAAACGGTCGAGATAGGCAAGCTTGCGGTAAAATCCGGCATGTGGATCCTTTACGAGCGCGAGTTCGGGAAACTTACCATCAATCCCCAGTCAAAAGCAGCAATGAAACGGCCCGTCCCGCTCGAAGAATATCTTGCACCCCAGGGGCGGTTTAAGGGTATTGATGCAAAGACCTTTGAAACACTCAGGCAGCACCTGGTAAAAAATATAAAGAAATTGTCTGCCGAGGAGGCGGAAGAATGAAAAAGATCGCCACGGGTAACAAGGCTGTCGCAGAAGCAGTAAAGCAGATCCAGCCCGCAGTCATCGCTGCTTACCCGATTACCCCCCAGACGGAGATTGTCGAACAGATCGCAGAGTTTGTTTCCAGCGGTGAACTTAAGAGTCGTTACATCCCGGTTGAAAGTGAGCATTCGGCGATGGCTGCATGCATCGGTGCAAGCATCACCGGAGTACGTACGTTCACCGCGACAAGTTCCCACGGTCTTTTGTATATGCACGAGATGACGAACTGGGCAGCAGGTGCACGCCTTCCCGTTGTCATGGCGAACGTAAACCGGTCAATCGGTCCCGGCTGGAATATCTGGGCCGAGCATACCGATGCGATGCAGGAGCGTGACACAGGCTGGCTCCAGGTATACGTGAGTACCGTTCAGGAAGCCTACGATACGACGCTGATGGCATTCCGCATTGCAGAGCACAATGATGTACTGCTGCCGGTGATGGTGAACCTTGACGGTTTTTCCTTAAGCCATATCATGCAGCCGCTTGATACCGTCGAAACCGGTGATTTCCTGCCACCGATGTACCTTCCCCATGCGATTGATCCGAAAAATCCGGCAGGATACGGGGGACTTACCGGTCCTGAACAGCATTTTAAATTCCGGTGGGATATCGAGCGCTCAATGCGCGACTCAGTGAAGATAATTGACGAGACCGAGAAGGACTTTGCAAACCGCTTTGGCAGGAAGTACGGATTCACCGAGGACTACCAGTGCGATGACGCTGATGTGGTCATTGTATCGATGGGCACGCTCGGCAAGGAGGCTGAAGTCGCCATCGACATGCTCCGTAGGGAAGGCGTCCGGGCTGGTTCGATGCGCCTGCGCTGGCTACGCCCGTTCCCGAAACTCAATCTCAAAGGAAAAGAGATCGTCGTGATAGACCGCGACTATTCGTTTGGCTTTGGCGGAGTTCTCGCAAAATCAATTCAGGCCCAGCAGAAGACCGATGTATTCAGCGTGATTGCCGGTCTGGGCGGACAGGAGGTCACCTACGAAGACATTGCGGATTTCATCCGGAAGCGCCGGATTGGCGAAGAGTTCTGGTTCGGGGTGAACGACCATGTTTGAGATCCGCATCCATTCACGGGGCGGGCAGGGAGGAGTAACCGCTGCACGCCTCCTTGCACTTTCAGCAATCCATGATGGGAAGTACGCCACCGCATGCCCGTTCTACGGGGCTGAGCGCAGGGGCGCACCGATCGTTTCGTTCGTCCGGATAGACGATAACCCGATCAGGATCTACAGCCAGATAAAAAAACCTGACATGGTCGTGGTGCTCGATGCGAGTGTCATGGATGTCGTCGACGTACTCAATGGACTGAAAAAAGGCGGGAAAGTCCTGATTAACAGCGCTCATCCAAGAGAGTTTGCAGGATTTTCATCCAGTCACGCAGACCTGACCGGCATCGCACTCCGGGAGAATCTCGTGGTTGCAGGAAGCCCGATTCTGAATACACCCGTACTTGGTGCACTTGCAAAGATGGGTATTATTTCTGTCGATTCAGCGAAAAAATCCATCCGTGAGATGTTTACCGATGAGCGTAATGTCAAGGCAGCGGAAACCGCATACAGGGAGATGAGTGCATGAGTCAGGTTCGTCAGCGCCTCGCAATAAGCAAACCGACAGAAGGAGCAGCCGGAAAGACCGGAACATGGCGGGTCTTTAAACCAGTCGTCGATAAAGAGAAATGCAACCAGTGCGGGCTCTGTGCGATGTATTGCCCGGACTCTGCGATCGATGCTGATCTCAACGTCGACCTGACGTTCTGCAAGGGCTGCGGTATCTGCGCGAACGAATGCCCGAAAAAAGCGATCGAGATGGTGCGGGAAGAGAAATAACAAATCCTGCATACACCCTTTTTTGCGACCTTTCATCTTACCGTGCTTTTACCGCATGAGGAGATATCACCCAAAATGAGTGTTCACCAGTCACACATTGAGTTCATCCTTTGCCATGTACTCGACATCGAATTTGTAGAAATGCGTAAAACCGCAGTTCCGGCACCGGACAGTAAAATGCCGGCAGCCGATGGTTACATCATGGGGATTGGTCACGTGGCAGTTTCTGCATTCCGCGCTCTCAGTGAGGGCCCAGACATCATAGCACCCGATGACGGTGAATGTCCCTGGCTGGGTGACGTCCTCGATACGCGGGATATATACCCGGGTCGCACCGCAGTTGTCACATTCGACTTCAGCCTTGTAGGGGACAGCTTTTATGATCTGGTCTGCAACCTGTCTGCAATGGTAGCAGTCAGTACGATACCGGGTAAAAATAAACTGGTCGCTCATGGCAAATACTGGATACTTATGGGTACATTAATCTGTTGCAGGACCTGCGCCGGCTCCTGTACGTCATAGTACCGGGCATAAATACCGCACACCCGATTCCTTTTGCCTGTTTTCATACTTTTCGATAATCACCATACTGGAGTTTTATTGCCCGAATTTTAACCATTCGATGATTTCCCGGGGCGCAGCGAATGAAATAACTGAAAAATCCTGAGTAAATTTAATTAAAGGGATTTCCCCTTTACTTTCATGAAGAAGTATTTTGCCTTGATTATTTTTGTATTGCTTTTACCGAGTTCACGGGGTGCACCCGGCAGGCAGAGCACTTCACCGTCACAGAGACGACAAGTCCTGCTACCATTCCTCCGACCGAATTAACAGCTGCACCGACCCCCCCCTGCCGACAATGATTATAACAACGGTAACCCCTGCAGTAAAAAGAACCCTCTCACCGCAGACTAAGCTGGTCACTACCATCCATATACGTAATAACACCTTTGTTCCCCGGACATTGACCGTTCTGCCCGGAACCGGAATTACGTGGATAAATGACGACTCTGCTGTCCAGTCAGTAAAAACTATCGGGAATAATACCGGAATGTTTAATTCAGGAGATATCATCCCCGGTGCCCAATGGAGCTACACTTTTGGTCAACGGGAAGGCAGTTACGAGTTCGCGGACACGTATCACCCGGAAATGAACGGCACGATTATCATAAAACAAGGCGTGTCATTTACAGGTATCCCCGGTAAAAGCTGAATGGCAGCATACGGGAAAATCCCCTCTTCTGTTTTTACTATAACCGATCGGGTTCGTATGCGAACCGCTCATAAAACAATCGCATAACCCCGAACAACGGGAGACGAAAAAAGTTTCAAAAAATGAAAATACCAATAAAAAATTGTTTCCGGATTAGTAGTCGCCCATGCCGGGGGGCATACCGCCCATACCACCGCCCATTCCACCCATGCCACCGGGGGGCATGCCGCCTTCGGGTGCATGGCTCTTGGATGATGCGATTACATCGTCAATGCGCAGGATCATGATGGCGGCTTCAGCTGCTGAAGAGATCGCCTGTGTCTTAACGCGGAGCGGCTCGACAACACCGGCTGCCTTCATATCGACTGCCTTGCCCTCGAACACATTCAGGCCGTAGGTTTTTTTACCCTTTTCGTGAGCGGCACGAATCTCGACAAGCATATCGATAGGATCCAGTCCCGCATTCTCTGCAAGGGTACGCGGGATGATCTCGAGCGCTGATGCGAATGCTTCAATGGCGAGCTGTGCCCTGCCACCAACAGTTGTGCCGTATTCGCGAAGACGGAGGGATAGTTCTGTCTCTGGTGCTCCGCCGCCTGCGACAACTTTCTTGTCTTCAACAACAACACCAACAACGCGGAGTGCATCGTGGATTGCACGTTCGAGTTCGTCAACGACATGTTCAGTGCCACCCTTGATGATAATTGATACGGCCTTGGGGTTCTTGCACTGCTCAACAAAGGTCATCTCTTCGCCGGAAACCTTGCGTTCCTCAACGAGTCCTGCCTTACCGAGTTCTTCCTTGCCGATCGCGTCAATTGATGAGACGAGACTGGCACCGGTTGCACGGGCGAGCTTTTCCATGTCGCTCTTCTTAACCCGGCGGGTTGCAAAGATGCCTGCCTTTGCAAGGTAGTGCTGGGCAATGTCGTCGATACCTTTCTGGCAGAAGAGGACGTTTGCCCCGCTTGCGACAATCTTGTCAACAATACCTCTGACCATCCGCTCTTCCTCATCAAGGAATGCCTGGAGCTGGTCAGGACTGGTGATGTTGATCTCTGCATCAACTTCGGTCTTCTTGAATTCGACTGCGGCGTTGAGTAAAAGGATCTTTGCATTGGTGACTTTCTTTGGCATCGAAGGGTGAACTCTTTCCTTATCAATGAGTACGCCCTCAACGATCTCCGAGTCCTCAATGCTTCCACCGCTCTTTTTCTCGACCTTGATATTCTCGATGTCTACGGTGCCATCTGCATCAGTGACCATGGTCACTGCCTTGACAACAAGTTCGCACAGTTTGTCCTTGGATGCTTCGGCTCCTTTGCCGGTCATCGCGGTGCTCGCGATATTTTTCAGCATCGCCTTATCGGTCGCTTTCACATCGAACGCGATTTCCTTTAAGATTGCCTGTGCCTTCTCGGCAGCCTGTCGGTATCCTGCGGCAATGATCGTCGGGTGGACGTCCTGTTCCAGAAGATCCTCTGCCTTCTTGAGAAGCTCACCGGCAATGACGACCGCTGTGGTGGTACCATCTCCGACCTCATCATCCTGGGTCTTGGCAACCTCAACCATCATCTTTGCGGCCGGATGCTCGATGTCCATTTCCTTGAGGATCGTGACACCATCATTCGTGATTACGACATCGCCGATTGTGTCGACGAGCATTTTGTCCATTCCCTTGGGACCGAGTGTGGTCCTGACTGCACTTGCCACTGCCTTTGCGGCGGTGATGTTCATACCCTGAGCGTCGCGGCCCCGGGTGCGGGTGCTGCCTTCTTTAAGAATAAGTATCTGCTGTCCTCCAAGTTGCTGTGACATAAAATCACCACTTTTAGCACTAAAATTGGTTTGTGGTTCTATATAAACGTTATCTAAAAGGGTTCTGATAGGATCACGGGACTTCAGGACTTTCAAAAATTGGTGATAGGTGGCGGGACTTTAAACCGACTTGGTTTACATGTGCCTCGCGCATTGATCGTATAGGCTGGCGGTTGGTGATAAGTGGAGGTTGTTTGAGCACAGTCTATTTTATATCAATCACAATAGGGAGGCTTGAGTAACGTTTCCCACTACCATCACTAACAAATCCGGTTATTTTAACCGAACCTGACAAACCAGTTTTTGAAATATTCTTTTCAATCTCCTTTCTGGGAAATTCAACGGAGAGAGTGGATCCCGGTGATAATTTGTAAGGAAAATCTTGATATTCTTCAGTTAGGGTACTACCAAAGAAATCCCTTTTGTACTCCTTATTTTTCCATCTAACCCCAACAAAATCAATGATTATATTTACATTTCCGAGATTTTTTACAAGAAGAATATAGCATTGAAGGGGTATGTCTCCAATTCTCGGATCAAACACGGATTCTTGGTATGAAAATTCTAGAGATGTATTCGGGCGATATTCCTTCCAGTGGCGGTAAGTGTTATACAAGGACAGCGCAAGCCCTGTAACAGCGACAACCGGAATGATATAATCTGTGGCTAGGGCAGTTATATCCATATTGGATTATTTCTTTAGTTGGGGAGATATTTAATCTCCCAAAAAGTTCTGATATGGCGTGGCTGATCGCTCAAAAGTTAGAGATCTTGTAAGTATCTATGTTTAGATTTGGAGAAATAGTGTTTTGATGGATTTATTGTTCCCTCTAATGTCGATTTGCGTATACGTTTCCCCTCCTCTATATGGATTAACCTCAGGGGTTTTGAGAATTTCGTTCGCCAAAGCATCTCGTTCTTAAAATACTCTGGTTGTGGAATTGTTGGTAATCCCTCTACTTGCGGAAATTCGTCTAATTCCGAAAGATGATTTTTTACATATTCAATATCGACATCAATACATAGATCGATTATAGGGACTTTCCCGAATCGATCATTTGGAGAGATCGTTCCACCAGAACCCTGGCTATATTTTAGATTTCCATTTAATAATGAGCTAAATGCCTGGATTCCATAATCGGCAAAATATAGTCCATACCACGAGGATCTAAGTAAAATAACTGGTAATGACGGCGTTTTTTCGTGGCATATATTAACAATTTCAGATATAAAATTTTTCAGCTGATTGGATCTGTATTTGTCTAACGAACTCTCATAGCCTACTAACGTAAGCGCGACACCGGAATAATTATTATAAGTTTTATGAGTTATTCCATCGTTTAATAATGAAAATACAGTATTTTGATTATTCTGATCATCGTTATCAAATATATTTAAATCGATATAAAGATGGAAATACGGGAATATTTGTCTATTTTCTTCTTTCGTTTCATAGCAAATTCTTGATGTTGCCCTGTTAGACGAGAGAATCCTTCTTTTTATACTATCGGGAGTATCTTTTCTCAGTTGTGGGACTGGTGGAATAATTGTGGAGTTAGGAGATTTTAAAGCCATTTTTACATTATTTGTAATATAAGTTCGATAATAATCACTTATTCTGGGATCAAGCCACGCCCGATATACATCACCATTACGTTTTATATCTGTTTGAATATCCAAGGCTTTGCTAATCGTAAGTAATTGGGCTTCGACAAATGGTTGAAAAAATGGGGGAATTAAAGCCATTGCACCCTTTAAATCCTTATTTTTTAATTTTACTTTAAAACTCTTTTTATTTTCGGGCCTCCCAGAAAGTGCATACTCAAGTAGATCCTCTCCATAAATTCCTTTAAAAAATTCCGGAGGATCGTAGAAAATTAAAGAATAATTTTGGATGAAGTCTTGAATCGGATTGCTACCAATCAATCTTTTTTGGAAATATAATGGTTGAACCAAATTTGCCCACCGATTTGCCGGAATTAATATCGGATTACCGGCAGGAATTACATGCATATTTTCGAGTAATACAGTAAGATCTTCCTCACCTTTGATCTCGGGGATATACGCAGGCGCCGGATAAAATGAGTTGCCAACTTTAAAGCTCGTCGCAGTTTTTGAAGGATTGTCATACCTTAAAGAGGGAGTTTGAATCGCAATCTCATCCATACTTCATTACCTCGCAATTTTGTTTTAGTTCCTTTAGTGCCTCTATAAAATAATCCAATTTTTCGACAGGTAACATTACCGCCCCTTCGGACACCTCACCATCAAGAATGGAATAACCTTTCTCGACGATATAAAAATACAATGAGTCCCTTTGACCTTGAGCGATTGTTATATCTAAAAACGGATTTTCGTCTCCAACACGAATTAATCCGATTTGATGCAAGGGTTTCCCATTAGGGAAATAGTGCACAAGATTCCCACTTCTTTTTTGAGAATAAACTTCTCGCAAACCATTTAACTTATCAAGATGTTTCTGAATGGCTCTCCTATCAAGACCGGATAGTTTTGCAATTTCTGATACGGTAATCCCATTTAACCCAAGATTTTTAACAATATTTCTTATTGTATTTCTAGTGACTAATTCCCGTGCATCCGGACTTAGATATTTTCTTTGTTCGTTAATTTTTTTTAGATCGTGAGGTTCCAGATTGAAACAATTATCGTTCTCAAGATCGGATAATGTAAAATGACCCAAATCTTTTGGGGTTGAATCTGTGGTCATGGTGAGTACCTCATATGTGGTACATATTTACATAAATTATATAAAAAGTTTTACACAAATTTACTCAAAATAGAATTTCAATTCGTTTCGTTATTTTTGCTGTCGTTCGACTTTTTCGATTGTAATCCTCACGTAATCTCCTTCTTGGATATTTTCCAGTTCTCTTACCTCAGTCGGTATCGTAATCCTTCCACCTTGGATTACTTTCAACGTAGCAGAATGTATTTGGTTCATATAAATCTAAGATATGAATACGCCTTTTGCCAATTTAATACTTTCTAATTACGTCGGCAACGAAAGGTTTATAGTGTATAAATATGTATTATAACGTATAATAACTACATTAAGATACACAAGAGAGTGAGTGAAAATGATCCGACAAATAACCAATCCGCGAGAATTAAGGGGACTCGCAATCCTGTCCCAGCCGGATACCATCATCCAAACCGGCAAGAACGAATGGGATGTACGATCACAGTCAAAGGATGCATATTACCAAGTCATCCGGACATTCCCGAAAGACCGCAAAGCCAGAATGCACGATCCGCCGTCCTGGATATGCACCTGCCCAGATCATACAACGCGAAATGTTATCTGTAAACATATTCACGCCGTTCAACTATCCCTAAAAATAGCTGGAGACGTAAAAGAAAAAAGTACGCCAGCTCATATCGAAGAAACTGAACAGAAGGTTGCCTGCCCGGCCTGCAAGAGTGCGAATGTCGTAAAGCGTGGAATAAGAAAGAATGGTTACGGAACTGTTCAGAGATATGGGTGTAATGAATGCGGTTACCGTTTCGTCATCGATAAAGGATTTTGCCGGATGAAGTTCAGCCCAAAGACGATTACGCTCACTCTTGACCTTTACTTTAAGGGACTTTCTCAGAGGAAGATCGCTGACCACCTGAAACAATTTGAAAATACAAGCGTGGCACAGCCAACAATCCTAGACTGGATCAAGAAATACCTGAAACTCCTCTCCCAGTACTCAGAGAAATACAAGGCCGATGTCGGAAATATATGGCACTGCGATGAAACGACGGTATTCATTAAAAAAGAAGGCAAGAAGAAATACTATGAATGGATCTGGAACCTGATGGATTCAAAAACTCGATACCTCCTCGCGTGTCAGGTTACTGAGACAAGGTATGTTAAGGATGCTCGTAAGCCATTGAAGAGAGCAAAGGAAGTAACCGATGTTAAGCCGGATGCAATCGTAACCGACGGACTACCGGCCTACAAAGAGGCAATCAAGGCAGAGTTCTATGGATTGAATGATCGCGTTCAGAACCCTCATGTCCGACTGAAAGATTTTGAAACCAAGCCGAATAATAACATCCTTGAACGATTAAACGGTACATTCCGAGAGCGCACCAAGGTTATGCGAAGTCTGGATACTGAAATGGCTGCAACCGAGTTCGTAACTGGGATGCAGATATATTACAACTATATCCGCCCACATCAGGGAATCGGAGGTTTAACGCCGGCACAAATGGCAAATATCCCGATAAATCTGATGGGGAATAGGTGGGAAACGATGATCGGATTGGCGAGCGGAAAATAGATTTTAACAAACACCCCATATCTTTAATAAATAACCTCCAAGTAAACCTAAAACAAATCCTAATCCAACACCCGCTAATGCAATCCAAACATTAAACTTTTCAGCACCGATTTTTTCTTCAATTCTATTTCTTATTTTCTCAAGATTCTCATTGATTTCAAAATATTCATCTAAAAGTAATTTATTTTGACTCTTATTTTTTAATATAGCGATTTCTTCTAAATTATCAGAAAAAGTCTGCCCCCTTGTGATTCTACGATTAATTCTGTTTATCATAAAAGAAGATATTTCCAGTAAAGCACGCTTCCAGTTTTCTTGAATTAATGAATAAAATATTTCTTCGTCTTTTTCTGTAAACGATCTGGCAGATTCCACTCGGTTTTTTAAAATTGCAATGTTTTTATTTATATCGTCATACGATAAAATATTTCTAACGTCAACATATGATGAATATAGATATAAGAAATCGTCGTAGTTAGGCATTTAAATCTAAAAAAATCCCCAACGGGCAGGTCTCTTTGGTCGTACGATATAATATCCATACCCTGGCCCCGGCCGGTAATAAATCCTATCCCATTTTTGTCTTTTTGAATTGGCTTCCTCCCATGTTCGATAATATGTCACCATAGATATGCCAATTCTATTCTCCATATAAGAAGATTTATAATTTTCATTTTGATTTTGATGTTGGTTATATCCGAATTTTGCGCGGATCAACCTCCAACGCATCAGAACCGGAAATTCGAAAACAAGTTTTTTTAGTAATCGGCTATTGACTCCTCAGATTGATTACCTTGACAGTATCTATCGTATCGATTTCTAACTTTCTTGTCCCATTTGTTCGCATAACAATAAGTACAAAGATGCATGCAGGTTTCATATTGCCCAATATCCTTACTTAAAATGCAGCCACATTTTTCTCGCTGACTCTTATCCTTTAAAGGATTCTCTCTCTGGGGAAGATTCTCAAATAATGGTGTTTGATAACAGCGTTCAACCCCTAAAAATTCCATTAATTTTTGATTTTTTGGAAACAGTCGCTTCAATAATCCATCATCTATGCACCGATTGGGAATTATGTTATAGTCTTGAAAAGGAATGTCTGGGGGCCAATCCTCTGCACAAGTAGCAATAGTAATACCCCATTTTTTGTTCAGATTATTCAACCCCTTGATGATTTCAAGTTTCTCTTTAGATGAGAATTCGCGATAACTCATATCCTTTTTTTGAAGTCTCTTTTTTACTAGATTATATTCATCGATATCGACAAAACTAATCACTAATTTTTCAGTATAATTGCTGATTTGACTGCCTATTTTTTCAATCCTTGATAATAACTCTTGAACACTTAATGAATCAGACAATATTAATGGATCGAATCTCCAGATTACTTTCTCTCTCCCAATTTTTTCTGAGAGCGCAATAAACGTCTGAATTCTTGACTCTAATGAAGGTAATTTTGGCTCCAAGCCCTCTTTCTCATAATCATTTAACGTGAATTGAAAATAATAACCTATTTTTTGAGAGTCTATAAAATCAAGGTATTTCATTAAAGGTTTCGGATCTTTACTCCAGAATACGACAACCTGAACTTTATCGAAAGAAACTTTTTGGCGATAATTTTGATTAAAGGGGTTTACCCATATGAGATATCCCTTTTTTAATCTATTAATAAACCAATCTGCATACCATTTCGGGATATCGGTTGCTCGACTTGCAGATATTATTATTGGACTAATAACGTTTTGATAATCTAATTTAGACCCGTCAGTACCTTTAAAAGCCTCAGTCTCTGAGCTTTCTGAGCTTCTATCAAATAATAATTTAGAGGGCATCTAATCACCGCGATTCTTTATGATTGCCATATATCGATAGCCATTAGATTGCCGTTTTGTTGGTAAATCAATCATTGATGGAACGAAATCTAAATTCGCTTGGCGAAACGAGGTTGAAGTAAATATTTTTGCGTCGTTATGGATGTTTTTTATTCTCTCTACGGTTGGATCAAACAATAAAGTGCGAATAGAGGAATAATGGATATCAATCACAGCCATCAAAGAATTTGTTTTGGAAGTGCGATATATGGACGTTAGCCAATTTACGACTCTTTCAGTAGCAACTCGTTTCATCAAATCAGAACAAACATTTTGAATACAATGGATATCTGCATCTGCGATTAATTCTAGGTGTGAACTGGGGAGATTAAGAAGATCGTCTTCTACTTCGGTAGGCACGATCTTACCATTCCAATATTCTTTTGAGATATTATTGATAACACAGGATCTCCAAGGATGCCAACTGTTCCCATCAATAAACGTCGCTTGAATTTGATTTATTCCAGGGTATTTTTCCGAAATAAAACGGATGAAACCAAGTAATTCTGGAGTAGGTCCACATCCATAAAAATTAACTTTTAACCCTTGCCTAATTATTCGGTCCAGGTCACCTTTTGGGATGAAGCTGAATACTTCACGAATAAGCTCGATATAGTATGGAAAATATCCAAACATGTACGCTAATTGATTTGTACGATTCGTATAATCAATAATCATCATTTGTTCATAATTCATCCGTGCAGCAATTAGGGGGAGTTGAACTTTTTCTTCGATCATTTCAGGTGATAGCCCACAGATTGATTGCGCTGTTGAATAGATATGCGGAAATATCCGTTTAGATTGGGCATTAGTTACCGAGTGATCAATTTCAAAAAATGGAGATATTGAATCAATAGAATAATCTTGTGGAGGTATCTCGGAGATTTGGGCGCAATCAACATATAATTCTCTTTTATCGTGAAAATATTCGACACTAGCATATTGAATATCGTAAATTTTGCCTACTTCGAGAGAGGTGTGCCCACCTGAATTAAACATGGTGAAAGGCATTTCAAATTGCTCTGCGTTTCCAATCCAGCCTTTTTGTTTTATGTTTGGATATGCATGTGGGTTTATTCTTAAACAAATGCCCCTTACTCTGACAATTTGATATGGTAAATTATAATCAAATTCAATCGGATCTAATTCCTCGATAACTTCATCAGAATGGAGTTTCGTTGCGGAAGTTTGCGAGTCTAGTATTAAATTGGGGGTGAAATTGTTGTATCTATATCTGGCATTATGAATTTCATACCAAACGTTTGGCTCAATATCAGCACCATTAAAATTTACCCAACTAGTGAACCGGATCATTCCAGAATTGTCTGCTAATACTCCCCATTGTTTCATATTGTTGTAATAACCTTTTGAAACATTACCAACCACTTTTACGGTTATGTCATATTGTTGTTGTTCCCTATTGGTTTCTATTATATGACATATGCTAGTGATTACCATTGTTATAAAATACGCAGTTGAATTATTAAAGCTCCCAATGCATGGTGTGAAAATGAGAATTCCATTAGTTTTTACTTTTATAACTATCGAATAATTCTGTTCATTCAACCGCAGCCTGTCGCATTTTCTAGAAACCGATCCAAAGACTAGATTTTATGTGCTTATCAATGCAAAAAGTCCCGCGATCTATCAGCCAATCTTTTTTTAGTACAAGTCCCGTGATCCTATCAGAACCTCTAAAAGGGTTCTGATAAGTTAGCGGTTGGTCGGCAACTCACGCGGTTGGTGATAAGTCACGGTTGGTAGGAGCGCGAATATTAATCTCCTTTGATGATATCAAATTTATTAATTTATGAAAATGAAACGCCTCGCTGATATTGAAGCTCCATTTGATCCATGCGATTGTACAAAATCAAAGTTTGACGAAAACGACCCTTTTTACCTTAGTGATGAGGAATATAACGCTTTGGAAGAACTTTATCGTGGCGATTATTTGATTATCCTAGATGAGGATGAGCGCAAAGCAAATAGCGAAAATTATTACAATGACCCCGATTTTTCCAATATTGACTTCGATTTTGAAGATTAGTCTAAGATTATAAGAGGTATAATACCCTTATGACCAGTGATATCTGCCAGCAGAAACACATGGCGAGGCTCGCTATTTATCTGGCATCATGAAGCATTGTTAACTTGGCCATAAGGGGGGAAGACCCGAGGATTTGAGTCTTTGTTCTGAATTTCGGATCTTCCGTACATGATACCTACACTGATGAAATAATAAAGTTTGGCAAACAATGCAAAATCGTTACACTTATGATGCCGTTTGGCTCAGAATGTCGCTATTGTATGTCTGGTATAGAATCGGACAACAAAGCAACAAGAGAGAAGGATAAACAAGAGAGGAAAACAATAATCGGAATTGTTTATTCTGTCATTGCAATCATATTTGTAGCGTTAGGTTTTATTTTGACAGTATTTGGGAAATCAATGACGTTGAACAATCTGGTTCTAAATGAGATATTAAGTATTAGAACAGTCGGACTTATTGTGTTTTTTTCGGGTTTTATAATATTTTTATCAAAATTTTATAGTTAACTGATCGCGCAATGCACCGGTGCTTCGCCAGATTTTATGATTCTATCAGTATAGGTACTTATTCGAGGAAGATCCGAAAACCAATCCAGACTGAGAGAACCATCGTCCTAGGGTCTTCCCCTCCCCTTTTAATTATTAAATTTCAAATTCTTCGGAATATCCACATTCAAGACAAATCATTGTACCTATTGTACCGGCTAGGTACTCAGCTAACACACCTTCGGTTACATCATTATCATTCACTTCATCAAATTCTTTAATTATCATCATTGCACCGCACTTCGGACACTTCTCAGGTTCAACAATACTCATAATCTCAGGTCAGACGATTAGATAATAAGTTTTTCCGTCGAAAAATGATGTTTTCATCTATATTGCTTGTTGTATTGAATAGGATGAGTAAAATGAACTGACGCGCAGTGATTTGTTTAATCGTAGATAAAATTTTTGTTAGAATACTACTCTTAATATCATTATTATAAAATCAATTAAGAAAAATTTCAAAATTATAACCACTACAAATCCAAGAACAAGTCATATCCCCAAACCTAAATTAAATAAATTCTCAATTCCGATTCGTGCAAATAACCAAATTATAATTAAAATCCAAATTATATTTTTTATATCATCAAATTTCATTGTTGAATTTCCCATCCAACATTTACAACCATCTGTTTTAAAATTAATAATCTATCTTTTTCTTCTTGAATCCGATCTTCGATCTGCGAAATTACAACTTTCGCATCACCTTGATCTTTTATTATAAACATGCCCTTTGCTCTTTTAGAGCCAATGAAGATACCATTTTTTCTTAATGGACCTAGAACTCCGATTTGCCAATCTTCTTTACTTGCTGTATTATGCCCCGTATCTTGGAGATGACCTACAATGCGTTTAGCTGGTATGGCATTTCCAACACCAACGGCGTTCGCAAGCATAAATCTTACCGTCTCTCTCATTTCCGGCAATCTCTTATGATCACTAAGATGACCGGCATTGACTAGGAAATTATTGGCGTGATCTACGAATGGCATGGATGACATTGCGTCTGAGTCATTCGTTCATAAAATAAAAGTATCTGTTAAATTAAACAAACGAGTTTAAAACATAGTTTTTACTTTTAAATTTGCTTTTAATTTGTGACTGAATCGCGGTAGAAATGGCTCAGGTATTGCACTTCTTGTTGTGGCAGTTTCTCTATTTCACATCCTAATTTTTCATTAGCAATTTCGATATATTGGCTGTCAATTTCAAATCCGATAAAATTCACACCTAATTTTTTGCATACTAACGCCGTTGTTCCAATTCCCATAAAAGGATCAAGCACCAATTTGACGTTATTTATTCCTTGATCCCTAATACACATTTCCGGTAATTTTTCTGGAAATGTGCTAGGATGTGGTCTTGATTCGCGGATTGTTTCATACGGAATAAACCATGTGTTACCCCGATCTCTTTTGTCAGACCCGTTTGTACCCTTCCATCTATTGATATTTGTTTTGTCCTGGTAAGGAACTCCGATTGCAACCTTATTTAATTCAACATCTCCATTTTTTGTAAAATGCCAGATGTATTCGTGGCAATCGTGATGGAATCTTTGACTGTTAATCGGTTTGTAATGACCAACGGCGATATCTTCCTTTAAATTTGTTGAGACTCCGGCATCTTCCTTCGGAATGGCTATTGATTTTATCCAGTGTATTGTATTCTGAAGCGTGAAATGTTTCCTGAACCTTTCAGCAACATCAATAGGTATCCAAGGATCTTTCAGTGAACCTCCGACATTCAAGAAAAATGATCCGTTATCCTTCAGAATGCGTTTTGACTCTTTTGCAACTGTTTCCATCCAGTCCAGGTAATCAACTCGCGGTTTATCATCCTGATAAGTATTGTATTCTATTCCAAGATTGTATGGGGGTGAAGTAACAATCACATCGACGGATTTTGGTTCAAGTAACTGCATCCCGTTCACGCAATCAATAGCGTGAATTTTATTTATCTCTAATTGGGTCACAATCCTTCACCTCCCACCCTTTCATTTCCATTGGAGTTCGGGAAATCTATAGCTATAGAATCGTTCTGGGCGGTATAGATCCAAGTAATTGTGCCCCCATTTTTAAGATCATAAGAATCTATCAACCTCTTGGGAACGGTAGTCTTTAGTGAACCGCTTTTTTTATTAACCCGAATTAAAGTTGTTTTCATTAAAACAGGTTTAGCCCTTTTCATACCGAAATATAGACCTACAAGTAGATATAATTTTAGGTCTAATATTTGGGCAAATAAAAAGTCAATAGTTGGACTTCGACTGGAAAATCATATCAAAATTATAAATATTATTTTCCTATTGCCAGATCCCATCATAGTCATGAGGATGGATATACGTCTGTACCCTCATATAAATAAGATAAAAAATTTGATTTATTGTTATGAGCTTTGAATTCTACTCAGAAGATCGGTGTAATATTTTGTGTGTTTAACAATATTTTCTATAGAATCCTCATCAAGGGTATCACCATCTTTAATTGGCAATGTTAAACCAGTTGTTTTTTCAAATATCCTATAATACGGTTGTCTGCCATAGGAATACCTCCATTTTAATTTATTCAACAGTGCTTGAATGTAAATCAATGTGGATATCCGATAATTCTTTTTTGGTATACAAATCAAGACATTATCCGATGCAATAAACGGATTTATTTGTAAGAACGTATCCCCGGTTACGGTTGAAACTGTCAATGTACCGGCAGAAAATACTTTGCTTTTTTGTGGTTTATTATAAAACCCCACAATACCATTATCTGTTGATATTCGGGATACCGTAGGGAAATCCCCACTTTCCAATCGGTCTATCGCATGAAACTGACCTTTGGCAAGATCGAATAGATCAGTTATACTAAATTTTTTTCTCGTTAAAGATTGGGAAGTGGTTTTTGTTTTATTTGGCTTTGGATACAATTCTAAATATTTAGCCGAATAAGAGATATCTTCTTTGAAAAATTCTGGTGGAACTACTGAAATAATTTTCAATCTTTCAGGAGTGATTTTTCTTCCATAATTAAATCTCCAACGCGAATTCCGTATCATCGCTACAATATAGTAAAGATATTCTGTAGATACCTCTACAAGAGGTTTTAAAACAATACAATCATCTGTAATATTACTTGCGGAATGTTGAACAAATGCATAACCAATACTTCCAGTTCTTGGGACTGAAATTGTTAGAGGGGGGTATTTTTTGGGAACATCAAAAAATCCGAACACTCCGTTATCTACCCCTTGCGAGGAGACGACGGGAATATTCCCCGGATCAAGAACGCTCTTATTATCATAACCGTGGCTGCCATATTTCATTGAAAACAACTTAGTAAGACTAATCTTTTCCACCATTTGGGATCAACCCCAGTTGTTTTTCAAATTTTATATGATAGGCGATATTCTCTCTGATTAATTGTTCGATGCTTTCCAGAATTTCATCGTCACTGAATGCTGGATCGTCAAGGTATGCTTCTGGAACAAATTCTTTATCCTTATCCTCCGAATTGAGAGGGCATATCTTTTGGAATGCGGGGATTGATTTAATTTCTGTATCTTGATTTTTGATAAATTGCCTTAGAGGTTGCTCTATAATCGGGAAATCATTTTTTGCTCTCGTATTTTCGAGTCGTTTTCCCTTCTTTTTCCATCTGCCGTCATTTAAGGCTCTTATCCACAACACCTTTTGATCTTTTGTGTGGGGGACACCTTTTTTAATAAAAATCCCAACTGTATGAACGCCAACCGGATAGAATAAATCTTCTGGAAATGTGATAACCGAAAGCAATGTATTTTCTCGCAATAACCTATCGCGCCATTTTAAATATCCGCCTCTTTTTATTAAACAAGAATATGGAAGGACTGAAAAAAGAATGCCTTCATTTTGCATTTGTTTTAGGGCATGTTCGATAAATAAATATTCTTTATTGTCCGTTTTCTTTTTTGGAAATGGAGGATTCATCATAACTTTTGTTATTGGTGGGATCCTATCCGGTGTATCTTCCGGTAAGTATTCGGCAGATATCACGCCATTCTGATTTTTTGTATTAAGCCATTTAGCAAAGCAGTCCCCTTCAATAATATTATTTTTTCCATCTCCTCTGAAGATCATATTCACAAGAGCGAGAGATACAACCGGATCTTGTTGTTCAACCCCGTACAACCCGAAATCTTTAAAATTATCAAATTCCTTTTTCGAGGATTTTCTTTTTACCTCATCAAATGCAGCTACTAAGAATCCCCCGGTCCCGCAAGTTGGATCTAATATTAAATCATTCGACTGAACATCTAATACCTCAGCAACAAATTTTGTTATATGACGTGGTGTTAGGACAATCCCAATTTCTTTTGCACCGTTTCCATATTTTAAAAACACTTCATAAAATTTTCCGAGTATATCTTTTCCGGATCGCATCGCAGAACGGATATTCAAATCCAAAAGAAGCGTTTGGATCGTATTCACGATGGCCATTTTGAATTTATTATGGTTGTCCTCACTGGATGGAAGTTCGATTTCTATGAACCTTGAAAAATCTGATTTGTGATGTTTGCTTAGAACGCTTCCGACCCTCGCATTGATGGAATTGATTAAAATTTTCGGATTTGAATTTAAATCCATATCAGTTCCTTCGGAAAGCGCAAGTAATATTGCAGAAATTACCCTGGCGCGATAATCTTTGTTAATTCCTCCCTCATGTAAAATTCCATTAATGTCTTCTGCAGCTCGTAAAAACTCGGTATCGTTTATTTCAATATCTTTGATATTGGATGTCTTTCTTTCCAGGATGTACTCAACTTGTTTTTTTGAGAGAAGTCCTGTAACTTCTATATCATTTTCTTTTATTGTTTCCCATTCTCCATTAATTTCATTTAAAAACTGACTTTTAGCAACAAAACCCTCTGAAGGATTTCCAGCAATACCAGTTATAAAAATGGCTTTGATTTTTCTAGCCTTATTAATCCTATCGGCATAATAATCTCTTGCCTCATTGAGAGCTTCGTCAACTTTTATTCTTTCGTTTTTTGCCTCTATAACATAAAACAGATCCTCAGAAATTTTCACAATATTTTCTGGTTTTTTGGTTCCAAGCGCTTCTTTTATTGGTTTATTTTCAAGACATTCTTGCTGAGTGAAAATTTGTTTTTTATTCCAATTTTTCTTATTGACTAATTCATCATTTATATGGATATATGCATGAACTTCCGATGCTTTCTTCTTAACCATCCGGACTCTCCTTCTTCGTAACATTTCCCCATAATTTCTTTGTTTTACTAAATCTTAGCAATATCTATTTCGACGGAGATTTCTTTGGAATGTCCCAGTAAGGACTTTTACATTTCGGGCAAACTGTAGGTTCTTCTTTCCCCCTTGCTACCCATTCGTGTTTACAACGTTCACATCGGTATCCTTCGACTTCCAGTTTCACTTTTGCCATATTAATAAGTATATTACTACATGAGTATATAACAACTGCGGTATTACCGATAAGTATATAAACAATACTTACGTATATAATAATATACTAACTAAGTAAGATTTGGTGAAATACTATGATCCGACAACTAACCGATCCAAGACAGTTAAGGGGGCTGGCAATCCTGTCCCAGCCGGATACCATTATTCAGACTGGCAAGAACGAATGGGATGTACGATCACAATCAAAAGATGCATATTACCAAGTCGTCCGAATGTTCCAAGATCGCAAAGCACAGATGCACAATCAGGCAACCTGGACGTGCACCTGCCCAGACCACACGACCCGTAATGTGATTTGCAAACACATCCACGCTGTGCAGCTCTCATTAAAAATAGCGGGAGATGTTAAAGAGCACAGTACGCCAACTCACATCGAGGAAGCAGAACCAAAGAACACTTGCCCGGTCTGCAAGTCTGCGAATGTTGGGAAATGGGGCAACCGGAAAACCGGGTTCGGTTCAGTCCAACGGTTCTCCTGTCATGATTGCAATCATACGTTCGTCGTAGATAAAGGATTTTGCCGAATGAAAAGTAGCCCAAAAACGATTACCCTTACTCTTGACTTATTCTTTAAGGGAGTTTCACAGAGAAAGATTGTCGATCACCTGAAACAGTTTGAGAATGTCGAAGTCACACAACCTACAATCTTGGGTTGGATCAAGAAGTACCTGAAACTTCTCTCTCAGTACTCAGAGAAATATAAAGCCGATGTCGGTAACATCTGGCACTGCGACGAGACAACCATTTTCATCAAGAAGGAAGATGAGAAAAAATACTATGAATGGATCTGGAATTTAATGGATCACAAGACCCGGTACTTACTTGCCTGCCAGGTAACCGAAACTCGCTATGTTAAGGATGCTCGTAAGCCACTAAGGATAGCAAAGGAAGTTACTGATGTTAAGCCGGATGCAATCGTCACCGATGGACTACCGGCATACAGAGAGGCCATCAAAGCAGAGTTTTATGGCTTGAGTGACCGTGTTCAGAATCCTCACGTCCGGTTGAAAGACTTTGAGACAAAACCGAATAATAACATCCTTGAACGATTAAATGGGACATTCCGGGAACGCACGAAGGTTATGCGAAGCCTTGATAGTTCAATTGGTGCACAGGAGTTTGTCGCAGGGATGCAGACATATTACAATTACATCCGACCACATCAGGGAATCAACGGATTAACGCCAGCACAAATGGCAAATATCCCGATTAATCTGAGGGGAAACCGGTGGGAAACAATGATCGGGTTGGCAGTAAAATAAGTCCTCCAATTTTCGAAATACTAATAATTACTAAATTCTACTAATTTAGTAATTCATCAGACGTTCATTTTTTTGATTTTGTCATAAAAATCTAAATACTAATAAATACTAATCTGTACTAAATTAGTATTTCATTCGGAGTGCGCCATGCAAAAACTTCCAGAAAAACCCCCAAAAGATTGGGATAAACCATTAGAGCGGGTTAATGAGAAATTTCTTAAAGATGATAGTTTTCATCAAGATGTAACAGAGTATAACAGAAGATATCTTTACTGGAATGATTTGGTTTATAGAATTAAGGATCCGGAACGAAGGGATGCGGTATGGGCGATGATGAAATTCCTTCGAATGATGCGGTATGAGCGAATTAGAATATCCAAATACGAGATATGTTATTCTTTTATCCCTGAAATCGTTAAAGGGCTTCATATGATTGATCGCTATCTCGCAGGTAACATCCAAATTCACAATAAAACAATCAGGATGGAGCAATCGTATATCATTAATTCCCTAATGGAAGAATCGATTGCATCAAGTATCCTTGAGGGTGCGGCAACCACAAGGAAAATTGCAAAGGAGATGCTTCGGAAAGGGCGCAAACCAAAGACTCATGCAGAGCAGATGATTCTGAATAACTATGAGGCTATGCGATTTATTCGAGATAAGAGAGATTTCCCCCTTACAAAAGAACTTATATTAGAAATTCAACGAATAGTGACAAAAGGTACAATAGACGAGGAGTGCGTCGGTAAATTTCGGACGGATAATAGCATTGTAGTTGCAGATTCAGAAGATGGAACTATTCACCATACACCTCCGGATTTTACCGAGATAGAGGGATTTATGGACAGGTTTTGCAAGTTTGCAAACATGAAAACGGATAGCTTGGAACAAACTTCGGCATCCTTTGTGCATCCAGTTATGAAGGGGATCATCCTTCATTATCTTATAGGGTATTATCACCCATTCAATGACGGTAATGGTCGAACCGCACGGAGCATTTTCTATTGGTATGTACTTTCCCAAGGCTATTGGTTATTTGAATATATGGCAATCTCTCGTATCATTTTAAAATCGAAAAAGAAATATGACTTGGCTTTCCTTTACACTGAATATGATGATAATGATGTGACGTATTTCATCAAATACAACATTACCTGCATCAATCAGGCTCTTAATGAGCTCCTTATATATCTTGAAAAAAAGCAAAGCGAACAAAATGCGATAAAAGCAATTATAACAAAAATCAAGGATATCAATTCTAGGCAGGCAACCGTCCTACAATATATGATGGAACATTCGGATGAATACTTCACAATTACACAGATAATGCAGATGTTCGATGTTGTATACCAAACAGCACGCACAGATCTTTTACATCTTGTCGATCTTGAATATGTTATAGTAAAAAAACGAGGGAGAGAATTTTTGTTTATATTCAATGAGCATTCTGAATTATGGGAGGAGAAGAAACCTCATAGAACTAATAATAAAAACGATAAGCAACTTACTTTACAGAGATGAAAGCCCCGTCAACGCCACAGAACCTTTTTTTAAACTATTTCAAGAATATTTTTCAATTGCAGACTTGTTATTGGGAAATCTTCGCAGTAGTCATGGAGTGTTGTTAAAATTTTATCTCTATTATTAAAAATCGAAACCCTTTCAATTGTAACATATTTCGGATCGTTTCTTCCATTGCTCCAATAATATGCGTCTACAATAATTTTAGCATCATCGCTGTGGATATCATCAGATAATAACGCGATTAAATACGGCTTATGAACGGATTGAAAGACTTCTACGATTTTTTTAAGAGAGTCTTCTAACAATTTTTTATACATATTAGTAAAAAGTCTTAAAGATGAAAGAAAATCGCTCTCACTTGATAAATTATCAAATATCATTTTGAGATGTTGTTCATCATTATTGCTTAAATGAATGCCGTGTTTTTCAAAAGAAATATCTTCAATTTTTTTCCCTTTATTCAGATATTCGATTGCAATTTCATAAATTTTTAATCGTTTTTTCTTTTTTAATTTAATTTCCTGTATCACATTTGAACTTGTATATCGTTGGTAAATATCACTCTGAAATAAAAGTTTACTTTTTTCATGATTTATTCCTTCAAATCGTATAGCGTATGCATGAAAAACACAACTATCAAGGAACAAATCAATTATTTTAATTACCCCCTTTCCAAGATATCACTGGCTAAAATAAATTTCTGAGCTATATCCCTTTTATTTTCGAAAAGGTCTAAGTAATCATCTCCCGATAATGTAAGGCTAAGACGCTCAGCTTTTATGTATTCATTATCAATATTTTGAAGATTTTGAGATAAATGTCGCAAATTATCCACAAATTCTTTTTTTACAGTTTCCGCCCTCGGTCCAGTTACGGTATTTATGGCTATAATTTTAGAGAATAATTTCCAAATATTCTCTAAATAGAACCAAGATTGCGAATTTAAAAATTTCATAATTTCAGGGAACTTTTCAGAGAGATCTCTATTTTTTTTATTAAAGTCGATCGAAATTGTTGCCTCCTCAATCATATCTGTATATTTAACAATAATGTCAAAAAATGGATTGAATTCATCAATTTTTTTGATAGACATATGGAGATTTGAAACTAAAATCTTACATTTATCATAATACCCAAAATCGTCAATCGTACCGAAATCTAGTAGTGTTTCTTTTCTATTTGTTCTTAATTCACTTAAGTCAATTAAAAAAATTGAAAATTCATATGACGTTTTATAACATTCACTATATCTTGGCGGAGCTTTATCTCGATATAACTCTTTTAGATACGTCCTTTCTGGTGTAAAAATGATATTTGTTTTTGTTAGTATATCTTCAATTTTCGACTCAAAAAAATATACAAGCCCTGGATATTTTTCAATGCTTTCAATTAAATTGACTTTTCTTCCACTTTCAAGAAATATCTTATCTGGTGACGCAAAAAGATCACGAAAGAAATCGACCCTCATCACATAAGGATTATTGATATATCGACCTCGTATGTACCAGCATCTCGTTATTGGAAGCTGTAATTGTTCTGAGACTTCGTAGATAATTTTATGCAGTTTTAACGCCGTTAAAAATTTAAAATCGGATTTTTCTTCCCATTTTTTTAGGAGAATGTATCCTATTAGTAATGTTAATTCGTCTTCATCTAAAACAGAAAAATCCACCATTGGATTAAAATTATTATGAATTATTAGATTATACAATCTTTTTGTTTTTATTTTTTCTGAGAATCTTGCAATTTGTTTTTTGACTTGCGCGACCAACCGCGAGTTATCACTTGCATCCAAATTTATCAACCCACCGCGAACTTATCAGAACCTCTAAAAGGGTTCAGTCGCCGATCATATCAAGGAGCTCAAAGCCATCCGCAATCCTGTGGAGGCGATCCTCACCAATTACCAGCGTTCTGCCTATCTTTTTTTGTTTGTAATGATCGGTGATCACACACATCGCGTGCTTTTTTGCGATCTGAGAGAGATTTCCAATAAGAGCGGCGCGTTTAATGACCTTGTCTGCAGGACCATATCCGGTGAGAATAGTATGCTTCTCAAACGTGAGGAGAGCCTGGAACGGGGCCCCGTGAAGGGTATGCAACTGCATACCAATCTGCCTGAAAAATTCCATCGGGTTCTGCTTTTCCTTCCCTTCATCCCCCGGGTCCATTTCCGTCGATACAGGTATCTCGTGGCGCATCAGGTTAATGGACTTGACAACCCCGGTATTAAAGAATTCCTCGATGCGGATTGCCACGTCAAGAGTAGTACCCATGCCACTCTCATATTTACTGATCGTACGCCGCGAGACACCGAGCACCTGCCCGAGATCTCCAAGGGACATGCTGCGTTTTTCGCGAAGATCGCGGAGTACCTCTCCATCGATGTTCACGTACAGTCCGCCCGGGGATGCATAGACCAGCGGGGGGATCCTCTCTACAAAATAGTCATAGAGAGTTGCAGGGCTGATTGCATAGATGCCATACCTGAGATACACAGCGCCGCGCTCCAGCTCTGCGTCACGGGCCCGCTCACCTACGATCAGGGGGACTCCCGCAAGATGGCGCGAGATCACCTCAAGATCGAATGCTCCCTCCTCGCTGACACTGTCGATATGAGATACCACTTTAATGACAAGCAGCGTCCCGTTATTGCGGGCGATAAGGTCAAAGCTCCGCGGCCGTATGGAGAACCGTTCGGAGACATCGAAACCTGCCGTTATCATAACACTGGTGACCAGCTGGAGCTGGCGGTCCTGAGACATTGCCGTAAAGAATGGATATAGCCTGAGGGTATATTAATATAGATATGCTCATCGGGATTGATGACACGGACTCACCCCGGGGGATGTGCACGACATACCTCGGCGCAGTCCTTGCACGCAACCTGATCCGAGAGGGCATGAGAATACGCGAGGCACGGCTCATACGGCTTAACCCGAATGTCACGTGGAAAACGCGAGGAAATGCCGCGATTGCGCTCGATGTAACAGGAAATACAGACAAAGCATTTGCAATCGCGTGCGCGGCTGTCGAGGAACTTGCTGATTTTTCATGCGAAAACACGAATCCGGGCGTGGTGGTGGTTGATGAGCGACCGGACCCGGCATTTTACCGCAAAGCGGTCACAGACTTCTGCGAGATCGATGAGGCTATCCGGGTACTTGAAGCGTCGGGTGCCCGGTATAAGGGTTACAAGAACCGGCGCGGGCTGATTGGGGCAACTGCAGCTGTGGCAAGCGAACTCGCAGATCAAACGTCAGAGATCCTGGTATACCGGCAACCGGAGCAATGGGGCACACCCCGCGGGGTTGATCGCGAGAGCCTGTTTGACGCTGAAGCGGAAACGTTCCCCCACACGTGGGACACAGTAGACAGGGTAAATGACGTTGTAGTCTGCGTACCACATACACCGGATCCGGTGTTGTTTGGCATCCGTGGAGAAAGTCTCTCATGGGTAATGGTTGCCCGTTCCATGATCCAGTCCGAGAATCCGTCAATCGAACAGATCTGGGTTACGAACCAGGGGACTGATGCCCACCTGCTTGAAGGAAAGATAGGGGAATTGAAGGATGGGCTCTCCTACCGGGTACGGGGAACTGTCACCGATGCACCGGTAACCGGTATTGGCGGGCATGTTTCTTTCACTATGAGTAATGAAGAGAAATCCCTGCAGTGCATGGCCTACGAACCCACGAAAAATTTCCGGCAGATCGTGCGGGAGCTCTGTCCCGGCGATGGGGTGATCGCGGTCGGGAGTTTCAAGAAAGGGAGTATCAATCTTGAAAAAATCGGGATTGTGAAACTTGCCCTACCAGTATCATCGCGCCCACCAGTCTGCGTCACATGTAACAAGCGCATGACAAGCGATGGCACAGGGAAAGGCTACAAGTGCAAAAAGTGCGGGAAACGTACAAAAGAGCCGGAGATTCAGGAAATTTCCCGCACGCTGAAAACAGGGTGGTATGAAGTGCCGCCAACCGCCCGGCGACACCTGGCAAAACCCCTGTGCCGGGGCGAGCCGGAGTATTGAGCACGGAATTAAATTGTTTCCGCCAGAAACGTCCGTATAACATTTCGCTTATATTTTACTACCTGATATGAAGATATTTTTTTAGGGTTTATTTCTACGACAAAGCGTATCTTGTCATCATGCATGTATTTCCGGAAATATCGTGTTGAAAAATCACCAGCATGATCGGAGGATGAGAATATGAGAGGCCGACGCCCAACTGTTACCATAGAATCAGCGAGAAAATTTGCCGAGAGACAGGGATACTATTGGGTACCCAATCCGGATGCGGACCTGCCGTACGATGCCCTTGCCTATCGCGACCATGATGTAATTGCGGTCCGGGTGCGGACGTGCCGGAATTCCCCGGGTGAGTTCGTTCTGTGGGAGGACTATTTCCGCGATGATTTTGAGATCCTTAACTTACTCCCGATGCCGGAAGGAATCGGCCGTGAGCTATGGGTACGATATGTCTGGAGGCGGGGCTTCCAGCGGTACCGGGTTTACGAAGACAGGTTAAGTGAGATCAGTATGATCGACCGTGAAAAGCCGGTGTTTAAAGCGGAGGGAATCCGAAGGTTATCATCCCAACCCCGTATCAATCCCGGATATGAAAGTAAATAAGCCCGGTTTTCCTAAATCTTCTTCCCATAAAAAAAGAGTCTCTCAAATAACTGTTTTGCGGCCTTCTTTTGCCAATCGGACAAAGGACATTTCCAGTTCCGTATTATGGTGTCAACATTCGCGAGAATTACCCTGAAAAATCCTTTATTTTGAAAAATAGTCGTTTTAATCGAAGTTAGACCTGTTAAAATAGCGGGTATACAACAGCCCCTTTTTTAGGAGGGTATTTTAGGCCATACGTGAAAGGTCTGCCTTCCGGTTTTAGATGCCCTCCCGTTTTTTTATCGTCGAAGAAGATTATTTCCCCACGCTTTCCTCCACCACCGCAATCTCATCTGCCGTCAGTCCGTATAATCCATACACCAGCGAATCGATCTGCCGGTCGGTCGACTCGATCTCCTGCGTGATGATCCGCTTCTCCCGGTCGGTCTTTGCATGACTCAGGTGCTTGTGCAGGTCCAGGATTTCGGTCACAAGAGCGACCATGCGATCGTGCCGGGCTTTGTCATCAGGATTGTCGAAGTCGATAGTATAAATGGGGAAATTTTTCAGAACCTCATAAGCCGGCATAAAAAATCCAGCTCTTAACTTAGGCAAATTTGTTTCAAATAAAAAATACATCAGTCTACTGTTCAAAATTCCTAATAAAAACTTATCTGACCGAGAGATTATGAAACATGTATTGTTTGCAAAAAACAGGGAATCATCAAAAGTAAACTCCGGTTTCTGGCAGATTTCCGGATAAATTATTTTTGGCAATTCAAATGCAGAATAATACTCGCAAGCCCGCAATTCCCACCAATAATCCCCTTTATCGCACCTTTTTTCCGCCGCTGCTGCGAAGGGAGCTAAATGATGTGCTATTGCAGGATATTCCTTCTTGAACCACTTCCACTTATTTCGCCTGTCCTGAGATTTTTCATTCGTCCAACCTTTGGGAATAAAAATAAGGTACTTATCACTTTTTGGAGGGGAATATCGTTTGATATTTTTTCCTGTCAGGAACGGCTTGATCAGATCCGCACTTTTGGAATCTTCTTCAATTATTAGTTTTTTTAATTTTTCATCTAAAACGAATGCCTCGGTAAAGCCGGAGATAATTCCACGATAAATCTGCCCCATCAAGTACTCTTCCAAGGGTGTCCCTGAACTCTGTAACTTCTTGAGTAAATTCTCGGCCCGCTTATCCCCCAGTGTCCATCCACCGTCAGTGAGCGTGCTCTGATCACAGGGGTGGCGATGTTTCTTTACGTACGAGTCAAGGCTCAGGACGTCGAATGTCTCGACTTTTGAAACAGAGAATTCTTTTGTGGGTTTGTTATTAGAGACCCGGATGATACACGGGGATGTATTCATGGTCTCAAAACCCGTCAGATCACCAAAGACCATGATTTCCTCGATCTGTTTTGTAAGAAGGAGCCTCCGCAGAGGTCGTTCATGGTCTGTTCGGAAAAACGTATTCGGGATACAGAAAGCGAGCTCCCCTTTGGGACGGAGTATCTGTAACCCTTTCTCGATGAAGTAGCCATAGAGCCCGGCACCCCTTGCGTAAGCATCGTAATGCGTCTGGAAGTACTCGTCCCGCGCCTTTACCGTTAAAGGCCGGTAAGGCGGGGGCGCCCCGATAACCGCATCAAATCCCCCACCACCAGGGACATGCGGAAAAGCCTCCTGCCAGGAAAATGGATTGACCTTGCGGCGTTCCTCTGCATTGAACGGGTGCTCCTGCCGGCCGGAAAAGTAGTCTTCTGCGATCAAGGCGTTGCCGCACCGTATTGTTTCTCTGAAACACACGCAGATTTCCTGCAAACAAACTGATGGAATATGACCGTTTCCTGACAGCAGGCATTCTTCGATGAAAGAAAGTAGTATGACGAAACGCGCCGCGCTGACTGATTCGGGATCGATGTCGATGCCATAAATTGATTGACATGCCAAATCTCGCAGTAACTCTCCCTTATGTTTCGGACGACCAGTATATTCGGTCTTGCAGTGGGCGAGGAACCTGTAAGCATTAAGCAAAAAGATCCCGGCCCCGCATGCAGGATCGAGGATCCGGATTGCCGTTTGGTCGCCTGCTCCCGGTTCCCTGATCATATCGCCCAAGGTCTCTTTCACCACGTAGTCGACAACCGGCTGTGCAAGGATATTCACACCTCCGGTACAGAGCACTGCGGACTTCCCGGCACGCTTCACGTGGTATCCTTCCGCGACCTGCATCCTGGTCCCTAAAAAGTATTCGAAGACAGCGGCAAGATGTTCAAGAGGGAGTTTGGAAATGGGCACGGGAAATTCCTCGGAATCCAAACGACGGATAACCTCACGGAGCGCATCATCAGGAACAGAAGGCATGAAGCGGGAACCATCCTGCCCTTTCTCGAAGAGGGTATTCGGATTGAGCCCCGCATCAGAGCATGCTCGCGCCATCCGTCGGCTGATGCCGCTGCTACCGGCAAGAAGGGCTAGTGTTCCGGGCTCTGCAAACTGTAACTCCTGCCCCGTTTTGAGGAACAGCACCTGTAGGATGGATGACAGGATTGTGTAATTCAGATCGTGTTCTGTAAGCGCATGGCACTCCTGAACCAAGCTGCGGGCGAGGAGATCCCGTGCAGATTCAAGTACCGAAAGAAAAATCTTGGACTGGCTGGTTAAGGATAATGATGTACTGTTATCTGACGGAATTGATGCCGGCATCCGGATAATGATTGGTTCGGATACCGATAACTTTGTGGAAGGGTTTTTATTACATCGGAGCATTTTCTTTGGAAAATCCCGATTATTACTCCAACTAATTCTTTAACACTATTGGTTCTTCTGTCCCTTAGGGTAGACCGGACTATTGAACTCGTATCGTTCGACCAGATCGTGAATAGCCTGTGGTAGTCCACCATGTTAGCGTTCCATTTTCCATGAGGAGGAATCAAGGCGAATCAGGCCGGATCAATTTCAGATCGTGAACATCACATGTTCGCCGACCCTTTCTCAAACATGGTTAAACATTTGAACATACAAATGTATGGCAACGGATGACACTGTATGACAATGCAATGCAATGAGCCGGTCACCCAGCTCCATGTAAAACCGGCAATGACCGTCAATGAACTGGTCAATGCAATGGGGGATGCCGGTGCTTATAATGGCGGGGCACTCTATCGTGCAGTAAATATCTATGAACAGATGCTACGCGATAAGGAAACGACAAAATTCTTCGGGCTTGCCGGTGCGATGGTCCCTGCAGGGATGGGAGGGATTGTTTCTGACCTGATAAAAGACGGGCATATCGACGTGCTTGTATCGACGGGGGCAAACCTTACCCACGATATCATTGAAGCAATTGGCTGCCGGCATTATCATGGCACTGCGTTCTGCAACGATATCGAACTCCGGCATGACGAGATCAATCGCATTTATGATGTCTACCTCCCCAACGAGGCATTCGAGCATTTCGAGGAATTCATGCAGGACGTATTCGGCAAACTCGAACCTGGGAGTACGATCTCTATCTCCGGGCTTCTCAGTCACCTTGGTTTGCACCTGAAATCCGGGATACTCCATACTGCAGCGGGAAAAAATATTCCGGTCTACTGTCCTGCAGTGCAGGATTCAATGGTGGGGCTGCAGTACTGGCTTTTCTCGCAGACTAATAAAGTGACAGTCGATGCGTTTGCTGATATGCCATCGCTGATGGACACATGCTTCACGACAAAAAAAGCCGGTGCACTGCTGGTAGGTGGCGGTGTACCGAAGAACTTCATCCTCCAGAGCATGCTTATGACCCCCAACGGTTTTGATTATGCTGTGCAGCTTACCGGGGACCGCCCGGATCTCGGGGGGCTCTCCGGAGCGACGCTTGACGAAGCACGGTCCTGGGGCAAAATTACTGAGGAGGCACAGGCTGTCACGGTGTATGGCGACGCAACCATCACTCTTCCCATCCTTGTCGCTGCTACGCTGGAGCGGATACAAAAATGACTGAACTGATCCTCGCTCTCGATGTGACTGGAAAGAAGAAGGCGCTCACGATTGCCCGTGCATGCGCCCCGCATCTCGATGCTATCAAGCTTGGTTACCCGCTTATACTCTCCTGCGGGCTTTCCCTGGCACGGGAACTTGAAGATGAGGCCCTCCCGCTGATCGCCGACTTCAAAGTCGCCGATATCCCGAATACGAACCGGCTTATCGTGGAGCAGGTTTTTGACGCAGGGTTCTCATCGGTCATCTGTCACGGGTTTACCGGTAAAGACGCCATACAGGCATGTGTCGACACCACATCAGATTACGGGGGTGCGTGTTTCGTTGTCGCTGAGATGAGCCACCCGGGCGCTGCTGAATTCTTCCACAGCGAAACTGCGGTGCAAATTGCACACCTCGCAACGGAGTGCGGGGCGGATGGCATTATCGCTCCCGCTACGCGGCCGGACCATGTCAGGGTATTGCGGGATATCGTTAAAAGCCGGAAGATCCTTTCACCTGGCATCGGGGCGCAGGGTGGCAATGCAGATCTTGTCGCAGGACTTGTAGATGGGATTATTGTCGGCCGCGCGATCTATGATGCAAAGGACCCCATAGCCGCTGCTGTGGCGTTTGATCGCTTCCGATCGGGATAAACTGATATAAACCACCCGCATCCTGCGACCGGATCCGCATGCACGTTCTTTTTTATCCATGAATTGCCGGTTCATTGAACCATCGGGTTCTAAATATTTATTAAGGACTTATGCGATGTTATACTATGGATTGGACCGCAGAACAGAAGAACCTGGCAAATAGATTCAAAAATATTGATGATATTCCGGAAAAGGAGCGCAAATATAAGTGCCATACCTGCCATCTTATTGTCGATGAGAAGCCATGTCCCAACTGCGGTGAGACGCACCTTGAAGTCATGTGCCCCCTTGATCACTGCCACTGCAACCATGAGATTATATCGGGTATCGAGTACTGTCCCCTGTGTGCTAAAGCTGTCTGCCCGGAATGTGGTTCACATGATGTCGTGCAGGTCAGCAGGGTGACTGGTTATCTGCAGGATGTTTCCGGTTGGAATGCCGGGAAGCAGCAGGAGCTTAAGGATCGCGTGCGTTATTCAGTCGCATAAAGACCGGTATCGTCTGTTTTTTAATTAATTTCCCTGACAAACGTAAAAGTCAAAAATTCATCGCTCCTCTAGGAGTCAGGTAAGTAAATCTGAAAACCTGCACTTCCATAACCCCCAGCTGCCTTTCCAGTGCTCCCTTCATTTTCCTGGTTCCTTCTCCTTAGAAAAATCCCCTTTCACTTCACCTGCCCGCCCAATTTTTTTCACGACGAGAGCCCGTTTTAACTTCGCCTCTGCAGAGAAATGGGGTGATTTCGAGAACCTTATCATATTTTTTTTAACTGCCTCCCCGAACCGGCCAAGTTCATCGAGACAGCTTCCCATTGCATTGTTGACATTGCAGAAGCGAGGTGCTATACAACCTGCCATACTCAGGTATTTCCGGAAATAAAATTAGTCAGGCATTCCGTTGTTTTCGGGTTTTCCAATATCAGGGTTTTTGCAAAAATTCTCTGGCGTTCTTAGTCGAGATCGGTGAGAATGAAATAACGGAAATTTATAAACATTCCTGCTGCATTATTGGGTACGGGGAGTTTTTTATGAGATACTATTTCGATTCCCATACTCTTTTTATTCGCGGGGTATTCCGCGCTGCAAGCACCGGAATATCAGGGGGAATACGCACGGTCTCAACTCTCATAAACCACACCGGCCCCGAAGATGGGAACCATAAAGAACCGGAAAAGGAACTGGAATTCGTTGCAGCCGGCGCCGGTATTGATCGGGATTTCTTTGGGCTGTTAACCTCAGTGCCCATGCAGCATTGCTGCATACTTCAGTACGATTTTATCACGGTTTTTATCACGGCAGGAGTTCGCCATGAACCCCCGGCGAATGCAGGCACTATCAACATTATCGTATGCAGCAGCGAGGGGATGGAAGATGCAGCACTGCTCGAATCTGTTATGGTCATCACTGAGGCAAAAGCCGAGGCGCTGCAGGCAATGGATCTCCCGCTGACAGGGACCCCGACTGATGCCGTTATCGTTGGATGTGAGGGCAACATAAAACACCGGTACGCCGGGCGGCTCACTGATCCCGGCCTGCGTATTCGCGAATCGGTTCTTCATGGCATACCGGAAGCTGTCAGACGTCACGATGCTGGAGATCTGTCTGCACACTCCTCATTTTTTATCTTCAGCCGTTTCAGAGGTGAGCACTGGGTGGAATGGACCCCAAAAGACTGCCCCTACTACCCCTGCCACTTTCCTGGTCAGCGATGTGATTTTTGTTACTGCCCCTACTACCCGTGCAGGGATGAAAATCTCGGTCAGTGGGAAGAGAGCTCTAACGGGAGAAATGTTTGGAACTGTGCACGGTGCACACTCCTTCACGAACCTGAAATTGCAGATTATCTGAAAAAATTTCCTGAAGTTTCACATACAGAACTGATACGCAGACGGGATTTAAAAAAAGAAATAAAAAATTTTACTCTTTGATGCCCAGCGCCACAAGGAGCTCGGACAGCGGGATGCCGTGTGCTTCAGCAGCCTCCCGTATGGTCTCGCCGCGGGCGATTGCGCATCCGACACAGCCCATACCGAACTTGAAGAGTGCCTCCGTTGCTTCTGGTTTTGCTTTTAAAAGATCATAGATCGTGCTGTCAGCGGTAATTTCAACCATAATATCACTTATTCACCGTGGTGAAACATAAACTTCACCATAGCGGCGATTCACTTTCACTACACCCGCGTAGTAATATATAGACGGGATCAGAACCGATGAATAACTGGAGATGTATGAATGGACTTTTCCGAAGCAGCAGAAAGAATCTCCCGAAAGTTTTCTCAAAAAGGAACAGAAGTCGATCCAAAAAAGATCGAGAGCAAACTCCGCCGTCTCGTGAATGAGTTCGGTGTTCAGCCTTCTGAAGCGGAACGCAGTGTAACCAATGAACTTGCTAAAGAATTCAACCTTCCTGCAATGGGAACAGCAGGCGGGAAGAGCAGCGGAACTGCAGACCGGAAAAAAATTGCTGATATGACACCCGGTGAATGGGTAACCATTGAGGGCAAGATTGTTGCCCTCTCCGCACCGGTTTCACCTGCCATTGCCCAGAGCGGAATTATCGCTGACGACACCGGGGGCATAAGGTTTGTGGCATGGGCAAAGTCAAATGCACCTGTTATGACTGAAGGCTCATGGTACCGTATAGAATCGGCGGTAGTAGACGAGTTCAAGGGCATATCCAGCCTGAAGATCCACTCAGGAACTACCGTAAAAGAGAGTGGGACCGATGGAGCTCTCATTCCGGATACGGTTCCGATCGGTAATCTGCAGAAGGGTATTGGCTGTATCCGTGCGAAGGTGATCCAGGAATGGGATGCTTCCCATGAGAGGATGCTCCAGTCCGGTCTTTTAGGAGACGAAACGGGCACGATCAAATTTGTGATCTGGAAGGAGGGCGGTAAGGAAAAACTCACCGTGGGCTCGGTCTATAATATTTTCTATGCCCTTGTAGACGAATTCAACAGCAGGCTTTCCCTGAACCTCAACACAGCCACGATCCTGCAGGATGACAGCGATATTCAGGTAAGCGGTGGAGACACGACAGTCAGGGGAGCTATTGTGCACATAGCACCTGGCTCCGGGCTTATCAAGCGCTGTCCGGTCGAGGGGTGCAACCGTGCTATCTCCCGCCAGAACTATTGCCCGGTCCACGAGATCCAGCCTAAATTCATCTATGATCTGCGGATTAAGGGCTGGCTTGATACCGGCGAAAAGACGCATAACCTGCTGCTCCAGCGGGATGTCGTAGAGTCGCTCACCGGAATCACCCTCGCTTCAGCCCAGGAGATCGCGGAGAATAACCCGCTTGGTATGGACGAAGTATTCCTTCGGATGCGGGATACGGTTCTCGGGCGCTATGTTACCTGTCATGGTCGCGAGATCGATAACCGCCTGCTGGCCAATACATGCGAGCGCCTTACCTTTGAGAGTGGAGAGCATGCGGCACTCCTGAACAGGGCCGGGGGTGCATTATGAGCACGAATCCACGCGACGTGGGGCGAAGGGAAGGAGTGTTTGAACGCGAACCGGCGCGACGGGTCTTTGCCGCTGAACTCCGCGAGTGCCGGTACCAGTTCAAAGACGGCGAAGATGAGAAGAGTCCGACATTTGTCCTGCTCCCGACCGGTGAGCGTTGTAACCGGATTTTTCTGGTAGGTACTCTGACAGAAAAACAGCGCCAGGGAGATCAGAATATATTCTACCGTGGAAGGGTGGTCGATCCTTCCGGTACATTCTATGTAATGGCAGGTAGCTACCAGCCGGAGGCGATGCAGCAGCTTGCAAAGATCGACACTCCGGCATTTGTCGCTGTCGTTGGAAAACCCAATCTGTACCAGACACCCGATGGAGCTTTCCTTGTCTCTGTCAGAGTAGAATCCATCACGGTCGTCGATAAAGGGACCCGTGATCTCTGGGTGCTGGATACTGCCGCACGAACGCTCGACCGGATTGATATGTTTTCAACAGGTACTAAACCAGACGTTGTAAAAGCAAAAGAACAGTATCCCAATATCGATGTCACCGTGTTCAGGAAAACAGCTTACGACGCATTGGCCCAGATCAGGATATGATCTTTTTTTTAAGCTATTTATCAATAGCAAACCTTATTTTTCACAATACTAATCACTCTCCGATCTCTATGGAACAGAAGGAATTGAATCTACTCATTAAGGACATTGACACCAGGGTGCTCAAAGAAGAGGCTAAGAAACTGGGCTTGAAAATGGGGCGTTGCCCCACCAAGATGAGCATCGCAAAAATGTTGCCCAGGGAAACGCTGGAAAAACTCTCAAAAAAGTGATTTATTATTTCCCTTTCATGAGCGGTGTGCCTGCACCTGCCACCGCTCCATCACTTCACTGCCTTCCACAAAGACCAGTTTGTGTTTGCGTGCATAGAGCCTGGCATCTTCTTTTGATAGTGCGTAACCGGATTCATCATCCAGCATCTCGCAGATGGTGATCGCGGGTGTAATACCCGCCATTTGCGCCATCGCGATCGAAAGCTCAGTCTGCCCTTTCCGTTGGTCGAGCAGACCATCCGCCGCCCGGAGGAGCGCCATATGGCCCGGGGTACGGAAGACCTCATGGAAGCTTACGCCTCCTCCGTTAAGCGCCCGTTTTACCTGTTCAGCAATCGCGTTGACCGTCAGCGTCCGGTCCCGGTCTGTGATCCCCGTGAATGTGTTGCGGTGGTTCACCCAGAGCGAGAAGGATGAGTGATTCTTCCTGTCGTAGGGGATATCCCCTTCGCGCTCTGCCACGGCAACTGCCCGAAGGGCATCGCTTGCGAAAGGCAGGCCAAGGCGCTGGGCTGCGGCAGGATGAACTGCTGTGCAGATTAACCCCCCGCCATCCTTACGCATCTGCACGATATGACGGGGTGTAACAGCATCAGACCGGATAGCAAAATCTGTCTCTCCTTCCCTGTCATCGAAATCGTAGAGCAGGATGAACTTCCCTTCCCGCAACGCCGCCAGAGCATCATCTATCACTGCCCCACCTCGACCGTCACGGTATCCGTATCTTCAACCCCGAGTTTCCGGCGCAGCGCGACGGGTGCGATCACTTCAATGATATCCTCGGGATAGTGTGTCCTGCCGGGTACGACGATACCACAGTGAACGTCCCCGATACGGCATGGGAGACACTTTGCATCACCAAACGTTCTGCCATCAGTGGAAAAACCTTTAATCCGGATCCAGCCGAGGCTGTCGATCTTCTTGCGCACCGGAAGACCGGAAGAGGGGAGACGGATATTGAGCGTTCCCGGGTACGGCTCAAACCCCAGGTGTATCTTGAACTGCTGCCTGTAGGGTTCCAGGCTCATGTAATACTTCCCCTCGCCAATCCCGCTGACGACGGTACCGGACAATATATACCCTTTGTTGGTCTCGGAAAAAATACGGCAAAACTCCTGGTACTCTTTCCGCAGCTCCTCTTCACCATTGCTGGTAACCGTCACATGCTGGCCGTCAGCGGCAATCGTACGCGTGATGAGACCACGGGATTCGAGCCCTTTCAGCCTGCGGGATGCAGTCTGCTGGCTGATTGCAAGCATCTCACCGATAGTCTGCGATGAAACAAAGACCGGGCCCTTGCAGCCACCCCGCAAGGCAATTGCCTTGAGACACTGGAGATCTTCAGCGGGAATCATGCTTATCAAAATTGAGGTGCTTATTATTTATGGGTTGCTCTTCGGACATTTTATCGTCGTGTTTCGTTCAATGTCGAATGCACGTTCGTTAATTATATAATGCCACGGGTTCTTTGTAATGAGCATGAAATCCGGATTGCGTAACCAGCTTGCCGAGAAAATGGCAGGCGAGATTACCTTATCGGATTCGCCAGGGCATGCGCTGAAAAAATGGCGTATGAACTTTGAGATCGCACCGGGTGTCCTTTCGGATCGCCTCGGTGTATCTCCGTCAGTTATCAGCGACTACGAAAGCGGAAGAAGAAAAAGTCCAGGTACTGCCGTTGTCGGCAAAATTGTCGATACACTCCTTGCCATCGATGAGGAGAATGACGGGAAACATATCCAGAAATTTTCAACCATGCTCTTTTCCAATGTTGAAGATGATGTAATCTACGATATCCACGAGTATGCCACAGCGGTCCCGCTCAAGGATTTCTCCGAAGCTATCGGGTGCACGCTCCTCTGCGGATCGATGGATCAGGTTCTTTTTGGTTATACGGTGGTGAACAGTCTGAATGCGATCATGCAGTTCTCGTCTGATGAGTTCAACCGCATCTACGGCTGGAGCACAGAGAGGGCGGTTGTCTTCACCAACGTTTCAACCGGAAAATCACCGATGGTTGCGATTCGTGTAACTCCATTCAAGCCCAGATGCGTGGTGCTGCAGGGTATAGACGCCGCCGATGTTCACCCTATAGTTGAGAAGATGGCAGAACGGGATCGCATCACGGTGATGTGCACGGGTATGGAAGTCGACAAAATTGTGAGTACATTGAGGGAAAAAGAATGGTAGGCATCATAACCTACGGTGTGTATATACCGAGATACCGGATCAAGGTTGAAGAGATTGCACGAGTCTGGGGCGCAAATGCTGCAGATATTACCGGGGGATTGGGCGTTTTTGAGAAATCTGTCCCCGACCTTGATGAGGATGCTGCGACGATTGCTGTCGAAGCAGCGCGCAATGCGTTGCTCCGCAGGACGATCGACCCGGGGGATATCGGTGCTGTGTATGTCGGCAGTGAATCTCATCCGTACGCAGTGAAACCGACTGCATGTACCGTGGGGGAAGCGATCGGTGCAACCCCCAACATGACTGCAGCAGATTATGAATTTGCCTGTAAGGCAGGTACAGCTGCGATCCAGACCTGCATGGGTCTTGTTAAAAGTAAGATGATCACCTACGGTCTTGCTATCGGTTCTGATGTGTCTCAGGGTGCGCCAAGTGATGCCCTCGAGTATACCGCAGCCGCCGGAGGCGCTGCCTTCCTGATCGGGAGGGATGACCCCATCGCGACCATCCATCACACGTGTTCGTTCACGACCGATACACCGGACTTCTGGCGGCGCGATGGGCAGGATTATCCCCGGCATGGGGGGAGATTCACCGGCGACCCGGGCTATTTCAAGCATGTTGAAGGAGCAAGCAGGTTGTTGTTCGAACAGACCGGCAAGAGCCCGAAAGATTTCACGTATGCAGTCTTTCACCAGCCGAACGCGAAGTTCCCGCAAAAGGTCGCCAAAAACCTGGGATTCACCAAGGACCAGATCAAGCCGGGCCTTGTGGTACCAACGCTGGGAAACACATACTCGGGAGCATCTCCCATCGGTCTCGCCGCAACATTCGATATCGCACAACCCGGCAATACAATCTTTGTCTGTTCTTTTGGTTCCGGGGCAGGCGGCGACGCTTTCGATATTGAGGTCACCGATGCGATTCACTCTGACAAATTCCGGCGTGATGCTGCACCGAGTGTCAGGCAGCTGTTGAAAAATCCCATTTACCTTGACTATGCCCGGTATGCTGTGCATAAGGGGAAGATCGTGATGCAATTATGAGAGATGTTGCAGTTATCGGTGTAGGGTGCACGACTTTTGGCGAAAAATGGTCGAGCGGGTTTCGTGAACTCTTTGTCGAAGCAGGAGCACTTGCACTTGAAGACGCACAGCTCTCCGGTGAAAAGATCGATGCGATGTATGTAGGGAATATGAGTGCAGGGCGGTTTATAGAGCAGGAACATATCGGTGCACTGATTGCAGACTATGCCGGCCTCGCAACGCGCCATATTCCCTCGACAAGAGTTGAAGCTGCATGCGCTTCGGGCGGTCTTGCCTTCCGCCAGGCAGTGATTGCCGTTGCAAGCGGCATGGAAGACATTGTCGTTGCGGCAGGTGTGGAGAAGATGACCGATGTGGAGCCGGGCGCCAGCACCGATACCCTGACGGGGGCAGCTGACCGTGAATGGGAGGGGTTTGTGGGCGCCACATTCCCCGGGCTGTATGCGATGATTGCTACAGACTATATGCACCGGTATCCCCTGACGCGCGAGCAGCTTGCACAGGTTGCAGTGAAGAACCATTACAACGGCGCGAGAAACCCGATCGCACAGTACCAGCAGGAGATCACCATTGAGACGGTCATGAAATCCCCCATGGTCGCTGAACCCCTGAGGCTTTTTGACTGTTCCCCTATTACTGACGGCGCATCGGCGGTCATCGTTGCACCGCTCTCCCGTGCCAGGGAGTTCACCGATACACCGATCAAAGTGCTTGCGAGTGCCCAGGCAAGTGATACCATCACCCTCCATGACCGGCGCGATATCTCCACTCTCGACGCTACCGTTGCAGCTGGTCAGCGGGCATTCAGGATGGCGAAACTTGCCCACAAGGATATCGACATGGTGGAAGTACATGACTGCTTCACGATAGCGGAGATATGTGCCATTGAAGACCTGGGGTTCTGCAGGAAGGGCGAAGCAGGGAAATTCACCACCGAAGGGGAGACGGCGCTCGGCGGGAAGATCCCGGTCAACACGAGTGGCGGGCTCAAGGCCTGCGGGCACCCGGTTGGCGCAACCGGGATAAAGCAGGTATATGAAATTACCAAGCAGCTCCGGAACGAGGCGGGGAAGCGCCAGATCGATGGTGCAGAGATCGGGATGACCCATAATGTGGGGGGTACAGGAGCAACCGCAGTTGTTCACATCCTCGGGAGGATCTAAGATGACAGTCGCACGATTCTGGAGAAAGATTCCCCAGCGCTACAACATGATTGGGACAAAGTGTGAAAACTGCGGGAAGCACTTTTTCCCCCCGCGGACACTCTGTCCCGACTGCCGCAGGAGTGGCAGGATTGTTGCTCACAAGTTTGCCGGGTCTGGTACAATTGTAACCTATACCGTTATCCATACGGCAAATGAACAATTTGAGGCATTCACCCCGTATGTGCTTGCCATCGTGAAACTCGATGAGGGGCCGCGCATGACAGCGCAGATCGTCTGCCGCCCGGACGAAGTGAAGATCGGTATGCGGGTGAAAAGCGTGTTCCGCCGTATCGCCACTGATGGCGAAAGCGGTATCATCCACTACGGTACGAAGTTTGTACCGGTCGGGTAATTTCTTCAATTTTTTTTTATTACCAGCGTTTCTGAAGAAAGTGAGACAGCCCGGGAGTTACATCCCTGCAAATGCGGAGCCTGCCTGGTACGATAGTTCCACCAAACCGGCTTTCGTTGTAAAAGGATTTGGGCTTCAGAGATCTGGTAATTTCAAGGCAGTAAGCAGCACAAACCCGATACGTGTTTTGCTCGGGGATTCCCCCGCCAATTCAGAAACGTGAACAGGGTAAAATCAAGAGAAATGCAAATTTCATCCATGATTTTTAAAAAAAATGAGATAGAGACTTAGTAAAAATGCTCAATTATCAATTTTTCCCCACAACAATATCATACACCGCATGCCACTGCGAGGGGGAATAAGAACGAACGATACGTTCGCTCACCGTTGTTCCGCCCAGTTCAGAGATTGCGCTGAGGTGTTCGCCCTCTTTTGAGACAAGAGAGTAGAAGTGGATTATCCCGCCGGGTTTACAGAGCAGGAATGCATCGGGGAGAAACGCAGTCCCTGACAGAGGGAGATTCATGACGATCCGGTTGAACCGGCATGGCATACGTGCCGGCAGGTGATGCGCATCAGCCAGCACGGGGAGAACGTTTTTCGTACGGTTCTGTGCAAGATTTGCCAGCATCAGGAGAATTGCGTCCGGGTTGATATCTGAAGCGACAATAAGCAACGCGCGTACTGCAAGGGTAATCGCAAACGGCCCGACACCGGCAAACATATCGAGTACCGTCTCGTCATCTCCCATCCGTGAAAGAATGCGCTGTCGCTCTGATGAGAGTCGTGCAGAGAAATACGCTGTTGAGAGATCGACAATAAACCTGTGCCCGTACTCGATCACCTGCGTCCGGGTGGTCGGGAGACCGGCAAGTACCGCAAATTTGCGGGTGCGGTATTCCCCCGAGACATCGCTGGCCGCACAGAGAACCGTATGAAGGGAGGGGCGGGATGCAAGGATTTTTGCGGCACCTGCCGGGTCGTGGTTCTGCATGATTGCAATACCGCCAACAAGCTCATGCCGCGGAAGAACAAGTCGTCCCTGCTGGGACTCAAAATCATCCCGCACCGCACCTTCGCGCCGTTCTGTGACAGGGAAAAAAAGCAGGGAGCCGTCCCGTCGCACTTTAAGCGAGAGATCCAGCACCCCTTCTTCGATCAGTGCCAGACGCAGTTCTTCTCCCCGCTTCGCAGGTACCCGGATACACCACTGCTCCACCATTTCCCATAACCACCGGTATCATAAATTTATACGACATACCACTATTCATGGCTGATGATGCGGTGCACCGCGGGGACCCCGCCCGCGGAGAGGGATCCGGTCGCGAAACCGGGGAGGATGGTATCATGTATACAAAACTGAAGAACGGCTCGCTGAAACTCTATGAGCTGGAAAAAGATCTTCCCCCGCTCGATGCTATCCGTGTACGGAGGGGTTTTATCGAACAGGAAACCGGAACGTCGCTTGAAAATCTCGGCATTTTCTCAATTGATATCGAGCGCGTAGTAAAACGCAACTGTGAGAACATGATCGGCACCGTCCAGGTCCCGGTCGGTGTTGCAGGTCCGCTTCTTGTGCAGGGAGAATATGCGCAGGGAAATTACTATCTCCCTCTTGCAACAACGGAAGGGGCTCTCGTTGCATCAGTTAATCGTGGCTGCAGTGCAATCACAAAAGCCGGTGGTGCCCAGGTACGCATTCTGCATGACGGCATGACACGGGCTCCTGTCTTTGCCGCAGAGAGTGTCGTGCACGCAAAGCAGGTAGCGGACTGGGTGGGGGAGCACTACGATGATCTCCGCGCGGTGGCAGAAAGTACAACATCCCATGGAATACTGACAGACATTGTCACCTTTATTGCAGGTACGAGTGTTTTCGTCAGGCTTGAATTCGATACCAAGGATGCGATGGGGATGAACATGGTAACGATCGCGAGCGCGAAGGTGGCAGAGCTGGTCGCACAGGAGACCGGTGCCCGTCTCGTTGCCCTTTCCGGCAACATGTGCACCGATAAAAAACCCGCCGCAATTAATGGGATCATGGGGCGGGGAAGAAGTGTCGTCGCCGGTGTTGCACTCTCCCATGAACTTATCAGCCAGATCTTAAAAACGGATGCGAACAGCCTGTTTGAAGTAAACTATCGTAAAAACCTGGTTGGCTCAGCCCGGGCCGGCTCGATGGGATTCAATGCACATGCGGTAAATGTTGTCGCTGCGATGTTTATCGCCTGCGGGCAGGACGCAGCTCATGCTATCGACGGGAGCACCTGCATTACAACCGTGGATCTCACAGAGTCGGGAGCATACGTCGCAGTCACTCTTCCCTCCCTGCCCGTGGGAACAGTTGGCGGGGGAACGGGGGTAGAGACTCAACAGGAATGCCTGCGGATACTTGGCGTGGCGGGCAGCGGAAACCCATCGGGTACCAATGCCAGAAAGCTGGGAGAGATCATCGGGGCGGGCGTTCTTGCCGGTGAACTCTCACTTATCGGTGCCCTTGCCGCCCAGCATCTTGCCCGGGCACATCAGCAGCTCGGTCGCGGTTAAAACCTGAACCACTTCATCATCACGAGGGCATCTTCCCCGTCAGCGTAATAGCCATCGATCTCAAAGACATCCTTATAGCCCAAATTGCGGTAAAACCGCTGTGCTCTCGTGTTGGATACCCGCACTTCCAGCTGGACACCCGAGGCAAGATTAAGCGCGAACTGGTGCTCGAGCCGGCGCAGGAGCAGACGCCCGATCCCCCGCTTCCGGTAAGCGGAGCTTACGCCGAAATTGCACAGGTGCCCGTAGATATTTTCACCCGTGTCTTCCAGCCCGCCAACGATAAATCCGGTGACAATTCCATTGCAGACAGCGACAAAATAGGTGGCCGGAAAGTAAGTGAATGCTTCAAGAAAGACGGATTCTTCCCAGGGATCGATAAATGATTCTTTCTCGATAGCAACTATCACCGGAATATCCATGGGGGTCGCGCGGCGGATAAGGGGTAACGGGTAGGTTGCAAGATCGTACGGTCGGATCATGTAACTGGCTCCTGTGCTTCTTCAGATCAGCAGTATTATTCATGAGCTTGGGTAAAACATAGCGTTTGCCCCGCAAAAAGAGTGCGGGAAAATATATGGTTGCACACCCAACTATGAGGACAGGTTATGCTTCCGAACAGGCAGGGATGAAATACATGGTCAGGATCTATCGTTTTACCGGAGTGCGCCCCAATCGTTTTGCTGCATCAGCGATTGCAGCCGTCCCGTATGATGTCGTGACCGCTGATGAGGCAAGGGCAATCATCGCCAAAAATCCCGATACTTTTCTGCGCGTGAGCCGGGCGGACGCAGAATTACCCGGGCTTGCTCCCAACGATGATCGCGTATACCAACGGGCACGCGAGAATTTCATTGCACTCGAATCAGACGGGCGCATGAAAAAAGACCTTGTCCCCGCCATGTATCTCTACCGGGTCTGTCAGGATGGTGAAACATTTCTGGGGCTCTGCTGTTGTCTTGATGTTGACGACTACCGGAGAAACTGCATCCGCCGGCATGAACAGACCCGGTATGACAAGGAGGAAGACCGGACCCGGCACATTGAGGTAGTCGGGGCACACACTGGTCCGGTAGTGCTCCTTTATCGCAACAGCAATGGGATTTTTTCCTTCATTGAGTCGCTGATCAGCAAATCACCACCGGATACAGAAATTATCTCCGATACGGGAATCCTCCACCAGATATTCCGGATCACGGACAGAACGGTTCTTGATCGGCTCGAAGCTCATTTCTCCTCAGTTCCCGCGCTTTATATTGCTGATGGCCACCACCGGGCAAAAGCTGCTCTGAATGTTGTGGACCGTCGTGTTGCCGCCGGCAAACCGGCAGATGACGAAGTCTCGCGGTTTATGGGTGTAATGTTTGCGTACGACCGGGTAAAGATACACGGTTACAGCCGACTGCTCACCGATATTGGTTCCTACACGCCGGAGACTTTTATAAACAGACTCGAGGATTGTTTCGACGTCAGGAAATACGGTCCGGTCGACGGGAGCGGGTACAATATCCCACCACGGATCCTTCACCATGAAAAATTCCATGTATTCCATATGTACCTTGCCGGGGACTGGTACGAATGTACCCGACCGGTTAATTCCTCTGCAGCGCTCCTCGATAAGCTTGATGTCGCGATACTCCAGAAACAGGTACTCGAACCAGTGCTTGGCATTACGGATCCCAGGGGAGACGCACGTTTACAGTATCTCGGGGGTGCCCGCCCGGTATCGGATCTTGAGAAGCTTGTTGACAGTGGCAGGTACCAGCTTGCATTTGCCATGCAGCCGGTCAGGATCGATACAGTACTTTCTGTCGCTGATGCACAGGGTGTGATGCCGCCAAAATCTACATGGTTTGAGCCGAAGCTGCTGAGCGGCCTGGTTGTACATTCATTTAATTAAAAAAACCAACCCTTATCCTTTATCGTTTTTTGCAGCGATTGTGTATGGTATGATTACCCTTGCCCTCCCCAAAGGCAGCCTTGAGGCGCAGACGCTCCAGCTTTTCAAAGAGGCTGATCTTGAGGTCAAACGTACCGACCGGGATTACAATCCCTGTATTACTGATGATCGTATTGGCAAAGTCAAGATCCTCCGCCCCCAGGAGATCCCCACCTATGTTGAGAAGGGATATTTTGATCTCGGCATCTCAGGCCTGGACTGGGTAAACGAGACGGGATCCGATGTTGTCGAGGTGGCAAATTTATCGTACAGCAAGATGGGTGAGGGGAATGTAAAGATTGTCGTCGCAGTGCACCGTGACGAACCCATGGATGATGTCAGCAAGATCCGTCCCAATAGCCGGGTGACCACTGAATATCCTGAACTTACAAAGAAGTATTTCACCCGGCTGGGAATACCGGTCCAGCTCTTTCACTCATACGGGGCATCCGAGGCAAAAGTCCCGGATCTCATGGACGTGGTAGTCGACCTTACAGAAACGGGTACAACATTGCGCAAGAACGGGCTCAAGATCATCGGACAGATTATGGAGTCCTACACAGTGATCATTGCTAACAAAGCCAGCTGGGCCGACCCGCAGAAACGCCGTGAGATCGAGGAGATAAAGACGCTGCTCTTTGGCGTGATCGAAGCGCGGCACAAGGTGCTTCTTACGATGAACGTCCCGACGCATGCCATGGAAAAGATTGTCGCCGCTCTCCCGGCAATGAAAAAACCCACCGTAAGCCGTCTCCACGGGATCGACTACTACAGCATCCAGACGGTTGTGCCAAAAAACGCAGTCAACGAGCTGATCCCAAAACTCAAGACGTGCGGTGCAGAAGATATCCTTGAGATACCGATTACGAAGATTGTGCCGTAATTCTGGAATTAAAATCATTTCATCCGGATGCTAAAAAGAATCCGGATATTATCATCCTGACAGCAGGGTATCAGGTCAAAGCAATCGAATGCATCTTGTATCGCATTGAAGACTAAAATAAATACCAAATATTTATATCTGTTGTTATCTCAATATGCCTTTAAGAATGAATATGCGCAAATTTATCCCCATTATTTTCTCCATATTAATACTGCTCATCCTGATTTTCGGCAGCGCCTGCCTTACACAGTCATCATCCAGCCAGAAAACCCAACAGGATGTCGGGATTACCCGGATTTCTTCAACAGCAGATTCGCCCTATATCAGTTTTGATATTGCCCAACAGAATCTTCTGACCTATCAGCCCGATTCCACAAGTCAATCCGCTGCCATAAAAACGGTCTACACTATTCATGGCATGAATGTTAATGAATCAGGATATGCTGCAAGCTGGATTTTTGGAGTGCGCATTTCTAATGTAACTGAACTGCTCGCATATGGGCCGGGCGGCTGGATAAAGATCCCCTATAATACACTCTTCCCCTCTGAAGAGATTGATGTTGGTAAGATTGTACCTCCAGGCCGTTTATTCAGCCAGAACAATGCAGTAATACTCGGCAACCCCTCCAGGACAATATCTGAACGGCGGGATCTTGATTTAAAACAGGGTATCTATACACTCACTATTGCTTCTGACAGTACAGTCAGGACCCTCACGTTCAATGCGACGACCGGGGAGTTGATCATATAACAATGACAAACGAAAACGGAGCTTTATCCATCGATTTTCTCATTGGCTTTACGATCTTCCTCCTTGCGTTCATATGGGTGGTGTCAATGATCCCCGGCCTGTTAATCGGGTTGCAGTCTTATACCATCGATTATGACGCCGTAGCATACCGGACCAGCGTGATTCTTGTTGAGGACCCGGGAGAGCCTGCCCTGCCGATGGCTGCACATCCATGGGAATACCTGACTGACAAGAGAGATGTGGTGCGGTTTGGTCTTGCAATGTCGAAAGATACGCCCAATATCCTGTCAGAGGATAAAGTGAACCGGTTTTTCTGCGCTACAGCTTTTGCCTATCCTGTAGATTACCAGAATAAGACTATTTTTGGGGACTACCCGTACCGGTTTAATATTTCGCTTCTGGATGTCGGGAGTAATAAGGTTCTGAGCGTGGGAGACGTTATGGATCCCAATAGCAGCTACGGGACTATCCGGCGCCTCGTAAAAATCAAGGGTTCGAGCTACGCCACGATTAACACGACTAACCTAACGTATATGAACAAGTATCATTATTTAAACGGGGGCAATGATACAACCCAGCATAATTTTATTTTCCTCATCAATCAAAACGAACTCCTCACAGGACCGGTCAGGGACCCCATCTACCAGATTAATCCGGCAACAGAAGATATTACCATTAATATCACGAACATTAATTCAACGTTAAGTAATCCAGAGCAGTGTTTCAGTATCAACCTCAGCAGAATAACTGTATCTTCAGAAGACCAGAATACTAATACATTTTACACGGTAGGTTATCTTGATAATCCCATTGTTGACGGGATTCAATACAACCAGTCCTTTACGCCGCCGTTTGGTGTTAAAAATAATATTTCGATGATACTTGATCCCAGCTTTATTCCATGGTCAAATTACAAATTGGTTTACGTTACCCTCCCGTTCAACCTGGTTAAAAACAATACCGCATGCCCCAGCCCCCCCTATAATTTTACCGGCAGCAGGTTCCTGAATAATACCTTCACGTCGCCCTTTGACTACAATTACGACCCGAATAATGTCACGCAGGCCGATCTCCGGGATGCAGTACTGGAAGTGGACGTCGGGTCGGGATACAGGACAGCAACTCAAATCATTATCGGGCAACTGACCGCCGCATTCAAAGCGACTATCCAAAGCGGCTTTCCGACATTTTCAGTAAAATTTGAGGATAAGTCAACACCAACAAGTGCTCCCGTGAGCTGGGACTGGGACTATGGGGATGGGACACCCCATGGAACATCAAGTATACTCACCCATAACTACGCCGCAGCAGGTACCTATAATGTCACCCTTACGGTGAAGGATACTAATGGCGTGATCGCATCCACTACCAAAACAATAGATTTGGCAGCGCCAGTTGCGGGTTTCACTTTGAATCCCTCAACCGGGGATGCACCTCTTACGGTAACATTTACCGACACATCAACCGGTGGCACACCCTCTAACTGGTTCATGGACTTTGGTGACCTCTCGAACTCTTCCAGTCCAAGTCCTTGGAGCCATACCTATACGGTCGTAGGTACATACACGGCAAATCTGACAGTATCAAACTACTTTGGGCCCAGTTCTGCCACAAATCAGGTCACTGTCAACCCCCCGACCGTAACTGGTATCTCACCGACATCCGGCGCGTTAGCTGGCGGTACCTCAGTGGCGATCACCGGGACAGGCTTTACCAGTGCAACCGCGGTTAAATTTGGCGGCACCCCGGCAACCTCGTTCACGGTTAATAGCGCTACTTTGATTACAGCGATCTCCCCGGCCCATTCAGCTGGAACCGTTGACGTCACCGTCACCATTCCCGGTGGCACATCCGCGATTTCAATCAACGATCAATACACCTATTCAGCAGCCCCGACCGTAACCGGCATCTCCCCGACAAGTGGACCTGCGGCAGGCGGTACCTCAGTCACTATCACCGGTACCGGGTTCACCGGTGCGACCGCAGTTAAATTTGGCGGCACGTCGGCAACCTCGTTCACGGTTAACAGCGCTACTTCGATCACCGCGATCTCACCAGCCAAGGCAACAGGTGGTACCGTCGACGTCACCGTCACCACACCTGGTGGTACCAGCGCTACTTCAGTCAATGACCGGTTCACGTATACTGGCGTGGCCCCGACCGTAACCAGCATCTCTCCGACAAGTGGAACCAGGTTAGGTGGAACAACGGTCACTATCACTGGTACCGGGTTCACCAGTGCAGCAACCGTCAGGTTCGGAGCCACTGCCGGTACCGGCGTGACTTTTGTCTCAGACACTCAAATCACCGTCACATCTCCTGCCAAGGCA
>JACTUB010000032.1 GCA_015660885.1 Methanoregulaceae archaeon | reverse complement strand
GAGCGGCCGGGCAAAGCATGCGGGGTGGTACCGGTTGATTCGATCGAAGGCCCTACCGTGCGGATGCAGAATGGCGATGTACTTCGCATCGACAATGAGGCGACCGCAATAAAACTTGGACCTGGCATTGAAAAAATCCTTGATGTGGGCGAGATTCTCATCTCGTTTGGTGAATTCCTTGAGAATAATCACCCGCTGGTTCCCTGTGGTTATTGCGAGGAGTGGTGGCAGCTTGAAGTTGAGGCCGGAACAAAGCCTCCAAAGACCGAAAAAGAAGCCCTTGCTCTTGCGGGGATTGGTGGATATCTCCACCCGGCATACACATGGTTCTGGGACGATCTCTCGATAGAGCAGATTCAGGCCCTAGCAAACGCAGTTTCCGGCAAGGGAAAAATTACCGATAATATCCTGCATATTCCCAACGATCCCTTACTAAAAACAATTCTCGAAGAACTGCTCATCCCGCATGAGGTAAGGGATGCGAGTGTACAGATTAAAACCTATCGTGCATTCATCTCCTGTCTCGGGCTTGATGAGAACCTGAAAAAACGCGATGCATGGGACGATGCACCGTTCGATACCCCTCTCGGTCTTGTTATGCATCTCTCCGGAATAAAACTGCGGTCACGGGCTGGCACACGGATAGGTGGGCGCATGGGCAGGCCGGGAAAATCCAAACCACGGAAGATGAACCCGCCACCGCATGTGCTTTTCCCGCTCGGAGACTCCGGAGGATCCCGCCGGTCATTCCAGTCCGCCTCCAGCCATACAGCAGACGTAGATGCGAATATCACTGAAATCGATTTTCAGAAAGAGGGAGGCATTATTGAGATCGAGGTCGGAAGACGACGCTGCACGGAATGCCAGGAGATCACGTATACCAACCGGTGTGAGAAATGCGGGGCTCATACAATTGCTATTACGACCTGCCCTAAATGCGGAAGAGAAACACTGATGGAGCGCTGTCCCGGTTGTGATGTCCCGACAACCTGCAGCCAGAGAGTCAGTGTTAACGTCAAAGGAGAGTATGCAAAGGCAATGGAGCGGCTGGGACTCAAACCCGATTGTGTGGCCCTTGTGAAGGGTGTAAAAGGGGTAATATCCCGGGAAAAAACCGTGGAGCCGATGGAGAAGGGGATCCTGCGGGCGATCCAGGATATCTTCGTTTTCAAAGACGGGACCACGCGTTTTGACATGATCGACCTGCCGCTTACCCACATCCGTCCGAACGAGGTGAGGGTCTCTGTTGAGAAACTCCGCTCGCTTGGCTACACCAAAGACAATCAGGGATATGATCTCCAGAACGGATCACAAGTAGTGGAGCTGCGCCCGCAGGACCTGCTAGTCTCTGACTCCTGCGCAGAGTACCTGGTGAACGTTGCACGGTTCATGGATGACCTTCTCGTAAAATGCTATGGGCTTGACCCCTTCTATAATATCAAAAAACCCGATGATCTTGTCGGGCACCTCGTCATCGGACTTGCCCCCCACACGAGCGCCGGGGTCCTCGCCCGGATAGTCGGTTTCACCCGGGCAAATGTCGGGTACGCCCACCCGTTCTTCCATGCCGCCAAGCGGCGGAACTGTTTCTACGGTGATACCGAAATCGAAGCATATGATGGAAAGCACTGGAAAACATCTCCTGTGCGCAAATTTGTCCTGGAAAATTTTGACGTAAGCCGACCAGGGATTGACAGGCTCGGGACATATTATTCCGATCCTGCACAACCGTATTTTACCCGGACTGTAGATACCGGAGGGATTATGCATATCCGCAGGATCACATCAGTGTCCACCCACCGTTCTCCAGCTACGCTTCTCCGGTTCACGACACGTCTCGGAAAGGAGATTATGGTTACACCCGATCATGCAATGTTGGTCTGGGACACCATGTACTTGCGGAAGATCAGGGCGATGGAACTCAAAGTCGGTGACGCTATCCCGGTACTTGAAGGAGCAAATGTGATTGCTGATCAAATACAGTCAGTTGATGTCGTACCTTCTCCTGAAGAGAGGGTATACTGCCTTACCGTTGCCGATGACCATACGCTGGTCGCAAACGGGATTTTCACCGGACAGTGCGATGGTGATGAAGACTGTATCATGCTCCTTCTTGACGGGCTGATTAATTTCTCGCGTTCGTTTCTTCCTCAGAACCGAGGAGGATCGATGGATGCACCCCTGGTACTTACAAGCAGGATCGATCCCGGGGAGATTGACAAGGAATCTCTCAATATCGACGTCTGCGATCATTATCCCCTGGAACTCTACACGAGTGCACTTTCCTATGCCGAACCTAAAACGATAGCAGGTCTTATCGACCGTGTTGAACGGAGAATCGGCACACCGGCACAGCTCGAGGGATTCCAGTTCACCCACGACACCTCGGATATCTCGGCAGGGCCAATCGAATCGATGTATACCCAGCTCAAGTCCATGACCGAGAAACTCGAAGCAGAACTTGTCCTGGCCGAAAAGATACGTGCAGTCGATGTAGATGACGTTGCAGAACGGGTACTGACCACCCACTTCATCCGTGACCTGATGGGCAACCTCTCTGCATTCTCCAAGCAGAAGTTCAGGTGCACGAAATGCAATACAAGCTACCGGCGAATGCCGCTTGCCGGGAAATGCACGAAGTTCAGGGGAAAGGGCATCTGCAACGGCAATATCATCCCCACCGTACACGAAGGGTCGGTGAAGAAATATCTTGAGATGTCCCGGGAAATCTGCAGGAAATACAAGGTTTCTGAGTATGCCAAGCAGCGTGTCGAAGTGCTTGACCTTGCAATCACCTCCACTTTCGGTGAGGAGAAGCAACAGCAGCTCGGGCTTGCGGACTTTATGTAAGTTATCAGAGAGGTACAAATCTTTTAAATATCCTCTCGAAAAACCATCCGAGGAGCATTCTGGGGTTCCTGTTTTCTGATCGCGAACCTTATTAATTATTCTCACCAACATACCCCATCAGGTGCGGGGATAGACAAGCCCGGTTACCGGTGATAGACTCAGGATTTTTCAACAAAAATTGGTAAAAGGTTCATAAAACTCAAAGCCTTTTACTATCTCCGCAACAAATCATATTCTGAGCGAGGGTATCTAAGCCTGGTCAACAGAGACGGACTCAAGATCCGTTCCCGAAGGGGTTCGCGGGTTCAAATCCCTCCCCTCGCATTTCAGTACAAATTATTTACAGCTTTGTTTGATATTAGACGCCAGGAAAAGAGAACTGGTGATGAGATTATCGAGGTCTTCCTGTGTGTATTTGTTCTTTTCAATCTGATCCCAGTCTTTTGTCGTATCTTCATCGTTCTCACCAACCCACGATGCAATTGAGACTTCCGGACTTGAAAAACCAAGCCAGGCAAAAAAGTTCAGCAGGTTTCCGGCGACATGCTGTATCCCGTCGACATGGCCAATAATAATCAGTCCTACAACCTTGTTTTTGATCATCCGGTTGCCGAACCAGGAAAACTGGTTCTCGATGCTGTTCATCCGTTCGACAAACTTCTGCACGAGTGCCGAATGGTTGTTCCACCGGATCGGTGTGGCAAGGATCAGGATATCGCAGGCAAGTACGGCATCGTATACCTTCTGCATCTCGTCATCCTCATATTTCATCGAAGACTGGCAGGGATACGTGCAGTAGGAAGGATTTTCAGAATAATTTCCTTCGCAGTCATAAATTTTGAGATCTTTTAAACGCAGGAACGTGGTCTCGCAACCCGCAGACGTATATTTCCCGAGTGCTCGCAATAACAGCCGTTCTGATTTGGACATTCCGGCCATCTGCCGGCTCGATCCTGAAATTCCCAGTACCTTGATACCTTTGGTCTTTTCCCTTTCCGGAAGGGAGATATCTCCGACACCAAACTTTCTTCCAACAATGGGTGCTGGCATAATTTATCATATACCGTTATCCGAATAAGGACTTGTTCATACCTCAACGGAGTTCGCAGGTTCAACTACCTCCCTCGCACCTTCTTCTGCAAACCGAATCCCAGAAAGAGATAAAGGTTTTTAGAGGACGGTATCTATGTGTTCGTTTTTCCTGTCGTATCATTCCATGCATAATTCCGACTCTTATTCTGCCATACTCTAAGGCACCATATCCACTATTTTCATGATTTCCGGGATCTTTTTCCTGTACAAATTTCTCGTAAGATATCCCGGAAAATGCTGTTTTGGTGCCTATAATGCCTCAGGTAAAAAATCCAATGTCTCCTCACTCATAACAGGGAAAGCATTCTTTGTCCGGACCGCCAGCTGTTCAAATACAATTCTCTCATCCGGCTTTGGATTGACAGGCGATAAATCCGGTAGCAATGGGGCAGAAAGAAATGAAGGTGATGGGTGCGGGAAAATTTCCGTACTATGCCGACACGAACTTGATGACGAAAAAACAATCAATAGATAGTGATAAGATAATTTCATCACAAAACCGGACGGGAACGGAACCGGGTCCGTTGAAACAAAGTCTACCCGTATCCATAAATCAGCCCCAGTCATTCTGAGCATATCAGGTGCATCGTGGATGGCAGTCTTTTTATCCAGGGAATCATCATCGGCCTGACCCTTGCTGTACCGGTAGGACCTATATCGCTCCTGTGTATCCAGCGTTCGGTCGCGGACGGACGACTTCACGGGATTGTGTCAGGTACCGGTGTGGCGTCCGCAGATTCATTCTATGCCGCCATCTCATTCCTTGGCCTTACCATCATCTCCGGATTAATCATCGCCCAGCAGTATCTTTTCCGTTTCTTTGCCGGGATCGCCCTGATCTTCATCGGTGTCCGGGTTTTCGTGTCCGTTCCCACGGGTGCCGGTGCGCAGATTGGGCATGAGACGTATCTGAAGGACTATCTGTCCATGGCTGCCATCGCGGTTGCAAACCCCCTGACCCTTCTTTTTTTTGTGGTAATCGTCCCGGGATTCGGTATTGTCATCCACGGGAATTCTGTACTGTCAGCAATGGAATTTGTTGCAGGAGTATTTTTTGGGTCTGTGGTCTGGTGGATCCTCCTCTGTGGATCTGTCGGGACTGTGCGTACCCGCATCAGTGAGGAAAATCTGGGACTGATCAACCGTGTATCGGGAATACTCATTTCCTGCTTCGGTGCCGGCATGCTCATCCTTCTCGCCATAACGATGGGAATAGTCGTCTGATACCGGCAATTTGTATTCGATCCATTGGATAAGAATAAATTTCCTGCGTAATTCTCATGCCTCCCGCTTACAAAAAATGAATTTTTTGGGGCTCCAGATAATGCGCAATCCGCACCGGTTGTCAGAGGAAGGATTAAGTATATTTTCTTTTACGCTAAAAATTGAGCATTTAATCCTTACTACTGCTAACCGGAGAAAAAGAGAGGAGAGGTTGTACTGACTGATAAGAAACCGGGATCACCTCCGGGTGATGAGATCATCAGGGTGAAACTGCCCCAGAAGCGCAACCGGGAGATATTCGGGTTCGCTGAACTGATGATGGGTGCAAACCATATCCGTGTCCGCTGTTTCGATGGCGTAACAAGAATGGGGAGGATCAAGGGAAAAATAAAAAAGAAAGTCTGGATCCGCGAAGGAGACATTCTTATTGTCATCCCCTGGAACTTCCAGGATGAAAAATGCGATATCATCTACCGGTACACCGGCCCACAGGTCGAGTGGCTCCGGCGCAATAATTATCTATAAAGAACAAGTCACTTTTTTTTATTCTGAAGGATTTTTTTCACATTAATTTCCATGGACGCAATCTGTGAGCGTGCAAATTTACGATTATCAGAGAGCACGATCTATTGAAAGCGCAGGGGTCTTCCGTTAGACGGGTGAAAAAACCGGAAAGTGATGGCGCAATGCATCATTGCATTGCATGAATTGATAATTACATCCACTGTACAAGACAAAGAAGGGAAAATATCGTAATGTCCTTATTCATATGCAAAGGTACTAAGATAAAATTCCAATTCATAGCGGAGAGAACAACTGAGCACAAACTTATGAGAAATTTATTGTTTACGGAGAAACTGCCCATAAAATTGAAAAATTCCGAATCAAACAAAAATATGGGGTTTAAAAAAAATATAAATCTTTATATACTTTGGCAGAGAATCTTTCCATTCAGAGGATGTTTATGAGAGCGAAAGCTGGGATTTTCATTATCATTAGTTTGCTGTTCCTCATAGGAACGGTCGCGGCTGCAGGCCCGTTCACCATAACGATTACCAGCAGCAAGACCTACCTGACTGCAGGTTATACCGACAACCAGGCTGTTATCAACGTAAATGTAAAAAACAGTACCACGAATGTGAACGTTTCCGGGGCGGCGGTAACGTTCAGTGTTGCCGATCCATCTCTGGGGACCTACCAGAATACCGGTTCTGTGCTCACGGATTTGGGTGGCAATGCCAATAACACCTTTATTTCAACCACGAAAAGTGGTATCACCAATATTTCGGTAACGGCAACGTATTTGAATGCAACTTCGACACAAACCCTTCTCAATGGGATCAAGGTTGACCACGACAATGCCCATACCGCCACGTTCGACTATCCTTCTGAGAGTGCAGTCGGGACAAATATCACGTTCAATATATCATTTGCTGATCGCTGGGGAAATCCTATTGATCAGATAATAAACCCCGGCAAACTGCATACGATTAATCTTCACGTCACCGGTCCAAACCCCTATGATTGCATTTTTGTTGGATATGGACCTGATATCCTCGGAAAGCAGCTGGATATTCATGGAAATGTGTCCGTGAAGGTCCAGTTAACCTCCGGGGCTGGTCCTAATGTTGTTACCTTGGATTCCTTTGAGGACATACCCATTACAACAAATTATATTACTGCTGTATCAACCGAACCATTTTCTATCAAACAGGTGTTTACCCCGGATTCTCCCGCCGAGATTCCTGCGGACGGCACGACCCAATTCACGATACTCTATTCCCTGTTTGACAAATTCGGGAATCCAGCAAATCAGCAATGGGTATGGGTAAATACATCCATCCCAGGTGAAGAACAACAGTTCAAAACGGACAATGTGGGCCAGATAGCAATCACGTATGGTCCGCGATCTACAATAGGTGTGATTAACATAACGGCAACAGCGGTTGCTAACAATACGGTCACCATAAGTCATAGTGTAGAATTTACGAGTACTGCAGCGACTACGATGGTAGTCACGGCAAACCCCGAGACCATGGCAAGCCGGGATGTCAATCCCAGCATTACCTCAGGTGTCACTGCAACAGTTACTGATGTCATGGGAAATCCGGTAGAAAATGAAAGCGTAACGTTCTCGCTTGGGACAGTGGGATATCCCGGGGGACCCTATAATGTCACGTCTTCACCGTCGCTGTCAAGCTATGGCACGATAACAACAGATCAAAATGGTGACGCGATGGTGCAGTTCATTCCGGGTAGTTTCAACACTAATACCAACGCCGTCAATTACAGCGCGACAGCTACTGGTAACTGCACTGTTACCGCAACATGGGTTTCCTCTGTAACAGGGAATTCCACTTCCAAAAATATTCTGGTAACCTGGAAGAATTATCCCTACCTGAGCGTGACAACATCGGTGAATCCCTCGACTGTTGCTTTAAACGATACCGTGGATGTGACTGTTGCCTTTAGGGGGGACGGGTGGGCATTGCAGCCCAGTCCTCTTGATGTCGTCCTTGTTATGGACAGGTCTGGCAGTATGGATGATTCGATGACTGGTCACACAAAGTTATACTATGCAAAAGCCGCAGCAACAACGTTCGTTGCGCAGATGAACCAGAGCAGAGACAGGATTGGGCTGGTCTCTTATGCCGGATATACGTCTGGAACGGGAACAAGTATTGATATTACGCCAACATCCACATACACAAGTGTAAATACCAAAATAAATAATTTAAATGCTAATGGTGCCACGGAAACGCGGGAAGCCCTTAAACAATCCGTCGACCTCCTGAAAGCGTATCCCAATTCTAATCCAAAAGCCATACAATCCCTTATCCTCATGACTGATGGTAACTTTAACTGGAAGGGATCACCCATAGCGATGGGTCAAGCGCGGGATTCATCATATACCGGATACAGCACCAACAATATTGAAACGGATGATTTTCTCTGGTATTCGGGGTTAGGATGTTCGGTGGGATCGACAAGTTGCCAGGCAACGAGCCAGAACATGTCAATATATGCCAAAAATAACAATATCCGGATCTATACAATCGGTTTTGCTGCCAATGTGAACGACTTTGATCCCCAGGCAATTGCTGCCATGCAGGTTATGGCGAATGCCACCGGAGGATTTTATTCATATGCCCCCGATGGTGCAACACTCAGCCAGATTTATACCAAGATTGCCGGCGATCTTAAGAATGACGCCGGTGTGAACACATCCATGCTTGCGGACTTCCAGAATGTTAATGTCACCGGTGTTTCGGTACCCGGAGCCCAGGTATATGATTATGTGTATAACAATACAGCATCGACAAAGATCACCTGGCAGGATGGAGTTTCAAATGTCACCAACCAGTCGGCTCAATGGGCTGCAAATCATCAACTGAACTTCAATATCGGCACTATAAAAGTCGGCCAGACCTGGCAGGCAACCTTCCGGCTCAAAGTCAAACAGAGTGGCATCATTGATTTATTCGGATCGAATTCGCTTGTGACCTTCAATAACGGCACTTCCACTCTCACGCTCCCGCATACCTACCTTACCGTAGTGCCGAGCCTCAATGCGACCGGTTTCCAGCTTCAACAGATCGATGTAACCAGTTCCTGCCCGGCGCAGATACCAAACTCGGCTATCATTCCGTTAACATGGAACGTAACATATACTGGTGGCCCCACGGACATCTCCGAGGTAGTCAGTTATATTGACACTTCCGGTGCCCATGTACCATTCTATTATGGGGGCTACCATGTGAACGGAAATAGTACTATAACAAGAAGTGCACAATTTGATATGAGAACAGTGCCGCCGGGAACCTACAGTATTCAGGTTAGTACATCAACGGCCGACAACACTGCATCAACTTCGCCATCCTGTGGTAACTACACATACAGCACGAAAGGCGTTACATTCATCAGACTTAATTAATTTTTTTGAATTATTGGATTTCGAACTGTATTCTTACGGCATGCCTCACCAGTAAAATGAATGATCCGGGGTTTCAGAAGTACCCTGTCCCTGGTAAAAGTCTATGGGATATATCCGTCCGTTGCCGAGTTGTACCATTCAGGACTTCATGGAAAATTTCATGGAAAACAAAATGAAAATGACGCACCGTGAGAATCGACCTGCATCTCCTGAGGAAAAAGTGTGTTGCAATAAAAAAGATAATTGACGGGTAAAATCAGAGATTTTTAATAATAACTTCATATCTTTTGATGACGAGTGTTGCCGGGCGGGTCGTATCCGTGGGAAGCTGATATTTTCTTGTTGCGCCGGCTATTACAGGAGATGGCATTTTCAGGGTCTGGGTGAAGTAACTGTCCCATGCAACCGAATAATTCTGTACCCCGGTGAGATCAGGCGTATAATCCAATTTCATGGCAGTACCTGCCGGTATAGAGGAATAACTATAATTGGTTTCCCCCAGTGCCATCTGTACGGTCCCGATGCCTTCTTTTGCCATAAGACCGGAACTGGTGATGTTGATGAGATTGATTACCATCGTATTTGTATTCGCATCATAGAACCAGCGGGGTTCAGCAAGCATGGTAGATCCCGGTTGACTACGCGGGCGCATCACCACAGCGCCATTCTGAAGAGAGATGTCCGTCTGGGCGCTGACCGATTCATAGCGCAGTTCGCCGGAACTGAAATTCATAACATAACGGTTAGGAGGAGATGTGGAGTCGTAAACGGTAAGATTTGATGCCCCGGGATTGGTAGTAGAACTGTATACGGTTAATGATCCCCCGCCGATTTTCAGGGAGGTCTCCTTGTACGGCACCGTCTTGTACGCGAGGCTTTTAATGTCATTTTGCAATACTATCATGTTCTTTTCCATAATCTTCTCATCAGCACCGACCTGTTGCTGAAGGAGTAACGGGTACCCGTACAGAGTCACAAGGCCGATGCCGGCAATCACTATGGCAAAGATGAGCATGAACCCTATTGATTCGGAAACTCCCCGGTCATTTAAGCTTAGAGTATTTCGTGTCACCATCAACATTCCACCCCTTGAGTAATTCCACTCGAATTATAGCAGATCGTGTTCAATCCCGCGCCGGTCGTGCTTCCACTCGCATTACGGGTAGCCCCGATTCCCGAGAGTGTAATATCCGTTGAAAGAAAATTCCGATATACCCTGATATACTGGTCATTCATAGCCCCATTATCCGGGTTCTGACGCGTTCCAACATCAACAAAATAACCCTTTCCTGCGATATCGTCTGGGATATCAAAATGGGTAAAAACCGTCCCGTCTGCCGGTGAAATGGAATATACGTCCACCATCCGCGTGGACACACCGTTGCCGATATCAGTAAAGGCAACATAAACGAGCCTGTTGGCGGGATCTTCCAGGATATTTGTGTTTACCAGCAGGAGCATCACGATAAAAAGACACATGATAACTGCGGTAATCATGAGGTACTCAATCATGTTCGCGGTTGCACAATCGTTCTGCAGCTGATTAGAGGTACGACCAGTTTTCATTGTATTCCGTCACCCCGTTGTTATAATGAATCTGGATATACGTGGCACTGCCATTGGTGAAATTCGTATATTGAAGAACCGAACCCTTCCGGTTCATCGAGAGGACCGTGAGGTCATTTCTTATGACCGGCAGGTTCGGATCATTCACCGACAGACCAATCACCTGCCGGACGTCACGGATATCATTTTTCGGGAACTCAATCACACTTTCAGCGGTTGTCTGTCCTACGACTGTTGACTGGTTAATGACCAGTGCCAGGAAGAAAAAGCTGAAACTTACCAGAAATCCCATCAGGACGATCCACTGGGCATCATCGTTCAGTCTCGCCACATCAGCACCTCCACGAGAACGGCGCGATCCTGTGCATTATCTCCGCAAACCGCTTTATTCACAATCACCCACTTCGTTGCCCGTACCGTATGTTCTCCTCCGGTCAGGTTACGGGAATAACTGAGAGGGTTGGTTGAAATTACATTGTTGTTCATATCCCGGCATGTATAGCTGGCGTTAAACTGGATATAATCCATGGTCGAACCGATCTTACTGTAATAATCCGGCATTGCTCCTGTCCTGTTATTGGTCAAGTTCAGGAACATGGTTTTGAATGTGCTGGCATCATCAGTCTCAATGATCG
>JACTUB010000018.1 GCA_015660885.1 Methanoregulaceae archaeon | reverse complement strand
CGGGTTACCGGTTATTCACGGAAAAAACTGATCGGAACTGACTTTTCGAAATACTTCACCGAGCCTGAAAAGGCAAGGGCCGGGTACGAGAAAGTGTTCAGGGACGGATCGGTGACGGATTACGAACTGGGGATCCGCCACAAGAGCGGGCATGTGACCCCGGTCATGTACAACGCAACAGTATACCGGGATGAATCCGGAACCGTTGCCGGGGTTTTTGCTGCCGCACGTGGTGTCACAAATTATACATAGCGGCTCCTTTTAAGATGCCCAATCGCAGCAGTTTTTATAAAACTGCCTCCACCTTTCAAATTGAAGTTTTTTTGACAATCAGAGCATTTTAAACATCTTTGCACAGAATGTTTGGTCTGCAAAGTACATGCAATTCCCGTTTTGAGATGTTATTTCTCTATCGGAAATCTGGTTTCACGCATTTCCCGGTCCTCGTTTGTCATGGTGCGATTCTTTATCCTTCCGGCACGACAACCGATTAAGAACTCATGTCAGCCACCCAGTATTTCCCTCTCCCTCCGGAACTGTTCGCACTTGCCGGTGAAACCGTCAGCAGGCGTGTTTCGCGGCTGCCCTTCCTGAGAAACGGGGTTATGGTGACGGGTGAATTACTCGGTGTTGCCATGGAATGCATTAACGCCGAATTCAGCAAAACCCTTGCAATCCGGACACCGGCGGTCGCTGCCCAAAAGCCCGAAGACGGGCTCGACCGCTGTATTGAAGAGCGTCTCAGGATGCCGGGAAAAACCGTGGTTCCGGTGATTGTTGACGTGCTGTGCAGTGCCGGCATTGCGGAGACCACCGAACTCATGGACCGTTTTTCTCACCGTCCCCGGAAAGCAGTGCGGCTGCTTCCCCCGTGGACCTGGCATGCAGCTTCAGCATTGACACCCAGCGGAGGGCTCCCCGGATCAGGAAATGACGGTGAACCTTCCCTTTTATCCTGGATGAGCATGTGCCCTGTATGCCGCACCGGGATTTTAAACCGGATTATCGGAAAACAGCTCTTCGGTATTCCCCGTACGGATTTTTATATCGAGTGCACGTACTGCGGTGCAAAATTCATTCCGGTTGGCACGCAGTTCCGGCTGGTATCCATCGCCACCGTTCGCGATCCGCTCTGGAGAAAACACCTGGACCATACGTTCCCTGCAGAGACATGGTCAGCCCTCGCGCGGGGGACCGGTCCGGGAGGAAAACCGCCCCGGCACCCAACGGGAAAAAAGCCTGCCACCCTTTCCCCCGGATTACCCAATGGAGGCCTCACGCAGCTGAAGGATGGCTCCCTTGTTGTGCCTTATGGGGAAAAGACCCTCTACTTCAAACCGGCAAAACTGATTTTTTACGGGAGAGTCCGGGAGGATCTTTTCGCCCGGATACAAAAACCTCTCCAGGAAGTTATAAAAAATCCCGCATTCAGCCACCTGCTCTCGTCAATAAATGCCCGGTACTCCCGTTACCTGCCCATGAAAGCAGGGCTCTTTTTATACCAGCTCAAGGAACGAGGCGACCCCTTTTATCGCGAATTCCTCAATATCTATGGTGACGAAAAGTATGGCGCGTTCCGGCTTGAGGATTCAAGTGAAGGGGACAAAAAAGGGGTAGTAATGGTAGTCGTCGACAGGGGGATATACCATGTTGTCAACTGCCCGGACACAATCCGCGGCATAATCAACGATTCTCTCGGGCGGATTTCACCGGAAGACTGTCTCCTCAGCGGGGACAGCACCCGCTGCCGGATTAATGCACTTCTCTGCAACAACAAAAAAGACGCAGGAATCTATATCCATACCAGCGGGAATGGAGAAGAGCGGATACGCATCACTGAACTACTGAACGTATCCATTCCCATCTGATACTCAGGTGAAGTACTCATCAGACCCTGATCAATCCGACCAGAGAATTTTTCATATCAAATGAGAACATTATACTTATCAACTCTGGATACCGAAAGGGAGATCACCAATGAAATGCCCCCATTGCGGAATGAATATACGGGATAATGTAGTTGACTGCGGCTACTGCGGCGGAAAAATTGCACAAGAATCCGAGAAATCCACGTCAGGAGCGAACAGACCGAATCTCTCCGGAAGTAGTACAGTACAGAAAGGGGCAGTGGTAAAAACTACAAAATCGGGGGATGAAGAGCCTGAAACCGACGAGGAAGATGAGGGAGGGCTTTCAGTTTACCTGCAGAAGGGTGAACACGTACTCATCGGCTCACTCAATATCACGGTGAAAAAATTCTTTTTCCATGCATACCTTACCGATCAGCGCATATTTTTGATCGATACGCAGGAAAAAAAGGTCAAAGTTACCGCAAAAGATATTCCGCGTAATTCGATTGTCGGAAGTATCATTGAATTTTCGGAGAATTCCGATCCTGTTCTTGTTCTCTCCATCCGTTCACCGGATGATGAAATCAAAACAATGAAACTTGTTTTTGTCCAGAACGGCATGGAACGATCGGATGAGATCGATGAATGGATTGCCCTTCTCCACGAGGAGGATAAACCGAAAAAATCCCCCGCACAACAAGTTGAAGAGGTTCCCGAACACGTTGAAGCGCCAGCTCCTGTTGAACCGGAAAAACCTGCAGAAAAACAGGAACTGCAACCAAAGAGAATGCCGGCAAAAGACCATGAAAAGCAGCCACCGGTCAAGCGGCATTTTGCAGTCTATGCAGCGCAGGAGCAGGAACCCACGGTTCAGGAACCTTCCCGCATTCAACGGCGTACCCAGGTCAGGGAGGTGCCGGAACAGGAATCCGGTCGCGAGACAACCCAGGTAAGAACTGCTGATATCCAGACAGTCCGCAAACGCGACGTGCAATCGGCCATGAAGGTCGCGATGAAGAGTGCGATGCAGCCACTTAAGCATTCTTCCCTGCAAACCGCTAAACGACCGGCAATAGAACCTTCATCCCCGCCCACCAGGGAACCAGAATCCGAAGAAAAGAAAATGGCCCAGAGGCGTCCTGTCATTCATGAAAAATCTGAGGAAACTCCCGTGCAGGATGAAAGTGCTGACATTCCCCAGTTCTGCCACAATTGCGGGAAAAAACTCCCCGTAGCAGCCAACTTCTGTCCCGGGTGCGGAACAAGACTGAGCCTGCATCGGACCCTTCCCCATGCCCGGGCACCCGAGTCATCTGCTGAAAAGAAAGTACCTCATCACCAGGCCCCTGTCCGTGAGAAGAGAGGGACTCCCCCAAAAGAGGAGATTGACGAGGATGACGCAGAGGATGAAACCCCGGTACCTACAAAACCCCCGGTAAAGAAGCTCCCAAAGGGTAGCGAGATGACGATCCTCCACAAATTCCTGAGACGGTAGGACCGGCAGTTCCTTTTTTTGTTAATAACCGTTTTTCAGTCCCCCCAGTCGATCGTATTTATGATAACGTGATGATACCCCATTGCTGAAGATATTTTTTCTGGAGAATAACCTTTCAGCTGTCAGTTAAGTGGCCTCAGAAAAACGGATTTCTTTAAAAGATCCCTGTCTCTCCTATACCTTTGACGGTGACAGAGAAAGAAATTGGCATTAATTACTCCCAATCATAAAAAAACCAAAAACTATTGTCTATGAGAAATCGTTATATGAATTCCAGTCCCTTTTATTAGTACGCAGTGTTACGAGGAAATCAATGAAGAGAAACATCCAGATTGAAGCATTAGCCCAGATTCCTCTGGAAAAACAGCGGATCGAAGTCGTCGAGCGCAAGTGCATCGGCCACCCTGACAGTATCGCTGACGGTGTTGCTGAAGCGATCAGCAGGGCGCTTTGCAAGGAATATCTCGAGGAGTTCGGCGTTGTCCTGCACCACAATACTGACCAGGGAGAGATCGTAGCCGGAGAATCTGTCCCAAAGTTTGGTGGCGGAAAGGTCATCCGGCCCATATTTATCCTTATTGACGGTCGTGCAACAAAACGGTTCAACGATATATCCATCCCCACCGATGCCATTGCCGTTGAAGCGACGCGGAATTATCTTCGCGCCAATTTTACAACCCTGAATCTGGAACGCGATGTCATTATGGACTGCCGGCTGGGGACAGGTTCGACCGATCTCCGTGATGTGTTCAAGCCCCACAACGGGAGGGTTCCGAGAGCGAATGATACATCCTTCGGGGTCGGGCATGCCCCGTTTTCTGATATCGAGACTATCGTTAAAAATGTGAGCGATTTCATCGATGACAAACTGAGGCCAAAGTATCCCGCTATCGGGCAGGATATCAAAATCATGGGCCTGCGTGACGGGGACACCATCATCCTGACCGTTGCCTGTGCGATCGTCGATAAGTATTGTGCAGATATTCACCAGTACGCCGAGTACATGGAGCTCCTCAAGGAACAGATCGGCAAAGTGGCTAAGAAGAGCACGAAACGCAAGGTTATTGTACACCTCAACACGGGCGATGACATCAAGAACGGGAGTATATACCTGACCGTAACCGGCACATCCGCGGAAATGGGCGATGACGGTTCAGTCGGGCGTGGCAACCGCTGCAACGGGCTCATCACACCCAACCGCCCGATGAGCATGGAAGCGACAAGCGGAAAGAACCCGATAAACCACATCGGTAAGATCTACAACCTGCTTTCGACGCAGATGGCAACTGATTGTGTGACTGGGGTGGAAGGGATTGAAGAGATGTATATCCGGCTCCTCTCCCAGATTGGGCAGCCCATCGACCGTCCGCTTGTGGCAAGCGTGCAGGTCCTGCCAGGAGCCGGTATAAAAATGCAGAAGATCCAGGGTGAAATTGAAGGGATTGTCGATCACTGGCTTGAGAACGTAACCGATATTACCGAGAGAGTAATCCGTGGCGAACTCAAAACATTCTGACACCCATGGCAAAACAAACGAAATCCGGCCAGGAAAAAAGTAACTCCCCCTCTCTTTCACAGATTGTACGACTTGCGATTCCCAACAAGGGCAGGATCGCAGCGCCGATCCTGGATCTTGTGGAGAAGAGCGGGCTCCACCTCCCTGAAGCCGGTGAGCGGCGGCTTCTCACAAAGACGCTCGACCCGCACGTGGAGATCCTGTTTGCACGGCCGGTTGATATTCCGGAATACGTGGCTACCGGTGCAGCGGATCTCGGGATCACCGGACATGATATGGTGATCGAACGGGAGTCTGATGTTGAAGAGCTCCTCGATCTCCAGTCAGGGAAGGCAAAACTCGTCCTTGCCGTTCACGAGGATTCGGCAATAACGTCGGTAAAACAACTTGCCGGGATGAAGGTCGCCACCGAATTTCCGGTTATCACCAGGGCATACTTCTCAAAGCACAAGGTGAAGGTGACCATTGTGCTTGTCGGGGGTGCCTGTGAGGCGACCCCGCACCTGGGAATTGCCGATGCCATCGTCGACCTTTCGAGTTCGGGAACGACGTTAAAGACCAACCGTCTCCGGGTGATTGACGAGGTGCTGGAGACCTCTACGTTCCTGATCGCAAACAGGGAATCACTCCGGGCAAAGAAAGAGAAGATCGATGAGATACACCTTGCGCTCGAGAGTGTCATCCGGGCCCGCGGTCAGTGTTACCTGATGATGAACGTGAAGCGGTCCTCCCTCGATTCGGTAAAACGTATCCTGCCCGGGCTCTCCGGCCCAACGGTTATGGACGTCGCGTCGACCGAGAATCTCGTAGCGGTCCATGCAGTCGTGAACGAGGAAAGGGTCTATAGCCTGATCAATGCCCTTAAACGTGCCGGTGCAAAGGATATTCTCGTTATGGCAATCCAACGGATGATCCGCTGAGGCTTATGCGTATTTTTCCTGCTGTTGATATTCTGGGAGGGCAGTGTGTCCAGCTGGTCCAGGGGAAACGGGAGAGTGCTGCTGCATTCGGGGATCCACTTTCCTGTGCAACACGCTGGCTTGATCAGGGAGCCGATGCCCTCCATGTGGTGAACCTGGACGGGGCCTTCGGGAATTCGGCAAAAAATGCGGATCTCATAACTGGCCTGATAAAAAAAACCGGTGTCGAAATCGAGCTGGGAGGGGGTATCCGTTCAACCGAAGATGCTGCCCACTGGCTGAAGACCGGCGTCTCGCGGATTATCATTGCAACGCTCGCCACAGAAAAACCGGAGAGTATACGGATGCTTGCAGATGAGTACGGGAGCGAACGCGTGATGGCGGGAGTCGATGCAAAGGGAGGGCAGATCGCAGTCCACGGCTGGCAGGAAACAGCAGGTGACTACCTTGCATGGGCACGACGCTTCGAGGACCAGGGTGCAGGTTCACTCCTTTATACCAATATCGATGCGGAAGGACTGCAGAAGGGAGTACGATTCGGACCTGTCAGGAGATTGATCGATTCCGTGCATATTCCCGTAGTTGTCGCAGGAGGTATATCTGCACGATCGGATGTAGCCGGTTTGCGGGATGCCGGGGCATTCGGGGCAGTACTCGGTTCTGCCCTTTATAGCGGGAAGATCACCCTGAAAGATGCACTGGAGGCAAGTCAATGAGGAATGTAACGGTAAAACGGGAAACAAAAGAAACAAACATCTCAATCAAAGTGAACCCGGATGGCAGCGGGAAGGTTTCGGCTGACAGCGGGGTGCCGTTCTTTGACCATATGCTGAATGCAATGGCACGGCATGGAGGTTTCGATCTCACGTGCACTGCAAAAGGTGACCTTGGTGTAGACTGTCATCACACGATTGAGGATATTGGCATTGTGCTTGGGGATGCCCTGAAGAGAGTAATTGGTGACGGGCATGGTATACAGCGGTTCGCCCACGCCATCATCCCTATGGATGAGTCAATTGCGACGGTGGTGCTCGATTGCGGGGGGAGGGGGTATCTCGTCTATAATGGCACATTTGGTAACAAGATGATCGGGACGATCCCTGTCGATATTTTTGAGCATTTCTTTTACAGCCTGTGCAGCCGGGCCGGCATAACGGCACATATCATGTTTTCCGGGAAGAACGATCACCACCAGTGCGAGGCAGTGTTCAAGGCATTCGGGGTTGCGCTTGGTGAAGCGTTGTCGATGAGTGGGGATACCGACCTGATCCGAAGTACTAAAGGGAAGTTTTAGATTTTTTTGGTGCCGATGCAACCAGAGTAAGATGACAGAATCCGGCCAGTGTTTTTTAGTTTAATACCCCCAATGCCACGTATGATGAACGCTGCTGCGCCCGACGGGGCGCCCCGGCGGCGGATCAGTGAAAAAAAATTCTGACCTTCACTGACCTCCCGTGCCTTGGAGAGGCCCTGAGGCGGGGGACCCTCTAGGATTCATACGAAGCAATCTGATCAGCTACGAAAATCCTGTGAGCGTTCACGATAAACAATCAATAAACTTAAAAAAAATACCCTCATTTATAAAAAATTCTTTTAACGATGCATCTCGAAGAAAAAAAATCCAAAGAATTGAACGACTGATAATTGTCCGGGAAAAAAGAGTTGAATTCAGGACTTTGAAGCCAGGTCAACATCTTCTTTCTTGATCGTCTTTCTTCCCGCATGCTCGGCAAGCTTGTTTGCTTCCTTGGTGAGCTGGGCGATGTATTTCTCTGCCTTGACGACAAGGGCTTCAGCTGCATCACTCCCGACTCTTTCGGCTCCGTTCTTCTTTGCAATCCTTACAACTGCGGCGATTGGTAAATCTGCCATTTTTCTAACCTCAAAAAGAAAGTCTATTGGTATATATAAATACTTTTGGGGAAAATCCTGCATTCTATTCAGCATTATGATATTGGAAGGCATCCTGCCAAGGAAGCGGAAAACGAAGGGCAAAATGTCGCAGAATAATTTTTTCCCTGTTTAAATCGCTCTATATCAAAAACGGGTAGATTTTAAAGACTTTAAATTATTCCAACAAAGATGCTGCGAGCAATAGCGCATTTGCATAATTTGGTGAGGCGCGCGAAGTATCCACGAAAATTCTGCTGATATTTACTACGGGCGCGCCATACCCGTGTCCCCCTCCCAGAAAGGTGAGCGTACGAAAGACCAGATTACCCGAAATGCCATCCGGTGCGATAATCAGTCCGCAGGTCTCAACAGCATCCTCAATCAGGATCTCGCAGTGTTCGGCATCTCCCAGCCGGGCGACCAGTTCCGCCTCGGCCATGCTCGCATCCACCTGCCGGTGACGGCCGACATCTCCCAGCCTGCCACCGGACAGGACGCCGACTTTTTCCGGAAGACCGAATTTTTGTGCAATCAGTCGTCCTTTTTTTATTAGTTCAAGTTTCTCGGGAACGGTCCATCCTTCATCCACACCGACCGGTGTGAGGAGGAATTTTTTACCGTACACCGTCTCAAGGAGAGCGATGCGTTCAAGATGGTCAACACCTTCCGCTTTTTTCAATGCCATGAGCGTGGAATTTGCCGGTAGTGTCCCCCTGACGGCAGCATCAATCCTGCCTGCCATGAGATCATCGATGAGTGCCTGTTCAGGATTTGTGTGCTCAATGATCCGGACGGCGTTGCCGACTGTTTTTTTGTCAGCAATTCCCGGCTTGCAGTAACAGACCGTAGTAAATTTCCCGCTCACGCTGTTTGCGCTGTCAATGACTTTCTGCGCATCTTCCGCGATCCCAATCCCGATGCGCCTTACCGCGGCAGACATGCAACGTCCTCATCAGAAAGGTGCATGATCCCGTTATCGATAAAATCAAAGACCTGCGTCTCCTGGCCGTTATAGGTGATACGCAGCTCCCGTGTGGTGTTGACTGCCCCTATCTGACAGGCGGTCATACCAACACCGGCAAAGAGGCGGATAAGCTCTTTTACATGCTCTTTTTTGGCGGTGAGGATGAAGCCCATGCCCGGGTACATCCGGACCCATTGTTCAAAGGTCATGTCATTTTCAGCCAGGTCTGGTTTTGGAATCAACCCAAGGTCGATCTCGGCTCCCTTTCCGCTGACTTCCAGGAGCATGCCCAGCGTCCCGATAAGGCCGGGGTTGCTGATATCCTTGCCCGCTGTTACGAGGTGACGCTGAGCGATCTCTTCCAGGAGTGCGATCTGCGCCCTGACTTCTGCGGCAGATTTCATGGTCACCGAGTCCCAGTTAAGTGCACAGGAAGGATGGACGCGACCCGAGAGATCTATCGCAGCGATCACACGGTCCCCTTCGCAGGCGGTATGGCTGTAAATGATCGAGTCGAGTTGTGCAGAACCGAGAATGGAGACATCGATGACGCTGTAGGGCGCATCCGGGTGAAGGTGTCCCCCGACAATCGGTACCCCGAACTGTGCCGAGGCATCATGCATCCCTTTGACCACCTGTTCCTGTACGGTGGTTTTTGCGATGGAGAATATATCGACCATCGCGATAGGGTGACCACCCATCGCCGCGATATCATGAATGTTAACAAGCACCGAACAGTATCCGGCCCAGTACGGGTCTGCCTCCATCAACCTGCTCCAGATGCCGTCAGCCGCAAGGAGGAGGGCTTCCCCGTTATGTTCGATCACCGCTGCATCCTCACCGAACGAGGCGACAACATGGGGAGCATCGATCTTCAAAGCCCTGACCATCTCACCGATGGAGTGCTTCCGCCTGACCCCCTCATATTCCCTGACTACCTGCGCTATCGTCTCTGTGGAGCAGCTGTGGACCACGGTATCACCCTGAGAATGGATTGTTGACTCTTACGTGTATCCTAGTTTCATTTCATCAGAGATAATTTATTTGATGTACAGCCAACGTGTTGGTATGGACTGGGCAGAGAAATACCGACCCGCACAGCTTGAGGATATCGTCGGGAACACGACCGCCCTGCGGCAGATGGCAGCGTGGGCAAAGTCCTGGACCAGTAAATCCAGGCCGCTGCTCATCTACGGAAAGCCCGGTATTGGCAAGACTTCCAGTGCGTACGCGCTCGCAAATGATATGGGATGGGATGTCATCGAGCTCAACGCCAGTGACCAGAGGACTGCGGCAGTCATCGATCGCATTGCCGGAGCCGGGAGCATGACTGCAAGCCTCATGGGGTCATCAAGGAAACTGATCGTGCTCGATGAAGCGGACAACCTGCAGGGCACGGCGGACCGGGGTGGTGCCAGGGCTATTATTGAATGTATCAGGAAGGCGCAGCAGCCGATGATCCTGATCGCCAACGATCTCTACGGCCTCTCCCCGGAACTCAGGTTTCGCTGTGAACCGGTCCAGTTCAAGGCGATTCCTGCCCGCTCAATCGGACCCCGGCTCAACTATATCTGCGCTGCAGAAAAGATTACCTGCAGCGATGCGGCCATCCATGCTATCGCGGAAAGTGCTGAGGGGGATATCCGGTCAGCGGTCAACATGCTCTATGCGTCGGCCATCGGCAGAGAGCGGCTTGAAGATTTACAGGTCCATACGTCCCAGAAAGATGAACGGGTATCGATCTTCTCGCTGATTACCGCCATATTCCATAAGACGCCGGATGAAGAACTGATACGGCTCTCGTACGATGTTGACGATACACCCGAAACGATAGAGCAGTGGGTGGAAGGAAACATGCACCTGCTGCCATCTCCGCCTGCGGTTGCAAAGGGATACCGCTACCTCTCGCGGGCAGATGAATATCTGGGGTACACGTACCGGCGCCAGTACTACACGCTCTGGCGGTACGCAACGGCACTTATGTTGCTCGGTGTATCTGATGCTGCTGAAGGAAAAGGCATTCACACGCGGATTATGCCGCCGGAACGGTGGCAGAAAATGTCAACGGCAAAGAAGCAGAAAGCGATAAGGATGATTACCCTCAACAAGTTTGCCAGCACTATGCACATCCCGCAGAACACCCTGCGCGAGAACTATCTGGACATCGTCTCCCTGCTGGTGGAGCACGATCCGGCCACCTACGCATCTGAACTGATGTTTGATGCCGATCAGCTTAACTTCTTCCTGCATGACAAAGCCCGTTCCCAGGAGATCATAAAATTCCTGCTTCAGGAAGAAAAGGCGCGGGGAAAAGAGCAGCAGAAAAAGATCGGAAAAGAAAAAGTGCAACAACCGGAGCAACGGAACCGGGAAGAACCCGCATCACCTCCTGAACCCATGGAGAAAAAACAGCCTCCCCGCTCTCAGTCAACACTGTTTGACGGGTTCTGAAGCTTTAAAATAACGGTGGAGCAGGACACCGCACTCGATTCTCTCACCGCCGTTCGCGTAGGTTTCAAAACCCAGGTGATAGACGAGAAGATCACCATTGATTGCCCGTGCAAGGGCAATCAGGGATGGAATCATCTCGATCGCAGGGCGGATTGCATAGATGACATCCGCACCTTCATACAGGCTGAATTCCGGCGAGAAAACATCATCAACCCTGAAGGTTAGCCATGCAGGAACTTTCATATCCCTGATATCGGTACAGCGGATTTGTACACCGGCATCATGCACTATCTGTGCTGCTGTCGTATTCCTGCCGATCCCGACCTCAACGGCATTGGTGTAGCATTGTGCGATGTATTTCCCGATACACGTCTCAATATGTTTATAGGAACCCATTCCAACAGAATATAGCGATGCATATCCATATTTTTTGGGATTCCCTCTCCCCGCCCGGGCTCCAGATGCCGGTCGCCCGCACGATCTCTGCAGTTATTGGTGTTCCGGCAACAGTGTCCGAGAACCATGTGCGTATTATGGGATATGTGAACGAGCGCAAACAGATCGATGCGCAGGTGCTGTTAGAGAGTATCCAAACATATAAACACCGCCATTCCGTAAAAGAACCCCTCCTGCTGGTGATAAACCAGGACCTTTTCAAAAATGGCAACAGTTTTGTATTCGGGCTTGCCCGCCAGACGGTCGGCGCTGCGGTCATCTCCACTGCCCGGCTGGGTAATGAGTATTACGGGAGGGACGGGAATGATGACGATCTCATTGACCGTATCACCAAAGAGGGTGCCCATGAAGTCGGGCACCTTTTCGGTCTTGAACACTGCGGTAACCAGGAATGTATCATGTTCAGGCCCGATACCCTCGATGAACTGGATCGAAAGAAAAAGATGTTCTGTCCGACTTGCCGGGAGCAGCTGGTAGCTCATCTCACACCGGACTGAGAATAAGTATTTGCTCCGGAGATGTTTTTTACATCAGGAAGCCGGGAAAGAAAATGATACGGAGAACATAATGTTCAAACGCGTGCTGGTTGCAACCGATTTCTCGCGGTATTCCGACAGGACCCTTGAGTGTATCGGTGAGATCCCCGGCATGGAAAAAATTCTTCTCATCCACGTGCTCAACAAATCTCCGGTCCCGGAAAGTCCTTCCGTTTTTACCAGATCTCATGCCGGACCGGAGGAACAGGCAGAGCGGATGCTTGCAGAAAAAGGACGATATCTTGAAGAAATGACCGGAATACCGGTAAAAACCGAACTGGTCGAAGGGACCGGAGCAGATATCCCTGGAACCATCATTAAAACCGCGAATAACGAGAATATTTCCCTTATTGTTATGGGTGCACGGGGAAAAAGCCTCTTTCGCGGCTTGTTTCTCGGGACTGTTTCTGAAGGAGTGATCACAAGGGCAGGGATCGATGTCCTCGTTATGCATTTCCGGGGTATTGAGGGTAATGAGGACGCTCCGCTGGAAAAATTCTGTACAAATGTATTCTCTCACGTTTTGTGCCCGGTTGACTTCTCAAGACCGGCAGAAAAAACCCTGGAATATCTTACCATCCTTGGTTTTATCAGGAAAGTCACCGTTTTACACGTTATCAAAGCACAAAGGCCAGGACCGGACAAAATCCTGCCGATCCAGGATCCGGAACACCAGCTCAGGAGAATTACTGCAGACCTTGTAAAGCACGGCATCAATGCAACATCAATAACCCGGTCCGGAAATCCTGTCAACGAAATCTGTCGTGTGGCTGATGAACAGGATGTGTCTCTTATTATGATAGCCAGGTACGGGAAATCGGATTATACAAAAAATATACCCCTTGGGCGTGTGGCCGCCGGAGTGACTGCCAGGGCCCAACGACCCCTGTTTATCTTAAGCCCGCATATCAGTCTCACCATCAGCGTCCGGGAACTTATTAAAGACGAGTTTGCGCTCGCAGAAGAGATCTGGATGACCTATCACCAGCAGAAAGTGGATCCGAAAACAGACCGTGTCTTCGGTGTATTCGTTGAAGGAGGACTCGCTGCTGTTGCCCGGTGCAGGCGGCACCCCGATGGTCTTGAGGTAGATGGGGTATACGTACCGGACGATTACCGTGATCGCGGGTATGCACGCAAAGCCGTCCAGGCTCTTGTTGATGCATGTGGCAGCGAACCGCTGTATATGCATTCAACTCTTCCTCTCGTCAGATTCTACCGTTCATTTGGCTTCCTGCAGATCGGCGAAGATGAATTGCCCCGGAGTATCAAGGAGCGGTTTAACTTTGCAGAAGGCGATTTGGAAGGTGCCAATGTCCTGCCCATGGGGCGGCCAGCTCAGGGCAGACTGCACTGACAGGTACGTGCGGGACTGCAATTTTTTACCATCGAAACCCTTTCTGGTGAAAGAAGGGTGTCAGAGATCCGGCATTTTCTGTGCGATATACCATGCATGGAGTGCCATGACCAGGTACAACGGAAAGAGCAGTCCATAGGTGCTTCCCTCGCCCTCGTATCTGAAGAGCCAGACGGTGGCGGTGATATCGATCTGGAATATCATGATACCCCACCATTTGTCCAGGTACCCGTACCCCAGGCCCGGGAGCATGAAATTTAAAAACCCTGCAATCAGGGGATTTTTTTTTACCCGGGGCCTGCGGCTCAGTCCCCTCGGAAGGTGGATCATTGACACGCCACATTTCGGTGAAGCCAGTACGGCTTTCCACCGGACCTCTGCATTCTCATCAGCAAGTGATCGGATCAAAGCCGGAATAGCTTTCCCGTCACCTGTACTGCCGAGAATCTCAATCGCCTGCATCCGGACACCGCTGTCCCGGTCACGCAGTACGAGGGAGAGTGCAGGAATTGCCGGAGTGCCAATCTCCCGAACTGCCTGCCATTCCTGCATTCCCACACACTGAAATGCCCGCTCTTCAGCCGAGGGGGGTTTCCAGCCAATCTTCTGGAGGGCGAACGCTGCACCGTAACGCACGTACTTGTCAGGGTCTCTGAGTGCGTGCTGGAGGGATTCGGTTGTCCCGGGGTCATTTATCTCACCGAGTGCAATTGCAGCCTCCCACCGCACTTCACTGCTTGTGTCAGTGAGCAGGTGTATAAGTGATGGCACAGCCCGGGAATCCCGTATCACCGACAAAGCCTCGATGATACCTAGTCTGACGTCCTTATCCTTTGTCTTCAATGCGAGGATAAGCTTGTCGATCCCTTCGGCACCGAGCGTACCAAGGGCTTGTGCTGCACTGGTCTGCACCTCAAAATCCTTGTATCGCAATGCCTGTATGAGTGCCGGGATATTTTTTTGTTGCCGGAATTTTTCGATATCCGGCTTTTTTTGAAAAAAGACAGGAAACGTCATCCGGAGCACCTCACATGTCCTGCTTTTGTTTTGCGAGAGAGAACGTCTGGGCTGCAAACAGAGCGGTCACCGGGTACGCAATAAGGTAGGGAACGAACGGTCCCAGTTCCAGCTGGGAAAGCACGAGCATACTCGCATAACTCATAAAGACCAGAGATCCCCACCAGTACCCGAGGTAGTGATATCCCTCGCCAAGAAACAGGAAATTCAGGACCGCTGCCGCCCAAGGGTTCTGCCCGGCACGCGGGCGCTTTGACAATCCCCAGGGGAGATGGGCGATAGGCACACCACATTTTTTTGCCGCAAGGGTGGCTTTCCAGCGAACAGTACTGTCCGGGTCTTTGAGTACCATTTCGCATGCCCGTTGTGCACCGGCATCGCCGATCCCGCTGAGAAGTTCCACGATTTGCACCCGTGTAGTGGCATCACGGTCTCTGAGTGTTTCAATGAGAGGTCCGGTAGCTGCAGCTCCAATACGGGCTGTTTCTGTCCAGTCCTGAAGGGCAATGCAATAATACGCCCGGTCCGTCTCGTTACCGGGAACCCAGGACAGTGTCTTTAGTGCCTGAGCCGCTCCATACCTCACGTACCGATCAGGATCCTTCAACGCCCTGATGAGCGGGTTGATTGCGTCAGGATTTCCCAAGCAGCCCAGAGCGATGGCTGCAACCCAGCGCACTTCAGTATTCTTATCATGATCAAGCAGAAAGATCAGGGGTTTTAAGGATCGCTGGTCGCGGATAGTCCCGAGAGCTTCGATCGCACCCAGGCGCACAGCAGTTTTCCTGTGGTTGAGTGCGGCAATAAGGGGCAGCGTTGCCAGGGTCCCCAAGGATCCCAGTGCATCAGCGCTCCGCCACTGGATGTCAAAATTCCTATGGCCAAGCAGCCTGATCAGACCTTTCGTATCCTTTGCAGCTTTCAGTGCTTCTATGTCCGGCGATTGCGAACTGAAAAAACCCGGGTGAACCATAGCAGGGGAAATATCTGTTGCTGAGTATATTTGCGTGAATTATATGAACATTATGGGAGATACCGGGCCTCCACGCCACATGATGGCAGGAATACCACGGAGCGCCATCTTTTGAGCACAAAACGGATATTCTCGTACCAGAGATAGTTCCCTGCCGCACTAAACCCGGTATGAGGTTGATCTGGTATGGCACGCTGCCGAGTAATCATCGATCCGATCTTCGCTGAACATGATAATCCCGGACATCCGGAGAACAACACCCGGCTGATACACGCATCTTCATGGATTCCCGGAAATATTTCCCGGCTGGTTTTCAAACCTGCACTGCCCGAGGATATTGAACGTGTCCACCACCCCTCTTACCTCGCCTGGCTTAAGCAAAGGTGCGCAGCAACTGCCACGATCAGCTGGCTGGATCCGGATACCTACATCACCCGGCACTCGTATGGAGTAGCCCTGCATGCAGCCGGTGCAGCGATTGCTGCGGTGGAGCAATCCCTGCAGGGTGAACACTGTTTTGCCTTCGTGCGTCCACCGGGCCACCATGCTGAATTTGACCGTGCCATGGGATTTTGCCTGATCAACAACGTGGCGGTTGCAGCAAAAAAGGCGCTTATGCAGGTTAATCATATTCTGATTGTCGACTGGGATGTCCATCACGGAAACGGAACGCAGCACAGCTTTTACGGGACAGACCGCGTGCTCTACTGTTCAGTGCACCAGGATCATACGTTCCCGTATTCCGGAACAGTCGACGAAACTGGTGCCGGGGAAGGCAAAGGATATACCATGAATGCTCCCCTGCAGGCAGGATCGACTATTGCTGACTACCATCATGTATTTTCCGAAATTTTTGTCCCTTCGATCGAGCGTTTTTCTCCTGATGTCCTGATCGTTTCGGCCGGTCAGGATATTCTCTTTGACGACCCGTTGGGTTCTATGAGGATACTCCCGCAGGATTTCGAGCCCCTTACCCGGATGCTTGTCCGGGCTGCAGGCGTTCCTCTGGCACTGGTGCTTGAAGGTGGATATGGTCCGTCCCATGGAGCGGCCGTCCAGCATATATTTACAGCACTTACCTCAGAAGGGGAGATAAAGGTACCAGGATTCCCCTCAGAACGAACACAAAAGATGGTGGCATACCTGAAGGCAAAACATCACCTCCCCTGAATACCCGACGGCGAAGGAAGGATCTCAATTTCCATCATGCTGATCTTTTCGTACGTCTTTTTTTGCTGGATAATCGGCCTCAGCTCGTAGAGGAGGACGGTTATTGGTTCCCACATGGCGGCCCAACCGATAATGAGAAGCGCATCAGCAAAGAGCTGAGCAAAAAACAGGTTGCTCAGATGGGATACCAGCTGGCGGGCCACCAGCGCGATAGCAAGAAATGAGAGCCCGATAAGGAGGCTGCCCCTCCCATGCCGGAACTTTAAACGGAATTTTCGTTCCGAAACCAGCATCTTGTACGCGAAATGATTATGGATTGCCTGCGGGATCTGCATCGCCCGTTCAGTAGTGGCGATATCCGGAGGAAGGTAAATGACGATCTTAAACCGGGTTTTTTTGGGAAAGTCTTTAACCGTATCAACTATGTAGTGTTCTGCAGCAGAGTCAAGCTCTTTTTCATGGAACGGAGCAGGATCAAACGAGTTGAAGAGCTGTGATACTGAAGAGAGTTTGATCTCGATGAGGATCTTTCCGTCTTCTTTTCTATACAGCGATTCGATATCCACCATGTCCGTGTTCCTGAATTGCTATGGACCGGCAAAGTCGATAAACCTGCCTTTGATACGCACGTTTTCCTGCAGCGCAGGGATCTGACAGGGTTTTGCTGCGAACACCTTTGTCCCCGGAATGTTATTGCAGGCTCATCCGGTGTTTGATCTCTTCAAGCGCCTGGGCGATAATTTCCTGAGCCCCCTCATTTTCCATACGGTACAGGCGCTGAAGAGGTCGGATCGCCCGCTGGTCCCCTATCTGGCCTAATGCCCATGCGGTTTTCAGTCTCACGCGGGAATCGTCGTCCCAGAGTGCGTCGATGAGCGGGTCCACTGCAGCCGGATCGCCTATCCGTCCCAGAGACTCTGCTGCCTTCCAGCGGTTGCCCTCGTTATCATCAGTGAGCATCTGTATGAAATGTTCCAGTCGCTCATTCTGGTCCTGTGGCAAATCCCGAGACGCGTGTCCTGGAATTTCATTATCTGCAGATAGGTCACCAGAACCCGGTATGCCGGATACCGGGTTCTGAGGGGCGTCCTGTTCTTCCATAGGAATACTCCAGTGTCGAATCGTTCTCTTATTTTAAAAAAATCGCCGTTTTATTCTTTATCCGTTACATAGAGTATCCCATCCGGCTCCTTGTAGTCGGCTTTGATTACGATAGTGTTGGATATCCGGTTAAACACCCGCAATTTGGAACCGGGCATGGCCAACCAACCGATCAGGCAGTCCAGCGGAAGGAGGAAGGCTTTCCCCAGGCTCTCGATCGCAGCAGCCATGTAATTGATCTTCGTGCCGTCCCTGTTGACAACTTTTAAATTCATCACCATTTTGCCGATTGACTGGCCGCGGGAACCTTCCATGACAGTCCAGTACGCAAAGAAGAATATGGATTCAAAGCCAAGAGCAACAATGGTCCAGTGCCCATAATCCCAGAGTACCGGTAATTTCCAGAAAGGGTCAAAAATGCCCCGCACAATGTTTAATAAAAGGATGAAGAGAATGAAATCAACGAGCCATGCCCAGAACCGCGAACTCCATCTGGCAAGATAGATGGTTTTTTCCGGAACCGGCTTGATGGAAATTGGTTCCGGGTCCCTGTATTCTTCAGACATTGTAAAAAATTATTGGCACCTTATATGCATGAAGTTTGCTCTCTTTGTTCCAGTCACCTGTCTCCCCTTCCGGGCTCTCACCGGCGGTGTACCCGGTTGTACGGGCCGCTGCAGTATTTAGTCCTGGCATATACATCACTGCCATTGTAAATCCCGGGTTCCTCCAGAGAAAAAGATATGGTAAAAATCAGTCAGTCACACCGGAGTTTCCCGGCTTTCCCGATATTTTCCAGCTCATGCTCATCGATCATGATCGTGACCAGTTCGGGATCGACACCGAGTGTAGCGGTCAGAGTACTGGTAAACTCTTTTACGATTATCCGTTTCTGTTCGGAGGAAAACCCTTTGCGCATCTTGATAATAACTACGGGCATGGTATGATTCACCGTTGTTCCGGAACTATGTGCGAAATGAGTATTTAGCATACGGGTATACGCGATAATAGCACCTCTTTGACACAACATAAAAAGAAAAGATCTTTTTTTTGATCGGCAACTCCGGCAATAGAAATTACCCCCATCTGCACAATACCGGACCCCGCCATGTATTTCTGTTGGTAGATCTCCCGCTTTATGGAGAAAGCATGCGGCAATTGAAAGGATGGACTAAAAGGCCGCTCAAATTTTCTTAGGATCTGGAGAACCTAATCCCCCTATCATTGTGCCAAATCTTCCTAAAGAAATATCAACCTCATAATTTTCGTCGGATTATCGAAATAACAGGAATAAAAGTAACCGGCGATCATAAATAAAAGACCAGCATAAAACCTCGATTGACCATTATGTATTCACCTGATATCAAAAATTAATTTGAATCTTGATTCATCCATTGGTAATTAGTGGTGCAATGCACTGGTGCCTCGCCAGACTTTATCATTCATCAGTAGAGTTATCGTGTACGGAAGATCCGAAATCCAGACAGAGACACATTGTATCGGGTCTTCCCCCTCTTACTTCGCCAAATTCACGATTCCAGATGAATAGCGAGCCCCGCCACAAGCACCTGCCGGCATTTCAGGTGAGGTTACCGAAGTCCCATGGGGAATATATCTTTTATAAATTGGATCCCCCCATAAAAATTTAACCAAAGGGCGAAAATTGCCAGGCCGATTATTACTGCAATTATAAAGTGAGTAAAATTAAACTCAGTCTTAGCATATGTTTTTCCTGCCGTCCTCATTTCCATCACACCCAACGATAGGGGCTCAGCTCTCTGATACTATAAAAGGTGTGGGAGAGGGGGATGGTCTCCGCAACCTCACGCGGGTCATAGTCCTGCTGGTATTGAGCAGGGCGGAAGTATAGCACCCATTATTCATTATGAGCTTTTGGATGAATTTTTGGTGATATTTTTCTTAAAAAACATTAAAAAATTCCCAGATCCAAATAAAAAATTATATAAAGTATAAGACTATATGGAAATATATCTGTTCATTTGAAATTGATCTTATGGGGAGTATGGATTCCATGATAGGCCCACATGAGAGGAAAGCATTTTGGGACATTGCTGAGGATATTGCAATGGAAGAGATAATGTACGGGCAGGATAACCGGACATTAGCCTGTGTTTTCCGGAGGTTCTTTAGAATAAAGCCGAAAAAGACTGACTAACTGACAGCAGAGGAAATAAAATGAATAACCGGGAAACAAATGCGTTCTCCATTACCAGCACCAACGCTGGGTGGCAGGGGGTGGTCAATGGTACGTCGATCACCTTCTAACTGACTCCTCACAGAACAACAATATCACCGCCATATTGTCAGAACAACGGCGGGTCATCATAATATCCTAAAAACCATTCAAATCCTTTTTTTCCATTTGCGTTCTGCTGGCGGATCTCTTCCTTGGTGGCCGAAAGTATGCGGCAGCTGAATAAAGAATTACTTCCTCAATTTTCTGATTTCACTATCGGTTTTCACAGAGGAACCAAGAGAGAACGCGAATGCTGTAACTGCAAATCCCACGCCGGCCAATCCAATTTTAACATTAAAATCTGCACGGGTTATACATGCAAGAATACGTGCGATAATTGCAATAATGAGATAAATCACTAATAGAAACGCATTTTGTCCCACGTAGTATCATCAATTGCCATGAAAGATCCGTATTCACCATTAAAATGAACGTTCCTATAATTCTCAAAAAATAGTTTCACCACACCCCAGCTTCACGATCCTGTGCGGGTCTTCCATCATCCCCTTTCCGACCTTGTAAATTACACTTTCAGCTAGCACAATCCTTATATCTTTAAATGCAGGCGCCGAAGTATAGCACACAACAGCATGAAGAATATCATCATCAAAGGCGCACGCCAGCATAATTTAAAAAATATCAGCGTCGAGATCCCCCGCGACAAGCTTGTGGTGATCACCGGGGTTTCAGGCTCCGGTAAATCAACACTCGCGTTCGATACACTCTACGCTGAAGGGCAACGACGCTATGTCGAGTCGCTCTCCACCTATGCCCGGCAGTTCCTTGGCCTCATGCATAAGCCGGACGTGGACAGTATCGAAGGGCTCTCCCCGGCAATTTCCATTGAGCAGAAGACTACCTCCAAAAATCCCCGAAGCACAGTCGGAACTACTACCGAAATCTACGATTATCTCCGTCTCCTCTTCGCACGCATCGGGACGCCCTATTGTCCGGAGCACAATATCCCAATCGCTTCTCAGACCCCTGACCGGATCGCTGATCAGATCACCATAGAACATCCCGGCATGGTCACGATTCTATCACCCATTGTCCGCCAGAAGAAAGGGACATACCAGCAGCTTCTCCGTGATCTGAACAAAGAGGGCTACGCCCGGGTCCGGGTGAATAAAAAGATCACCCGTACCGATGAAGAGATCAATCTTGACCGGTATAAAAAACAGGACATCGAGGTCGTGATCGACCGCCTGGACACTGCAGACCGCTCACGCCTTTCCGAGGCAGTGGAGAATGCCCTGAAGAAATCCGAAGGTCTTGTTCTTGTCGTTGACGAAACGGAAAAAGAATCGACCTATTCATCCCTTATGGCCTGCCCGGTCTGTGGTATCGCCTTTGAGGAGCTCCAGCCAAGAATGTTCTCGTTCAACAGCCCGTTTGGCGCTTGTGAAGAGTGTCATGGCCTTGGTGTAAAGATGGAGTTTGACCCTGACCTGATCATTCCTGACAGGAACCGCTGTATCGCAGACGGTGCCGTCGCCCCGTACCGCAACCCGATGGACGGCTTCCGGGGGCAGTATCTCGCGACGGTCGCAAAGCACTTCGGGTTTGATGTACTTACGCCGATCAGAGACCTTTCGGAGGAGCAGTACAACGCCCTTATGTACGGCTCATCCCAGCGAATGAAGTTCTCGATGAGGATGAAGAACGGGGATGCCCACTGGTCACATACCGGTGAATGGGAAGGATTACTTCCCCAGACCGCCCGCCTGTATTCCCAGACCCAGTCCGATTACCGCAAGCGCGAACTTGAAGGATATATGCGGGTCTCTGACTGCCCGGCATGCAAGGGGCGGCGGCTCAAGGACAAGGTGCTTGCAGTGCGGATAAGCGGGAAATCCATCATAGATGTGACGGATCTTTCGGTCAGCGATTCCGTCGCGTTCTTTGCCCATCTCGATCTTACTGACAGGGAAGCGGAGATCGCAAAACAGATCATCAAAGAGATCCGTTCGCGTCTGGAATTTTTAGAAAAAGTAGGCCTTGGCTACCTGACACTCTCGCGGAATGCCGGTACGCTCTCTGGCGGGGAGGCTCAAAGAATCCGGCTCGCTACCCAGATCGGATCGAACCTGATGGGAGTCCTCTATGTGCTGGATGAACCATCCATCGGGCTCCACCAGCGGGACAACCGCAAACTTATCAGTACGTTGCGGACGCTCCGCGATCTCGGTAACACGCTCATCGTTGTTGAGCATGATGAGGACATGATCCGCTCGGCCGACCATGTGATCGATATGGGGCCCGGTGCCGGGCTCCATGGCGGTGCAGTGGTGGCAGAAGGGACACCCGCACAGATCGAAAAGAACAAAAAATCCCTCACCGGGCAGTACCTCAACGGAGCAAAACAGATCGAAATCCCGGCGAAACGCCGGGAATCAAAGAGGTATATCACGGTGAAAGGCTGCCGGGAGAACAACCTCAAAAATATCAATGCAAAGTTCCCGATCGGAGTGCTCACGGTAATTACCGGGGTCTCCGGGAGTGGGAAATCCACGCTCGTCTATGAAACACTCTACAAGGGCATGATGCAGATCCTCCACCAGTCGCGGGATCAGGCGGGCAGGCACGATGGTATCATCTTTGATGCAGAGATCGACAAGGTAATCGTGATCGACCAGTCCCCGATAGGTAAGACTCCACGGAGCAACCCGGCGACCTACACCAAGGTCTTTGATGAGATACGTGCAGTTTTTGCCCAGACAAAAGAGGCAAAGATACGGGGTTACAAGCCGGGAAGGTTCTCGTTCAACATACGGGGCGGCAGGTGCGAGGCATGCGAGGGTGACGGGCTGATCCGGATCGAGATGAACTTCCTGCCGGATGTCTATATCGAGTGCGAGGAGTGCAAAGGAACACGTTACAACCGCGAGACCCTCGAGGTGAAATACAAGGGAAAATCAATTGCCGACGTGCTGGCCATGAGTGTTGAGGAAGCGATGAAGCTCTTCGAGAACATCCCGTCTGTCAGGAACAAGCTCGAGACACTTTCCCGGGTCGGTCTTGATTATATCAAGCTCGGCCAGAGTTCAACCACGCTCTCTGGCGGAGAAGCCCAGCGGATCAAACTCACGCGGGAGCTTGCCAAGCGTGCGACCGGCAAAACCCTGTATCTGCTGGACGAGCCGACCACCGGGCTCCATTTCGATGATACAAAGAAACTGATCAAGGTGCTCGATGATCTTGTCTCAAAGGGCAACACGGTCATCGTCATTGAACATAACCTTGATGTAATTAAATCGGCCGACTACCTTATCGATATCGGACCGGATGGTGGTGATGCCGGCGGTGAAATTATAGCAACCGGGACGCCGGAAAAAGTGGCGAATGTAGCAACAAGCTATACCGGTCAGTTCTTAAAACCAATACTTGGAAAGGCATAATTTTTTTGCCCGCCACATCCCCTTTTAAAATAATTAACTTTTTTTTCCCAGCATATTTTTTAATGCGGGTTCAATCCGGATTGCCTGTTCATATCGTGCGGCTGCCTCATCATGCCGGCCAAGCTTTTCCAGGCAGGTGCCCATTTTAAAGAGTGCCTTTGAATAACAGGGAGCAATCACCAATGTCTGTTTGAGGTATTTCAGTGCACTTTCAGTTTTTCCCAGACTGTACATCTCCATCGCTTTCTTGTAGAGGTATTGCGCCTCTATCGGTATTCCTTTCACATAGATATATTTCCATCCCATACCGCACCCCCCGCTATTGAACCCCCGACCAGAAAAAGCGGCTAAAATATATGAATATTTTTATAAATATTAATAGATTTGCACTACCTGTCTGCCCTGTCATACGCACCATGGGAAAGAAGAAGAGTACAGGAACGGGAGAGCGATTGCATGCAAACACGATATATGTACATTCGCGGATCACATCCCGGACTCCTGTCCCGATATCAGGGTGAAGCTCTCCGCTCCCGCGCTCGTTTGATTTGTGTTACCTCATCCCCATTCCTTATGTTCCATAACTCTGATACCCTATCAAGGATGATTGACCCTGCAGCCCTCCCGGACGATCCCGGATGTTACCTCTTCTCGGACGAAGCCGGTGCGATCATTTATATCGGGAAGGCAAAAAATCTCAGGAAACGGGTAACGAGCTATTTCCAGAAAACCGACCATGATCCCAAGACCATGAACCTGATCGCCCGGATCGCGTCAGTGAGTATGATGGTGACGAACACTGAGACCGAGGCTCTGCTCCTGGAGAATAACTTAATTAAAAAACACCAGCCGAAATACAATATCGATTTAAAGGACGCGAAGCGGTTCGCCTATATCGAGCTGACCAAAGAACCCTTTCCCCGGATCGGTTTTGCACGGCGGACGAGCACCGCTGATGCGACATATTTCGGACCGTTTGTCTCCGCAGCGGAACGCGACGCCCTGCTCAGGGTGATAAAGCGGGTATTCCGCCTTCGTTCATGCAGGAAACTCCCTAAGCGTGCCTGTCTCCGGTACCATATGAAGTCGTGCAGCGCTCCCTGTATCGGGTTGATCAGCGAAGAGGACTATCACACCCAGGTTGAACGGGCAGCGGCCCTGCTCAAGGGAAAAGGCGGGGAACTGCTCGCTTCACTGCGATCGGAGATGGCGGGATACTCGGCTTCCCAGGATTACGAGCGGGCACTTCTCCTCCGCAACCAGATCGGTGCAATCGAACACCTTACTGAACACCAGCATGTTGAGCGGCCGAAGGAGACGGACCAGGATATCATTACTTATACGATAGCAGACGATACGGTGTTCCTGATGGTATTTTCCGTGGAGAAGGGGCTGCTTTCCGGCAAGCAGGAATATTCCTTTGATAACCGCGAGGACTTCTTCGAGGAGTTTCTCGTGCAGTACTATGCTGATCGCATGCCGCCCGCAGAGCTGATCCTCCCTCACGAGGTTGACGAGGCGCTGTCAGGTTACCTTGCGGAGCTAAAGGGCAGGAACGTGCAGGTGACCGTGCCAAAAATAGGCGAGAAGAAAAAGCTCCTTGAGCTGGTGGAGAAGAACATCGAACAGGCATTCCTGAAAAACGAGCTGAAAGTCCGGGACCTCCAGGTAGCTCTCGATCTTCCCGATTCTCCTGAGGTGATCGAGTGTTTTGATATCTCGCACCTCTCGGGAACGTCTATGGTTGGATCGATGGTGCAGTTTCGTAACGGTATGCCGGACAAGAAGAACTACCGCAGGTTCAAGATCAAAACGATCGAGGGCATCGATGACTTTGCCTCGATCGCGGAGATTGTAAAACGCCGGTATCACCGCCTCCTTGAAGAGAACACAGATCTTCCCGACCTGATTATCATCGACGGTGGAAAAGGCCAGTTGTCCGCTGCCCGGGAAGTTTTACAGGATCTTGACCTCGCTATACCCGTGATCGCGATTGCAAAGCGTGAAGAGGAACTATACGTGCCCGGCGAGATGCTCCCGCGCCGTCTCGATCCGAAAGGAATGGCGTTGCGGTATATTCAGGAAATCCGTGATGAAGCCCACCGGTTTGCTATCACGTACCATAAACTGCTGCGGAGCAAAAAGGCGCCTGGACAGGCAACCCGGTCGCGGTAAAGTTTGAAGACATAACCTGAGGGCTTCGCCCCCGTGATAGTATAGCATCCTCTTGTTGCGATAGTGCTGTATTACCAAATCCAATTCCATGCTCGGGATTGCGTAACTGATGATGACTGTGTGCCTGCCGGGTGCTGCCCTCCGGCGAGCTGTATCAACAAGACAGACAAAGAGGTCTGTACCCTGCTGTGCGTAAATTTCTGCCAGGGACCGATCGACCTAGTGCCGGCAGGTACTGGTGCATGAACGGGAAATGCAGCGTGGTTTCCTCTGCCGCATTCGCTCTCACGCCGCCAAATACCTCCTGCTGGTGATCATGCTCCGTGATATCTATATAAGCGATGAACATAACGACTGTACATGGTATTATCTACCTGGATTACCCTTCCGGTCGTCATGGCTGCCGGGGCAATCCTGTTCCTCTGCCTTATCAGCACTGCCGTGGTCGGGTTCCTGATCATGAAAGGGAAAGGTGACATCCCGTTTACCTGGCATGTGAATCTCGCACGGCTGACCATTGTGATCGCTCTCGTCCATGCCACGCTTGCCATGGTATGGTTCTTTGGATGGTAGGAAAATGATTTCAGGAGTTGTTGGAAGGTCCGATTCATGAAACAAATTGTTGTAATTTCTGTGCTGGTGATCATTCTTGTCGCTCTCTCCGGGTGCCTCAGCAGCCCGGTAGTTCGCGAAAGTGCACAGGGTGCACTTCATTCCCATTATGAATATTCTGTTGGGTGGTCACCGGGACAAGGCTGTTATGAACGGGTGACCGGATACGTGTACAATGCCGGGAACACATCGTTGGATGCAGTGCTGCTGAACCTCAACCTGGTAAATACCGGAACCGGTACGATCCGTGACTCACGGTCCATTTTTATCGGGCCTGTTGGCACAGGAGAAACCCGGACGTATGAGACAATCCTTGATGGCGAATGCACACAGGAGTACCAGGTGGATTTTGCGTTTGGAAAATAATTTTTATAACGACCATGTATCTTTTTTTACCCGTCGTACTTTTTTTACCTGGTATCCGGAGTACAGCATTCGTCTATGAACAGACATAATCCGTTTTGAACAGGGGTTTTGGACCGGAGGAAGAAATAAAGATCCTCGTTATTCACCTGATCCGTCGTTTACCCCATCAACTGTAATGATATGTACCTGGTCCTGATAGATGAACATCTTTTTTGAGAGCACCCATGATGTATTTTAAGGGTAGAAGCCAACATCAGTACCGGGTGCATAGAGCTGCTACGATATATACCCGGGAGATAATTCAATGTCAGACAGGAACCAGATACAATCCACACTAACCATTGCATTCCTTTCAGCTCTGATTATCCTTACCGTACTTCTGATGCTTGCAGGGTGCTCAGCTCCATCTGATAAAAACACCAGTCCTGAAATCCCGCCAACATGTTCTGCCGATACCGGTGTCTGCCCGGTAACAATCCCCCCATCCGTCCGGATTGAAGCCACTCCGCACAGGTACTCACCCTCCATGTCCTCGACCCCTGGCATCAGGCTTATGCCGAATACCAGCGGGTTTAACCCGGCGGATGCAGAGTTTGCATGGAATGCAAGTTACGGGGAGTTCCTCTCATGGGGAACGCCCAATAATACCATCAGCAGTCTCCCGCAACCTGCCATCAGCCACGGGGAAACGATCTACTGGTCGTTTACTGATCCCGTATCATCAACCCGCGATCCGGTCATCATCTCGGTCACAGCACGGAATAAATCGTCAGGCCGGGTTTGGGGAAGTTCGGAATTGACACTGGGCTGGGAAGGGAATTTTACTGTTATTGTGCAGGAACCGGGTGACTCCTGACCCGTGTTTTATCCAATAATCCGGCCGAAAACCTTTTTTTATAATGATAAAGAACGGTGATCGCGAATCTTGGCGCTCTTTTTTCCGGGATGGCAATAACAATTAACGGGTGTGGGTCAGGATCCGGCGTATTGTCCTCCCGTATTACCGTCCGGCAGAAAAAGCAACCCAAGGCGATTCATTGGATAAGTGATGGGCAGCCTGAAACGTATTCACCGCCGTTATTTTGCAGTTATGGTTACTTTTAACAAGATCATCTGCTCTAATACATCACCATGGCACTCAAGGAGAAGATTCTTGAAGTAGTCGGAGGCCCCCACCCGGCTGCCGTGGCTACCCTTGCCGGGGGTTTACCTGCAGTACGATTTATGGTGCTCAACGGATTTCCGGATATGACCTTTGTCGGGGGAACCATGAAGAGTTCGAAAAAAGTCGAACAGCTCAGTAAGAATCCCAATACTGCTATCGCGATCTGGTCGGGTAAAGAGTTCTCCGATCCTTACGTTGAGATCCGGGCAAAAGCGGAAATTCATGAAGATCTGGCAACGAAAAAGAAATACTGGAACCCGATGTTTGAGCAGTATTTCAGGTCAGTGGATAATCCGGATTTCGTAGTCTTGAAATTTATTGCCGCAGAAATCGTGTATCATGGGCAAAACATGATGAGCATGGACGTCTGGAAAAGATAATTCCACAATTCTCTCATAATTTCAGATTATCCGTACTTATCATCGGTATCGATTATCATACGGGATAGTTGGTTTTGAGGAACAGATATAACCAGAATCCCTGTGGCAGACAATCACCAGTGATGCATGCCTCATGAAGTGATGATATACTGATCGAGGAGAAGAAACATGCTCCTTTATCAGGACACCGCTCGGATCAGCAGAGACAGGGGTGGTTCATTCTTTACCAATGACCGGTGTTCCAGCGGGTGTTCACCCGATGAATTACTTCTCTACTAAAACAGCCTTGCCTTCGATTTTTACCGGGTAGGTACCGAGTGGTCGTGGTGGTCGCTGGTTCTTTGCCGCGGCTAATACAATACCGGCAAGATCCGTCCATCGCAGGACATGCCCATCAGAGATATCAAATTGTGAATGGTGCAGCGGACAGGTAAGGATTGTCCCGGCAAGTGTGCCCTCTGAAAGATCCCCGCCGAGATGAGGACAAAATGCGTCCATGCAGTAGTACCTGTCCCCGACTCTGGCGAGCAGGAGATCCTGCCCTCCGGCACGGATCTTTTTCATGCTGCCATTTTTCAGGTCAGTTATTGCTGCGACCTGAATAAATTCTCTCATATCGGCATCCTCCGGAACGCATTTCTTTTTGGTATCTTTGGATTTGGGGATTCTTGTATAAAAAGAAACCATGATTATTCTCATGGAGCCAGTCAAGGCTCTGTCCAAGGATCACAATGAACAGGACAATGGACAGCTGGTGTTTTTACGCTGGAGCGATTAATGTCTCCTGAGTAGTACTACAGTGAACAGATGGAGTGCCTGTGGTGCTGAAGCGAGGGTGACGGGATTGAGAGGAATCATCGCGGGGTGTGCAATCGTCATGGTGTTATGGTTCATACTTCCGGTGACCGCAGCCATATGTGACGGGCCGCCTGCCAGCCAGTCTTTTGTCCTGTTCAGCGGCGGGTGCGACCGCTCTCCCTATGGTTTACCCTGCACACAGGGATTCATCATCCCTGCAATCCCTTCACCCGGCGGGGATTTTCCGACCCAGTATTACCTAGATTTCGGGGACGGTTCACAACCCTACTATGGGACGGTGGACGGGGTCACCCATACCTACACTTCTTCAGGATTCTTTACCCTGAAATATATGGCAGGAACGCAATGCGATCTGTGGCACCAGGGCACCTATGGACTGGTTATTCCGGCCCCGGAAAATTATACGCCGGTGACTCCTGTATGTGAGCCCGCACACCCGTCAGCAGGGTTCACTGGTACCCCCACTTCCGGTTTTGCACCCCTCACTGTCCAGTTCACGAGTACATCGAGCGGTGGGGATGCCTACGCTTGGAAATTTGGTGACGGCGGGACATCCCCGGCAGAGAATCCCGTTCATACCTACATGACGCCGGGGACCTATTCCGTTTCCCTTCAGGCACGTGATTCCTGCACGGGTAGTGTCAACCGGGCGGACAAGCTCAGTTTTGTCACGGTTACTGCCACCGCGGGAACACTTGCAGTCTCGTCAACTCCCCCGGATGCTATAGTATTTGTTGATAATATCGTTAAGGGGATAACACCCGTGACGCTGACGGATACTTCGGTCGGCAGCCACACACTCCTGCTCACAAAGCCGGGTTATGATGACTATACCAGGAATTTCATTATAGAACCCTTTACCCCGGCAACGATTGGCGCGACACTCACAAAGAGCGTTACGGAACCAACAACCCGGCCATCCCTTTCGTATGGATCGATCGCCATCACCTCGATCCCTTCAGGAGCGATAGTGAATCTTGATGGCGAGCAGACGGGCGCGGCACCCACCGTCATCCCTGACCTGCTGCCGGGTAACCATAAAGTGACCCTTTCGCTTGCAGGATATGATGACTGGAACCAGGTGGTGTCTGTCGGATCAGGACAAACAGCCGCTATCAATGCCATCCTGGTTGTGACAGGGGAGAATCCTGCCAGCACAGGTTCGCTTGCGGTAACTTCAGATCCCCCGGGTGCTGAGATATATATTGATGATGGCTTCAAAGGGGTGAGTCCGTTAACCATCTCCGGACTTTCTGCAGGGACACATATCATCTCAGTAAAGCTGCAGGATTATACAGATAATACGACCAATGTCACCATCACGGCAGGGCAGGCAGGGAAGTTTCCTGCGGTATTGCAGAAGGTTCACACGCTGTCTGCGATGGATATTATACTGGCTGCAGGTGTAGTGCTGATGATTGTTATGATTGCGGTTGTGGTAATGTTCCGTCAGGATACAAAAAAGAAATAGAATTATCCCAAAAGTCCGCCGTTAATATAAAAAATTGGACAGTTTCTGGTTATCGCTCAATAAAAACCACCATGCGATATTTTTTCCGGGGAAAAAATCAAGAAACAGCGCTTATTTTACCGTGGAGACGTTCATGATACTTCACCCCCGCAACTAGGGGTATTTCCTGTGTTGCGATAGTGCTGTGTTACCAAACCTCTTGTATAATCCGGTTTTTTATGGTCAAAAACGAAATTTCATGTAATATCTCATCTGGATGAAAATAACTGGTGGCAATAAATGAGGAATTTACGTATTTTTTCCTCCTTCGGTTATCTCGCGTTCTGCGCATCCAGCTTCTCCTTAGTGTGGCATCGCGGGCATTGTACTTTGACCAGTCTGCCTGTCCGTTGCAGGCAGGCAACCCGGGAACCAAAGTATACCCATGCATGGTTGCAGTGATGGCAGATAGCAAAACAGCTGGAGAGCTCCATGCACGATTAACAGGAAATCCGTGAATATGAACGCTAGTTAAGCGAAGCGTGAAAGTGCAGGGATCACGATCATGCGAACCATGTCCAGGCGGAGGATATTCATCCGCCTTTTAAAGCGGGAACTCCGGGTTGATTCTGCCAACCCGGCCGGTAAACATGTTGTACAGAAATGCGTGGATCGCTCCCATAATATAACCCTGTTATTGCCCCAAGAACCCGCATGAGAGATAATATAGCGATGCCACCGGCTGTTCCCGATCCCCAATGGCGGCAGTTTTATCATGGATGCTGTGATAATCCCAGAAAAAATCCCCCGCAACCAGTCGCATGACAATACCGAATAGTGCACCAATCTTTGCCATCGAAAGTACATATGCCATCCGAGTTCAATAAAAATAAATCCTTATAACTAACACTCCTGTTTATCCGGAGGGATACACCGTGGCAGAATTCCAAAAACCCTATTGCGATAACAATCATGACGGGATACAGATGATACGTGTCTGGACTGATGGGCATGGCAATTCGGTATACCAATGCCCAACGTGCGGAAGAAAAATGCAGGTAAAAGATGGCAACCTTTGATGGTACTTACTCTTGGTGACTTTTCTCAATCCACGTTCTGCCGGCATCCCCGCGTTAATAATAAAAATCGATATAAGATACTTGGATATGCCTGCACTGCTGGCAAATAGTCTTAGGTATTTACCTCATCTCCAGGATCAGCTCCGGGGTGAGTAACCATTGAGGATCACCGGACAGATGGGTCATAAAGGAATAATTCCTGATCTTAGCCAGACCGCCTCCCGGATAAGACAATTGAACCGTTCAGATCGCCAGAGATAATTTTACTTATAAGAACGGATAATGCCGGTTTGTGCCCGATGATAAGCACCGCTGTGTTGTTTCCCTGCTGTGAAGCATTAGAGCATACCGTATCGGGATCCCCGCCAGGGAGCAAGCTCATCCCATACGGTGATTTGTCTTTTTGGCCAGGCACAGAAGCAACAATCGTTGTGGTCTTTTGAGCGCGTTGCAGGGGGCTTGTGGCAATTACGTCAAACCTGAATTTTATTATTTTTATCCGCTGTGCTACTTTGTTTAATCTCTTCCTTTCCATCGCGGGTAAGTCCCCGTGCTGCATTATCAGGCCAGCCGGAAGACATCCCCGCCGTTCCATACCGAAGAATGAAGAGATCCATTAAGGGAGAACCCGTTGTAAGAATATGAGTATTTTCATCCTGTCAACAGGAGTATTGATTATTCAACCGGTTTTTGCACGTGATCTGGTGGGCAAGTCTGTTCTGGACGGAGCAGCAGGATTTAAAATGCAGTATTTTAAGGTCCCCAAGTCACCGGACAGTTTCGGGATCCGGGGAATTTTTTGGGGTTCCAAAGAGTACCTGGCAGGTCGATCCCGGACCTAGATAGGGGAAAGAATATTATCTGCAAGGATCGTTGGCGGGGCAACCCTTCGTATGGTCAGTGAACGACTGTTGGCAGGTTTTACGTTAATGGTTATGAACTGGTTCGGGACGAGGAACGCACTGGGGTTGATACGGATGACGAACCGCTCTTCATAATCGAGCCGGTTATTTGGGTTGCCCACCTCGTTTTCCACGCGGAGGATACCCCAGTGGCCCTTTGACGGATCTCCGCGGTAACCCTCAACCGGCAGGAGGGTTTCTGTGCTGGCTGCATCCGCATAAACGATAGTAAGGTTTTCCATATCCACTGAATCGCGGCTGTTGACGAGACCGACCGTAAACGTGATGGTGTCGATTGTTCCACCTGGTATGCCCTGCCCCGTCACGTCGCCGAAGGTCTGCAGGATCTGGCCCGGTTGCTCGGTGCCCCGGGGGACCGGCAGGGTACTCATGGTCGGCAGTGGCTGGTTCCCGGCGGAACTATCGGTGCAGCCGGCTGCAAGGACGAGGAGGATGAACACAGATGTAAGGAAAATACAATGCCATGATGCCATGGATAGACTGCCCCGCCGAGTTGTAATAAAAACACTGTAGTCCGTGACTAGAAAAACAATTGGGTCAGCGAGTACGGGCGGATGCAAATATTGTATTTTTTACCGGGTCCTGTTCAGTACGATCATGCACCGGTGATCCGCCCAATACATGCCCTTCACGCGGAAGTTATCGTGTGTTATAATCACATCCCGGTTATGGCAATGCTGCAGGGACACAGCTGGCATCAGGTATTCATAAAAAAATCATTTTATACTGACAGTTTTTCGTTGGTTCCCGGGGTAACAGGAGCGTTGCTGGCCTACAAGTGTCTATCTTTGAATATGTCAAGCAGCCCTTTTTTTGATGCCTGCTTTTTTTGATGTAATGAAGGAGGCTCGCGAATATCTGTTGAATAAAATCCTCCCGGGGGGGAATCCTTTACTTTCAGCTCATCAGCAATCAGCGGGAGATGAGCATACTTTTTAAAGGGGGGTGTATCCCTGGAACTTTCATCGGCCACCAGCGGAAGACGGGCGTACTTTTTCTGCGTCTGTGAATCCGGTGGAGCCTGCCTGGTATCGTGCGAACGATCCGATAGGGGGCCCTGAGGGTCCTGTGGTACGTAAGCAACACCTTGTGCAGGCGAAGGAGAAGAATGCTTTTTCTTCGTGATAATAATCGATTCCACCGCCTTTTTCTGAATTTTTGCAGCATCGGCAGGCTTAGAAAAAGGCGTCCCACAGCGATTACAAAAGAGCGTCTGGTCATCTACCGCAGGAACACCACACGAAGCACAGACCGGTGGGGTGCGAACGGGCTCCGATGGTATTTTTTTGCCGCAGCGGTTACAAAAAATGGCATGTTCATCAGCGACGATGGATCCACAGGAAGTGCAGACCGGGTATCGGTTTTCCGGCTCAGGTACTAACTTCAGACCGCAGCGGGTGCAGAAGACTGACTGTTCATCAGGAGCAGGAATACCGCAGGCCCGGCAGACGGGAAAAGTAGTTTCCGGTTCATCCCGCACGTACCCCCCGCAGAGATTGCAAAAAAGTGACTGTGCATCGACGGCAGGAGAACCGCATTGTTCACATTTTTTTATCATTGTAAACTCATAACATCGTATCACAGGAAATTGTATAAACACTGTGGTCTTTTTTCCCTGCCGCGTTTTGTCCAAAGCTTACCAGATTTGGATGCGACAGGGTAAAAGGCAGGGGGACCTCGGGAGTGAATTTTGCCCGGAACCTTACGACTACCACCATTCCTGTTGAGTGCCTGCAGACACCGGGGATCGTATCCCCACAAAACCGGGAAAACATTTGCTTTTAGACAATGAGGGACTTCTTCAAGGTTACCTTTTTCACTTCATCCCCCACGGGAGTTATTTTGATAGTTTAGATATAATCAGTACACATGACTTCTTGTGTCCACCGGATAGAAGTTCACTATAAACTCGATCCCCGGTTAACGACCAGAACCGACCGGATACGCTCTTTAGGTTTCCCGGTCGATAAATTACATCTCATCGATGTCTATACCCTGGCCACCAGCTCCCGGGATTTTAATCCCGGGGAGCTTTCGCAGATTGGCGGTCAGCTTATCAATCCAGTGGTCCAGGAATACACGGTAGACAAGGCGACTAATGGCGTCTTTGATTATGCAATAGAAGTCGGTTTTCTCCCGGGTGTTACCGATAACGTCGGCATGACTGCCCGCCAGACCATCGAGGATTATTTTTCGATGAAGTTCTGTGAAGGGGAAGCAGTCTATACATCACAGCTTTTTCTTGTGTGCGGGAACCTATCACCATCCACCCTGCAGAAGCTTGCGTCAACGCTGGCAAATCCTCTTGTGAACCGGGTAATTATCATGACCCGGCAGGAATACGGGACGAAGGGCATGGATCCGGTCTTGCCTTCTGTCTGCCTGCATGAACTGCCTACTGCCGAAACCGTTAATCTCGACCTGGATGACAGGGAACTCGCCCGGCTCGGAAAAGAAGGGATCATCAGTCGTCTGACCGGCCAACGGCAGGGGCCACTCGCGCTTGATCTTGCCCAGCTGCACGTGATTCGCGACTATTTCCAAAAAAACGGCAGGAAACCGACCGACGTGGAGCTCGAGTCTCTTGCCCAGACATGGAGCGAGCACTGCAAGCACACGATCTTTGCGTCTGCCATGGATGACGACGTCCCTGGCGGCCTCTATAAGACCTACATTCAGGCAGCTACCAATAAAATCCGAAAAGAGAAAGGGGACAAAGATATCTGCGTGACGGTGTTTACCGATAACTCCGGCTCTATCATCTTTGATGATCACTACCTGGTGACCCATAAGGTCGAGACCCATAACTCACCCTCGGCCCTTGACCCGTTTGGCGGGGCACTGACCGGAATTGTCGGGGTGAACCGGGATACGATCGGTTTTGGGCTCGGGGCAAAACCCTGCATCAATTTCTATGGCTATTGTGTGGGCGATCCGGACACAGACCCGACATTGTATCGGGGAAAAAATCGCGCCAACCCGATCCTCTCACCCCGCCAGATCCTTGATGGCGTAGTACGGGGGGTCGGGGTTGGTGGCAACTGTTCGGGCATTCCAACGCCGCAGGGGTGGTGCTTGTTTGACAACCGCTACAGCGGAAAACCACTTGTATTTGCCGGCACGGTCGGCGTGATGCCACTCGAACACGACAGCAGGAAACTCTACGAGAAACAGGCGAGGCCCGGTGACCTTGTGGTGATGGCGGGAGGACGCGTGGGCAAGGACGGCATCCACGGTGCTACGTTTTCATCAGAAGCCCTCGATCCCCAGAGCCCGGTGACGGCAGTCCAGATCGGCGACCCGATCACCCAGAAGAAGTTCTCGGATGTGATCGTCAGGGAAGCCCGGGACTTGCGGCTCTACCACAGCATCACGGATAACGGGGCTGGCGGGATCTCCTGTTCCGTTGCCGAGATGGCAAAAGAGTGCAACGGGTGTCACGTGTATCTCGACAGGGTGCCCCTGAAATATCCCGGCATGGCTCCCTGGGAGATCTGGATCTCTGAATCACAGGAGCGGATGACCTTAGCTGTCCCACCGGAGAAACTCGACGCGTTCATGGAGCTGATGCAGAGGCGGGAGGTTGAGGCAACGGTCATTGGTACATTCACGGACTCCGGCAGGTGCGTGGTCGAGAGCCGTGGCAGTGTGGTGATGGATGTCGGGCTTGATTTCCTCCACGACGGCCTGCCAAAGAAACACTTAAAAACCATATATACGAAAAAAACGTATCCTGAACCCTGCACTCCCTGTCCGGAGCGGCTTGATGCAACGCTGCTTGCGATGCTGCAGAGGAAAAATCTCTGCTCCAAGGAGTTCATCTCAATCCAGTATGACCACACAGTACAGGGCGGTCATGTGCTTGGCCCGGTACAGGGTGCCGGACGGGTGCAGGCAGATGCCACGCTGACCAGGGTCGTACCCGGCTCAAAGAAAGGTGTCGGGTTGTCGCAGGGACTTTTTCCCTCTTACTCGGAGATTGATCCCTGCCTGATGGCGGGTGCAGGGATCGATACGGCGATCCGGGGTTTGATTGCAATTGGCGTCCCGCTCGATACCATCGCGATTCTCGATAATTTCTGCTGGTGCTCCTCTGACGAACCCGAACGACTGGGGCAGCTGAAACTTGCAGCGAGAGGGTGCTATGAGTTTGCCACTGCATTTGGAACACCGTTTATATCGGGTAAGGACAGCATGTTCAATGATTTCTCCGGGTATGACGCACAGAACAACCGGGTGAAGATCTCCGTTCCCCCGACTCTTCTCATCTCCTCCATCGGGATTCACCAGGACATCTCAAAGGCAGTGTCACTGGATGCCAAGATCGCCGGTGACCTGGTATATGTCATCGGGGAGACATCTGAGGAACTGGGCGGGTCTGAGTATTTCGCGCATCTCGGGTATATCGGAAATACGGTCCCGGGACTGAATGCCACGGTATTACGGGTACGGTACAGGAAGCTGACGGATGCAATCTCTCGCGAACTCATTGCATCGGCCTACCCGGTCAGTCACGGCGGACTCGGGACTGCCATTGCCAAAGTCGCAATCGCGGGACGGCTCGGCATGGATCTTACCATTCCTGCAGGCACGCGCCCGGATTATTACCTTTTTTCTGAGTCGCTCGGCAGGTTTGTGGTCACGGTTGCACCGGACAACAAGCGGGCGTTTGAACGAATAATCGCGCCTGATGCGACACTGCTCGGTCGGGTCGGCGGTGGAACCCTGCGGATCACATCCCAAAAATTCCTCCTGGACCTAACGTTGAGTGAATTAGAAACAGCCTACAAGGCACCCTTCCGGGGGTACTGATATGGTTGTTGCACGCAGGACCCCACAACGAACTGCCTCGTCAAAGGTAATGACCACCCGGAACATGATCCCGGAAAAAGCCATTATCATGAGTGGCTTTGGAATAAACTCCGAGATGGAGACTCAGGAGGTGCTTGTCCGGGCCGGCATGGCCTCAGACATTGTCCACATCAACGACCTGATAACAGGAAGGAACCGGCTCCCGGACTACCGGCTGCTCGTCTTCCCCGGTGGTTTTTCCTATGGGGACGACACTGGAGCTGGCAATGCATATGCAAACCGGGTGCGCAACAACGTATGGGAAGATCTTACGGAGTTTCTGGATGGTGACAACCTGGTGCTTGGGATTTGCAACGGGTTCCAGATTCTGGCAAACCTCGGGCTTGTCCCGGCGTTTGATAAACAGTATAACCGGGATATCGCCCTGATGCCCAACCGGGGCGGGAGGCTGGAATGCCGGTTTGTAACCCTGAAGCCCGCAGCTGATAATCTCTGGACCCGTAACATCGAGAGGATATACTGCCCGGTCGCCCATGGCGAGGGCAATTTTTACTGCTCCAGAGAGACTCTGCAGCGTCTGAAAAGACAGAAGATGATAACGTTTACGTACTGCCGGGAGGATCTGCGCCCGGCTGAGGGGGAGTATCCCTCCAACCCCAACGGTTCAGTCGATGATATAGCCGGTATCACATCTGAGGATGGAAAAGTGCTCGGGCTGATGCCGCACCCGGAACGGGCGATGGAGTTTGTGAACCTGTATGACTGGCCCCTCCGCAAGGAACGGATGAAACGTGAAGGTGTGGCGGTGCCGACCGAGTCGCTGAATATGCAGTTGTTCCGGAATGTTGTGGAGTATTTCCGGTGACATGGCCATCCCGTATGCACGGCAATTTTTTAGGGAGGCATACTCTGGAACCCTGCGGCAAAGATTTAATATCCGGACGGACTATTGTCCCATTTGCGGATGGAGGCGGGACTCGTGATAAAAAAGCAGGATAATCCCAATGATGATCTCAATGCCGATATTTCTGAGATTGCTGCAGAGATCATCAGGCACATTCCCGATGACGAACGTGCCTGTATCATCGGATATACCATTATCTCACCCGGCCCCTCTGTACCTCCGGTGGCATTCAGGGTCATCGGAGATGATAATGGTCACCGGTTGCCCTACGAGACGATTGATTCTGACGATGTTCTGTTTATCACCGCCCGGCTGCCGCCCGACACGAGGAATGCGCCCTACGTCGAAATTATGCAGGACGTGGTAGAGATCTTTTTAGATGAAAGGGCTGCTTCCATCATTATGAAGTCCCCCATCGATGTAACCCGCAGTCATTTCAGCGTGTGCAACGGGGTCCTTGATATTACCTTAATGAAGCTCAAAAAGAGCTGAGATAGCAGCAGGAGGTCTCTTAAAATACCCCGTTCCCCGGGCTGGAACGCGAGGCATCTCCATGGAACTTGCCTCCATGAGGTCAGCGGTCACGGTCTGCTTCGCCCAAATGTTTGATCATATCGTGGTGAGCGCGAGGATTTTGTCGGTTTCTTTATTACCCGATTGGATAATGGGGAGGATCTTCGGTGATGGCCCATGTTTTCCTGAGTTGGCGAGGATGAGTTGTATATCTGGTTCAGTGACGGCCTTTTTCCTCGAGGGAAAGAAGGACATACATTGTTTGAGATATATTGGTAGGGAGGGGAAAACAGAACAGTAGAGAAATAAAATAAAAATAATCAGAGGCGGGAATATATTTTTTTATAATTCACGATAAAATAAAATACGATCTGTTATGATTATAATGCATGGGAAGGGTCACTCTGCATTTCAGCGAAGAGGAGTACCAGCTCTTCCATCACTATTGCACTAATTATTGTCGTCTTTTTGACGAAACCAGAAAAAATTCAATAAAAATTCTCCTCGAGCTCTATAAACATCAGGTAATTGATATTCAGGGGCATAGCCTCGACAATGTTTTTTTATTTTTTTACCAGAAAAAACAGGAGTTTGAAATAGAATCCCAGGTCCCGGGCAGTGACGCAAACGAGCAGATGCGACTACGGATTTGTACGGATATCATCGCTTTTCTGGAAGACTTGGAAAAAATATACCGCCTGCTCCGGAAAAAAGGTGTGGACGCAAATTATTACCTTATCATTGGTGCATTTTCAAAGATTTCAGATGAGGAAGCCCGGGCGAGAATGGAAGATCTACATAAAACATCAGCCCATGAGATCAATGCCATTGTTTCACCCTTAGGAAAAGCGATAGAAAAAAACCTTGGTCCAGACGTGGATACCCGGATCCTTCTCGGAAAGCTGGCGAGCTTCGTAGAACTCTTCAACAGGCTTTCACCTGATCTTACCTTCAACGATGAAATTACCGACCTTATCGCGATTTCGTTACTCAGAATGTTCGGGAAAGAGGAAAACGACGAGGAAATCCCTGCGCTTCTCAAAGGTTGTCGTGATCAAATCGAGACAGATGAGCTCGAGTCGGCGCTGGAAGGAAATCCCCGTACACAGGACGCGTGGGATCTTGATTTTTCCTGGGAAGAATTTCTCAAACCCCTGCATACGCTCAATGAACGAATCGCGCAGGGTCAGATCCCGATGGGCAGGTCTCTGGAAGTCCTTTCCGCTCTCGAAGCACCAGTGAAGATAAAACCTGCACAGGCAGACTATTCTCCCGTAACACTCTATCAGAACCCCGGACTGGTGAGGAGGCGGTATGATGAAAACCGTCTTCTCGTAAAGGTAGATAACCGGCCGCACAGCGAAGTCCAGGTTGCACCTGCCGCCGATTACATCTCAGTTATACCGTCTCAGGATTATCATTATAAAAAATACTTTTCCCTCACATTCGGGGTAATGATACTGGTAATCCTGGTCTTGGTCAGTGCTGTCTTCTCTCTCTCTTCTGCTCCTGGTACGGACACCGGGAATTCAACGGAAGGTTTAGCTGGGATCAGCAATGTGACGTCCGCTGGATCAAGCCTGCTTCTGGAACCCGCACCAATGATTACCCCTATCCCCCCTCTCCTGACACCTGAACCTACACCTGAACCGACCCCCCAGTATGTAACTATTGAACCCGTCATACCAGAACCTGACACAGGTGGTCCTGTAAGCCATAGAAAAGAGTACGACCAACTGGCTTTAGTCGAGAATTTTTTATTTAATCCCAATGATTATATAACCATTTACGAAAATAACTACGAGTATAACCCGGAGAATGCTTATAAAATCTCCTTTGATTTAAAAAATCCACCGATGATTATCCGTTATAATGTCATCCCCCATAACATAACCGATGTGAAATGGTTTGAACCGCGGGACGCCGCGAAACTGATTGATACCGCAACCATTGATCGCCCGGACGAATTTGCACAGTTTGAAGTAAAAATCTATAAAGACAGTACCCTGTACGATCAGGAAGGATGGGGCAGGAAATATGGGGACCCGTTATCCCAGCAGGAGATCGTGATCAGGGATGCGGGTGAGTACCAAATCGAATTTTCCGGTGATCTCGCAACGGTTAATACAGAAGTGCTCGTGAAAAGGGCGGGAAATATATAATGCAGGAATGATCGCCCGGGTACTGATGCACGAAGTGACACCGTATGATAAATCTGTCAACGAATCAGAACCTCCAGAATCCTGACGTCATTCCGGGCTTTTTAAGGACTCCGAGTGGTGTCTGACATGCGAAAAGGAGCCCGCTACATGTTCCTTTTAGTAAAGTCCTCATAATGGGCGTATTTTGCCAAACGGACGATTTTATAGTACCCCCAAAGCTGGGTGAGATTCCCGGATTCCGGAGGGGTCGGCACCAAGTGGCGAGCTATGGTCTGGATTTGCTCTGGGACGATGTTTAAATGGTTTTATCAATGTGCTGAATAAAAATGCTGTGGGGCTGGATTAGGAGATGGGGGGTGAATTGAGCGGAGCTCTTTGACGGAAAGTGGGCTATAACGGAGGGCAGGCCCGCTACCCACCCCGGGCCCGTCACAGAAAAAGTCGCTCACAAACCGTGCCTTCCAGTCAATAAGCTGGAGTGCTCCTTCAGGACAATCCGGTATGCATTGCCCGCACCCCGTTCATCTCTCCTCATCGATACTGATAATTTTTCGTTTTAGGCTCCATGCATCTTCATGTATTATTTTTTTGGTAATATTCCTTTTCTTGCTCTCCCGAGAACCCAGATTTGGTCTTTGATACCCTGTCCCATTCTTATCACTAAAACGATAGCGTATAAATATAAATCCGATACTAGTAGGTTCAGGATACCCATCATGTTTCCCATCGGGGATGATAATAGCGGAAGAAAACTGTTTCCCGTGATTACGTATGCCCTGATCGCGCTCAACGTGCTCTTTTTTCTTGTAGAGTTAATCGGAGGAGATCTTTTTATTGAGACATGGGCATTCGTTCCCGTCCGCTTCCTTGCCAACCCCGGCGGCGATTTCCTGACCATCTTCACCTCCATGTTCATGCATGCCGGGTGGGTCCACATCGGGGGCAACATGCTGTACCTGTGGATCTTCGGGGATAATGTGGAAGACCGGTTCGGGCACCTCCGGTACCTGGCATTTTACGTTCTTTGTGGCATTGCGGCAACATTCGCACAGCTGGCATTCAGCATGGGATCAGATGTGCCAAATCTGGGAGCATCAGGAGCAATAGCCGGTGTGCTCGGGGCATATATGTTATTGTTCCCGAAGCGCAGGGTCACGGTTCTGCTGGGCTATGCGGTAGTTCAGATGCCCGCACTGATGGTGATCGGGTTCTGGATCGTCTTACAGTTTTTCAGTGGCATTGGTTCTATCGCGGTTTCAGTGGATACCGGCGGTGTTGCTTACATGGCACACATCGGCGGATTTATTGCCGGGCTGGTGCTGGCCTTGTTATTGCGGGGGAGGCGGGTGGCTTAGTATGCGGGATGTATCATCTCTTTTTTGCTGTCGAATTCGATAACGCTGCGCTCGTCGCTGACGGCCAGCATACGAGATGGAGGTGGGAGGGGGAATAATCTGCGGGCACCTAACTCACAAGCGCGGCATCGCTATGATCCCAAAAAAAAGGGCAAAGGTATTGGAGGAGTGATATCAAGGGTTCAAAACAGTTGAAACGAATCACTATGTGACCTTTATAAATCTGCCAGAACCAGCAGTCAGTTGATTTTTACACCTATACCTTCAAACCATCGGGAATCAAAATTCCCTGAGTAATCATATTCATACCCGATTTCCTTAAAAAAATCTTCATACTCTTCCTGGGAGAAGGAACTTTCTTCCGCATTATTTTTTGTGCGGTAAAAGTGTGCCACATATACAAAACTCACTCCCTGATCCGGGAAATCTTCCCGTTGTATCGAATTAATCATGGGGTACCTCTCAAGAAATTTCTGCCACTCAGGATAATTGCATTTTACTTCTCCGGAAATGTCTTCAGGTTTTGGGACACAAGGACCGGATATTTTTTTTTCACGGATAGATGGGTCTTTTGTTTGTTTACTGGTCCCTTTTTTTCCTTTCCGCCGGTATTTCGCCGCTCGATAATCTGCTGGGATTGAATCTTCCGGCACCATAAGGTTATTGAGCCTGTTAAAAGTATAAAAAATTTGTTATAATTTCATCAGAAAGAATGACCTTCTGGGGTGTCTGTATCAGGTCGTATGATCCGCTCACCGATGCAGACGCATCCGATGCTCTTTTCATGGAAAGCATGATTATTTTGATTGCATCGTGAATTCCCCCGGGTTTCCAGTTTTCCTGAATGCAGGAATATGCAATCTTTTTGGTTATCTGGTTTCCCAGGACAACGAATGCACTTGCTTTCCCTTTCCTGGTCACGCGGATACCAGAACCACTGATCTCGGCAAGTGCATACTCACCGGCAGTTGCATAGAGTCTTCTTTTCTGGGTGATGCCAGCGTGGGTTTCGCTCACCTCCCCGACAAGAATGCCTTCCCGGCAGGTTACTTTTCTTTTATCGTCCCGGATAGCCATTGAGACACCAAGCTCCCCTGCCCGTTTCTCCGCGTCTTCATCAGCAACGAGCTGTCCACTGTAGAGCTCACGCTCAAGGGTTTCTGTTGGGATCCTGTCCCCACAGGTTATGAATTCCCTCGTGTCTCCGGCTATGGCCGCGCCGCATTCCCCGATAAACGCGATTACCAGGCTCATTGGAACGCACGTCCCCGGATCATGGACAACACTATCCCTTTTTATACCCGAACTTCCGGAGCAGTCCCGTCCGCCAGGCAACTCCATCGGGACCTTCAACCCCCTTTGGTTTTATGCCATCAATGACGCCCATGATCCCCCGTCCCTGTACTGATTCGGCGATGATAACTTCCGCTGGGTTTGCCGTTGCACAGTAGATCGTGCAGACCTCCTGGATGTTTTTTACCGCATTCAGGACATTGATGGGGAAACAGTCGCGTAAAAAGAGGATGAACGAGTGCCCGGCTCCGATCGCGAGGGCATTGTCCCGTGCCAGCGCTTTTAATTCCTCGTCGTTGCCTTCAATACGGATCAGGCAGTCACCTGAGGACTCGCAGAATGCCAGGCCAAATTTCGCCCCCGGGACCGACCCTGAAACTGCTTCGTAGATGTCCTCTACTGTCTTGATGAAATGCGACTGCCCAAGAATGAAATTCACATCTTCGGGTTTTTCAATCGTTACCGAACTGAACTCCAGAGATCTACCCATTGTTTTCACCACAGAAGTGAGATGGATGTGCCGAAGGATAAATGGGTTGTTATACCAGTCAGTAAAATTGGGTGCCCGGAATCTTCTCCCTCCGTCAGTGGCCTCCATTTTTAAGAGGCCCTTATTATTGTCAGATCAAAAAGAAGAAGTGTTTATGGAAGGAACGTAAGTCCTCCAGAAACCTGATAGATGCGAACAGGATTACCGATGACGGGAAAAGTTTGAATTCTGGAAAAAGGGAATTGGATTTAGAGGAGGCGTGGCATGAGGAGGTGAAGAATTATTTGTTGTGTTTCATCCTAATTTCCCCGAATGTTGGAAAAACCCGTAAATCCAATTCTTACCAATACAGGAGTTACACAGATATAAAATAATCAATCGTTACTGGTTCACCAATCGAACCAACCGGGTTAAAAATAGAATTATCAGGGAAAGCATCCAGCCCGGGTTTTTTTGCAAATGCATATCATTGAAGGAAAAGAGGAATTGTCCATTATTCTATCGTTTTATCTTTACTTTCCTCTTTTTGCCTCTTTAAGTTCTGTGCGAGTGCAATTACACCCGTCGTGTCTCCCAGGCCCATGGTATTCAGGATGGATGAGGGCACGAGTATCAGGACAGAATTATTTGTTTTCAGTCCTTCATAGAGCATATTCATCCCCCTCAGGTGGAGTGCCGTCGGATTACCCGCATAGGTCTTTGCAGCATCCTCAAAACTCCTGGCAATCTGCCGTTCAGAATCGCCGAGTATTACCCGTGCCTGACGTTCACGTTCTGCCTGAGCCTGCATGGACATGGCGTTCTGGAGATCAACCGGGATAACTACGTCCCGTATTTCTACCGATAAAACATTAATGCCCCAACCGTCAATTCTGTGTTGAATTATTTTCTGGAGTTCACTGTCAATGATCTCTCTTCCTGCAAGCATATCGGCGAGCATCGTCTTCCCAATCACATCCCTGAGTGCTGTCTGTGCAGCAAGAAGCACGGAATCCTTGTAATTCTGAACTTCGAGCGCAGCTTTTGTTACGTCCAAGACCTGCCAGAAAAGAACCGCGTCAACATTGACCGGTACCGTATCTTTAGTAAGGGTTTGTTCTGCATTAAACGAGGTAGTGATCACCCTGATATCAATGATGTACGGGATCGTATTGAGAAACGGAATGATAATAACCAACCCGGGTCCCCGTATCCCTGCAAATTTTCCCAGGAATAACACTACTATTCTTTCCCATTGCCGGACAATTCTGATGCTCAAGGCTATAAGAACGATGAGAATTATCAGGATGAGCAGAATTGCAATAATCGTCAGGATGTCCATACCTGTTTTCCTCTTCTGATACGGACTACTATGCTCAGGGGAGAAAAAAAGTATCGCATAGTAACAACCGGAATGGACAAAAAACAGCTGACAGGCAAAAGAATGAAACGGAATCCTTTCGTGTTCCATCACACTAAAATCCAAAGACGAGATTTGCCATAGCAGAGGTATCCTGGCTGGGGGAGGTCACTTTCATCCGGCACAGATTTTCATTATCATGCCAATGTTCTCCTGAAGGATCATTGCTCCGGGTGTGGTTATACGATTAGAACGTTTATCGTTCCGTCCTTATTGTAACTTTAAAATTGAACGATTGTCCATACAAACATATGGGAGCCTGTCATTTCACGATACGTGACAACCAGCCCCCCTCTCTGCTCGGATGATATTTTACACCCATCAAGGAGCCAAGCACATTCACAATAGTTATCACAACGAAACAGTGTATGCCGGATTATTCTGATGATATATTGGTTATTGTCGGGATATCATCATACACATAATTATATCCGCTGGCTAAATTGAACTTTAGTGTCTGCGTTATGCGATCACACGCGTCCACGGTTGCAGACAGATGACCTTGCGCAATGTTGTTTATTCTGTTGTAACTTCTGCTTTCAATATACGAATACCCGCAACTGACATCTGCGGATAGCGTGAGTGCCTGCGAAGTAGGATTAATGAACTCCACATCAATAGAAATCTGATCGCTGTTCGGCCGATATCCTGTTATACGTGCTGTAGGTTCTATGAATTCCAAATCCCTTTTTAACTGTTCCGAAAAGTCAACAGTGCGTTGTTTCCCGAATCTTATATAAACATTTTCCTCTTCGCATCTCATACCGCAACAGATTTCAACGGTATGGTTCCCTTCTTCTATCATAAGTGTTTTTGGTCTATCTGTTGAGACCACTCCAACACTCATCGTGTCTACGGAGACCGGGAATTCACCTTTCCAACCGCCAATGGATATGGTCAGCATACCTTTCAAACCCATATCATGGGGATTGAGATCCTTTGAAGTATTTACAAACGGTGTGAACGTGTCTGTAGGGGAGAGAGATACATTTCCACTAACGTTGCTTTTTTTCGTTTCAGTTACACATCCCGTCGCCAGTATACATCCAGCTGCAATGATAAGGGAAAGAAGAATGGCACTTCTCATAGGATTTCACCTTAATGCCCATAAGACAGAAATAGGTGATACTTATATTTCAAGATGATAAAATTTGTCAATGTGATACTATAATGCAATGCGCCAGTGCCTTGCCAGATTTTATTATTCACAAGAACAGGCAATCATTAAGGAAGACTTTCGATCCAGTATAGTAAATCCAGACACCCTTGATCGGGTCTTCCGTTTTCTCGTTTTTTTATTGTGGAGTGAATACTCAAAAACAGAATCTGATATACCTTCAGAAATAATTATCAGGAACTCCCCTCTGTAATCTCACGACATAACCCGGACTCTTATTCTGTTCGGCTATCGCCCGGTAAAAAGAGCATCAGCCATATTCATTACTGGAACGAAGAGAAACGGCGGCCCGTCACGGTACTCAGCCATAGGGAGTTTGCTGCCGGCATACTTCTTTCCGTTCTCCAGCAGGCCGGTATCGGGCAGGAAAAATTCTAAAACGCGAATTACGATGAATTTCGGAATCCTCTAGGTCTCTCCTTCCCGCTCCCCATCCCCCCGTTCCCACCCGCATGCTTTGCAGGCGGACCGGCCGCAATAAAGGGGAAACATCTGTACATCTCATTCGCGATCTTTCCCTGATGAACCTGCTTGGGCTAGGCGCAATCCCTGAACTGGTTTGCCATTCTTGCAACGAGCACAAACCTATTGTGTCTATCACCCGAAACGATCCTAGATGCAACATTATTCCATCATCATTCTATTCATCATTATCCTTGTTGGTGTAACGGGATGTACCCAGTCCGGTACAGGACCCGCATCCCTCCCTGCGGATAACCGGACTATACAGGAAACACCCGGCGGAAATGGAACGGTAAGCAGCAGCCCAAACCCGATAGAAACAATGGATCGTGCTCTCCTGCCAATGATACCCTATAAGGACACTCGGCTCCGGATCGCGTTTTATGTACCCGAAGACTGGTCCGTCTCCACCCGCGAGGTGCCTAAACCTGAAGGAGCCGAGGGTCTGATTTACCGAACCGACCTGCTCGGTGACAACCGGTTTTATATCATAACCTATACCGATTCCCGCAACGAGGATCAGACGTACAGGAATGAGATCCGGCGAACCTGGATCCCCACACCGGAGGAGACCACCGTCGTTATCCATGGCATCACCTATGATCGCTTCGAATCATCCTTGGCCGGCACGACGAATGTGTCCTATGTCGTGCGGAAGAGCAGCGCAAATGAACTGGGGTACGCCAGTGTGCTTTTCTTTACAACGAAGGGGAGCCAACCTGATGAAATGAGCGAGTTCATGAGGGTGGTTTCATCCTTCCGGTATTTCACCGGATCAGAGGCTGATTCAATACCGGGTACTGAGATCGAATGACTGACTCTGATACAACGCTCAATTCTGGCGACAGATATTCCTGCCTTGCGTCATGGTGATGAGAACCACGGTGCATTTTTTTTAGCATATGCTTTACAGAGTTCGATTCCACACCCCTTTTTTTCCTTTGGAGAAAACCTGAATAGAACGCTGATTCGAATTCCGGGTGCAATGGGACTTTTATCGCATTCTTGTTCGGAGAGGATACAGCACCATTTCGTGTCCACTTCGAAAAAAGTACGATTCTGTGAGAATCTGATGTTTTAAAAATCTCTTATAAAACCGTTCTGCAACAATTGGGTCTTTAAATAGCGTCCGCTCCAGTGGAAGAAAAGGGGTATAAAAGCATGATCAATCAGCCGGATTGGTAAACTATTCCTGAAACAATTATAAAATTCAAAAATCAGGTTGAATACAGGAGAATTTATTTCCCTGACAGCGTTTTTTAGAGCCAGGTAACAACGATATGAACCTGATTCGGTTTATGGATATTTACGGCCAATACTGCCACTCTTGTGCCGGTTTCAATGGTTCATGTACCTGTCAGCCGGCTATACCTAAATCCAACGCAATTCTGTTTCTCCTTGGACAAAATCGTCCCTTCAGTGATTTCTCTTCTTTTATTTATCAATACCGGATAGAGAAAAAATTTTATAAAATTATTTTTTTACATCGTTTTATCTGTTTTCTGACCTAGTTATTTATATACCAGCAGAATTATTTTGTAGTAAGGGTATTTTTAAAAAAAAGCGGGCTGTAAAGGGGGGAAAATTTTTTAAATGTTTACCGAGGAATTATTCGACAAAGGCGTAGCCCTTGCCAATCTGAATAAATTTGATGAAGCTATTGCCTGTTTTGATGAAATCCTCAAGTTCAACCCCAAAAATGCTGAAGCGTTGTATAATAAGGGAGTGGCCCTCATGGGCCTGGAATTATATGAAGAGGCCACTATCTATTTCACACAGTCGCTCAAGATCAATCCCTATAACGCCGATGCACTGAATAACCTGGGAGTTGCGTATGCTGCCCTAAAAAAGTATGAAAAGGCTATTACCTATTTTAATAAAGTCCTCAAGATGAATCCAAACCACGAACTCGTCCTGATCAACAAAGGCGGCGCTCTTGCCAAACTAAAAAAGTATGAAGAGGCCATCGTCTATTTTGATAAAGTCCTTAGCATCCATCCGGATAATGCTGATGTTTTATATAATAAGGGAGTTACTCTGGCAAATCTCTCAAGATACGCTGAGGCTATTGCATGTTACGATCTTGTCCTCAAAATTAATCCAACTAATGCTGACGCTCTGAACAACAAAGGAGTCGCTCTTGCCGCTGTTACCAGGTATGAAGAGGCTATCGACTATTTTGACCGGGTCCTGACAGTTAATCCAAAATACCTGCGTGCCCTGCACAACAAAGGACATGCTCTGGCCAAACTGAAAAAATATGATGAAGCTATCGTATGCTATGACCAGGTCCTGGCATTCAGTCCTAATAATGCCGATTCTTTGAATAATAAAGGAGTTGCTCTTGATGAACTGAAAAAGTATGATGAAGCTATCGTCTGTTACGACCAGGCCCTCAGATTCAATCCGGATAACCCTGATACCCTGAACAACAAAGGAGTTTCACTGGTTGCCTTGGAAAGGTATGAAGAGGCTATTAAATGCTACGAACAATCGCTTAGGGTCAACCCGGAAGATCTCCTCGTTTTAGTGAACAAGGGACGTGCTCTTGTCAAATTAAAGAGATACTCTGAAGCTCTCGCATGTTTTAATGCAGTTCTTAAAGTCAATCCGGACAATGCTGATGCGCTGTATAACAAAGGAGTTGTCCTTAATGCGTTGGCAACGAATGAAGCTGTTTCCATCCATTAATCTTCCCTGTTAATTATACTTCAAACCCTGCTCATGGGTTTTAAAAAATTGTCTTCAACAGTCTCATCCGAAAAACCCAGACGTATGCACTCTTTTTTTATAGCATCAAGGGGTAAGGAATTTGCATTCCATTTTCTGAAATCATGTAAAAAACCGGTCAATAATTCAAGGAATTCGCATTTTCTCGTTTGAAACAGGTGTTGAAAAAACAGGATAAAAGCGTCTTTATTAATCTCCTTCCCGTATAAATCCGGCCTGTCCTGTAAAGATTCAAAATGTTCTTTCCATGTATCAGTCAGATCATGTTCCCTGCAAAAGGCAGAGAAATTTTCTGACGACAGATACCCTTCGATAGGTAATTTCGCCAGGAGGTTATAAAGTCTCGTGATACTCTTTTTGGCGTCCGGGGGCATCGATTACTTCTTTTTGATTTTTCCTGTTATATGAACATTTCCCTCATGGGCATGCGGAATTTCGAGGGACGGATAAAGGATCCCCGTGAGATCGCAGGACTATCGTGCTGAATCCGACCCTTGATAGGCTGGTATATTCCTCTTTTGTTGCACTATGTCTGGAATATTTTGTTTTCCGATGAATTCCAGCAAGGGGATCAGGTAGAGAGCTTTACCCCCCTTCGCCGGGAATGTGGTTTTACTGCATATCCACATGGGTTACTCCGGTGGGAAAAGTATGCCATGATAATCCCCCCCGAAATTGTACATCAGTTAATGCCACTAAAAGCAGTACCACCCATCTTCTTCATGTTTTTGCCATGTTTTTTTAATGAATTATTTATGTAATGAATTGCAATCCCCTTATTGAGAGAAAATGAGAAAAACTGCCGATCTGGTGCAAGAGATGATGAAAGAATCAAAAAATTCCTGGCTTGTCGCAATTGCTGTCGGGTTCCAGCATGAGACTAGATTTGTATTCAGTTCAAGCAGCCATCCTCTTGAAGACCTGAACAGATTAGTAAAAAATGGTGGATTTCCCATCGGGCTATTGCGATTTGACAAAGAGAATACTTCAGTGCAGGGATCCTACCGACCATTCGAGGAATATGAAAATGAATCGTGGGTAAAAGAGTATCTTGGAGGTCTCCTGAAAAATACCGGGGAAATAATTGCGGAAAGTCAGTTTCAGCAAAACATACCTGATTATTGATCTGGTCTGGATTGATCTCCGGAAACGTATTTTCTCCTGCCGCACCCTGCGTCAGAAGGTGACGACAAACAAATTCTTTATACGTCCATTATTTTAAGTGATAATGAGGACGGATATGGCAGACGATGATGTTCAGATAGAATCTAGTGCAGGAGAATTAACCTCCGGTATACAGATGTCGTCTGCGAGGATGATGAAAGCAGCATATTTGCCAACGTCCATGAAAAGGCAGGATGCAGAATTCGGTGTCCCTTTTTTTAAGACTCCTCCTATTCATCAGGATGAGGAAGTGCCCGGACCAAATGCCAGGGTCTTTGTTACGAAAATTTCGAACGTCACCCCGGACCATGAAATTAAAAGAATTCTCAGCCTGTCTGCTGACCGGGAGGTAGACATCTGTAACCATGATTTTTACACTCTCCTTTTCTATGTAAACATACAGCTCAATGAACCGTCAACTACCCGTTTTATTAATGCGACCGTCTCCTTTGTTTTTTCTTCTGAAATAAAAATTCTTGACTATTCCCCAAAAGAGAAGGAGATAATTACAAAAATATCTGAAACTGTTGGAGACAGTATCTTCCTGTCCCCGGCACTGGCTTTTAGTGTATCTATCCAGCAGTGTGCTGAAGGTAATCCGGATGATCCAAAAAACCGTTTTGAGGTCAGGGTAGGACCAGAAGAAAAAATTACCATCACCTATAGCAAAAAATACGGGTACTCGTTACTCGTACCGAAAAACGAATTGCTTGAATATGAGGGAATGCGTAAAAGCGAGCATGAAGTGTACTGGGAGATATATCCCCCGATGCCTCCAAAAGATATTGAAATTATGGGGAAGGGAAAGCATGCCATTTTTTCCCTCATTGTCCAGGCTCCCCGCGACTCACCTCCTGAAATCACTGTCTGTATAGCAGGTAAGGTGAAAGGGAAGATCTGGGGAGTCGTGCCTGTACAGGGTTTGGTGGATTTTTAAAACAAAGCAGCAGTGGTTGCCCGTCCCAATGAGGATTTTTCCCATCGCAGAAACGGTTGGGCAAACCAGGGGATTATTCAACTACCGGAAATGTTTTGGTACTGGAGATCTTAAACCTGTTGAACTCTCCGGCAAACACGTGCCAAAGCGGGGGGGAGAAGGCATGGTGGCGGCTTTCACCTCACACATCATTGAACCTGAAATTCCCGATAATCACTTAAAAAAATTTCACCGGATCTTTTTTCACTTTTTTATCTTTTTTCTGAGCCACGGTCATAAATTCATCAGCAGTATTATGTGGTTTAATTGTGTATTGAAATTAGGACTGGATAGTAAAAGGAGAGCGTGCTCTTCATGATTGTAAGTGACTGGTTTGACAAAGGAATTGCTCTTGCCAAACTGAAAATGTTTTATGAAGCCATCGCCTGTTTTGATGAGGTCCTTAGGGTCATCCCGGCGAACGCAGATGCGTTATACAATAAAGGTGTCGCTCTTGCCGCTTTGGAAAAATATGAAGAGGCGGTTTTATGTTATGATTACTCCCTTAAGGTCAATCCCTATAATCCCGATGCCCTGAACAACAAAGGTGTCGCATTTGCCGAATTGGAAAAATATGAAGAAGCGGTCAAATATTTTGATAAAGTCCTTAAGATTAATCCAAAAAATGAACTTGTCCTTCTGAACAAGGGGGGTGCCCTCGCCAAACTAAAAAAGTATGATATGGCTCTCGTATATTTTGATAAAGTCCTCCAGATCAATCCCTATAATGCGGATGCGTTATATGACAAGGGGGTCACACTTGCCAGTCTTGCCAAGTATGACGAGGCTATTGCGTGTTATGATAAGGTCCTCATGATTAATTCGGATAATGTTAATGCCCTGAATAACAAAGGAGTCGCCTGTGCCGCCCTGAAGAGATACGAAGAAGCTATTACCTGTTTTGACAAAGTTCTTGGGTTGCAACCAGGGTACCTTACTGCCTTGCACAACAAAGGACGTGCTCTGGCAAAACTGAAAAAGTATGACGAAGCAATTGGCTGTTATGATCAGGTCCTTAAGGTTTACCCGGATAGCGCCGGGACGTTGAACAACAAAGGAGTTGCTCTTGATGATCTGAAAAGATACGAAGAGGCAATTCTCTGTTACCGTCAGTCTCTTGCGATCAATCCAAAAAATATCGACGCTTTGAATAACATAGGAGTCGCTCTTGCTGCCAGGGGAAAGTATGAAGAGGCGGTTTTATTTTATGATGAGTCTCTTGCGATCAATCCAAAAAATGTCCTGGTGCTGGTGAATAAAGGACGCACTCTTGCTCGGCTCAGGAGGCATACTGAAGCAGCTGCCTGTTTTGATGAAGTCCTCCTGATCATGCCGGATAACGCAGATGCTACGTATAACAAAGGGGTTGCCCTTGCTGCTTTAGGGAAGTGTGAAGAGGCTGTCTCAAGCTACAACCGGTCTTTGGAGATCAATCCGGCAAATGTTGTTGTGCTGGTGAACAAAGGACGTGCTCTGGCAAAACTGAAAAAGCATGAGGAAGCAGTTGCCTGCTTTGATGAAGGCCTCAGGATAAATCCGGGTAATGCTGGTGCTTTATTTAATAAAGGAGTTAATCTTGCCGCCCTAGGAAAGTATGAATCGGCAATAGATTGTTTTGATGAGATTCTCCTAGTCAATCCGGATAGCGCAGACGCTTTGTACAACAAAGGAATTGCCTGTGCTGCTTTGGAAAAGTACGACGAGGCTGTTGCCTTTTTTAATGAAGTCATTCGAATCAATCCGGATAACGTCGGGGTATTGTATGACAAAGGACGTGCTCTTGCCCGGCTCGGAAAGTATGATGAAGCAATTGCCTGTCTTGATCAAGTCCTCGCGATGAATCCGGAAATTGCTGAAGCATTGAACAGCACAGATATGGTATATCCTGTTTCAAAAAAGGATAACGAGGTTGTTTCAGGATATGATCAGGATCTCATGATCAAACTGGATAATGCTGATGATCTGAACAACAAAGGAATTGCTCTTGCCGGTCATGAAAAATATGAAGAATCTCTCGTATATTTCGATAAAGACCTCAGTATTAACCCGGATAATGCCGTGGCATGGAATAACAAAGGAATTGCTCTTGCCGGTCTTGAAAAGTATGAAGAAGCAGTCTCAAGTTACAACCGGTCTTTGGAGATCAATCCGGCAAATGTTGTTGTGCTGGTGAACAAAGGACGTGCTCTGGCAAAACTGAAAAAGCATGATGATGCAGTCGCCTGTTTTGATGCGGTCCTCAGGATTAGTCCGGATAATGCTGACACCATACGCAGTGAAGAGGTTGTCAGTGACGGAGAGAAGGAGGAAGGGGCGGTTTCCTATTATGATCAGGAGCTCAGGGAAGAACCGGAAGTTGCAGATAACTTGAGCAGTAAAGAGGTTATCAGTGACGGAGAGAAGGAGGAAGGGGCGGTTTCCTATTATGATCAGGAGCTCAGGGAAGAACCGGAAGTTGCAGATAACTTGAGCAGTAAAGAGGTTGCCAGTGC
>JACTUB010000017.1 GCA_015660885.1 Methanoregulaceae archaeon | reverse complement strand
GCGGTGGCAGCGCATGCGGCAGCACGGATTGAAGAAGCATGCCGCTGTGGCAAATCCACGGTCGTTCAGGTAAAGATGGCAAAACTCCCCAGCGACATTAACCTGAAAATTGATGAATTCGCGATGCGGGCAGTCACTGACAATAACAAGAAGGTTGATGTACGGGGACCGGTATTTTTATCCGTTCGATCCATCGTGCAGGAATAATTTTTTTACTTTTTTTATCCGTCTGATGAAATCGATCTCAAGGCAGAATGTTAGAAATGGATAACATTAAAAATCATGAATGTTAGAAATATATAACAAAGGATGTAACCAGAACGAAACAAAGAAATCTCTTCCTATCATAATCGGAGTGATGATGGTTGCCAGCGGCCTTATATCGATTATACTTACAACGGGTGAAACCGTCATTGGTTCAATTCTTCTTGTTGCAGGGCTCGTCTTCCTCATTCCGGGCATTACCCGCCATCTCAGGGATGGTGAGAGCCCGGAATCTGATGAACGATCGAAAAAGATTGGAACTTTCGGACTCTCTTATGTCTGGCTGACCGGACTCTTCTTCATGTTCGGCCTGTTCTGGCTGGATTACCTGAATATTATAAGACTCGGCACACAGGTTGCGCTTGCTCTTTCCATTGTAGTACTCGCGCTTTCAGCCCGGTTGTATCAGATGTTCCTGTTTCGGAGAGGGAATACTGGATAACATTTTCTGGGGTGCAGACCCGTGCAGACAAGAATAAAAGAGTACCGTTCCCGTTTATCCATGACCCAGGATGAACTCGCGAGAAAAGTTGGCGTGCGACGGGAGACCATCGTCTTTTTGGAGCAGGGAAAGTATAATCCCTCCCTCAGGCTCGCCCACGATATTGCCCGTGCCCTGCACGCAAGGATAGATGACCTGTTTATCTTTGAAGACGAGCCGGAACCCGAAAGCCCTGAACACCGGGAGATTCTTGTAGATTGAAAGTATCTGGATTATCAGAGGGCCTGCCCGGATTCAGCGGACACTACGGGACATTCACTGTTTTCTGTACGGGAACACAGCTCCTTAAGAATCAATTCAGCAGCCTCCTTATCGAGCGGCTGATTATCATTCCCGCATTTGGGCGAGTAGATGCAGGACGGACATCCCTCTTCGCACCCGCAGTCCCGAACCAGTTCATGGGCACTTGAAAACACGTCTGGAAGGATCTCGTAGGCTTTCTCGGAAAGCCCGATCCCTCCCTCGTAACCGTCATAGACAAAAACAGTGGGTTCGCAATTCTCACCAAACGCCGGGGACGATAATCCGCCGATATCCCAGCGGTCACACATTACATGCAGGGGCATAAGAGCGATGATCGCGTGTTCGGCGCCATGCAGCCCTCCGGCGAGATCGAGATTCGAATGTATGATGCGTTGTCCGGTATCTGGTGCAGTTATAAACCAGAATGCTTTTGTCCTGAAGGTAATTGGTGGCAGGTTAAGGGGTTCCATGCCAATGATGGTATCTTTACGTTTGATCTTGTAGCCGGTATACTGTTCAGTCACCTCCACTTCGCCAAACGCACACCGTGCACCCTGTATCATACATGTCTTCAGGGTCTCAATAATGGAGAGATCAACCTCCTTGAGCGGTTGCGTATAGTAATCGACGTCAGTCTCGGTTACCCGGACCGTATGCGTCTCCAGGTCCATTTCGTTGACCAGATACGTCTCGCCCTGGTGCAGCATGATCGCCCCTTTATGCGCCTCACGGAATGCCTGTGCCCGGTCCATCGTCTCGAGCAACCGGCCATGGCACAGGATCCGGAATGCCGGGCCGGGAATGCCGTCAAGCCTCACCGCATCCGTAGCCCTCCCCCGCCCGGAATACACCCACCCGCGGCTTGTTTTCCTGATGAGATCACTGGATGCAAGTTCAGAAAGAAGCTTGGAAAAAGATTCCCCGAAATACTCCCGGTCCTTGTCCTCACTGAGGGGCAGCTCGGCAGCAGCGCAGAGCAGGTGCCCGGAAACGATATAGGGATTTGCCGTATCGATAATCGCATGCTCGTGCGAGCGGCTGAAAAAATGGCCGGGGTGATGCATAAAATACTGGTCGAGAGGGTTTGCCATTGCAACAAGAATCGCAAGTGACTCACCCCCTTTTCTCCCTGCCCGGCCGGCCTGCTGCCGGGTCGACATTATGGTACCGGGATACCCGGCAATAATAACGGCATCCAGTGACCCGATATCGATCCCGAGTTCAAGTGCATTGGTTGACACAACACCCTTCAGTTTGCCTTCTTTCAGCTGGCGTTCGATAACCCGCCGTTCTTCCGGGAGATAGCCGGCCCGGTAGGCTGATATCGATTCTGCGAGACGTGCGGATGAACGCCGTGCATCCTCCCGTGCCCAGAGCGTTACCAGTTCTGCCATTTTCCGGGAACCGGTGAAACAGAGCGTCTGGAGATTGTCCTTCACACAGGACACAAGTAGATCCTTTGTCTCCTCGTACGTGGAACGTTCACCGATACCATCATAAAACGGGTTGTACAGGACAAACTGTTTCCTGCCATGCGGAGATCCATCTTCATCAACAAGCTCAAACGGCAGCCCCGTGAGCTTGCCGGCAAACTCCAGCGGATTTGCCAGTGTTGCGGTCGAGAGAATGAACTGCGGTGCTGAGCCGTAAAAATGGCACAGGCGCACGAGTCTTCTTATTAACAAGGCGATATGGGATCCAAAGACCCCCCGGTACCGGTGTGCTTCATCTATCACAATATATTTTAGGTGCAAAAAGAACGGGCGCCATTTTCCGTGCCAGGAGAGCACCTGGTGGAGTTCATGCGGGTTGGAGATGATAATCCGCGAATTCTCCCGGACCGCTGCCCGTTTTGACTGGGGGGTATCGCCATCATAGATCGCCGGCCGGGCCGGGATACCGGTGAACTGTGCCATCTGTTCCAGGGTGGCGAGCTGATCATTGGAGAGAGCTTTTGTCGGGTACAGGTACAATGCACGTGCCTCACTGTCCCCTTCAAGCCTTTCAAATACCGGTAGATTGAACGCAAGAGTTTTACCACTGGCTGTGGGTGTGGTGATAATCACGTTTTTTCCGGCCCGTATGCGGTTGATGGCATCGCACTGGTGGGAATAGAGACGTATCCGGTGCTGGGTGAGATATGTTGTAAGGGTATCAGGTACATCAAGTGTTCCGAACCGGGGTAGTTCCGGTTCGCTTATTTCTATGTGCACCACCCGGTTCTGGTATACCGGGTTCACACCGAGCAGCCGGATAACATCAGCGACAGCCACAGGTCTCCCCCAGCAGGTGGAAAAAGAGCAGGGCGAGCGATACTACATCCTGCTTGTTGTGCTCAATAATCGGGACCAGCGGACCACAGTTGCCTGTCCGCAGGTAGGTTTCGTAAAATTCCGGCACCATCTGCCCGGGAATATCGTCATCACGGCAGATGCCCAGGATTTCTGTCTCGAGTGCGGTCAGGCGCAGGGACGGGAGCTGATCCTTCCATCTTTTACGGCTGAAATGGAGTACATCGAAGTGGGGTATTCTCGTCAGGGCGCCCATGCCATAGTAGGCAAGCCGGTCTGACAGATAAGGGACATCAAATGATTTGCCATTGAACGTTACCAGTGCCGGATGATCGCCCGAAACATGACCAAGCGTCGCCATGAGTGCGGCCTGCTCCTCATCGATATCACGCAGCAGGTACTGGTGGACGGTAAGGTAGCCGTTCTCGATTGTACCAACGCCAAAGAGGATAACCGGGCGGGAAAAAAGCCCGAGCGTTTCAATATCAAGAAATACATAGTCCTCCGGTTCGTGAAGTCCTGCTGTCCCGAGAACAGAAGGATGGGATTTTGCATGCCTGCAACCGATAAGATCCATAATGTCTGCAGTATTGCCGCCATACAGGCATTTGAGGACTTCATGGGTGTATGACCGGAATTTCGGGTGCTGTACCAGATCCGGTAATGTCCTGAATCCTTTCGACACCAGCCGGCTCTGGGTCCTTGGCCCGATGCCATGCACAAGCGTAAGGTCGTTGAGGATTTCAGACCTGAACCGGTCAATATCGAGTGAGGGTATTTTGAGAGGTTGCCGGCTTTTTAAAGAAAAACAGACTCCGCATTCGTTGAAAATTTCGGTGCCCGAAAAGACATTTTCGAACGGGACATTCCGGTACTTTTCAACCAATACATCGAGCTGGTGTTGCGCCTGTTCATATTCCGATGAAAAAACAACATTATTGGAAAAACCGGCCCCAAAAACATTCCCGTCGCGGACAACTTCGTATTCCCGCATCGTATCCATGCGCTGCTGCCAGAGAGCTCCGAACCGTGCAGGAGCATGTGTGACCGACATCGTCTGGATATAAAAATGGCGCCTGTCATTTAAACATTCAGCCGTGGGGGGTGAAAGTAATGCGAACCCCCCCCGGCAAAAGGATATGGCAGGCTCCGGTACGCCCACCATTCACCCGTATGCATGATCCTGGTTTCCCTAATTTCAGCCGCATCCTTTAAGAGCATAAGGAGAGGCAGGAGAAGCAAATGGATATTTTCAGGGTAATTCTGCTAACCTGTGGGGATCCTGCAATAACCCGGCTGGCACTTGCTGGTCATGCAGGTAGGTTCAATTAAAAATCCATTCCCGATCATCCCCTGGGGAAAAAACCTTCCCGATACAAAAGAAAGAATTTGGAATTACAGGGTACACAACTATATCCTGCCGGGGTCCAACAACACTGCAGGGAAGGGCTGATATGAAAAACATCAGAGGATTTCTCATCGATCTTGATGGGGTCCTGTACGTAGGAGATAAAGCGATCAAAGGTGCCCGGGAATCCATCGATCTCCTCAGGGACAAAAATTATGCGTTCAGGTTTGTCTCCAATACAACCCGTAAAAGCCGGAAAACAATCGCAGAGCAGTTATCATCCATGGGATTTGACATTCCGGTAGAGGATATTTTCACACCACCTCTCGCTGCAGTTGCCTATATTAAAAAGAGTAAGAAACACCATTGCTATCTTCTTACTACAGGAGATGTTTACCAGGATTTTGAGCAGGAATGTATCTGTGACAATTCTGCTGCCATCGATTATGTAATCCTTGGGGATGCCGGTGACAAGGTTACCTATGAAAACCTCAATAGAGCGTTCCGCCATCTCATGCAGGGTGCGGACCTGATTGCACTTGAAAACGACCGGTACTGGATGGCACCGGACGGGCTTTCACTCTCTGCGGGTCCCTTTGTTCAGGCCCTCGAATTTGCAACGGGCAAAAAAGGGATAATCGTGGGAAAACCGTCTAGAATGTTCTTTGAACTTGCCCTCTGTGACATGGGACTTCGTACCGATCAGGTGGCAATGATCGGCGATGATATCCTTACTGATATTGGTGGGGCCCGTACTTTGGGTATGCAGGGCATTCTGGTCAGAACCGGAAAATACCGGAAAGACACTGTCGATAACGTGGCGATTAAACCCGATCGGGTAATCGATTCTATTGCACAATTACAGGATATTTTGTAATACACAAAAAAAGAGAAGATACATTACACGGTGGATGATACATAATCGGTCACTCACTATCACTACTACAGTTTTATTCATCATTATCCTGGCATTGTCCGTGGTTTTGATAAGCGCGGTTGTTTTTCCCCGGCAAGAGGTCATTGTGCCCCACATAACACCTGATCTCACCCACCTGCAGTCAAAGCCGGTTATCGTTGCTTCAGAGTTCATGTACAAAAACGTCCGGCTGACATTATCACTTCCTGTCAATGTCTTAGTGTATGAAGGGGCAAAGCAGGCAGAAAAGGCTACAACAATTTATGGCAATATCTCCAAGGAGATATGGCTTGCACAAAGTTATCGGGCGATGGTCAATGATCCGGCACAGGACAGTCTCTATACAGCATTTCTTAACGAGAGCAACAAAATCAGGCTCCGATATGGGCTTTCCGATGATGAATACCTGGAGCTCATTAACGCCTATGTCCAGTCGCTCAGGTATGAAACGCGGGAGCAGAACCCGGCAAAATTCCCCATAGAAACCCTTGTTGACCGCGCGGGTGACTGCGATGATAAGAGCATGCTTTTGGCCGGGCTGTTGTCACGGGAGGGGTACCCGGTTGCCCTGCTCCTGTTTGGTCCTGAATCACATATGGCGGTAGGTGTAGGTGCAGACGATTTTCTCTACAAAAATACCGGGTATGCGTTTATAGAAACTACCAATTACTTATTTGTCGGGATACCGGCCGATAAACTGGGTGAAAACCTGACACTGTACTCAGACCCTTTCATTATTCCTGTCAGCAATGGCACAAAATTCTACAGGAGCGGAAATGAGACCCGGTATATTCATAACATGTACGTGCTGACAGACCAGAAAGTAAAGGAACTCGAATCCCAGGTAAAAAGCATGGCAGCAGACCTTACATCACACCAGGAAAAAATTACCCGGCTCGAATCTTGGATAAAGGATATGAAAGGTACCGGAAATATCAGTGGTTTCAATGCACAGGTACCTGTTTATAATACACTCATTTCCGATTACAATGCCCGGTTGGCCACCTACCGGCAAATCTACACTATCTATGAAAAATATGCCCTTATCCATAATTATATCATTGAGCATATGGACGACAGGGAAGGCGTGTATGCATATGTAAAAAAAGAACATGCCTGCCTGAAAAACAAAGGAAGCCCGTCCGGTTTTTTAGTCATGGCCCATTGTCATAATTGACGGTGGGGGATATTCCGATGAAACCGGCACTCCGTTCTCTCCTGCAGCGACCAGCCGCTGTATTGCCCTGTCGCAGTACTGCTGTGATACATCAATTCCGATAAAACGACGGTGCAGCTTCCATGCTACGAGCGTTGTTGTCCCGGCACCATTGAACGGGTCCAGCACGATGTCATTTTTGTAGGAAAACAATTTCATCAACCTGCGGGGCAGCTCTTCGGGAAACATAGCCGGATGGCAGAACTCTTTCATCCGGATTTCCGGGGGAAACGACCACCTGCCAAGAACCCATTCCTTAAATTCTTCCGCGGTGATATCGATATCCTCGTGCCGCCCACCCTTCTTGTGGGTCTCCTTGTCAAAGACTTCGATAAACTCCCAGGTATACTTGATATACGGCATCGACGGGGATTTCCAGCTCCCCCATGCGGTGAACTTTGCATTGTAGTTATTTTTCTCCCAGAGAAACTCTGCTTTCCATAAAAGCCCAAGACCCGCAAGCTGGTGAGAGATACGGTGGTGGGTAGGGACATAATCTGAAAAAAGGGGCTGGATATTCACTGCCATCCTGCCGCCGGGCCTGAGCACCCGTACGCACTCTTTCCATACGCCGAGCAGTTTTTCAAAATACCTGTTCCACTCGTGGGTATCATCCTCGGGATCCTGCGCATATGCATGCCCGAAGTTATAGGGAGGAGACGTGATGACAAGGTCGATACTCTGGTCCGGTATTCGTGCCAGTGCCGCTCGTGCATCCGCACATATGATACGGTTGATAAACGGTAATATTTCACGCGGTTCGCTGGATATTACTGATTTTTTTGCTCCTTCCGAACCTTTCCTGATAATCGCCTTTCCCGCTTTGTCCTGTACTTTTTCAGGCCTCATGAAATGCTATCCCGTGTATATTACCAGAAGATGTGTTAAAGGATCTAAAAAACACTGGTATTTTTTAGTCACTTCAAAAAGCGTTTAATGCTGTGATCCACATATTCTCTACGATCGATCTATGCTGCAGATAGAAGACCTTCATGTGCGAATCGGCGATAAAGAGGTGTTACACGACATTAATCTCCATATCGGAGAAGGGGAAACCCATGTCCTTCTCGGGCCCAACGGGTCGGGTAAAACAACACTCCTCATGACCATTATGGGATTTACCAACTACCGGATAACCGAGGGGAAAATTCTCTTCAAAGGGGAAGATGTGACAACGATGAAAGCCCATGAACGGGCCAAACGGGGGATGGGTATGCTCTTCCAGCGTCCGCCAACCATCTCCGGGCTGAAGCTGGGTAAGATGCTCACTGCCATATCCAAAAGCAAAGGAGTAAACATTCCCGAGCTTGCCAAATCAGTGCATATGGATAAATTTCTTGAGCGGGACATTAACAAGGGATTTTCAGGCGGCGAGATTAAACGCAGTGAAGTACTGCAGCTGATGATCCAGAATCCCGACTTTCTCATGCTCGATGAACCGGAAAGCGGTGTTGACCTGGAAAATATTTCCCTCATCGGAACTGCTATCGGTTCCCTGCTGGAAAAAGACATGCATCTTGTCAAGCGTAAAAAAAGCGGGCTCGTTATTACGCACACCGGGTTCATCCTTGATTATCTGGACGCAGACAAGGGACATGTGATGTGTGACGGGGAGATCAAGTGTCATGGCAATCCCCGGGAAATCTTAAAAGATATCAAACAACGCGGGTACAAGGAGTGTCTCGAATGCCGTCACCAGTGAACGTCCCCGTGCTCTCAAAAGCTGACCAGGACCGCGTCGCCCAGGTAGGTATCGACCTTGCCATGAAAAACCGCTGCGGCAGCTATCTCCAGATGGACCAGGAGATCGTCCAGGCTGAATGCTCGCAGCAGGGCATAGAAATCCTTTCCTTTAAAAAGGCGATGGAAAAATATGATGGCATGAAAGAGTATACCTGGCAGGCAGTTTCACCGGAAAAAGATGACATTACCCGGTATGTTGCAGCACAGAAAGACCCGAAGGGTTACGTCATTATTGCACACAAAGGCTCAAACAATATCCTCCCCATCCAGGCCTGTCTCTATCTCGGGCGGGAACAGATCCAGCATGTCCACAATATCATCATTGCTGAAGAGGGGGCTGAGCTCCATATCATATCAGGGTGTACAAGCGGGGCACACGTCGGCAAAGGTGGCGCTCACTATGGCATCTCTGAATTTTTCGTGAAAAAAGATGCCAAGATCAGTTTCACGATGATCCACAACTGGAGCGAGAACATTGAAGTGTACCCCAGAAGTGCCTCCATCGTTGACGATAACGGGGTGTTCCTCTCCAATTATGTCTGCATGCAGCCGGTGAAAAAAATCCAGATGTATCCCACGGCTACCCTCAGGGGAACTGACACGGTCGCACGCTTCAGCACTGTTGTCATCTCAACACCGGGTTCCTATATCGATATCGGTTCCCGTGCCATTCTTGAAGGAAGGGGTGCCAGCGCTGAACTGATCACCCGCGCTATCACAAAAGGCGGCACAATTATATCCCGGGGTGACATCAAGGGAAAAACTGCCGGAACCCGCGGGCATCTCGAGTGTAAGGGCCTTATCCTGAATGACGGTATCATCGATGCAATCCCGGAAATTGAGGGATCGGTGGTAGGCACGGAACTCTCGCATGAAGCCGCGGTGGGCAAGCTCGCCCAAGATGAGATCGAATACCTGATGTCCCGGGGGCTTGACGAGGACGAAGCGACAGCAACAATCATCAGGGGATTTCTGGATGTGAAGATTGCCGGGCTTCCCGAAGCCTTGCAGAGGCAGATCGACGCTTCCATTGATGTAGCGGAAAAAGCAGGATTCTAAAACCACCAACCTATGCCGCCATATTTGAGAGCCGACGAGCGCGTCAGGATGGTAATGTCCCAGATTGCAGCGAGGGGCATACGTGACCAGCATGTCCTTTCAGCAATGAAAGAAGTCCCCCGTCACCTTTTCATTCCGCCTCCATATGACAAATCAGCATACGAGGACTGCCCGCTGCCGATCGGGAACGGCCAGACGATTTCCCAGCCCTATATTGTTGCGCTGATGACAGAACTTCTTGCCCTGAAACCCACTGATAGTGTGCTTGAGATAGGGACCGGGTGTGGTTACCAGGCTGCAGTACTGGCAGCACTTGTCCGGCAGGTGACGACCATCGAGCGGATCCCGGAAGTTGCCGGGCTGGCAAGGGCAAATCTCGCGACCGTGGGCTGCAAAAACGTTGACGTGATCGTGGGTGACGGGACACGCGGGTATCCACAAAAGGGCCCGTATGACGCAATTATCATCACTGCTGCGACACCATCGGTTCCCCGCCCACTTATCGAACAACTGGCTGAAGGGGGCAGGCTCGTGGCGCCAGTGGGGGGGCGTGACATCCAGGAGCTCATCCGGCTCAGAAAAAGGGATGGATCCATAACAGAGGACCAGTGCGGGGGAGTCAGGTTCGTTCCCCTCATTGGTGAATGCGGATGGAGTGGGTAGTCTTACATGAAAATTATCGATATCACGCGTCCGCTCTCTGAAGGCACACTTATATATCCTGGCGATATCGCCCCGTTATTCCGCCAGACTGATCATGGACGCTACCTGATCACTGACCTGCACCTGAGCACCCATACCGGGACGCATATCGATGCGCCGGCGCATTACCTGAAAACCGGTGATACGATTGATACAATCCCTCTCTCGCATATCATGGGGACCTGCCGGGTACTCGATGTAACCTGTGCAGGCACCAGTATCACGGCAGATCACCTGAGGGGCCGGCTGGATGGCATTGACAGGCTCCTGTTAAAAACATCATTTTCCACAACAGACCGTTTTATTGAAAATTACCCTTGCCTGATGACAGATGCAGCACGTCTCATCACTGGTTGTGACATGAAATGTGTGGGTATCGATTCCCCCTCCATAGAATCCTACGAGTGTGACGGAACTGTACACCGTGAACTGCTCAGCCATGGATGCATTATCTTAGAACTCCTCGATCTCTCTGATGTGGAGGAGGGGGACTATGAAATGATAGCACTGCCTTTGCGCTTCACCGGGCTTGACGGGTCTCCTGCCCGGGTTGTACTCATTGATAACCATGGATGTGAATGATGGACCTTATTATTGAAACGGTCAACAAACTCGAAACATTGATGAAAGACAGCGGCTGCGAGGACAGCAGGGTAGTTCTTGACGTACGATCAGATACCGTAAACTGCCAGTTTGAACGGGGTGCGTGTATGACTGCAGTATTTGGCGGGAGGAATGCTGATTTTATCACATACGACCCCATCAGGGCAACAACAAAGATCTCGTTCATGTTCGGTACGCCGCTCGATACACCTCCTGTCCGGGGTGCTGCCGCTGCAATAGTGAATGTAACCACGGGTTTTTTCTGTCTCTCAAGAATACTTCATTCCTGCCCGGAATCTTCGCACAAAGAATGTCACCGGCAACTCGCACACGAACTTGGCGGAAAACGGATCTTTTGCAGGGGCAGCATGCCTGCAGTCGAGGCTGCCTTCAGGAGCACAATTGTCACACATCCACAGGACGCAGATGTGATTCTCATCAACGGTGAGGGTATCATAGAACCGGGTACAGGTGAGATCATCCGGAACGCTGGGGAAACAGATAGGATCCTGTGTCTCGGGCCTTCAACTGCCGGTGTTGCCCGGCTGAACCAGCTTTTACACTGGTGCCCTTTTGGTACCTGCTGACAACCCTACAACAACTCCTGTCTGGAAATAACCGAGGAAATGAATACGATCCAACAAAAAGGTAAACTCTTTTTGACAGCGATCCAATAACTCATCATGCTTTTCGGGTCCTCTGGGATACGAAGGAAATTCGATCAGACACTTATTGACACTGCTCTGAAGATTGGATCAGCGTTGGCATTCCGATCTTCCGATATTCTTGTCGGAATGGACACCCGCACAACAAGCCCTCTTCTTGTCCATCTGGTGATATCCGGTATTATCGGGAGTGGTGGAACCGCATATGTTGCCGGTATTACTCCGACTCCATCTGTTGCTTTTGCAACCCGTACGGTAAAAGCCGGGTGTATGATCACCGCTTCTCACAACCCGGAGGAATACAATGGATTGAAACTATTCAACTCCGACGGTTCATCTTTCACTAATATCCAGCAGGTAAACGTAGAGGAACTCCTGAAAACCCGGTATTGGACAGACTGGCGGCATCAGGGAATCGAACGGTCAATAGATGTTCTTTCTCTTCATAAAAATGTAATTCTGGAAAAAACTCATATTAAATCCGGAATTAGGGTCGTAGTTGACTGCGGCAACGGTGCAGGATCTGTACTCACGCCTGGACTTCTTGCTGATGGGGGTGCAAAACCGGTGTGTGTCAACTGCAATCCCTCGGGCCATTTTGCCCGCCCTTCAGAACCACTGAAGGAAAATCTTGGATATGTCGGGGAAATGGTGAAAAAAACGGGATCTGCATGTGCGGTTGTGCATGACGGGGATGCTGACCGGATGATGGCATTTGACAACAAAGGACGCTACATTGACGGGGACCATCTTCTCATGCTTTTTGCCAGGTATCTTGACGCAAAGCAGGTCGTTACCACCAGCGACGCTTCCATGATTATCGAAGATATCGCTGAGGTTAAAAGGACACCCGTTGGTGATACCTATGTCTCTGAAGAACTCTTAAAGTGGGGAGATTTTGGGGGTGAACCCTCAGGAGCATGGATTTTCCCGAAGATCTCGTACTGTCCCGACGGGCCGTTTGCCGCAGCCCTTTTCTGCGAGATCGCATCTGAATGGAATGTCTCTGGTGAGCTTGATGCTATGCCCTCCTACCCGATCCTGAGGGAATCTTTTGCCTGCGATACCGCCCGGGAAACTGTCCTGGCTCTTGGAGCAACGAGTCCTACAGACGGGATCAGGGTTGCAGAAGAGGAGGGCTGGTTCCTGATCCGGGCGAGCGGGACCGAGCCCAAAATACGCATTACCGCAGAGGCAAAAACTTCTCAGAAAGCAAAGGAGATGCTAAAAAAAAGTCGCAGTCTGGTTACGCAGGGGAAAACTGCTTAAATGTTGTAATCCGAGGATTAGTATGGAATGTGTCGTTCTTGCCGCAGGAGAGGGAAAACGGATGCGTCCCCTTACGGCGAAGCGCCCAAAGGTAATGCTCCCCCTTGCTAACCGCCCTATGATAGAGCATCTCGTTCTCGCCGCACGTGATGCTGCGATTAACGATTTTGTTTTTGTCGTTGGCTATGGGGAACGGGAGATTCGAAAACATTTTGAGGATGGATCACAATGGGGAGTTCATATCAGATATGCTCCTCAGCGGCACCAGCATGGAACTGCGGATGCTGTGCGTTCTGTACGTGATCTTGTCACAGGACCATTTCTGCTGTTGAATGGCGATATGATTATTAAAAGCACAGATATTGCAGATCTACGCAAATGCCATCCGCCATGCATGAGCACGAGCACTACGAATCATCCGGGAGACTATGGTGTAGTTGTGGTGGAAAATGGTCTCGTGACTTCCCTTGAGGAGAAGTCAAAATATCCAAAGTCCAACATGATCAATGCGGGAGCATACCATTTCGATCCGGATATTTTCGATGCTGTGGACAGCGTACAGACTTCAAGCCGGGGGGAACTTGAACTCACTGATGCACTTTTTGAATATATTGCAGAAAAGAAGATGAAGGCACATCAGTTGTCATATTGGATGGACGTCGGAAACCCATGGGACATGCTTGATGCAAATCTCACTCTTATGGGCAATCTTCAGTCTGATCTTAAAGGAACGGTGGAAGAAGGGGTATCAATTCATGGAACCATTATCGTTGGGGAAGGGAGTTTGGTGAAATCCGGTACCTGTATTGAAGGTCCCTGCATCATAGGCAAAAATTGCCGCATCGGCCCCCATGCATATATCCGGGGTGCAACCAGTGTAGGTGACGATTGCCACATCGGGCATTGCACTGAACTCAAGAACTCCATTATTATGGCCGGGACAAATATCCCACACTTCAACTATATTGGTGATTCAATTATTGGTACTGGATGTAATTTTGGTGCGGGAACCAAAATCGCAAATCTGCGGCATGACCATTCCAATGTCAGAGTCTGCGGAAAGGATACGCGGAGGAAAAAATTTGGTGCCGTTATAGGTGATGGAGTTCAGTTCGGGATCAACTGCTCCATCAATGTCGGTACATTGATCGGGAGTAACGCACAGTTTGCACCCAACTCGTATGTTGCAGGGTGTTTGGGAGAGAATGCAATTATCCGGTAGGTAAAAGGATGCAGGCAGTCATTTTAGCAGCGGGAGAGGGAAAACGGGTTCGCCCGTTAACAAGAAGCAGACCAAAGGCAATGATTCCGGTCGCGAACCGCCCAATCATCGAATACGTGATCGAAGCCCTGTTGAAAAACGGGATTCGTGATATTATTGTAGTTGTCGGATACCGTAAAGAGCAGGTAACTCGTTTTTTAAACCAACTTGAACTACCTGTTGAAGTAGTGATCCAGAATAAACAGCTTGGGACTGCTCATGCCCTCAAATGTGCGGAATCGCATATAAAGGGAGATTTTCTCCTTCTCCCTGGTGATAATTATATTGATCATCACTCAATCGGGAGGATTAAAGAGATCAAAAATGCAATGCTCGTCAAAGAGCATCCAAGCCCGTCGAACTTTGGTGTAGTGTTGTTAAAAGACGGATTTGTGACCGGGATTATCGAGAAACCCGAACATTCACCAAGTTTCATGGTGAGTACTGGCATTTATTCGTTGACCAGAGACTTCTTTTCATATATTCGTGAAAATGACATTACCGATGCAGTCTCCTCAATGCTTGATTCCGATGAAAAACTTCAGGCGATCATGGCAGATGACTGGCAGGATGCCATCTATCCTTGGGACCTCCTTAAGATGAATAAACGTTTGCTAAAAGATCTTCCCGAAGCACGAGAAGGAACAACAAGCCGCCAGACAATCACACAGGGAACGGTAAACATTGGAAAAGGTACAACGATAGGTCCCAACACCCTCATATCAGGGCCGGTTATCATCGGGAATGATTGCGAGATTGGCCCCAGCTGTTGTATTATGCCCAACACGAGTATTGGTTCCCGGGTAAAAATAGAACCATTCACGTTGATAGGAAACTCGCTTGTTATGGATGACACATCAATTGGTTCACACTCACGAATCATCGATACGGTGACAAGCGAAGGTTGCAGGCTTGCGGACCACACCACCATGTCAGCATCGTCAAGCCTGATGAATATCGAGGGAGAGGTAATAAAACCGGAATTCGGAGTTGTGCTCGGTGATAGGGTCATTTCAGGACCCTTTACGATCTTCAAAAACTGCATAGTGGGTAATAATGTCACAATTGAAGGCGGGAGCCGGGTTATTTCCCGAATCCTGCCCGACGAATCAATGGTGATATGAAGTGTGCGGCATCGTGGGGTATATCGGCCGGAGGGAGGCTGCACCGATTATAGTAGAAGGACTCAAGAAGCTGGAATACCGTGGGTATGATTCATTCGGTATCGCCACAATCGGCAACGGCATTGAGCTGGATAAACATCAGGGCAGGATCTCCGACTCTTCGCATTCAGCAGGTCATCTCAAAGGAAAGATCGGGATAGGGCATACCCGCTGGGCAACACATGGTGTTCCCAATGATATCAATGCCCACCCGCACACAGACTGCTTAAACCAGATTGCAATAGTGCACAATGGAATTATTGAGAACTATGCAGATCTGAAACGGGAGCTAATATTAAGGGGACACACATTCCGCTCGGAGACCGACACTGAAGTTGCCGCACATCTTATCGAAGAGGCTTATGAATCGGAAAAAGATCTTCTTTCTGCTGTTCAGAATGTCGTCCCAAAACTGAAGGGATCCTTCGCCCTGTTGATTATCTCCAAAGGTGTAGACCAGATCATCGCAGCTCGGTATGCAAGTCCGCTTGTTCTCGGAGTTGGAGATGGGGAATTTTTTGCCGCTTCAGATATGACACCCATCCTTGATTATACCGAACGCGCAATTTATCTCGAAGATGGAGACATCGCCTGTATTACCCCGGTAACCGTAGAGATTTTTAACGGAAAGAACCAAGTCCAACGGCCTGTAGAACTCGTAGACTGGTCAATCGAAGACACCAGAAAAGGAGGGTTTGCACACTATATGCTCAAGGAAATCTACGAACAGCCACAGGCTTTCTACAATTCTGTCAGAGCTATCACTCGTGAAACAATTCCAGCACCGATCAGGAATCCGGAATCGGTGACTGTCGTCGCATGCGGCTCTTCTTACCATGCCGGTCTCATTTTCAAGTATCTTCTCGAAGATTCCTGTGCAATCCCGGTGCGGCTCGATTTTGCTTCAGAATTCAAATATTTCTCCCCCCCAATAAAGGGGGTTGTAATCGGAATTTCTCAGTCTGGCGAGACCGCTGATACCCTATCGGCACTCAAACAGGCAAAGGGGCACAACTGTACAACCCTTGCAATTGTAAACGTACTGGGTAGTACTATCAGCAGGATCGCCGATTTTACTCTTTTCATGCGGGCCGGACCCGAAATAAGCGTAGCAGCGACAAAGTCATTTATCGCGCAGCTTGCGATCCTGATGCAGATCATAGATTTCATCGGTGATGGAGAATATGAGGAGGTATTACTCAGCGGACATCGTGCAATAGAAGAGGTGCTTCTCATGGATCTGTCTGGTGCTGTCGAACTTTGCCGTAATGCGAACAGTATTTTCTTCGTGGGGAGAGGACCGTTTTATCCGGTATCCCTTGAAGGGTCGCTGAAGATGAAGGAGATATCCTACATCCATGCCGAGGGTTATGCTGCAGGGGAGCTGAAGCACGGACCATTTGCTCTGCTTTCCAAAGAAACGCCAGTTGTTGCCATCTGTATGCCCGGTGAGACCTATGGGGTAATGATTTCCAATATAAAGGAAATGAAAGCCCGGGGTGCACCGGTAATTGCCCTCGGAGAACAGGGGGATTTGGAACTTTCCGATGTTGTGGATATTTTTATTCCCCTGCCTGAAACACATCCTTTTATTCAGGTGCTGACAAGTGTCGTCGTCCTGCAGCTTCTCGCGTACCATACTGCAGTTGCTTTAAATCGGGATGTAGACAAACCTAAAAACCTTGCAAAGAGTGTGACTGTGGAATGACCAAATACGGTATAAATACGATTGGGGAAGGAGCGCAGATTTTTGAACCGGTTACCCTTGGATTCCCCTCGCGGGATAACATCGGCAAAATCAGTTTTACCGGGACACTGATCGGGAAAAATGCAATTATCAGATCGGGCACGATAATTTACTGTGATGTGATTATCGGCGATAATTTTCAGAGCGGGCATAATGTCATGATTCGTGAAAAAACCCGGATCGGTAATCAGGTTGCTATTGGGACTGCAACAGTTATTGAAGGAAATACTAGTATCGGAAACGAAGTAAGCCTGCAAAGTATGGTCTACATTCCAACAGACACTGTCATCGGCGATAATGTCTTTATCGGTCCCAATACGGTCCTGACCAATGACCGGTACCCTCCCACACGCATAGGTGGACTTAAAGGGCCACAGATCGGGGACGGCGCTGCGATCGGCGCGAATGCCACCCTGCTCCCGGGCGTCATCATTGGGGAGGGGGCGCTTGTAGCTGCCGGGGCAATCGTGACCCGGGACGTTCCAGCGCGTAAGCTTGCTATTGGTGCTCCCGCAAAAATTACTGATCTGCCTTCGAAAATGAACCGTAAGGAGACGAGAAAATAACAGGAACACGGCGCCATCGCATCTCTTAACTTTTTCTTAAAAGTGGCCTTCGGCAAACCGGGGGGTCGGATCACAAATGCTCTTGGGAACGAAAAATCCCTTTTTCATGTCCAGTATACCGAATGCACGGGGTAATATTTACCCTTTACGATGCATAACAAGGCACATTTTTTAGAAAAACAAGAAAATGCCGGTAAGAGAAATATCGCCAGTTTTGGGAAATAATCGGGAGTATCTCTTTAAGAATTCATCCAAATTTATTAATGGTCTCAACTTAAAACCAAGTACCCAGGAAGGGTTGAATTTATGGTACGTATTGATCTTAAAAACCGCCGAACCCAACTGATTATCGGCCTTGTCGTATTATTTTCGGTTTTTGCCCTGTGGCTCCGTTTGCTTCCCATGCTCAATATGGGTAATACCGACGTCCTGACGATGGTTGCAAGCGATGACCCCCTTTACAACCTGCGTCAAGTTGAACAAATACTGGCAAACTTCCCGAATTATGCATGGTATGATCCGATGACTTTTTTTCCCACGGGAATGTCTGTTCCGTGGGGGCCGCTTTTCCCTACCATTATTGCGACTTTGTGCCTTATTACCGGTGCCACAACGCGACCAGAGATCATCAGCACGGGTCTTTTGGTTCCGTGCATCATGGGATCTATCGTCGTCGCAATCATGTACTTTGTCGGAAAAATCTGCGGTGACTGGAAAACTGGTCTTCTTGCCTCAGGTTTTACCGCGATTGTATCCGGCCAGTTCTTTTACCGCTCATTTTATGGATATATGGATCACCATATCGCAGAGGTCCTTTTTTCCACTATCTTCTGCCTGTTATACATGTATGTGGTCTACTCGGAAAAAGACAAAAAAATCAACTTGAAGAATATCAGTTCCTATAAAAATACCCTCTTGTTAGCAGGTTTTACTGGCGTCGCCTATCTGCTTGGTCTCTTTGTTATGCCGACAATGATCCTTTTTGCCATGATTGTTGGTATATTTACCATTATCCAGTTTGTTATTGATGTATTCCGGGGCAAGACAAGCGAATATCTGCTGATAATTAATACCGTAATTTTTACTATCGCGATTGTCGGCCTTCTTGCGTTCGGGTTAAAAAATCCGGGAGTCAATCTAATTTTTTATTCAATTGGGCATGTATACGCGTACCTTGCATTAATCGGTGGAACGGGTTTTCTCTACGGGATTGCACACTTCGTTAAAGGGAAAGACTGGTATTACTACCCTGCAGTTCTTATCGGGAGTGGAATTGTATTTTCTCTCATCCTCGTCATTTTCAGCCCGGATCTTTATAACCTGTTTATAAATTCGCTCTTCGATTTTTTCGGGCAGCAGGCAACGACCAACACGGTGCAGGAAGCCCGGGGCTGGGCACTGGATCTCGCGTGGACGACGTTTAACTATGGTATCATCCTTATGGTGGGAGGGGCGCTTGTCATGCTCTACAATAACCTTGAGGATGAGCACCCGCACCAGATCTTTGCACTCGTGTGGTCACTTATAATGCTGATATCCACCTGGCAGCATGTCCGGTATGAATATTACCTTGCCGTGAATGTGGCCCTGCTCTCAGCCGTTTGTATCAGTTTTACTCTCCAGCATGGATGGACCGATATCCGCAGGCTGGCAACCAGAATGTCGTCAGATGCTGATGAAGCTGAATCCAAAGAGGGGGGTAAAGAGGAGAGACAAAAGAGCAAAAAACAGAAAAAAATCCACAAGAAAGGATCCGGATCATCACAATCAGGTTATCTAGCCGTAGCTTTAGTGGTTCTTACTGTCGGACTCGGAGTTCTGTTTGCGTTTACATCAGCCTCACTCAGCTACTCAAATGCTGCAGCAGATTCGATACGGATGAATCCCGATTGGCGAGAGTCTCTTGAATGGATGGGGAATAATACTCCGGAAACCGGGGTGAATTACTACACTATTTACAATCCCAAAACGTTTCAGTATCCCGCTGAAGCATATGGTGTTATGTCCTGGTGGGACTATGGGCATATGATCACCTATATTGCCAAACGGATCCCGAACGCCAACCCGTTCCAGTCAGGAGTTACAGGTCCAACGGGATCAGCAAACTACTTCATGTCCATGTCAGAAGATGAGGGAAATCAAGTCCTTGACCGCGCCAAAACCCGGTATGTAATCACCGATATCGAAATGGATACAACTAAATTCTGGGCAATGGCGACCTGGTATAATACATCAGTTGGTGCTAACCCTTACCAGATGACGCTCCTTACCCCTGCGCAGAACAATCAAAACAGTTACGAGTCAGTCCTTCTTAATACCCAACCCTATTATCTTACGATGATCTCGCGCCTCCATAATTTTGACGGTTCGCTCAAAACTCCCACGAGTGCCTATTATATAGAATATGCCGACCCGAGCATTTCACACGTCTCCCTTCCGGTGATCACAGACGCAGAAGCAGTAAACGCTTCAGATGCCGTCAGTCGTGCGGCTGAATATAACCTCAGAGCACCGGCAGGTTACCACGCTGCTGCGTTAAGCCCTGCCATCACGTTCCCCATCGAAACCGTACCTGCACTGAGGCATTACCGGCTGGTGCATGAATCTCCCAGCAATGTATTCAACTCGAATATCACTGATATGAAATATGTCAAAGTGTTTGAATATGTAAAAGGTGCGCATATTAAGGGTGATGGGATTATCCAGGTTCCGGTGATCAGTAATACCGGCAGAACATTCACGTACCAGCAAGCGAGTGTTAATGGTGAATTTATTGTGCCATATTCAACAACCGGAAATCCCTATGGAGTAAAGACGATCGGCAAATACCGGGTCATTGCTACAGGACGCGAATACGAAGTGCCCGAATCCGCTATAATGGAAGGCACAACAATCCAGTAATTTTTCCTTTTTGAATGGTCACAAACCAAACCTTTTGATTGCAGGAATTTAATATACGGATAACACGATTATGGTCCGGTGTTCCGCGATTTACGGGGAAATTTTCTCTCATCATGAGATGGATAACCATGATGAGAACAGTACCCGGCTGAAGGCAGCCCTCGGCGGCGTACCGGAAGGAATACCGGTGATAGCGCCGATTTGTGCACCGGAGAGTGATCTTGCCAGGGTTCATACACCATCATTTATCAATATGATCAGGGAATTTTCTTCGCACGGGGGACAATATTTTCTTGACCAGAACACCTATGTTGATGCAGAGACATTTATTGTAGCTTCCTGCGCAGCAGGGGCTGCAGTAGAAGCGGTGAATCGTTCAATCGATGGCGAATCCTGTTTTGCCTTTGTCCGTCCTCCAGGACACCATGCTGAACCTGACCGGGCTATGGGTTTTTGCATTTTCAACAATGTTGCAATTGCTGCAAGGGCAGCACTGGATCGTGTCAAAAAAGTTGCGATTATTGACTGGGATCTCCACCACGGGAATGGTACACAGAAAATTTTTTTCGCGGATGACGATGTGCTCTTCTGTTCAATCCACCAGGGTAACATCTTTCCTCATACCGGCTGGGTGGATGAAATAGGTACCGGAAAGGGCAAGGGATTTACTATCAACGCACCTCTGCGAGCTGGATCATCCATAGCCGATTATCGTTTTGTTTTTCAGGAAGTGTTTATCCCAGCTCTCGAACAGTTCAGACCCGACACTGTGATCGTGTCTGCAGGCCAGGATGCACTTTTTGATGACCCGAAAAGTGGTATGCTTCTGTTTCCGCCTGATTTTGGTATTCTTACTGCGATGTTGATGAAAGCGACCGATCAACCGTTAGCACTCATCCTCGAAGGAGGGTATGGACCTTCACATGGCGAGGCCATCAGCCAGATCTTTTTTTCTCTCAAGGGATCATCTGATCCGTCAGGTGACGGGGAGCCTCGCCGTACTACCCAAGATATTGTGGGGGTACTCAGGAAGATGAGGATGTAGTTTCTGTATCAGTAAAAACACCTTTATACCAGAATAGACATCATTTTCCAATATGTTAGCAGAAGAGATCACTCTCGGAATGCGGGCGCGGTACCCGCGGACCGGCACTACCGGCATCATCCTGCGCATCGAACAGGTACGGGGAGAGGTGTTTGCCGAACTGGACAGTACAAGCCTCCTGTACCGCATTGATACTCTTATTCCGGCATCCGGTCCCGAGAAATCAACAAAGGCATTCATTGATGACGCAAAGAAAGTAATCGAAAAGGAACGAGCGTTTGCTTCTGGGAGCGAACTGCAGGATGCGTGGAAAAATATCGACCAGAGCTGCGAAGGAGGTGGTTAATCCTCCAGCCCGATAGTAGTCAGTTTTACCGATTCTACTCCTTTCTGTGACATTAGTCGTTCAGCCAGTGCCTTAAGCTGAGTCCCGTCTCCCCTTAGCAGGATCACTTCAAGGCAACGATTCTCGGTTACATGAGAATGGAGAGATGCCTGGATTATTGCTTTAAATTCGTGCTGGATATCAGTAAGCATCGTTAACAGGCCACGCTGGTCATGATCGTAGATCATCGTGATTACTCCCTGCCGATCTCCCTTAACATCCGCCATCCACTTATAGTGCTGGATATAGCTCCGAATCGCATCCCGTATCCCTTCTGATCTTGAAGAATAGCCACGATAATTGATGATTTCGTCGAACTGGTCGAGCAGGTGCTTGGGCAGGGATATCCCAATGCGTGAGAGCTCATTATCCATCGTCATAGAGATCCTCATGATTGTATGATGCCACAAGAATGTTTAACGTTTCGATAAAATATCGGCAATAGTAATACTTGCTAGTGCTTGGCTCAGAATCTGCATTCAAGGAGTGAAGAGTGTGGGAAAACTGCAGGTTTTCCACCGATAGGCGTCCTCACTGGTTATGTATAAGTATGCCCAATATATACAGAGTAAGGAGGTTCGATTTCATTTGCATGACGTGACAGTTCCCAGTGTCAATATAGGTGTCGTAGGTCATGTCGATCACGGCAAGACTACGCTCGTAAACGCTCTCACGGGGACGTGGACAGATCGGCATAGTGAAGAAGTGAAGCGAGGCATTTCGATCCGTCTTGGGTATGCTGACGCAACATTTTACCGGTGCGAGAGGTGCGAAGGTAATGACACCTTTTCAACCAACCCAGATTGCCCGGTATGCGGCGGAAAGGGAACACCGTTTCGTTCCGTATCCTTTGTCGATGCCCCTGGACATGAGACACTCATGGCTACGATGCTTTCTGGTTCGGCATTAATGGATGGGGCGATGCTGGTCATCGCTTCAAGCGAGAAATGTCCGCAGCCACAGACAAAAGAGCATCTGATGGCACTGGAACTTGTTGGTATAAAAAATATTGTGATTGTCCAGAGCAAGATTGACGTAGTCAGCCAGAAAGAGGCGATCGATAACTACCATGAGATCAAAAATTTCATAAAAGGGACAATCGCTGAGAACGCCCCGATCATTCCGGTCTCCTCCCAGAAAGGAATCAATATCGGTGCTCTCGTGCAGGCACTCGATAAGACAATTCCCGAACCAGTACGGGATCCCAATGCCGAACCTGTAATGCTTATCGCTCGTTCATTCGATGTCAATAAACCTGGTTGTAACTGGAAAGACGTAAAAGGTGGCGTCGTCGGAGGGTCTCTTATTCGGGGCATCCTCCGCGAAGGTGACGATATCGAAATTCGGCCAGGCAGGCAGACACAGATCGAAAACAGGATAAAATGGATTCCTATCACTACAAAAGTCACGTCAATCAATGCCGGTTCTCATAAAGTAGTTGAGGCCACTCCCGGAGGACTCCTTGGCGTCGGGACCAAACTCGATCCAGCTCTGACAAAAAGCGATGCACTTGCAGGACAGGTACTGGGTTACGAGAGTAAACTTCCCCCGGTATGGGATAAAATCCGATGCCGGGTTACGCTCATGGAAAGGGTAGTAGGAGCAACAAATGAGCTGGTTATTGAACCATTGAAACACAGCGAACCGCTGATGCTCTCAGTCGGGACGGCGGTGACTGTAGGTATTGTCAGCAATACAAAAAAGGATACTATTGAGATTCAGCTGAAGCGTCCTGTATGTGCAGAACTGGGTTCAAGGATAGCGATCAGCCGGCAGGTGGGAGCACGCTGGCGGTTAATAGGGATGGGAGTCCTGAGCGAGTGAAGATCCTTCTGGACGCCAATGCACTCATGATGCCGGCGCAGTTCCAGATTGATCTCTTCGATGAGCTTCGCATGCTTCTTGGAGCATTTGAACCACTCGTGTTATCAGGTGTTATAAGGGAGCTTACCGGAATTTCACGGATAAAAGGGCGTGACGGTGCCGCCGCCCGGCACGGTCTTGTGCTTGGTGAGAGATGCACTGTCATAGATAGTGGCGATCTGAAATCAGGATCTGTCGATGCGCAGATGATTGAATATGCGGCCCTGAATGCCTGTATGGTGGTTACCAATGACCGTCGTATCAGGGACGCACTGTTCACACGCGGTATTGGCGTGATATCAATGAGAAATCAGAAAAAACTGGAGATATTGCGGAGGTAATGTATGTATCATAGGTTGATGCTCGAAGACAAAGTGCGGGTGCCCCCCCAGCGACTGGGTGAAAAACTTGAAAAAGTGATTCTTGAGGTCCTGCAGGAGCAGCTTGAAGGCAGCATCGATAAGGAGATTGGGATCTTCATTTGTGTGACGAAAGTCCAGGATGTTGGTGAAGGCGAACTCGTACCCGGAGACGGAGGCGTTTATTATGATGTAAAGTTTGAAGCCATGGTGCTCCGTCTTACACTGCAGGAGGTCATTGAAGGACTTGTTGTTGAGACGACGAGTTTCGGGGCTTTTGTCAGCCTCGGTCCCATTGATGCTATGCTGCATGTAAGTCAGATCTCGGATGAGTATATCAACTACGATGAGAAGAATGCCAGGCTCATCTGCCAGGAGTCAAAACGGTTTATTGGCGTTGGTGATGTAGTCCGTGTCCGCATAGTGACTCTCTCCCTGAATGAGCGTGAGCCACGTGACAGCAAGATCGGACTCACGATGCGACAGGCAGGGCTTGGAACTACTCTTTGGCTTGAAGAAGAGATGAATAAGGAGAAAGAAAAAGACCTGAAATCCTCGAGTGCACCAAAAGAGGCAGCAAAGGAGAAGGGCAAGAGCAAGAGGAAGGAGAATGCCACCGGCGAATAAGAAAAAACAGGGAAAAGTCTGCCGTGACTGTCACCGGGTTGTGGATGGTGAAAACTGCGTAATCTGCGGGACGTCAAATTTGAGCGAAGACTGGTCCGGCTACCTAGTTATTATCGATCCGGAAAATTCCGATGTGGCAAAACGGATGAACATCAAACTTCCGGGTCGTTATGCTCTGAAGGTCCGCTGATGCTTAATCTTCCCGAAGAGCACCGGAAACTTTTCCAGGAGCCCTTTGGAGAATTGCACCGGAACCTTGATGAGATTATTCCGGAAATTTTAGGCCACATTGTATATGCTGTCGGCGATGTTGTTACCCACAACCTTCAGAAGAAGGGTATCGTCCCGGCAGTCGCTGTCGTTGACGGTTATACCATGCGCTCACCGTGCAGAAAGGTGCCGTTAATCTGTGGGGAGTGTATCAGGGTGAAAAATCCCGCCGGCACATTGACTGACGATCTGATCCGCGCACTTGAACATGCGGTTGAGCATCCTCCGGCTACCGTTATTGTTGATGGAGAGGAGGATCTCGCGGTGATCCCGCTGGTGATCGCAGCTCCTGATGGTGCAATTGTGTTATATGGACAACCACGTCATGGAGTAGTTCTCCGCACAGTAAATTCCGAAGCAAAATATATCGCCCAACAATTCCTTAGCCACTTTATCCGCTCGGATGCATAAATTTTCATTTTTATTCATGATATCCTTGTATTCCCTTTTTTTGATATTATCCGTGTCTACGTAAGGCTCATAGTATAAATAACCCGGTTTCCAATAATTACAGGATATCGATGGACATTGAGATCATAAGCGATAAAAGAAATGAGCTTTTATCCAGAAGAGAGGTTCAATTCAACCTCAAATACGATGGCGCAACCCCCTCCCGTATGCAGATAATCGGCAAACTTTGTGCCCTGCTCAATGTAAAAGAGCAACAGGTAACACTTGATACTCTGCACAGCAGTTTTGGGAAAACAGAGATCAGCGGTTCAGCACGCATCTATGATAATGAAGAGAGGAGGAGTAAGACAGAACGTCCCTACCTTGCAGCGCGCGGAATGCCTAAGCCAAAAGAAGAGGGGACAGCGTAACGATGGCAGCAGCAAAGAAGGCAGCAGGACAAAAGGGGCAAAACAGAAGTGCATATTTCAAGATCGAGGGTGCAAAAGTTGCCACGAACAAAAAATACTGCCCACGCTGTGGACCTGGCGTAATGATGGCGGACCACAAGGACCGGACCACCTGCGGAAAGTGCGGATATACTGAATTCAGAAAATAAATTCAATGCCTGTTTTTGGGCAGATACTGGGAATTGAGGGGACAGCATGGAACCTCAGTGCCGCTCTTTTTAATCACGATCTCATTTCACTTGTCTCCCGACCATACAGACCGGCTCTGGGTGGAATTCACCCTCGTGAAGCAGCACAGCATCATGCATCAGTAATGAAAGATCTCATCTCTTCGGTCCTTCAGGAACCGGAGAAGGTTACAGGAATTGCATTCTCGCAAGGCCCTGGACTCGGACCATGCCTGAGGACAGTTGCAACTGCAGCCCGATCGCTCGCATTGGCACTGGATATTCCTCTGGTAGGTGTTAACCATTGTATAGCTCATGTAGAAATCGGGTGTTTTGCCACAGGATGCCGTGATCCGATCGTTCTTTATGCAAGTGGTGCGAACACCCAAGTAATAGGGTACCTGAACAGGCGGTACCGGATATTTGGGGAGACGCTCGATATCGGCATCGGCAATGCACTTGACAAGTTTGCACGGTCAAAGAATTTTCCTCATCCCGGCGGTCCGATCATCGAGACCCAGGCAAAAAACGGACAATACATCGAATTGCCGTATACGGTCAAAGGGATGGACCTTGCATTCTCAGGACTTGTTTCAGCAGCGCAAGCCAGCAAGGAAACACTCCCCGACGTATGCTTCAGCTTGCAGGAAACCGCCTTCGCAATGTGTGTTGAAGTGACCGAGCGTGCCATGTCGCTTTCCGGAAAAGACGAGGTGCTTTTAGTTGGTGGCGTGGGAGCAAATCGGCGGTTGCAGGAAATGCTTCGTATAATGTGTGAGGCTCGCGGGGCGAAGTTCTATGTTCCCGAACAGAAATACCTCGGCGACAATGGCGCGATGATCGCTTACACGGGAAAACTGATGCTGGAGAGCGGTTCGTCCATTCCTGTTGAGGATTCACAGATCAAACCATCGTTCCGCTCCGATGAAGTCGAAGTGACTTGGAAGCATAAGATTACCCGGTCAGGTAATCATATACTCCCGGGGTATAATACCCAAAAAAAAGGTGCGGAGGCAGTTGTAACGGTCCAGAATGATCAAGTGGAAAAGCACCGGGCTTCGAAACTGTATCGCGTGCCCGCGCTCGATAAACGACTTATAGCAGAGCGGACCCGAGCGGAGGCACGGTTGATCGCCGCCGCACGCAAAGGAGGAGTACGCACACCAATCATGAGTGACATCACCGCAGATACAATAGTGATGGAGCTGATAAAGGGGAAACTGTTAACTGAGGATCTCAATGAAGAAGGAGCCTACAAAGCGGGGCAAATAATCGGCAAGCTCCATGCAGCCGGGATAATACATGGCGATCTCACGACCAGTAACATGATCCTGTGTGAGCATGACGGTACGTGTGTGCTGATTGATTTTGGGTTAGCACAAGTGAGTTCCGAGATCGAGCAACGCGGGGTGGATGTTCACGTCCTTTTCCAGACACTGGAGAGCACGGCACCTGAACGTGCTGATATACTAAAAGCAGCATTTGCGGCTGGATATGCAGAGACATTTGTGGAAGCTGAACAGGTCATCATGCGTGAACATGAGATCGAACTAAGGGGGAGATATTTATAATACTCACTATGGTTTCGAGCAACGCTGATAAAGTGAGGGAGGTTGCGGAATTTTTTGGCAGCACTCTTGAAGTGACTCATGTATCCCTTGATATTCCTGAACTTCGCTCTGAAGACGTGAGCGAGATCTCACGACAGAAGGCGCAATATGCATTCGATCGTCTTCTTACCCCACTCATTATCGATGACACCACCTTTTCCATAGACGCCCTGAAAGGATTTCCCGGTCCCTATGCCGCATATGTGCTGCACACAATCGGTAACGCCGGAATTCTCAAAATTATGAAGGATGTGGAGGATCGGAACGCACACTTCACGACAGCGATTGCATTCGCGGATAACGACGGGATCCGTGTCTTTTCTGGCACGATCCACGGCAGGATCGTTACGATGTCCCGGGGGATAGGGGGATTTGGGTATGACCCGATCTTCGAAATAGAGGAGCGGACACTTGCAGAGCTCCCGATTGAAGTAAAAAGCAGAATGTCTCACCGGGCGCTGGCGCTTACTGCGTTCCGGGACTGGTTCATACGGGAATACAGACCATTGAGCACGTGACACAAATGGTTAATAAGTCTCACAGCTTTGTAATAAGGGCAGACAGGAGTGTGTTTCTATGGCAAAATTCCCCGAAGCCGAAGCTCGATTACTCAACGTGAAAATATGTATGCATTGCAACGCCCGCAATGCAATCCGCGCTACCAGCTGCCGCAAGTGTGGCTACCAGAATCTTCGCCCCAAGAACAAGGAAAGAAAAGCATAATTTTTTTCTTTCACTATCAGCCATTTTTCATTAAACATGTTATAAAAGTTACTTTGGCTTTAATGCCATTTTTTTCTGTTTTATAAAAAGAATCTGAACATTATAACGTCATGCCGAATAATAGGTTACCCGTTTCCCTTTCCTTGCATATTGCCCTGCAAACGTCTCGATGTTCCGCTTGTACCCTATCCGTTCACTGAAACCCAAGATACGGAGTTTCTCGCGCACCCGCATCACATCCGCCTCATCCGCCCAATCTTTTGTGTATATATAGATAACTTTTCGGTTATCACGTGATTCCGGATTGGGTTTTGATGTGCTCACTTTTGCAGATATGCCGAGATCGTGTGCGACGGTCGCGTCGCGGACCTTCTTCCATGCCGAATCGATAAGCCCGGGCTCTTGAAAAATCAGCCATTTTCCCGCGTTTTCATCTTCGATTGCCTCTGGAGCGCTGTCTGGTGCATCCTGCACGATCCAGTACGTCTGCGTGGTCTGAGATGGGATCACACCTTCACCATTACAGAGCATGGTATAGATTGTATCGATATCGGAAAATCGTTTCAGCATCGCCTCAGCTAGCTGCGGATATTCACGAGCGAACATGTCAAAAATCTCGGAGAGTTCCGCTTTGAAGTCATTGCCGCCCTCGACCAGTGCATAAAGATATTTGCCCTGTGTCTGGAGCCCCCGGGTCAGGGAATGCTCAAAGATACCGTATGCCACATCAGCCAGGGCTTCGGGATCGGCTTCTGTCATAAGTACCAGTCAGATGTTGGTAAGAAAATAGTTTCTGTATTGATCCTGCTGTCGCAGTACCGAGCAAATTCCGACCGGAGTTACTGGGTTTATTGTCAGTTTTGTTATCGCAATCGGCGTAAATGAACGGTAATTTATTGCAGTCTTCGAATGGTTTATGAGCGTACGGTACGTACATGTACTAACTATGGAATGGAAACGTGACTGGGGCCTTACCGGCAGGGTCTGGCTGACGATGTTCTTATTGTTCATCCTCTACCTGGTATTCATGACGATACTCCTAGCATTTGGAGCGGGTCTCTGGTTAATCGTATTATTAGCTGTAGGAATGGGATTAGTCCAGTACTTCTTCTCTGATAAGCTGGTACTCTGGTCGACGAGGGCACGTATCCTCGAAGCTGATGAATATCCTGAACTGCACCAGATGGTAGAGAAGCTCTGCAAAGAGGCTGACCTTCCCCTCCCTAAGGTTGCAATCATGCAGAGCCCGGTCCCTAACGCTTTTGCAACAGGTCGGAGTCCAACACATGCGGTCGTTGCTTGCACAGACTCAATTATGCGCCTCCTGAATAAGGATGAACTTGAGGCTGTCCTCGCTCATGAGCTTTCCCACGTGAAGAACCGAGACATCCTGACCATGACGATGGCCAGCTTTATCGCGATGATAGCTTCGATGATTATGCAAAGCTTCTTCTTTTCTGCACTGTTTGGAGGACGTGACCGGGAAGGGGGTGGAACGATCATTGTCTGGATTGTCTCGATCGTTGTGTACGCTGTAAGTACCCTGCTTATTCTCGCACTTTCACGGTACCGCGAATTAGCAGCAGACCGAGGCAGTGCTTATATTACGAAAAATCCAAGGGCACTGATCTCTGCATTAAACAAGATTAGCGGACGGATGGATGTAGTGCCGGTCGAGGCAAAGGCAAAAATTGAGAGCGCAAATGCATTTTTTATCATTCCGGCACTCTCAGGGAAGACTATCATGGAGCTCTTTTCCACTCACCCTCCACTTGAAAAGCGGATTGCAAATCTTGAGGCAATAGAATCTGAAATGCACGGGTACTAACACTCCGGCTTCATTTTTTTTTTTTGATATCATTTCTAATTCTTATTATCCGGTCAACACTTCGTCCGGTTAAAACACATCGTATTAATACACGAGTATTGCCTTCCAGATCATTCTGACCACTGACCTTCTCTTTGTCATGTCTGGGTATACCGGGGGCGTGTCAAAAAGGCCTATATTTATATCTGCCGGGACTCATTGAACTAATAATAAAGGTGGTTTTTCCTTGCTCTCTGTCTTATTGATCGATGATGAACCCGCGTTGCTCGAAGTGCTCAAGCTGTTCTCCGAACGTTCCCGTGAGATGAGTGTCCATACCGCACAATCAGCAACCGAGGCACTAAAGATTCTTCCGGAAAAAACCTTTGATGCCATCATCGTCGATTATGATATGCCGGAGCTCAATGGAATTGAATTTTTAAAAATTCTCCGCTCGGAAGGGGATACAACACCGGTGATAATTTTTACGGGTGTCGGGCATGAACACACAGCAATCGAAGCAATCAATAATGGTGCAAACTTTTTCTTACAAAAAGGCGAAGACCCGCAGATGCAGTTCCGCGAACTGGTCACCATGGTTAAAACAGCTGTGGAAAGGACATATCTTGGAAGAAATCTGGGCTCAACCAAGCGGATTATTTTGGATATGATCAATTTTTCATCTGATCCCAGCTTTGCGATAGATCGTGAAGGAGTGGTTGTGGCGTGGAACGCTCCCATGGAACAGCTGACAGATATTAAAGCAAGCGATATAATTGGAAAAGGTGATTATGCCTATTCAGAACCTTTTTTTGGAACCCGAAGAAAAATGCTCATAAATCTCATATTCGAGCCTGATGATGTGATCAGGCAACAAAAATATATGATAGTCAGCAGGGTCGCAAAAGGCCCGATTATTGCGGTCACAAAAGCAGTAAAAAAGGATGGAGGTGATTGGACAATCTGGACAAAAGCTATGCCGGTATATGATGGTCAAGGAAATTTCATTGCAGCTGCCGGAATGATGCGCGACGTCACGGCGACATTTAAAGATGTAATAATTCGTGATGAAGCGCAGGAAGCTGCGGCACATCTTGCAGACGTTGCCTCCCAAAAGTCTTCCAAGCCCGCAGGGAAGATGTTTGATAAGTTTCTCGGTAAAGCCACAGCCTATTACAAGGAAGGGGTTAGTCTGTATATTCGGGAAAAGAAATATACTGAAGCGATTACGGCGTTCGATAAAGCCCTGGAGATTGACGATAAACTTCCGCATGTCTGGAATGACAAGGGCCTCTGTTACCGGGAAATGGGTGACAATATCAGTGCGCTCAAATCATTACTTCGGGCGGTGGAACTTGCGCCGGAAAATCCCGAACTTCTTTTTAATCTGGGTGAGACACTCGAAATGATTGGGGTATTGTATATGAGCAACAAATATCTCGAATCGGCAATCCAAACATTCAAAATGGTAGCAAACCAGATGCCCAATAACGCGAGTGCATGGAACCATATCGGTGTATGTTATAAAGAGATGGGAAATCCTGATGAGGCAAAATTCAACTTTGATCGTGCCAGGGATATCCATATCTGGAAAAAGGACACACCGATCATACCCAAACGGGATGAATTTCTTAAATAAGTACGAAGGTCTTTCCTGAACTGATTGCATTCCCGGCGAGGTCTTGTGAGGGGATTGCTATCAGACCGGTAATTACTTTTTTACCACTTTGGTGGACGGAACGCGAGTATAGGTAAACACTTCATACCATTATTTTTTATTTCTTAAAATTAGAGGATGGGAATGATTAATACTCCTGCTCGCTAAAATTGTAAAGCATCATTGCATCGATGGTCTAGTGGTATGACTTAGGCCTTCCAAGCCTATAGCCCGGGTTCAATTCCCGGTCGATGCATCGGGCTCGTGGTCTAGTTGGCTATGACGTCGCCTTCACACGGCGAAGATCTCGTGTTCGAATCACGACGGGCCCATGCAGTTTTGGACAAGTTTAATACAATCAAGGTCATTTCATTCAAAAAAAATGCTATTATTATCCTCACCAATACGGACCTGCCATGATCAGGACATCAGAAAGCAACCGTTTCGGGACATGGTAAACCCCGGCGGAATCCCTTTCCAGTAATTGGTGGTTCCGTCACTGCCGACCTGTACCGGAACCGCCTGTTCATGCCTGGACCAGGTTTCCAAACATGGAGTCCAGAGGAAATGAGTGGTGAGCGGGTGTACCTGACTGGGGTACCCCCCCGGAGGATGAGGGAACGGGGTAACCCTACCAGCTCGCAAGCCTTGGTCAGCACCGTCGCCTTCATATGCTGGATCCCTTCCCACCTTGCAGCTTATTGCTCACCCTGACGGTCCATCCCCCACCAATATATCCTTCCCTGACTAATATTCCCGAACAAAGGAGATCTTATGAAGGTCACCCCTTCCATCCATGCGATCAGGCACTCGTTCAGGATCCCGATCGGACCCGGTATGAATCTCGACCGTTTTGTGTACTCCTATCTTGTCTATGGAAACACAATTACCCTGATCGATACGGGTGTAGCTGGCTGCGAGAAAGAAATTTTTGAATCCATCAGATCTACCGGTCGCGATCCATCAGAGATCGCTCTTATCGTCCTTACCCATTCACACCCTGACCACATAGGAGCGGCACGGGCAATTCGGCAGATGACCGGGTGCAGCATAGCGGCACATACGGCTGAGAGGTCATGGATTGAGGATATCGGTCTCCAGAACCGCGACCGTCCGGTGCCCGGGTTCGCCACGCTTGTGGGAGGACCCGTACAGGTTGATCACGAACTGGTGGACGGGGATACGATCGAACCCGATGAGACCCGGGCTGGGGAAATGCTCGTGTTCCATACGCCGGGCCATTCGAAGGGTTCAGTCTCTCTTTTCCTGCACAGAGAAGGGGCGCTCGTATCCGGTGATGCAGTCCCGGTTGCAGGCGACCTGCCGGTCTATGATGATGCCGCCGCTTCCGTGAAATCTATAAAAAGGCTCCGGGGAATAAGCAGTATCCGTGTTCTTCTCTCATCCTGGGACGAGCCACGGGCTGGGGATGCTGCGTACCGCCAGATGGACAGTGCACTTGAATATCTCCAGAAGATCCATGAGGCCGTACTTGCCTCTGCAGGTGATGGCTCTCCTGATCCGATCGTACTCGCCCAGCGAACTGCCGCAGCTCTCGGGCTGCCTCCCCGGGTGGTTAATCCGCTTCTTGCCCGAACCTTTGCGGCAAACCTTAAAGTAAGGAACAAGAAGAACCTGTTGGCAGATTTTTGAGGGCGATCTCAACCGGGAATCATTAGAATAGTGCAACTATTTCTGTTGCCGCACGTTAACCAGCCAGTTCTCAAACTCAAGATAAAACTGTACAATCCGCTCGGCCTCATCCGGTGTACGCACAGCAGCCTTTTCACGATAATAGCATGCCCGGTCCTCTGCATGCCAGTGGTCTTTCTCACCATCTATGGGGAAGAGTTCTGCCTCGTCTTTTACCCGACATAGCTCGTTTGTCAGATTGTGACAGGACGCTGTACGCACAGGGGGTTTAAGCGGTTTCACGGCACATCTCGTCTCAGAATACCCGTCCCAGTGATCATTAACCGGGAACCCGGCTTTTGCGAGAGGCCGGTCCCATGTTGCATCAACGAGTATCCAGCGGCAACCGATCTGCACACGGCAGGCAAGGTGGTGTGCTATCGGGAGTCGTTCAGCCTGTTTCCGGAGTCCTGACGGATAGCGGAGATCCGGGTCGTTCCACGAAAAGGCGATTGTTGCATACACCACGCTTACATTCAGTTTCCTGAACATTTCTGCGAGCAGGTAGTGCTTGGGACCACATGATCCTTTACCCGCTTTGAGTAACTGTATCTCTGAGGTTTTGGGGTCGGACACAGGCACAATAAGCGAGTACGGGATGTCACGGATATGGGAGAAGATCGAGATCATACTCTCGCGGGTATCAAGGCCATGCGTCCATTCTGCAAACGTATTATTAATCAGCGAAGTCATTACCGGATTTACCATCAGCTTACCCGATCAATCCACTCAGTAGCCTGACTCTGCATGGATTCGGTGATCGTTACTATTTGATCGTTACTATTATGATCCTGGAAGAAACAAAAAACATTTCTTTCTCTATCTTTCCCTCAAGGACGGCAATCCTGCAATCAGATCAGATAAGAGATCGGTGTATTTATCACCTTAATACCCGACAGTTCTCTCAAAGTGATCTTTATTGAGGGACTCAAGGAGATACGACGTGGTTTGTTCCTGACTCATGACATGAAAACAGATTACCAGCGGGATCGCGAGGCACCGGGCTGCAGGAAAACATGTATGCAGTCCCGCTATGCCGGATTTCCGGCATGCAGACGGACTGCGTGCAATAGCAAAAGTGAAGTTACGCGTTTTTCATCTTGGCTTTCGCGACGAATCCGTCCTTGCCGATATAGTACATGAAACCGGATTCTTTTGCGATCTTTTCAGTGCCGACTTTCTTCTTCTTGCCGGTCTTGTTGTGCTTCATCGGAGCAGCCCAAACGTAGCCGTCCTTGCCAATGAAGTAAAGATATCCTTTTTCGCGTTGAATCTTTTCTTTTCCAATTTTGGTTCCCATTTAAACACCTCAAAACCTCTATCGGGTTTTGATAATGAGAGTTAACGCCTGATAATATAAAAGGTTTCCGTCGGAAGCCCGTCGAAGTCTGAATTTTTACCAAAATTTTGAGGGTATTTTTAGTATTGTGACACACTATTAAGGCCGATTAGAGTCCCTTTATAATCGCTCTGTTTTGGTTATTTCGGTCAAATTTCAGGTTTAATCAGCAGTTGCGCCGTTAATCTTGTGAGAAGGAGAAGCGCATTCCCCGCAGCTCCGACAGGGACGGTCCCGGGAGGCAGGGCATAAACCTTTTTTTGGCGGGTGCAGGAACAGAACCGCCCGTGGGGCTCAGGACTGGCGTCCCATCCGGTGATTTTCATGGTTATAACCACACCGGCATTCCGGAATGTTTGTGTCAGTGTCCCCTTCTGTCCACAAGGCGTCTCGGGCGTCCTCTCAGTTTATGGAGTTCGAGCCCGCCGGGACCAGTGAAGTTGAAAATGATGGGGAAATTCCCGTCATGATAAAGGTGAGCAAGGCCGGGCTTGTTCTTTAAGAATCGGTCAATAAACTGATCCTCAACCAGCTTTTTATTGCAACGATCCACATCAAAACATTCCAGGCTTACGCGGAGAGCTGCTTCACCGGATACTTCTCCATCATACAGGAATGCTTCGTACTCGCCGGTCAGATATTCCATACTCTTGTGCTGGAAAACTGCTGCCTCGACATCAACCCGGTTTATGGAATTTGCATAGACCCATACTGTCTCAGCTTCCCGCTGGGGGTTGAATATCCGCATATGGGTCCTGCCGCACCTGCACCGGTTACGGGAAATGACAACCGTCGTGTCCTCAGTATCATAATTGATCAGGAGCATTCCGGTCTTTTCCCCGACCGGCAGAAGCGTTGTCAGTACTGACCGCCCGCACTCCCCGTCTTTAACAAATGATTTCATGCGGGGATCATACACATCAAGATGTACAAGATCTTCAGGAACGTGGAGGCCGGCCAGCTGCATGCATTCTCCGCACATCGTTCCTTCAGTGCTGCCATAGGTATTGTAGACAGGACACTCCCATTGTTCTGCAAGGTAAGTGCGGGATTCATCGGCAAAACTCTCACCTCCTGCAACAAGCTTATTGATTGAAATCTGTGAAGGTTGAAGACCCTCAGCAGTGAGCCGGCGTGCAAGCCTGAGCAGTTTGAAGACGCTCCCTACAATTGCCGTTGGCTTGTAATTTCTCAGAACCCGCGATTCAAATGTGCATTTACCGACAGGGATAATACACATCCCTATACGCTGGGCCGCTATCGTCATTGTATTCGCGCCTACATTCATACCGTACGAGGCACAGACCACGACCCGATCCGTATTTGAGAATCCCTGCGAGACAAAGCTTCTGGCATACTTCTCGGCATACCGCTTCCAGTCATCCCAGGTAAGAAAGAATCCTTTTGGAATGCCGCTGGTACCGCTTGTTTCCTGGATCGAAAACAGGTTGTTCCAATCAGTGGAAAGAAATTCAAATTCAGGGTTGACAGGGGGTTGGTGTTCCCGTATAGTATGACCCGAAACAACCGGGAGACTGATCAGGTCTTCATGTTCACGGATCTCATCAGGATTGATCCTGTTTTCACGAAACCAGTTCCGGTAAAAAGGAGAGTGTTCAGCGGCATATTGCACCGTGTAGCGCACCCGTTCATCTATCAGAGCATCAAGATCTCCCCGTTCCATCGTCTCGATTTCCTGATCATAATACCGGTCCACTGACATTAAGGAGAATTAAAAGAGGGATTGTTTATAAGTTGCGCAGCATGCAGTATGACTCATCCTGTCTTTTCTGCCTCGATTTCCAGCCGGACCATGCCAATGTGAATTGCCCCGTTGGTATCTGCCGGAACATCGAAAGGTACTGGTCAATGAGGGCTTCAATAAATGCCGTGTGCAGATCCTCTGGTATCCGGTGCAGGTAGGGGAGCCACGTAGTCCGGATCCAGCTACCAAAGTCTTGCCGTGTCCGGAACACTATGTCTTTTGGGATCAGCTCCACAAGGACTGACGCAAGCCCTGTATCTGACAGCCATTTTCTATATTCTTCGATGCCGAAAAAACCGAAGGCGAACGAGAAGCCCTTAAAGTACTGACGCCAGCACTGGTTCCCCAGCAGGACATTGAGCGCCCTGAACACCTGATCTGCATTCCCTTTACCTCCCATCTGGATTAAGATCCTTCTTCCAGGGCGCAGACTTCGGGCAATACCGGAAAGTACCGGACGGTGATTATTCACCCAGTGAAGTGCAGCACTTGAGAAGATGACATCAAATTCTTCAAAAAATTGTAATGCCTCTGCAGCCATCTCAATAAACAAGAGATTGGGATGCTGATTATCCGAGAAATGCCCGCGGGCAAACTGGATCATCTCCGGGGAACTGTCAACACCCACAACCGCCCCGTATGGAACGCTTTCTGCGATTGCAGCAGTCACTTTCCCATCACCACAGCCTCTATCGAGTACATGTTCGGACCCGCGGAGAGCAAGTTTTGCGATAAGTTCCTGTGCCCATTGCTGCTGCGCCTGAGAACTGGTGTGATAGTCAGCCGCATTCCATGAAAAGGACGGCGAATGTCCACGTGCCGGCATATTACATTCCTAAAAAAAGCATCAACGAGCCGATAAAATATTCGTGCTCGTAAGACTGAGTGATCAGAATGTCCCTGTTTTATTGTCTGTCACGTTTCATAATGTGATGGATTTTCTTGTACTTCCATCTTATCCTCACTGATAACTGCAACCTCTGCTGCAGGTACTGCCGGGCACGGGCATTTGATGACCTGGAAGAGAGTAAGGATAAAGCTGAACCCCAGATCGAAATCGATCCCCATCTTCCCCCTGAACTGAACGTCAGTCTTGACCTGCTTTATGGTTTCCTGGAAAAAGATCCCGCCCCCACGCTTACGTTCTATGGCGGCGAACCTCTCCTTCGGGCGGATCTGATTGACAGGATTGTCCGGGAGGCGCCAGTGCAGCAGTTCATGATACAGACCAACGGTCTCCTGCTCGACCACCTTTTTCCGGAAATCATCAACCGTTTCTCAACGATTCTTGTTTCTCTTGACGGACGGGAGGGACTCACGGATGCAAACCGGGGTGCAGGGACATACCGGAAGGTAATGGAGAATATTAAAAAAATCCGTCATGACGGGTATAACCGTGAGCTTATTGCCCGTATGACGGTAAACGAGAGCACGGATATTGCTGATGCAGTTCACTGGCTGTCAGACAACCCGGATTATTCCTTTTCCTCGATTCACTGGCAACTGGATGCAAATTTTACTAATGATTTTTCACATCGCCAGTTTGATGAATGGGTCCGGAAGAGCTACAATCCAGGTATCCTTAGTCTCGTGACAGACTGGGTTGATCATATGGAAAATGAGGGCGAGGTGCTGCGCTGGTATCCATTTCTCGACCCGGTGGAAGATCTGCTCCAAGGGCGCCGGAGCCGGCTGAGGTGCGGATCGGGTTATGCTAACTATAGCATTATGACTGACGGGTACATCGCCCCCTGCCCGGTGATGATTGGCATGGCAAAGTATTACGTGGGGCATATACGGGATGCTGACCCGCTGGACCTTGCAGTCATCACGGTAAACGGGGAATGCACTGAATGCAAAATTTTCGGATTTTGCGGGGGAAGGTGTCTCTATTCCAATATCACAAAACCGTGGGGAGAAGCCGGGCGGCAGGCAATCTGCAGTACTGTAGAATATCTTCAAAACTGCCTTACTGAAGCTCTTCCCAAGGTAAAAGATCTTATAACAGATGGGACAATTCATTCTTCAGATTTTTCCCATGAAAAATTCAATGGGTGTGAAATTATTCCCTAATTGAATGGCAATGGGAAAAAACTCTGGCCTCTATACAGATGTATTTATATTCTTGGCAGAAATATTTATAGGCAGATCAAAAGCTGCACGAGTAATACAATGGAAAGAAAGAGTTTTGGTGGCCCGAGAAACTTCGGTCCCAGAGAAATGACAAAGACAGTCTGCTCAGACTGTGGAAAAGAGTGCGAAGTCCCCTTCAAGCCAACCGAGGGCAGGCCGGTCTATTGCAGAGACTGCCTCCCGAAACACCGGAAACCCCGGTTCTGATCTCATAAATTTTTCTCCTTTTTAAGAGTTTTTACCGCGAAGTATTTTTTTATAAAAGATTTGCATCTTAAGACACTTCTTTGAATGAACCCAGCTGCGGTATAGCAATATCACTGAGAGACAGAGGAATGTGCTGCACGCGAGGGACTCCTTCCAGTCTTTCATGATTGCGACGCAAATGTTTACGGAGCGTGCAGATCAGGAGAACCGCAGGGGTCTTTCAGTGAGGTATTTTTATAGAGCACCGCTGCATTTGTATGCCATCACACCTGAGTCCTGAAGAACTCGAGGCAAAAGAGAGAAAATTCCATTGGGAGAACCTGGACTGGTGATTGCTCCCGGGTTATAGCGGTATTATTTATTTTTTCTTATGTCTTCCCGGAACCGGTGGAGAATATCGAACAGCATCAGCCGGAATTCTTTCCCGATTTCCTCCCACGATTTTGCATCCGTTACCGGCTGTTCTGCCGAATCACGATATTCGCTGTACACTTGAGTGTCAGCACTTCCTTCGTCAGCTTTCCGTTTCGGCTCCCACCAGAGCTGCCGCAGGATTGCATAATACCCGCTGGCGAGTACAATAAGAAAAATGAGCGGGACAACAAGGAATGCAATATACCAGGACGGTGTATAGAAATTTGTTGCAGCAATACTATCCACCCATTGGATGACCCGGAGTACAAAAAATATGAAAAAAACACTTCCGATTGCCTTGATGATCGGTGCAGGGAGGTTCAGCGGGAAGGCAAACACACCGAAGATGTCACCAACCAGGAGAGTGACAGCAATAATAATCAGAAGCCAGAAGTTTTCATTCAGGAATGTGACACAGGAATTATAAAACGAATTTGTAACGTAATAAGTCAGGATATTTGCAAGCACGACGATTATTAAAAAGCAGATAATCCCGATCATCCGGGAAACAAATACCCAGCTTAACGGTTTTTTCCTGTATGGCCACATACTGCTGCCCCAAAATTCTGTACAGGATTTGTAAGGGATATTAAATAGATTAGCGTATTTGCTGTCGGGCTATCGGAAAGACCTAGTATCCGTATTGCGGATCATCTGGTATGATGGTCAACTACAAGCGGTATGGGCTTTACCTGCTGAGGTGGCAGGCAAGTACACCGATTCTTGCCGGGGTCGGCATCCTTTTGGCCACGATGGGTTAGCTCGTCTCGGCACTTGTCGCAAACCTGATCGGTGGCCTGATATTTTTCTGGGTGGACCAGTTCATCTTCACATCCCAGTCGCTTGCCGCCCAGTGGGAAGTCAGAGATAATATTACGTGTGTGAACTGCGGAAGGATCGCACGGGGATACCGGCTGGTCAGGTCTGGTGATTACGACAGGTCACAGGATGCGCCTGAATTCCGGTGCGAGGAATGTTCAAAGAAAAAGTCTGAAGAATTAAAAGGACGGGGGGTAAAAATCGATTGATCGCCACCGAAAAAATGACGAATATCTATCCGTTCAGAACAATAGTCCCTGTCCCACCAAACCCATACTTTACTATTTTTTCCACCGGGTTTATGAAAAATTCCAGCATCTGCATGTATACCCCCCAAAACAGTGTAATAAAAATACAGTAATAACCAAAAAAATACAGTAATGTATAAATATGTACAAATTAGAATTAAGTACCAGACAAAACTGCCGTTTCCTGGTATTGCACCGGTTTTACATGCAGAAACCCTGAAATCCGGGGGCGGATTACGAGAAAAAAAACTCGTGCATTTCACGACAGAGACGCCGCAAGATTGGAATTTGCAGATATGAAACCAGCTCTCACATTAAACCTTGGATTACAGGAATACCTGACCGCAGTAAGAGACCAGCCAAAACCGCTGATCATCCCGCTCTGTGCCGAGCTGCCCTTACCAGACATTTCACCGCTCGACGTGTACACAAGCACAAGGAATGGCTGTGGTTTCCTTCTGGAATCGATGGAGGGAAGCGAGAAAATTGCACGCTACTCCTATATAGGAATCGATCCAGAGTTCGTGATCACAATAGGTCATACCGTTGACATACAGGGAAATGAACCGTTTACTGCGATTGTAAAGGATCCGGAGGGGGAGACACCGGTCGATCAGATCAAATCGATCCTCTCCCGTTTCAGCTATATAAACGTAAAAGCGCCCCGGTTTTTCGGTGGCATGGTTGGTTATTTTGCGTACGACTGCGTGTACCCCCTTTTCGAGAAAGTTCACGAGGGGCATAAATACAGCCAGGATTCAGTCAGGAACCCGGATTTTGGGAACCATGTCGCGAGCTTCATGCTCACCAAGGACTGCATAGTCTTTGATCATGCTGAGCGACAACTCTACATCTTCTCAAGTCCGTTCCTGACCTATGATACAGACCTGAAATCAGAATATGAACGGAGTTTTTTGAAGATACGGACATTTCGGGATCATATTGCCGCACTTGCATCCGGCAAACATGCGCGTGCAGCGCAAAAACGGAGAGGGAATAAAAAAAAGGTGGAGTATATCCCGTCAGTATCGCAGGAAGCATTTGATATATCCGTGATGCACATAAAAGAGCACATCACCGCGGGGGACATCTTCCAGGCAGTCCTCTCGCGCAGGATGGAGTGTGCAGTAAACAGCGATCCGTTCGCGATCTACGCAGCGCTCCGGGAGATCAACCCCAGCCCGTATATGTATTATATCGATTTTGGCGATGAGCAGGTGATAGGGGCGAGCCCCGAGATGCTCGTGCGGGTGGAGAAGCGGCGGGTAACAACCGTGCCGATCGCCGGCACTCGCCCACGGGGATGCGATTCCCGGGAAGATGCAGAGTTTGCACAGGAACTTCTGACGGATCCTAAGGAGATGGCTGAGCACACGATGCTCGTAGATCTCGCGAGAAACGATCTGGGACGGGTATGCAGGTTCGGCTCAGTGGAAGTTGAAGAATTCATGGGAATTGAGAAATTCTCCCATGTCCAGCATATCGTCTCTACGGTCAGGGGCATGCTCAAAGACAACCTTGATTGTTACGATGCATTCAAATCCTGTTTTCCTGCCGGCACTGTATCAGGTGCCCCAAAAATACGTGCGATGCAAATCATCGAAGAGGAGGAGTTACAAAACCGCGGGCTCTATGCCGGTGCAGTCGGATATATCGGCTTTGACCGGAATCTCGAGTTCGCAATTGCGATCCGTACGGTGATTGTCCGCAGGGGCCGGGCCTACGTACAGGTTGGGGCTGGGATTGTTGCAGATTCGGTCCCGGAAAATGAATGGAAGGAAACCGAGAGCAAGGCATTGGCGATGCTGCGGGCGATCGAGAGGGCAGAGATGTCATCATGAAAGTCCTGATCGTGGACTGTTATGACAGCTTCACCTTCAATCTGTACCAGCAGGTCGGCAAACTCGGGGGAAATCCGGTTGTTTTGCCCTGCGATACTCCGCTTGAACAGCTCGAAAAGACCGGGTGCAATAGGATTATCCTCTCACCAGGACCGGGAACACCCGGGGATTCCGGGGTCTGTCCTGAAGTACTGGAAACCATGAGCCAGACGATTCCCACGTTGGGTGTCTGTCTCGGGCACCAGGCCATCTGTACTACATTTGGCGGGGAGGTCATCAGGGCAGGGCACCTGATGCATGGCAAGACCTCAGTGATCCAACACGACAGCCAGGGGATTTTTACCGGTATGCCAGTACCTTTCACAGCAACACGATACCACTCGCTTGTCGCTAAAAAAAACTCCCTTCCCGCGGATCTGCAGGTTTCTGCAACCAGTCTCGATGATCATTACGTGATGGGGGTCCGTCATACCCGCTACCCGATCGAGGGTGTCCAGTTCCACCCGGAAAGTATCCTGTCTCAGGAAGGCGATCGGATTATCAGAAATTTTCTTTATGGAAACCGGGAGGCACGGTAATGTTCAAAGATATCCTCACCAGACTTGCAGGACGACAGGATCTCAACCCTGCTGAAGCTGAGGGGGTGATGAGGATAATAATGGAGGGCAAAGCGTCGCAGGCACAGATCGGTGCATTCCTCCTTGCGCTGCACATGAAAGGTGAAACAGCAGATGAGATAGCTGCGTTTGCCCGGGTGATGCGGGATAATGCAATTGCTGTGAAGCCGGTGACCATGCGGATGCTTGTCGACACCTGCGGTACCGGAGGGGACGGGGCGCAGACGTTCAACATCAGCACGGCATCAGCCTTTGTTGCAGCAGGGGCCGGCTGCCCGGTCGTCAAGCACGGCAACAGGGGTATGAGCAGCAGGTGCGGATCGGCAGATGTCCTCTCAGCACTGGGAGTAAAGCTCGCCATCGATCCGTCTGCGCAGGCAACTATTGTGGAACGGGTTGGCATCGCATTCTTCTTTGCCCCGGCTTACCACCCGGCAATGAAACATGTCATGACCGCACGCCAGGAGATCGGGTGCAGGACGGTCTTCAATATCCTCGGCCCGCTCGCGAATCCGGCGGGGGCTCAGGCACAGTTACTGGGGGTCTATCATCCTGACCTCACCGAGACCATTGCAGAAGTGCTCAGGTTATTGGGGCTCTCGCGGGCGATGGTAGTACATGGATCAGGACTGGATGAGATCACGACAACCGGTGAGACAATAATTGCTGAGCTCAGCGGCGGGGCGATTCGGACGTACACGATCCGGTATGATACATTCGGTATTGCACCGGCACAACTTCAGGATCTCGCAGGAGGCAGCCCAGAGGATAATGCACGGATCATCCATGATATCCTGCAGGGTGAACGAGGTGCAGCCCGGGATATTGTGCTCATGAATGCAGGAGCTGCAATATATGTGGGGGGACTGGCACTGGATCTTCACGAAGGGATCCGCCTTGCCGCCGCTTCCATCGATTCAGGCAATGCATCTGCCCGGCTCGATGCGCTGGTTGATGCAACGCGGGGTGTGGCATGATCCTCGATGAAATCATCAGGCGCACTCAGAAACGGGTTGGCCTGCTTCCGCCAGCATTTCCAGAAAACAGGACACGGTCTCACGCAAGCCTGATTGAAGCGATTCGACACAGGAATGGCAGGAATGCGGTGATCGCAGAGATCAAATGCGCCTCGCCAAGCCGTGGTATTATCCGCCGGAATGTGGACATGTCGATGATGGCAGGTGCACTTGCCGGCAGGGGGTGTGTCGCAATCTCAGTACTGACGGAGCCGTATTACTTTGGAGGAACAGGACAGGATATCCCAAAGGTGAAATCAGCAGTAAGTATTCCGGTTCTGCGCAAGGATTTTGTTATTGATGAGCGGCAGATAGCTGAGTCTCTGGCACTCGGTGCTGATGCGGTACTCCTGATTGCGGCAGTGCTCAAAGAGCGGCTGCCCACATTCGTCGATCTCGCTCAAACATACGGCCTCGAACCGCTTGTCGAGGTTCATAATGGAAGTGAAGTGGAGACAGCTCTGGCCACACATGCTGAACTGATCGGTATTAACAACCGCAACCTTTCGACACTGAGGATAGACCGGTCCACAACGCGGCTTCTCTCGGAAAGTATTCGATCCGCAGGGAGGACGATCGTATCAGAAAGTGGTATGCTGACAGGAGACGACATCCGGGAGATGAGACCCTATTGCGATGCATTCCTCATTGGCTCATCGATCATGGCTCATGAATGCCCGGAAAAGAAACTGGAGGAGTTCGTATGCGCATAAAATGCTGTGGAATAACAAAACCCCAGGACGCCCGGTTTGCAGAAGCCTGTGGTGCAGACGCAATCGGTGTTGTTGTATTTTCTCCACCTTCCGTGCGATCAGTTACCCTGAAACGGGCGCGAGAAATTTTTGATGCAACAGGACCATTTACCACTACTGTCGCAGTAAGCCATACCACATCGCACGAAGATCTCGAAAAGATCCTTGCATTACGTCCGGATGCAGTACAGCTGTCGTATCCGTTTACGTTCCGGGAAAAACCGGCCACAAAAGTGATACGGGTAATCGGGTGGAATGACCCGCTTCCAACAGACTGTGATGCAATCATTGTGGATGAGAGCCACGGTGGCGGGAGAGCCATCGATCTCTCACATGCCCGTCACGTGGTGATGAGTTCCCGGCTGCCGGTTATCCTTGCCGGAGGACTGACTCCGGAAAATGTAGCGGATGCCATCCGGCAGGTGCACCCGTATGCCGTGGATGTCGCAAGCGGTATCGAGTCAGCACCGGGTGTTAAAGACAACAGTAAAATTGCCGCATTCATCGCGGCAGCACGGAGTGCGTAACATGACAAAAAAGGGAAGATACGGGAAATACGGCGGCCAGTACGTCTCTGAGACACTTATGAGCGCACTCATCGAACTTGAGAGCGCGTATACAAATGTGAGCACCGATCCACAGTTTGCCAGCGACCTTACAGCATTGCAGGCTGAATATGCCGGTCGTGAGACCCCCCTCACCTTCTGCCCGAATGCATCGGGGAAACTGGGTTGTAAGATATATCTTAAGAGGGAGGATCTCGTGCACGGGGGATCCCACAAGCTGAATAATACTCTGGGACAGGCACTGCTCGCAAAACGAATGGGCAAGAAACGATTGATTGCCGAGACCGGTGCAGGCCAGCACGGGGTTGCCACAGCGATTGTCGGTGCGGCACTCGGGATACCTGTCGAAGTATACATGGGCGAGGTGGACATGCGGCGACAGGCACTCAACGTCTTCCGCATGGAACTGATGGGGGCAAAAGTTATCCCGGTCAGGTGCGGGACACGAACGCTCAAGGATGCGATCAATGAAGCGCTCCGCGACTGGGTGGCAAACGTGCGGGACACCTACTACCTGATCGGCTCGGTCGTCGGTCCGCACCCGTACCCGCTGATGGTCCGCAACTTCCAGTCGGTAATCGGCAGGGAGGCCCGGGAGCAGGTGATAAGAAAAGAGAGGCGGCTTCCCGATGCAGTCGTTGCGTGTGTCGGAGGTGGATCGAATGCAATCGGGATCTTTTACCCGTTCCTGTCCGATGATGTGGAACTGATTGGTGTAGAAGCAGGGGGTAAAGGGATTAACACAGGCAAACATTCTGCCACTCTTTGTGCCGGAGATGCAGGTGTTTTGCACGGCACCCTCTCGTATCTCCTGCAGGACGAGCAAGGACAGGTACTTCCCACCCACAGCATCTCGGCCGGTCTTGACTATCCCGGCGTTGGCCCCGAGCATGCAATGCTCAAAGACAACCGCCGGGTGACCTACGCTGCAGTAAATGACCCCGAAGTACTGGACGCATTCAGGTTCCTTTCAAGAACAGAGGGGATCATACCTGCACTGGAGTCAGCCCATGCGGTGGCGTACGTAATGCAGAATACAGAGCGGTTTGACAAGGATGACATTGTTATCATCAACCTCTCGGGGCGTGGCGACAAGGATGTGGCTGAAGTGGCAGCAATGAAGGTGTGTGCCTGATGGGACGGATTGAGGAGGTATTGACCGGTTCAAAAAGCCCGGTATTTATCGGTTTTACGGTCGCAGGAGATCCGGACAAAACCACATGTGTCCGAATTGCCCGGGCGCTGATTGCCGGGGGAACGGATATTCTTGAACTGGGTGTACCATTCTCTGACCCGGTCGCAGACGGCCCGACGATCCAGAAAGCCGATGAACGGGCCCTTGGAGCCAAAACGACACCGGCCACCGTGTTTGCCATCGTCCGGGAGATTCGCACAGAATCTGATGTGCCGATCGTATTGCTTACGTATTACAACATCGTCTATCGCCGCGGGATCGAAAGGTTCTACCGTGAAGCACATGATGCCGGTGTTGATGGCATCCTGATCGCAGACATGCCGGTCGAGGAGTCAGACGAGGTCTGCAACATTGCATCACGGCGTGACATCGCCCCGATCTTCCTCATTTCCCAGACGACCTCTGATAAACGGATCAAAAAGATTGCAGCAAAAGCACGCGGGTACCTGTATCTTGTCGCGGTGCTGGGGGTAACCGGGGTTCGTGACGAGGTTTCCGGCAGGGCAATCGATCTTTTAAACCGGGTCCGCAGGCACACTTCACTTCCCCTCGCGATCGGATTTGGTATCTCTACGCCCGAACAGGCACAGATATGGGCCCGTGCGGGGGCTGACGGGGTGATCGTCGGAAGCGCAATTGTTGAAATTGTCGAACGGAACCTTAAGGATCCGGACGCAATGGAACGTGAGCTGAAGGAATATGTAACTGACATGAAAAAAGCACTTATCAGAGATCATCTCCCGTAAAAATTCTTAAAGGAAGCTACATTTTTTTATGTCTCTAGCTGTGGGGAATGGACACTTTCCGGAATGAAGGGTAACGGTTGCTGTTTCTGTAACACCAGCAAATAATTTTTCCCGTTATTCGACCGGATCACTGTAGTACCCGTGTTCTTTGAGAATGGCGACAACAGTGTCTGCCCATTCTGAATCATTCACATGAGATCCGTGTATGTGGGATTCAGTGTCCGGGTGCATATTCTTGCGGGGAAGATGAGAGGGCCGGGGAGATGCGGGGTAAGGAAGGGGTGCAATCTTATCCTTCCAGAGGTCTGCCAGAACGTCATCTGCGGTCTTGAGTTCATTACGTCCAATTACCCTGCCGCACAGCTCTCCGCGAGGGTTATAGATCACCATCCGGTAACACTGAAATTCGCGGCAGATGAGGGGACGTGCCGGATAAATTGCACAGGTAAAACCATTACCGTGAGGGTCTTTTTGAAGAAAAATACATTTTTTCTGGTCTTTATCGTTCCCGCTTCCTCCCTGCTGTTCATATTCTTCAGCTATTGCATCCGCAAATTCCGGTTCTACATGGGTTAAAAAAAGCTCACGGGTGATGGTAAACCTGCAGTAATAATCGCGGCCACTGAGTTGCCGCTCAATCGTAATAAATTCTCCAAAACTCCGGCAGCATTTACCGCACCTGTCACATTCAAACTTTGTCATATAACCTATCTCATGTGAGGGGGATTTGACGATAAAACATAAGGTATTTTTACCCGGTGAAATATCAATAACTAAAAAGGGGAAAGTTAACGATAAAGAAAGGCCTTCCGGAGAAGAAAATCTCCTCTCAGGATATTATTTCAACGGTGGAAGAAGGATGCTCTGACATGAAACCTGTTATTGAAGACCCTTAATATTCCCTGATCAAAGAGAAAGGTACGATATGAACGATAAAAAAAAGGTTCTTTTTATCTGCACGGCAAATGCAGCCCGTTCCCAGATGGCAGAAGGACTCCTGCGAGCGAAATACGGCGACCGTTTCGATGTATCCAGCGCCGGGACCCGCCAGTCCCGCGTGAGTACCCGTGCAATCCAGGTCATGAACGAGATCGGGATCGATATCTCGCATCACCGTTCTAAAACCCTTGATGAAATGACCGGGATGACGTTTGATCTCGCTGTTACACTCTGCGATAATGCCCAACGGATCTGCCCGGTTGTCTCCTCTGCAAAAAAGACTATCCACCATGGATTTCCCGATCCCCACCTTACTCCGGGAAGTGAAGAGGATATCCTCCAGGGGTATCGCAATGTCCGGGACGGAATAGCAGCATGGATTGAAAGGACGTTTGGAACAGACACACAGCCCTAATCCCGTGTTTTGACCGATAACAAGATTGATAGTACGCTGTCACATTTATTGAACTACCGGGGTATGATGTATGGCAGGGATTAAAAAAAAGAAGGATATCTATACTGAATCCCTCGAACTCCACGAAAAATACCGGGGAAAAATAGAAGTTCATTCCAAAGTGCCTATCAGGAACCGGAGAGATCTGTCTCTTGTTTACACACCGGGGGTAGGAGCGGTATGCAAAGAAATCCAACGGGACAAAAACCTCGCTTACAAATATACCCTCAAGGCGAACACGATAGCAATCGTCAGTGATGGATCGAGAGTCCTTTCACTGGGAAATATCGGGGGTTATGCCGCACTGCCCGTTATGGAGGGAAAAGCACTCCTGTTCAAAAAACTCGCAGGAATCGATGCCTTTCCCATCTGTTTTGAGAATTTCCATACGGAATTTGTTGATGAAGTGAAAAACATAGCACCGGTATTCGGGGGAATTGCACTCGAAGACATCGCTGCCCCTAAGTGTTTTGAACTTGAAGATGCACTGCAGGGCATCGGGATTCCCGTAATGCACGATGACCAGCACGGGACCGCTGTGGTAGTCCTCGCTGCATTGCTGAATGCCTGCAGGGTGACAAAAAAACGGTTCGAGGAATTGAATATCGTCGTGTGCGGAGCAGGTGCAGCCGGGTTTGCCATCATCCGTATACTCAGGTGCATAGGATATGATCCCAACCTCTGCAGCAGTGTAAACGACATCATCGTGTGCGATACAAAAGGGATCATTCACCGGCAACGTGACGGCCTGTACACGAACAAGTATAAGTTCATCATCGCTGAAGAGACCAACAAAGCCGGGCGGACGGGTAACCTCGCGGACGCATTTCAGGGAGCTGATGTCTGTATCGGAGTTTCAGTCCCGGCGATCATCACCCCGCCGATGATCCGGTCCATGAACAAAGATCCCATTGTTTTTGCGCTTGCTCATCCCATGCCGGAGATCCTGCCCCATGACGCCCTGGTGGCAGGGGCTGCAATTGTCGGTACCGGACGAAATGACTTTCCCAATCAGATCAATTATGCCCTGGCTTTTCCCGGGATATTCCGGGGAGCCCTTGATGTGTGTGCGACACGGATCTCGGATGAGATGAAGGTTGCGGCCGCGCACGCTCTTGCCGATTTTGTCAAACGGCCTCAAAAGAACCGGATCCTTCCCCAAGTTCTCAACCGGCGTGTAATGAAAGCCGTAGCTACCGCAGTAAGTACTGCCGCAGTTACCAGCGGCTGCGCCCGAAAAATATAGGGATTGTCCGGTTCAGATTTCGATAAAAAGAACCTTGTGTCTTTTAAAAATCCGGTGTTCTTAAGACCTGGCATACTTTTGCCATAAGCGCGTGATGCTCCCCGACATGATCCAGGTGTCCGGTGCTCCGTTCAGCCATGGGCATCGGTGTCCATACTATTCCGCAATCAATATCAAAGAGTATAAGTCCTTCTGCAGGGGCGGGCTGCAGGGGACTTTTAACTTCGCCTTCCAGCAGGGATGAAATATACATCTCATCCTTTTCACCCTCGCCAATCAAAAGAAGTGCCGCAGCCATGCACCGGACCTGGTGCCACAAAAAGCTCTCGGCTTTTACTTCAAGATATGCAAAACCCCCTTCTTCCCCGATACTGATCCCAAAGATATTCCGCCAGGGGTTTTTATCCCTGATACGGGCAAAATTCGCGAAGTTATGGCAGCCAATAAACCGGGGAGCAGCCTGCCCCATTGCCGCTATATCACGGGGATGTTTGGAGAAATAGTACCGGTACGTCCTGGACTTCGCATTATATCGCGGGTGAAAATCCGGAGGCATTTTTGCATACGCGGTACACCAGCAGTCCGAAGGGAGCTGGAGGTTCAGTGTCCGGATGGCACGATCCGGGAATTCTGTAGTAAATGCAACAACCTGTCCATACGCATGGACACCGCGATCAGTTCTTCCTGAACAAAGAAACCCGGCTTCGCGCCAGTCGGCGAACAAACCCAGACGCTGGCAGGTGGCGACAAAGTCCCCCTCGACCGTGCGGCACGCTGCCTGCATCTGCGAGCCAAAAAAACTGCTGCCAAGGTACGATACACGGAACGCCAGCCTCATCGGAGTTGTACGCGCCGCGTGAACCGTTTGATCTTTCTCCATGTATTATTCAGCGACTGGTGAGTGTAGGTTCGTAATGGTGTCTGCCTGCCGCGACAGGATACTTTGCCGGCCCGGATCGCAGCAAGGACGGAGGGGATATCCCTTTCTGCATCGACGATTGTCCTGCCGAAACCGACAAATCGTGCATGATGTGCATCACTTCCTGCTACGCAGGGTTTTCCTATCCTCTTTGCGATGCGTGCGGCTTTCCGGTTTGCTGAACCGACGATATACCTGCTATTGAATGTTTCGATGGCATCCACTGCAGCCATGCCAACTTTCTTCCTGCGGGCAACACCATGCCGCCAGACATGATAAGGATGGGGGAGGATCAGGAGCGCTCCCATTTTTCGTGCGATCTCGACCGTATCGATTACATCAAGTCCCGCCGGAATCAGCTCGGTCACTCCAAGAACGAGGAGATGCCCCTGCTTTGTCGTGACTTCGATGCCCGGAATTACCAAGACAGACGTATTGCATGAAAGTGCTTTTTTTGCGCCGTCAATCGAATCATGGTCGGTAATAGCGATTACGTCAAGGCCGACCTCTTCAGCTCTTTTAAGGATCTCTTCAACAGTGCTCTCCCCGTCTTTTGAAAAATTGGTATGCACGTGCAAATCGCAGTTCAGCATCTGATCATAGTGTTTTTATCTCTCTGGTATTAAGGGAACTTATGCGTATCCTCCTGCCTACGGGTGCTGCAACCGAAGAAATGGTGAAATGTGCGGCGGCAGATTATAACGCTGAAGTCGTGGTCACCGGAGAGATTGCATCATTTCTTACACCCCACATGCTCCATATGCTGATCAAAAAAGGAAACTATGACCTGGTCATTGTTTCGGGCATGTGCACGGCATCATTTGTACAGGTTGAACATGATACCGGAATACCAGTCTACCGTGGTCCACGGCATGCAGCAGATCTTTCCCTGATCCTTCCTGTTCTCGATAGCATTACCCTTTCGCGTACAATTCCTGCAGATGATTTCCTTACAGGAGAAAAAGCAAAAGACGCACGAAAAAAAATCGAAAAACTGGAGCACGATGCCGGATTCGATTTTTTGATCCGGGGTACCAAGATCGGTGGGGGATCACGGATCAAGGTACTGGCAGAAGTGATGGACGCCCATCTCCGCGAAGATATCTGCGATGTTGTGGGGCGATACTTTGCTGCGGGTGCCGATATTGTTGACCTCGGTTTCGGGTTTGATGCTGCACCGGCTGACGTCACGCGGGTTTTTTCCCGCCTGGACGGGATCGATCACCCGCTCGCGGTTGATACCCAGGAACCGGACCTTATACGGGCTGCACTCAGCCGGGCTGATCTTGTACTCAGTCTTCAGGAGCGAAACATTCCGGTGGTGGGAGAAGAGATAGCAAAGGCCGGTGCCGCCGCAGTGGTTGTACCGGGAGAAAGTTCACTTGCAAAGAACCTGGGGCTGGCAAAAAAGAGCGGCATTGCCTGTATTATTGCCGATCCGCTCCTCCAGCCGGTCGGATCCGGTCTTGTCGCTTCTTTGAAAAATTTCAAAAAATCTGCCTTTCCGCTTTTCTTTGGTGCGGGAAATGTCACAGAACTTATCGATGCCGATTCAATCGGGGTGAATGCTCTGCTGGCGGGAATGGCAATGGAAATGGGCGCAGCGGTAATCTTCACAAGCGAGCATTCCGATAAGACTGCAGGATCAGTCAGCGAGATGCGAAGGGCAACGGAAATGATGGCACTTGCAAAAGACCGCCCCTATCCCAAGGACCTCGGCATCGATCTGCTTGTACTCAAGGAAAAGCGACGACGCCGGGAACCGCCGCTTGAGTACAATTCTTCCATTCCCGCAACCGCGATGCTGGACACGATTGAATACGATCCGAAAGGTAACTTCCGGATCGGGATCGAAGGTGACCAGATTGCGGCAGTGATCAACAGCAGGGCGATCAAGGGAAAGCGTTGGCAGGATGTCCTGCACACCATCCTGTCCCATAATGATGTCTCGTTTCTTGACCATGCCGGGTATCTCGGCCGGGAGCTCTACAAGGCAGAGCTTGCAATCCGGTACGGGCGGAGTTTCGAGCAGGACGGAGAGTTTTAAAAAGGATCATACGAGATGGGACGGATATCTGCTGCCAGCCCCTTCATCAACTCTTTTATTCCATCCCTCCCTTACTTTATGTATGGTTACCCAGGTACGTGCATCCCATATCCTCGTCAAGACGGAGGATGAGGCAAACAAAATACTCAAAAGGATTAATGATGGTGAAGACTTCACGGCCGTAGCAAAGCGTTTCTCGTCCTGCCCCTCACGGAAGAACGGGGGAGACCTCGGCTGGTTCGGCAAAGGACAGATGGTACCTGAGTTTGAGAAAGCTGCATTTGAAAACGAGGCCGGGAAAGTGATCGGTCCCGTCAAAACTCAGTTTGGCTACCACATCATAAAAGTGACCGGCAGGAAATAGTTGTTCCCATAATCCTGGAGAAGAACGGGGATAACCGGATTTTTTTCCTGGCATCCTGCTTGCCATAGTGATCGCCTTTTGCGGCTTTGCAGTACAGGGCAGCTGACCACGATTACCAGCAGTCGGTATGACCGTGAAACACTCCATCAGGTATCTTGCCATCGATGCCTGATGCAGGAGGCGTTTGATGGTATCCAACCGGTGCCGGAAAAAAAGCATGGCGGATTCTTCCGGCATTGGGACGTTCGATGTGCCCGATGGCGATATGATCACCCTGGACAGCAAAGGTTACCAGGCCCGGGAAGATGGTCTGGTTTAAGGTGGAAAAAATTAAAAATACCGTGCCCGGTCATGCCATTTTTTGTATTGCGTGAGTTTTTTTAGGAATACGACAAAAGGATCGGTACATCGCTGAGGTGCTTGTTGGGGGTTACATTATGAATATTCGTGGGATCAGGCAGGAACTCCTCATACTACTCCTTGAGCTGGGGCGCAACAGCCATCCTAATGAGTTTGTCGCGCTGCTCCGCGAACGGGATGGCATCATTGAGGAACTGGATATGCTCCCCGGAACGATAACAGGAGGAGATTCGGCATCACTCCTCTTTGATATGATGCCACTTGATACCCATCTTGCCGGGAGCGCTCATAGTCATCCGAATGGTGTAATCCGCCCTTCGAATGCGGATGTAAAATTTTTTCCACGGAGCGGGCGGTATCACCTCATCATCGGCTATCCGTACCGCGAGTCTGACTGGAAGTGCTTTACTGCAGATGGTAATCCTCACGATATGGAGGTGATCGCGTGACTGGCCGGCGTGTCGTTGCCACCGGCACCTTTGACATCCTTCACCCGGGGCATCTCTACTATCTTGAGGAATCAAAAAAGCTGGGTGACGAACTTTGGGTAATCGTTGCACGCGACGCAAATGTCAGACACAAACCCCGTCCGATCATCCCGGAAGAGCACCGCCTCCAGATGGTTGCCGCTCTTAAACCTGTCACGCATGCGATTCTCGGGGATAAAACTGATATGTTCCTCCCGATTCAGGAGATCCGGCCTGCCATTATTACCATCGGGTTCAACCAGCACTTCGATGAAACAAAGCTGCATCAGCAGCTCTCAGAACGCGGGCTGACAGCGGCGATCGTCCGTATCGGGAGGTACGAAGACGGGGATCTCTGCAGTTCGCGTTTCGTTGTGCAGCGGATCATTGATGTGCGGGGAAAAAAAGATACCTGTCGCGAAGAGAACTGACCGTTACCTGTCCTGAACGTGTATTCATATCAGAAAATATGCAGATCACCGTACTACCCACGGGATCCTGTATCCGTAAACCAAGGTACCCGCGTGGTTTTCTGCAGATTATCCGTATTATCTATCCCCTGGGTTTTTCCTGGTAATCGTGCACCGGTAGCTCAGTAATGTTATTGGATGCAGGTTCAGGAAAAAGGAATCTGTCCACAAACTTTATTGATTTCTATTCTCATCCACTCCATACAGGTGTATGAGTATGGTCAGGGAGATTTCAGCAGAAATTGAAAAACTCACCGATATTGCCCGTGAACGGGGTGTGAAAGCCAGGGTCTTGACACCGGAAAAAATCGTTATATCGCAATGGGTCCGTTTCAAATGCCGGTACGGATGCAAAGGGTATGGCAAACATTTCGGCTGCCCCCCCTACGCCCCGGCACCGGATGAAACACGCAGGATGGTTGGCGAGTACTCAACCGGGTTGCTGCTCCGGTTCGACGGGGTGCCCGGCAAGGGGTCGTTTGGGCCTGATGACATCCCGGATGACTTCCATGACTGGTTCAGGGACCTGATCCTCTGGGTGAATGGAACGGTACACATGCTCGAAAAGACCGCGTTCTATGACGGCTTTTACAAAGCATTCGGGTTTGGCGGGTATCCCTGTCTCTATTGCGAACACCAGCACTGCGTTGCTGAGGAAGCCACGGGGGTTGTTGACGAGAGCATGCGCCGGAAGTGCCGGCATATGGATTTGGTACGTCCGAGCATGGAGGCAGCAGGTATGGATGTATTTGCGACCGCAAAAAATGCCGGCTGGATTCTTGAAACAATACCGTGCAAAGACAGGGAATACGGAAAGATTATACATGCCGATGTTCACTCGGTCGGGCTTGTGCTAATCGAATAAGCGTCAGCGACCCAAATGCACCCGGTGCGGGGGGGATTTTTTCCTCCCCAGACTGAGGATCCCTTTTCGGAGAGCGGTACTGTATTTTGCAATAAATGACCCGATAATCGATGTTACGATAACCATCGCCGCGATTGTTGTTCCCACCAGAGGCGAACCATAAAGAACGGCGATAGCGATGGAAAATTCTCCCCTCGCGATGGTATTCCCCCAGATTTCAAGACCGGATAGGGCTGAACCATGAATAAATAATCCGGTGAGAACACCTGAAATTAACTTGCTGACGATGGCAAGGAGGCAGATAACCGTGATCATATACCAGTTCACGCCCCCGGAAAAATCAATCGTCACACCGAAGAAAACGAAGAAAACAACCAGGAAAACATCTTTAAAGGGGCGTGCATGCTGCTCAAAGGCATCCGGGTCCGTAGTGGCGAATGCAACGCCCAGTGCAATCACCATCATGGTTTCGGGTATACCCAGGTATATCGAGAACGATGCAGTGGTGAGTACGGCAGCAAACGTGAAGAGAATAGGAAGCTCATCATCACGGTCAAGAATCGAGATGAGAAATTCTTTGCCATAATGGGCAAACGCATAGAGAACTGCAAGAACCCCGAGAATCTTCAACAGGAAGACGATCAGGTTCTGGTTACCGGCAGAAATGAGGGCTAAAAAGATGATCAGGATCAGATCTTCAAAGACCATGAGCCAGATGACCGTCTCGGCTTCGCGGAGCATCAGCTTCCGGTTCTCGATGAGCGAAGTGAGAGCCATCGCCGTGCTTGAAATGTAGAATGCAGAAGCAACGATCAGCGACTCACTGATTGAGAATCCGAGCATGTAGGCCGCAATGAAGCCGATAATCATGTTGACATTCAGATCGATGATCCCACTGGTAAGGACTGCAGCGCGGTTCGCCGCGATCCGCTCGGTTTTCAGCCCAAGACCCATGAAGAACAGTAAAAAGATCAATCCCATCTCTGAAAAGAAGTGGCTGATCTCGTCTGATGCTACCAGCCCGAGCCCGGCTTTTCCCAGTAAAACCCCGGCAAGTATATAAAAAGGGATGGCAGGAACCGAAAGGTATTTTGAAATGAGCGCCAGGATCAGGCAGAGGAAGAGCGCAAGGACAATCCCTTCCATCAATCCACCATTATTTCCCGCTCAAACATTTTGATCTGGTCGCTCTCCCCGATAACCAGTGCTGCGTCTCCGGTTTCGAAGACGAATGAGGGGGGCGGGTTTACGATATTCCGGTCGTGGCGGCAGACTGCAATCACCGTTGCACCGGTCTTTGCCCTGATCTGAAGGTCTTCTATCGATCTTCCGGTGATGGTTTTGGGGATAAGGAAGGAGTGAATCGTCACCCGGAGATCGGCAAGGGCCGAGAAGGCTATTTCAACACTCTCCTGGTCTGCCTCAATGATTGCTCCGGTAAGGATATTTCCCAGCCGCCGCGCTTCGACGGGAGTCATCTCTGCGGCACTGGGGGTAGTGCAGCCTTTCTGGAGGGTATACATCTGGATGGTGCCGGTTTTCGTGAAAAAAATTGCCACCGTATCACCTTTATCGGTCTCAAATTCATATTTTGTTCCAACCCCGGGGAGAGTGAGCGAGCGAAGAGACATAGCTGACATTAGAGAAATGATCCTAAAATATATTACCCCTCCGCTGGCACACTTTTATAAAAAGTTCTCTTCTTCACCGCTTCACTATTCTCCTGACAAGTCTGATTTCCGTTATGAATTCTAGGTAAAACAAGACTCAGCCGTGACTGCCTTAATATGTTCAAACCCTGTAAAGGAACTCGTGAAAATTAAAAAAAAAGGAATGGGTTCAGACGTACGTATCTGAAATTACCTGACTGCTGCCATCGTTGAAATAGCCTAAGACCACCACGTGATCCTGGCCACTGGTACCAGCACCGGATAATACCATGACGGAGCCGACGTCCGGGTGAACGGGTGTGCCGGTTGTTGCTAAGGCACCTCTCGAATCCACGGCAATAAAGGTGGTAGTATTGGGTGCAATGATAGCCATTGAAGAGAGGTCAGGTTGTGCCTGACCGCCCTGATAGGTGATCAGGATATCAGAGCCCGACTGGACGACACTTGTTGATACCATCCGTATATTACGAACATTCTCTGACATCCCGAACGCATATATACCAATGATTCCTCCCAGCATCACGGAAGTCATGACCATGAGGATCGTCCCGATAACCGGCGATAATGCCTCGTCATTTTTCTTTTTTGCCATTGGTGAACACCCTCATGAAAACTATTCCGGTCATGATCCTTTACGATAAATTCTCTTCGAAAGTTATTTTGGAAATAGTGAAATTACAGATAAGTATCTAATAAAATCTGACTCACCCCATCATTAAATGTTCCAACGGCAAACACACGCTTTCTGCCAGCTGGCCAGTCGGGAGCCGGGCTTAATTTCATCACTGCGCCAAGATTAGGTTTGGCGGGAGCTGGTGAAGGTGCCGTGTTGATAGTCAGTGCACCATCCGGACTGCTTGTATACCAGATGGTTCCATTCGGGGCAGTGATATGAATCGTGGTGAGGGAAATGTCATCCGGTCCACCATGATAGGATAATAACACAGTTCCACCGTTGTTATCTACCTGGATCGATGATTCCATGAATTTGATTTTCTGGAGGTTTGTCGGAACGCCGAACACAAACGCCCCGATGACTGCTGCGATAATAACGGTAATGGCGACCATGAGGATCGTCCCGATGACCGGAGAAACTGCTCCTTCATTTTCATTTAATTCCATATTCTTCGAGCACCCTTCCCACTATCCATGCAGGGTCTGACACTATATGCTGGTATTGTTTCGTGCTTATATATTAATATTTCTTTTTTTAATAAATCGATTTTCGTGACATGAAATAAAATCTGAATCAAAAAATAAAAAAATGGATTCAACTCCGCTACATTGAATTTTATTGCTAAATTTTGTTGGTTGAAAAAATTGTAAAATTAGAGGAAAGTATCCAATATAACTTGATCTGCTCCATCGGTAAATGTCCCAACAACCTGGACGTGCTTTTGACTGGCAGGCCAGCACGTGCACGGACTCAGTTTCATGACCGCACCAATACCGGGTTTTGCATACGTGGACCCAGAATCTGTGAGTGTCCCTGCGGAATCTACAGGATGCCAAACGGTTCCATCGGGTGCGGTGATCTTTATCGATGACAGCGATTGATCATCCTGCCCGCCCTGGTATATAAGTAGAATCTCTCCCGAATTTTCCAGTTGAGCGGTCACAGCAACTACCTTGGTTTTCACTATATTTTGAGGCACGCCGAATACATACTGAGCGATGACTGCGGCAATAATCACCGTAATAAAAACCAATAAAATTGTACCGATAACGTGAGATACCGCATCTTCATTATTCCAAATACCATAGTTTTGAAACATTTGTATTCTGCCGCGACAAATATGTGACTGTAATTCAATATATTTTTTATTTATATATAGAATTTTCCTTTTTTTTAACTTTTTAAATAAAGTTTAATTGTGATTTTAATGAGAAATTTTAAAGATAAAGGCAAAATCAATAAAAGATAAGCACATTTTTAATAGTTATGCTAATGGAAAACTAAAAAAAATATGGATTTAGACGTAGGTATCCAGAATTACCTGCTTGGATCCGTCGGTAAATACACCGGATACTACAACGTGGTCCTTACCACTGAATGTATCACCAGCAGTGTTCGGTACAGCCGTAATGGTATTTCCAACTACGCCACCAAGTATGCCAGGTGCTGCTGCATTAGTTTGTGCGTTAAGTGCCGTTCCATTACCGTAGTTTCCTGCAATAGCAGTATATTTGGCGGCATTACCAGCTGCGGTGGTTACAACCACCGTTGCATAGTTAAAACTTTGTGCGTCTTGCCCACCATTGTACGTAACGATAATATTATTAGCATCCGGCTGCTGTACAGTTGCCGCAACAATCTTGGTTTTGCTGATATTCCCGGACATGCCGAACACGAATGCAGCGATAACTGCTGCGAGGATCACCGTTATGGCGACCATCAGGATCACACCGATAACGGGTGATACTGCTTCATCATTCTTTCTTGTAAATGCCATACGGAGCACTCAGACGTAGGTATCCAGAATAACCTGCGTGGATCCATCAGTAAATACACCGGCT
>JACTUB010000016.1 GCA_015660885.1 Methanoregulaceae archaeon | reverse complement strand
CTCAGCCCACGTGTTCCGGGACGGTAATATTTACGAGATGCGGTTTGCCCAAGGTAAAATGACCTCGCCGCTCTCCCAGCGGGAGGAGTCCTTAAGCGAACTGCTCACCCGGTATCAGCAGTGGTATGGCGAACCGGCACCGACAATGGATCCCGTGGCTTCAGAGCAGGAGAAACGGAAGATATTCCTTATGCAGTTTGGCCAGAAAATGACCGGCACCCGTATCCATTTTGTTCCGGACGCCACTATCTTTGAGACCACGACGTTCGATTATGATGTCCTTAGCCACCGCATGCGGGAACTCGCGTTCTTAAACGCCGGCCTTACCATCGTCATCAATGATGAGCGGACCGGTGACACGGCGATCTACTGCTATGCCGGCGGGCTTGTCGAGTTTGTGAAGTACCTGAACGAAGGAGTCGAATGCCTCCACCCGATCCCGATCGATATCTCCAAGAAAGATCCCGAGAACAATCTCGAGCTCGAGATCGCCCTCCAGTACACTACCGCGTATGATGAGAAGATCTACTCGTATGTCAACTCAGTCAATACAAAGGAAGGCGGAACACATCTCGAAGGGTTCCGCAGTGCGATTACCCGGACGATCAATACGGTCGCAAAACGCAACGGCCTTATCAAGGAGAATGCGACGATAACCCTCCGGGGCGAAGATGTCCGGGAAGGCCTCACCTCCGTTGTGTCCGTCAAGATGGCAAATCCCCAGTTTGACGGGCAGACTAAGATGCGCCTCGGTAACAGTAGTGTCAAAGGTATTGTCGATTCGCTGGTCTACGCAGCGCTCACTGAATATTTCGATGAGAACCCGAATGTGCTGAAGATTATCATCGAAAAGGCGCTTTCGGCCGCAAAAGCCCGCGAGGCGGCCCGGAATGCACGCGACCTTGCCCGGCGCAAGAGTTCCCTCGAGAGTTCAGGCCTTCCCGGGAAACTCTCCGACTGCTCCGAGCGGGACCCGGCAAAATCCGAGATCTATATTGTGGAAGGAGATTCTGCCGGTGGTTCTGCCAAGCAGGGACGGGACCGGAAGTTCCAGGCCATCCTTCCCCTGAGAGGTAAGATCCTCAACGTGGAGAAGGCCGGCGAGCACCAGATCTTAAAGAATGCAGAAATCCAGACCCTCATCTCTGCAATCGGAACCGGGATTCTCGAGAAGTTCGATATCGAGCGTGCCCGGTACCACCACATCGTGATTATGACCGATGCCGATGTGGACGGTGCCCATATCCGGACGCTCCTCCTCACGTTCTTCTACCGGTACATGAAACAGCTGATAATTGACGGCTATGTGTACATTGCCCAGCCCCCCCTTTTCCGCGTCTGGAAAGGAAAGGAAGAGAAGTGGTTGTACAAGGAAGAGGAGATGAAGAAGGTCTCCGCTGCGATGGGGGAGAAGGGCGTCTCTGTCCAGCGGTACAAGGGCCTTGGTGAAATGAACGCCCAGCAGCTCTGGGACACGACCATGTCCCCCACCAACCGTATTTTCCTGCAGGTGACCATCGAGGACGCCATGGAAGCCGACGAGATCTTCAAGACGCTGATGGGAAAGGACGTGGAGATAAGGAAGAATTTCATCATACGTCATGCCAAGGAGGTAACGAACCTTGACATCTGATAAGAAGAAACCCCCGGCCAGCATCCCTGAGACTCAACGGGTCGAGCCGATCAGCATCGAGCACGAGATGAAGACATCGTACATCAATTATGCGATGTCGGTCATCATCGGCCGTGCTATTCCCGATGTGAGGGACGGCCTCAAGCCGGTCCACCGCCGCTCGCTCTACGGCATGTGGGACATGGGCAACACGAGCGACAAGCCCACAAGGAAGAGCGCAAGGGTGGTCGGTGACGTCATGGGTAAGTACCACCCGCACGGCGACTCGTCCATCTACGATACGATCGTCAAGATGGCCCAGCCCTTCTCGTACCGCCACATGCTTGTGCAGGGGCAGGGTAACTTCGGTTCCGTGGATGGCGATGCTGCGGCAGCGAGCAGGTACACCGAAGTCCGGCTCTTCCCTTACGCGGAAGCACTTCTCGAAGATCTTGACAAGGATACCGTGAAGTTCCAGCCGAATTACGATGAGTCGCTGCAGGAGCCCACCGTGCTCCCGGCGAAGATCCCGAACCTGCTTGTCAACGGCACAGACGGCATCGCTGTCGGTATGGCCACGAAGATGCCCCCGCACAACTTGAAAGAGGTTTGTACGGCGGTGTCGGCCTACCTTGACAATCCGGAGATCGCAGTCGAGGACCTCCTGCGCATTATGCCGGGCCCGGACTTCCCGACCGGCGGCATCCTCATGGGTGTTGAAGGTGTCAAGAACATCTATACCACCGGCCAGGGCCGCGTGGTAGTCCGCGGTGTTGCGGAGATCGAGGAGTCCGATGGTGGGAACCGGGGCGACCGGATCATCGTCACCGAACTCCCGTACCAGGTGAACAAGGCGCAGTGGATTACCGGGATCGCCGAGATGGTAAAGGACAAGAGGATCGATGGGATCAGCGACATCCGCGACGAATCCGATAAGGAGGGCATACGGGTCGTCTTCGAGCTTCGCAAGGGAACAATGTCGCCGGTTATCTTAAACAACCTCTACAAGAACACGGCACTCGAATCCAGTTTCTGGGCTTCCAACCTCGCCATTGTTGATGGCCAGCCGAAGATCCTCAACCTGCACGGTCTTCTCGGGCACTTCGTCCAGCACCGGATCGAGGTGATCCGGCGCAGGTCAGAATTTGACCTGAAGAAAGCGCAGGAAAAGGTCCACATCTTAAATGGCCTGCTCGTCGCGCTCTCGAAGATCGACCAGATCATTAAGGCCATCCGTGCCTCAGATACTGTCGACAATGCCCGGAACGCCCTCATTGCCCAGTTCGGGCTTGACGAACCCCAGGCGAATGCGATCCTCCAGATGCAGCTCCGCCGTCTCGCTGCCCTCGAACAACAGAAGATCACGGACGAGAAGAAAGGGCTTGAAGCAGAGATCACGAGACTCGAGACAATCCTGTCGAACGAGGCGAACATCAAGGATGAGATCCGGCGCGAGACGAGCGAGATCGCGGCGAAGTTTGGCGATAAGCGCCGGACCCAGATCGCACTCGATACAAGCGAACTCTCCACCGAGGATCTCATTGAGGACAAGACGGTACTCGTTTCCATTACCTCGGCAAATTATATCAAGCGCATGGACATCGACACCTACCGGAAACAGCGCCGGGGCGGTCACGGGATCACCGGTATGACAACGAAAGAGGAGGACTTTGTCGAATCGGTCTTTGTTGCCGAAATGAAGGATTACCTTCTCTGTTTCACGAACCTTGGCCGGGTCTATTGGCTCAAGGTCTACCAGATCCCCGAGAGCTCGCGGATTGCCAAAGGGAAACCGCTCGTCAACCTCCTCAACTTAAAAGACGAAGTGGTCACGACAGTCCTCCCGATCAGGGAATTCCGGCAGGACCAGTTCCTCCTTTTTGCTACGAAGTTCGGGCAGGCAATCAAGATTCGTCTTGACGAGTTCTCCAACCCGCGATCCACTGGGACCAACGCAATCAGGCTGAAGGAGAACGATCGGCTCGTAGACGTGATCCTGACGAACGGGAACAATGAACTGATCCTGACCACCCGCTTCGGCCAGAGTCTCCGGTTCCACGAGGAGACCGTAAGAATCGTCGGGAGGAACGCACAGGGCGTCCGGGGCATGAAGCTCAGAGGGGAGGATACGATCGTCGCGGTCACGCTCCTCGCCAAGGACCACCTGCTCACCATCTCCGATGTCGGCTTCGGGAAACGGAGCGAGTTCGACGAGTTCCGCGGGCATGGCCGGGGTACGATGGGTGTCAGGAACATGCAGCTCGAACGCGATGCGGTGGTCATCGAATCACGAGCCGTTTCCGATACCGATGAGATCATTGCAATGACTGCATCCGGTGTTGTTATCCGGACTCCGGTCAGCGAGTTCCGGATTATCGGACGGGGCACGAAAGGTGTGCGGGTCATGCGCCTTGATGACAAGGACAAGGTTGTTGGGGTGGCGATCCTTCCGGCGGACATGGACAATGGTATAGAGATCCCCGGCCCGGAAAAACCTGAAGCGTAACTATTTTTTTAAAGATCTTTTTTTTTTCAAAAAGGTCATCAGGGAAGAGGTGGTGGAGCACCAGAACAGGTTTCCACCGGTTCTATCGGGACTTATATCAGGGATCCGCGGATCGTATTCCCGCCGAACGGTTCTTCCCGTATCATTTATCTGTCCGGCCCCCAATCTCCCTGTTTGGGGATAATTCATGTACCGTAAAGAGATTCATGTGACCTCACACCGTGAAGGGGATATCATCAACATCACGGAAGCAGTCGGAACCGCCATACAGGAAAGCAGGGTGCAGGAAGGACTCGTTCATCTTTTCGTGCAGCATTCGACAGCAGCTCTTACTACCATTGAATTTGAGCCCGGTGTACTATCCGATCTCCAACGGGCGCTCTCCGTTCTTGCACCGGATGATGTCCACTATGCTCATAACGCCCGCTGGGGCGATGGCAATGGACGTTCGCACGTAAAAGCAGCACTGGTCGGGCCTTCGATTACAATACCACTGGCGGATGGTACTACCATGTGCGGAAGATGGCAACAGATCGTTTTACTTGAACTTGATGTAAACGCAGGACGGGAACGAACGATCATTTGTACGATAACGGGAAATTAATGTGTGTTCCCGGGTCATGTCATCATCATATCCCTTTGGTTCAGCAGTTCCGGTTATTCTGTGAGCAGGAGATAGAGTGCAGCGGCTACGAGAATGTATCCACAGACCCTCAGCAGGACAAAAGTAAGTTCAGGAAACAAGGCAGGCTCGAATAATGCGTTCAGGTGCGATAATCCGAATATACCAAACGCAATTCCAATAAACAGCGCACTGATGGTATTTCGTTTCCGATACACCAGGTATCCCAGCAGAAGGATGACAACACACAGTAAAAGATTTATCACTAATATGAAATCAGGAACAAAAGCCATGGTATTTTCCCCACACTTCCTCTCTTGGCAGGCGAGGTATTAAACATATCATACCGCAGGTCCGGAAAGATCCCTGTTTTACATTCCGGAGCATCCCCAAATCCATTTATTACCCACGGTTCCATCGTAGATCATGAGTCGAGCATTAAAAACAAAGATCATAAAAAAATGTGAGGATCTGGATATACCCCTTGTAGGTTTTGCCTCGGCTGGACGCTGGACGAAACCTCCGTTCGAACCCTGGGTCCCGGAAGAGTTCAGACCACGGGTAATTTTTCCTGAAGCACAAACGGTCATCGTTATCGGATTACCGGTCAGCCTGCCCATCGTGGAAACAGCACCCTCCATCTGGTATCATGAACTTTACCGGACAGTGAATACTCTGCTCGATAGTAACGGGTACCGTATTGCTACATTTCTCAATGGAGAAGGATTTCCTTCTATAAGTGTTCCCAGGGACGGGTACGGGTCAATAACCATACTAAAGGATAAACCAATTGCATTCTTTTCACACCGTCATGCTGCTTACCTTGCCGGTCTGGGAAATTTTGGCATCAACAATACTCTGCTGACAAAAAAGTTCGGGCCACGAGTAAGGTTTTCCTCCGTTTTCACGGCGGCAAAGATCCCTCCCGATCCGGTAATGAAGACTCCTTTATGCATACAGTGTATGCGATGCGTGAACGTCTGTCCGGTAAAAGCCATCGATGGAGGAGAATATCCTCAGGGATTAATCGATAAGAAAACCTGCGCAACGCGATCAGAAGCATTATCCAAACGATATAACTCCCCGTGCGGTTTGTGCATTAAAGTCTGTCCGGTCGGCGAGGACCGGAAACTCTTCCAGAGGGAAGACTTAGAGATATATGATGAGCATGCAACGGGGTTTGATCATTACCATAAAGCGTGGAGGCATGTCAGAAATTATGGGGCAAAATAAAAAGATCCGGCGGATATCCAGATATAATGAGGGATTGTACCCCTCTATCCCGACTTACGATGAACCCAGCCACCACCGACGGAGCACTCCTGCGGCAGATAACTGAAGAAACATGCTAAAAACAGTTTAAAATTTTTTTAAAAGACTAACCACAAAGACCTATAATCCTGTAATGCTACCATCCCCAAGTCTGACATGATTGGGGGGGGATAATAGGGCGTGCTTCTCTAATCGCAAAGCAGGAAAATAAAATGAATCTTGTGTTTGCAAACTCAAATAATAATAATTATAATATTAAGATTCAATGAACCCGTAGAGAAAATGCTTTCAAAAAATAAAATTATCAGGGTATGCCAATTAGGGTTCCTTGGTCTGCAACTATCAGATCGACCTCAACTCTATAAAATAGGTTTAAAAATTTCTAATAAATGCAATTTTAATTGTCATTATTGTAATGCTAGGATATATCGATCGCGTCCGGAAAACATTGGACATGAAATGCAATCTAAAGACGCTGAACGCATTCTTGAGGAAGCATGGAATATCGGATGTCGATTTTCATCATTTGGCGGACTAATTGGAGAAGTATCAATGCACTCATACTTTTATCATATTCTACAAACTGCAAAAAGAATGGGGTATATTGTAAATTTTACAACCAACGGATGGAATATCGATCCGGCTCGATTATCCATGTTAGAACCAGTCGATAGGATTAGGATATCTATCGATAAGATGCATCTGGAAGGCTCCCCAGACCCTCTCGCATACGTCAACAGATTGTCATCTATAATTGAAGAATGCATTAATCAAAAATTATCTATACATATCGTCAGTCATGAAGAATCAACCCGGGAAATTGATAAAATGCTTGATAAAATTGAGGTGAACGTTTACAATTATCCTCTGATTACTTGTCATTCCACACCTCATCAATGTGGGAAAAAAAACATATTTCGATGTATCAACCCTTGGACTAGTATAAGTATTGATTCCCATTTAATGGTGAATCCATGTAGTTGTTCATCCGAATGCGTTGGATCAATAAGGGATGGCATAAAATTAACGGATATCTGGTTTGGTGAAGACCTAATGGCATTTCGAAAAATGATGGCATCCTCGAATACCCCTCCCATTTGTCTTTCCTGTGATAGAAGCTGCAGGGATCTTTATCAATGGTGGAAGGCAGCTTACAATAATAAGTCAATGATCTAAAGCACCCCACATGCCGGGCAATACTGCAGGCCGATTATATGCCATGACTGCATCCAAGATGCATCAATTAGGCAATTCTCCACTGGAAATAAGTCGGTCGAAGCGCCGCCTTACGTCTGACAACACCAGTTTTTGTGTGGGTTAATTTCCGGTAGAACTGCGGGCACCATTGCCATCGGATCTCTTGCGATGATTGCACTTTCACTCTTCACTTGCATGATGTTCATCCACTCAATCCCATCATGATGATCAATGGACTGCCAATACACGAGCTGCCGGGTTACTTGCCATCATTGCAAACATGAATGGATATACATGGAGAATACGACAGCCAGTTTGGCAGGGTCACGTAAGCATGTCAAAGTGCAGTGTTCCGGACGTCATAACTGAGTAAAGATAAATCCGAAAAATGCGAAGTGACTTCATATTCCGGAATAAAATTCACGAATTCAGGTCATTATTTTGCAAAAACCTTCCTACAATACAGCCTTTTTTTCGATGCTATAATGTTTTACCCATGATCCCTTGCGATTATGCCCTATACCGAATCTATGGGCTATCTCTCAGCATCTTTCCGCAGTCCGTGCATACCCACGCGCACGGAATAAAAGCTGCACGATCCCGTTTATAGATCCGCTGCACCTTGGCATCCTATAGGGAGCTGCTCAAAAAATTATTTTCTTTTTAGTATCATTACACCACCAACAAATCCGAATGCAATGAGAATCGTTATGGGCGATGGTGGAGATTTATTCGTAGTGGTTGGGAGCGAGGATGTGGTTGTGGTGTTTGGAGATGTTGTTTGGAATGTCGTTACTTGTGTTTTTACCGTCGGAATAGAGGTAGGCGGTAATAGCTCAAGAATGTTGAAGGTAGCAGATCCTGTTACTTCATTTGTCGTACCTGATACTTTTACGAGATATTCATCCGGTTTGAATGTTGATGTATCAACTGGAAATGACCAGCTATTAAACCCGTTTGTTCCCGGTTCGACTTTTACCATGCCACTCGATCCGGAAAATCCGCTGCCCTGAACCTTCTGCGTCGGTTTAAAAGAAGATGAGTATATCTCAACCAGAAGATCATTATCCACTGCCAGATTGGTCGAGCCGGTAATAGTGAACGAATCACCAACACGATGATCGCCAATCGGGTTGATTATTACCGTGGGATTTCCCACGATAAACGACGTCAGGGCAAACGTATCATCGACATTCTGGCTGTGGATTGCCTGCATAAGAGCGTAACCGGCATCAGGACGCTGGAGACTTCCCGGCCCGGTGAGCTGGAAGATGGAAGTACCTGTACCTAATTGTCGATTGATAACACTGCCTGTGGAGCTGTCATAATAAATGTCAAATTCTCCATTCATCATAGGATGCTGGACCAAGACAAAGTACTGACCGGGTGTAAGAGTTTGCGTATCGGCTGATTTGAGTTCGAACTCGTAGGTGTTATCCTCATTAACCGAAATGCTTGAAATTTTAACGTAATTCTTACCGATCACCCAAATCTGAAGCCCGTTCTGGGGGTGGCCTGTTGCAATGCCTCGAATATATACCGGATCACCATTTGCTATTGTCGGCGCTCCGTCAAATGAGTTACCGGGAGATAAAGTAATAGATGATACCGGTGGAATGACAAGAATGGCACAGAAAATCAGAAGGAAAACCAACTGGGGGGTAGAGAGATTGGTCATACTACTCAGCAGATATGGTACTTGAATATTGATGAAGATGTGTTACTGATTTATCCATCCCAATCTATCCACATTCAATGCAATAACTGCGACGGGATTGCAGTAAGTGAGTGATGAACTATTAACAAATATTCGTCATGGAATGCTGGATTATGACCAGGTACTGGCCGGATGCGTGATCCTGTGTTTCAGAAGACTTCAATTCATAGGACTTGGTATTGTCCTCATCTACCGAAACGCTGGAAATTTTAACATAATTTTTACCAATCCCCAGATCTGAAGCCCGTCCCTGGGGTAGCCGGTGGCGATTCCGTGAATAACAACAGGATCGCCGTTTGCGATGCCCGTTATTGATGTGCTGCCTGGTGGGAGGATGCCGCTGATGGCATCACGAGTATCGTACAGAGCAGCAGAAAAATGCACGTGCGGTTACCTCCCGCATCCCTAGGTATCGATTCATAATGATACTTAGTGATCATGAAAAAGAAAAATCTGAATAACCGATCAAAGAACATCAATGAAGTGAGTGGGAGGAGTAAGCCTCCTTCTGTTTTAGCGGCATTCAGCTATGCGTCATACCCGGACAGATACCGAGCTATCCAAAGGTCCTGTTTTGACTTGCACCCGCAGGGTTTCGCCGTTTCACCGATTCCTGTTCGTTAACGCTCAGCGGGTCTCACGCATACCGTGAGAACTTGACGGTAAAACCGTCTCGACCACTTCATAACTGAAAACAGGCCGTGTCGTTTCTGTGCCATTGCCGTAACTCTCGCCACCCGTACTTGCGTACGGCTGCGTGCCCGGTTGGTGGGGGGACTTTCCTCAGCAGCTCTGATGGCCACCGTCGGCCGCTCTCTCCCTCTCCTGTAATACTAAGATTTTTCAGGAGATAAGCACAGCGATCCACGATTAGATTTTTTTGACAAAAAAAGGGGGTTGTTCGATAGATTGTTAAATGAGGTGCACTAAAAACAGTCACAAAGGGAAGGGGGAGATCTGATTTATGCTTCTCAATACTGATGAAGGCAGGATGGCAATACGGCTGGCACGCGGTGCGATTGAATATGCCATTGGCAAAAAACCAAAACCCGCGCTTTCCCTCACGCCGGTTTTTAATGATAAGCGCGGGGTTTTTGTTACGCTCACCAAAGCAAGCCAGCTACGAGGATGTATCGGCTTTCCATACCCGGTAATGCCGCTGGGAGACGCGATTGAGGATGCAGCAATCGCCGCTGCAACCGGAGATCCCCGTTTTCCCGCGGTCCGCAAGGATGAACTTTCATCTATCAGAGTTGAAGTCACTATCCTGACCGTGCCTACCCGGCTTGATGTCGAGCCACTTGAACGACCGAATAAGATCAAAGTGGGAAAGCATGGCCTGATTGTACGGGGACGGGGAACAAGCGGTCTCCTTCTCCCCCAGGTAGCAACAGAATATAGCTGGGACAGTTCGACCTTTCTCGATCATACCTGCATTAAAGCCGGGCTCCCTGAACATTGCTGGATGAACAAGAATATTGAGGTACTTACCTTTGAAGGGCAGATCTTCACTGAACAGGAATGATGGCAACCGTTTAACCTGAATACCGCATAAATAAGACGACTACAACGGTGAAGCATGGGAATTGCTTTTGAGAGTCTGTACAGTGATATCGCAGGACGCACCGGCAAACTGACGGTCGGGAAAAAGACAATAAAAACTCCCGCACTTCTTCCCGTCATCAATCCCCACCTCCAGCTCGTAACACCAAAAGAGATCCAATCGATGGGCGTTGAGGCATTGATTACCAACGCCTACGTCTTTTCTCAGAGCAGGCAGTTCCGGGAACGCGCTCTTGATGAAGGCTTGCACAAAGTGCTGGATTTTGACGGTGTAATCATGACAGATTCCGGTTCATTCCAGCTCTCAGTTTATGGGCAGGTTTCTATAACCAATACGGAAACTCTCTTTTTCCAGCGCGATATTGGCAGCGATATCTGGGTGCCCCTGGATATCCCTACTTCTCCCGACGCTGATCGTCAGACTGCCGAACAGGAACTCGCGATAACCATGCATCGTCTTGCTGAAGCAAGAGAGGTTTTTGGAAAGGATGCACCTCTCGCAGGTCCAGTACAGGGCGGGATCTTTAACGATCTTCGCGAACGGGCTGGCAGGCAGGTGACCGATCTCGGTTTTCCCTTTTGTCCTATTGGTGCAGTCGTTCCCCTTATGGAATCTTACCGGTACCAGGATCTGGTGAGCGTGGTAATGGCGGTAAAACGGACGCTCACCCCATCGGCATGTGTTCATCTTTTCGGGGCAGGCCACCCATCTATGTTTGCGCTTGCCACCGCCATGGGCTGCGATCTTTTTGACTCAGCTGCTTATGCACTCTCTGCAAAGGAAGGACGGTACCTCACCACTCACGGAAGTTTCAAAATTGATGAGCTCGCAGATCTCCCCTGTGCATGCAATGTCTGCCGTACGCATACGGCGGAAGAACTGCGTATTGCCCCTGACAGGGAGCGCCTGCTTGCACTCCACAATTTGTATGTAACACTTGCCGAGATCTCCAGGATTCGTCAGGCAATTTTTGACGGGACACTTTGGGAACTGGTCGATGAACGATGCCGTGGTCACCCGCAACTCCTTTCAGGCTACCGGGAGCTGCTGAATAGGACGATATCCTTAGAAAAATCTGACCGTATCTCAAAACGCCGGTTCTTCTACCGGGGAGATGAGAGCTGCTCCAGGACGGAAATATTCCGGTACCAGCAGATGCTCTCCCGGCTACAGCTCGGGAACAGCGTCCTTGTTGCATTTGACGGTGGCATGCGCAACGAATTTAACGATACGCTCTTTTTCAAACCCCCCTTCGGCCCGTATCCAAAAGAACTCAAAGAAACATTTCCTATCGGCCAGAGTGAGATCCCTGAATGGGACGATGCCATGGTAAGGAAAGGCTGCAGGGGAATTAAGATCTTGATTGAGAGTCATCCAGACAGCCGGTTTGTTGTTTCCTGCAATCCGTGCTGGGAAGCTATCGTCCGTCAGGAACTGGGTAATATAGAGGTGCGTAATGACCAGATTTGATATCAGAAAACGGGACGGACTTGCCCGTACCGGTGTCTTCAGTACACATAATATCTCCGTAAAATTCCCCACGGCTCTCGAAATCGAATCTCTCTTTCCATACCTTGATGTACTTGAAGGGACAAACCTGCCACTCTGTGCTCTATCGGCGCTGGTAGAACAATACCCGCCATTGAATAGAGGACAACCACTCTCCATCCACCCCCGGCTTGACAATCCTGCACAGAGCGGAGATTGCGTGATGGCCGCGAACTGGCATACGGCATTGTCAAATCCCCGGAATTATGTCGATTGGCTTATCGGACTCAAAGATAAGACACCAATCGATACTGCGTGGTATGCCCCCGCATCTGCCTTGCCCTCAAATATACATATCCTGTGCTACTCGGGGTTCGACCTTTTTGATTTCCGGGCTGTTGATCTCAAGACTGCCCAACGACGGTTCTGTACGCCCGAAGGAGATTTTCCCGCAGAAGCACTTGACAAGGGGATCTGCACATGTACCGGATGCCGGCACAAAGATCTGAAGATGCATAACCGGCAGGCCCTCCTCAGGGAGATTGCTCTCGTTACATTGTTCATTGAAGGATCACAGCTGCGTGACCTGGTCGAATCCCGTTGCAGACTCGATGCAGCTCAGGTGGCTGTTATGCGGCATCTCGACAGCCAGTATACATTTATGGAACGGTGTTTACCTGTTGCACGCAGCAGTATAATGCGGGCAAACTCGGGAGAATCCATCCAACGTGCCGAAGTGAAGCGTTTTGCTGAACGGGTGATTACCCGGCACCTTTCACCGCAGACAGATGTGGCTGTCCTCCTTCCCTGCTCAGCAAAAAAACCTTATTCCCTTTCCCGGAGTCACCGAAAATTCCAGCAGGCAATTGCAGGTCGAGCCCACGAACTTATTGTCACCTCCCCGCTGGGACTTGTCCCCCGTGAACTCGAGTGCGTCTATCCGGCTGGACATTATGATGTACCTGTAACCGGCTACTGGGACGCAGAGGAATGTGCGGTCATTGCCGGTATTCTTGCCCGCTATTTCGATCATCATAAGTATCGCAGGATCATCGCTCACCTTGATGGCGGTGCACTCAGAGTAGCCCGGATGGCTGCCGATATGTGCGGGATTTCGCTGGAGTATTCCTGCCTGGAGCATCCCACCCATGATTCCGCGCTCAATGCGCTTGATTCTGCTCTTGCTGGAGAAGGGCGGTTCAAAGATAACCGGCTTCGTGGCATGGTATCCTACCAATTTAATTTCGATCTTGATATAAAAGGCATAACGATACGGGGTCACTTTCCGGAACTGTTTTACAGTAAAAAAAATGTGCAGGTATTCTCAATCGATACCGGTACCGGTCTGCTCCGTCCAACGTTTGATGGCTGGAATCTGATCCCGGCAGGTTACCGGGTGTATATTGATGATTTTATTCCTGAAGGAGACGTGCTTGTTCCCGGTGTTGTTACGGCAGATCCCGGGATTCGTGAGGGGGACGAAGTGCTTGTCATCGGGGCACGTGCCTATGCTACAGGACGGGCAGCATTACCGGCAGAAGAAATGTTGCGTTCGAGACGCGGTGTAGCAGTACGGGTGCGTAAGATAAAGAGACTGTAAAGTAAATTTGTACGATACATTGCAGATTATTCTTGGAGTGAAAAGGTTGCGTATCGAAAAAGTTGTACAGAAACGGTGGGAATTATGAGCACCCCTATCATTGCACAGGAGGTAAAGGGGGTAATCCCGGCCGAATCGAAGGGCCCGACTGTCATGCCGATCGTGGTCGCCGTACCAAAGGAGCTGGCTTCAGGGGAACAACGCATAGCGATCGTACCGGAGGTCGTCCAGAAACTCACGAAATCGGGCTATGAGGTCCGGATCGAGCACAACGCGGGGATGAACGCGTTCTACTCCGACGATCTCTTCATGGCTGCCGGTGCGAAGATAGCGTACAACCGGGCCGACCTTTTGAACGGTGCCCGGCTCGTGCTGCGCGTACAGCCCCCGACTGTCGCTGAGGTCGACCAGCTCTCCGAGGGCACGATTGTCATCGGGTTTATGAACGCAACGTACAATCTCGAGGCCGTCACCCGGATGCGCGACCGGAGGATCACCGCATTCGCACTCGAGCTCGTTCCACGGATCACCCGCGCTCAGAGCATGGACGCACTCAGTTCCCAAGCGACGGCTGGCGGGTACATGGCGGCTATCCTGGGTGCCGGGAACTGTCCGAAGTTCCTCCCGATGCTGACAACGGCCGCGGGTACGATACGACCGGCTACGGTGCTCATCCTGGGCGCCGGCGTCGCCGGCCTCATGGCAATAGCCACGGCTAAGCGGCTCGGCGCCGTCGTCGAGGCCTACGACGTCCGGCGTGCCGCGGGAGAGCAGGTACGGAGCCTCGGTGCCAGATTCCTTGAGCTCGAGATCAACGCCGAAGGCCAGGGTGGCTACGCCCGCGAGCTCACACCAGGGGAGAAGGCGATGGAGCAGCAGATGGTCTCCGCCGCTGTCGCACGAGCCGATATCGTCATCACGACGGCAGCTATTCCCGGTCGTAAGGCCCCCCTCCTCATTACCAAGGAGACTGTCGCGATGATGAGGCCGGGCGCTGTCATCGTTGATCTGGCCGCCGAATCGGGTGGCAACTGCGAATTGACCCAGCCTGGCAAGACTGTCCGGGAGCATGGTGCCATAATCATAGGCCCGCAGAATCTCCCTGCCCGGGTGCCATTCCACTCGAGCCAGATGTACGCGAAGAACGTCCAGTCGTTTCTGGCACTTCTCGTCGACAAAAACGGAGCGCTCGTCAGGGAGTTCACCGATGAGATCCTAGCCGCGAGCCTCCTGGTCCATGCAGGTGAGGTGCGCCACGGGCCGACGCGCGATCTCCTCGGCGGAGGAAAACCATGAACGACATGTCCGTGCTTTGGACCGCAGTCTACATCGCGATGCTGGCCGCGTTTACCGGCTACGTTGTCATCAGCCGTATCCCTGTCGTCCTTCACACGCCGCTGATGAGCGGCTCGAACTTCATCCACGGGATCGTGCTTGTTGGTGCGATGGTTGCTCTCGGCCTCGCGACGACGACCGTAGAGCAGATCATCGGCTTCATCGCGGTAATTCTCGGCGCAGCGAACGTTACCGGCGGCTACGTTGTCACGGAACGAATCCTTCAGATGTTTGACCGCAGCAAGAGAAAGCCCGGAAAGGGGACCTGATATGGTCGACTTCTCCTATGCGATCGACCCGGTCTACATTGCGACGATCTTCTTCTTCATCGTCGGCCTGCAGCGGATGAGTCACCCGCTCACTGCCCGGAGCGGGATTGTCTGGGCCGGCGCCGCGATGCTGATAGCAACGCTCGCCACATTCCTGACGCCGGACCTCACCAACTTCACACTGATGGCGATTGCGATCGTCATCGGCGGAGGCTTCGGATATATTGCGGCAAAACGCGTCGCAATGACCGACATGCCCCAGATGATAGCGCTCTACAACGGCATGGGTGGCGGTGCTGCAGCCGGGATCTCAGCTGTCGCACTCCTCGGAACCACCGCCACCGCTTCCTTCGCTGTCATTGGCGGCCTTATCGGGGCCATTTCGTTCGCGGGGAGCCTCATCGCATTCCTGAAGCTCCAGGGCTGGATGGGGCCGCGGCCGATCACCTTCCTGGGTCAGCATGTCGTTAACATGACAGTTCTGGCTCTCGCCATCATATCCGGTGTGCTTGTTGTCTGGCAGCCGTCCCGGATCCCGCTCACCGTCGCTATGTATCTCCCGCTGTTCTTCGTCCTCTCGCTCGGATTCGGGTTCCTGATGACGCTCCCAATCGGCGGGGCCGACATGCCCGTCGTAATCTCGATGTACAATGCCTTCACCGGACTCGCCGTCGCACTTGACGGTTTTTCATTCGCGACCCCCAACTACGCAATGGTCGTCGCGGGCATCATTGTTGGCGCCGCGGGTTCGCTACTCACGCTCCAGATGGCGCGGGCAATGAACCGCTCGATCTCGAACGTCTTCTTCGGTGCGTTCGGCGCGACGGAGGAGAAAGGGATGCAGATCCAGGGTAGCATGAAGTCGATCGGGGCCGACGACGTCGCGGTCATGCTCGCCTATGCGAACAAGGTGATCATTGCTCCAGGTTACGGCATGGCAGTCGCTCAGGCCCAGCAGAAGGTCAAGGAGCTGACCGACCTGCTCGAGAGCAAGAACGTCCAAGTGAAGTTCGCGATCCACCCGGTCGCCGGGCGGATGCCCGGGCATATGAACGTCCTGCTTGCCGAAGCGGGGGTTGCCTATGACCACCTCTTCGACCGGGACGAGGTGAACCCGGAGTTCCCGAGCACCGATGTCGTCCTTGTTATAGGCGCCAACGACGTCGTCAACCCGGCGGCGCACCGGCAGGGCAGCCCGCTTTTCGGCATGCCAATCCTTGACGTCGACCAAGCAAAGGATGTTATCGTCCTCAAGCGCGGCCAGGGGAAGGGCTTCGCTGGGATCGAAAATGACCTGTTTTACCGTGACAACACGCGGATGCTCTACGGCGACGCACAGGAGTCCGTCGGGAAGCTCGTGCAGGCCCTTAAGAAACTCTAGGGCCCACAAGGATCCGCCGTCCGAGTGTTACGGCCCAGCCAGCTTCACGGCGAGTCTCGTCTTTGAAGAGATCGAACCAAGTAACGGAGAGGATACCGCCGGGCATGACGAGAAGAAGATCGACCAGGATCTGCGGCATGAAGTCTAAGATGGCCCCCGATCGCCGGCACATGGAGCAAGCTGAACGGCAGAAGCATCCCCATTACCATCATCGCAAAAAGGATCGGGTTCACGGTGTTGAGTGCCCGCACGAACGACTGCGAGTAGGAACAGTTCATGAAGACGATGGCGAGGATTCACGTCATCAGGTTTACTGATAAAAAAAATCAATCCGGGGTTTGGATCCTCTCAAGGAAAAGTTCTTTGCCAAAGATCTTTTCAAATCCCTTTTTCTCGGCTTCAACTCCCCATATCTCCAGCTGGCAATCACCCCGTGCAACTACCTGGAGGTGTATGGCATCCTGTTTAACAGATGAGAACCGCACATGCTGGATAAGCGCGGTATGACTTCTGTCGAGACTCTCGCCAAGGCGGACGAACGTCGTGAGAATACGTAGTTTTTCACGATCACGCGAATCAAGTTCAAGAATCTCGGGATCCTTCTTTCTTGGGGATCTTTTCCGATGGAAACGGGCAATATTTGCCATGAAATTGATCTCCTCCTGATTAAAACCGAGAAGCTCTGAATTTTTTATGATATAGTAAGAATGTGCATGGTGATTTGTGTAGGATATAAAGGATCCGATATCATGAAGAAATGTCGCATATTCAAGCAGTTCGCGCTCCAGGTCGCCAAAGATGTGGAGCTGCAGTTCTTTTGCCGAGTCGAATAACTCCAGGACAAGGCTTGTTACGGTACGGGCATGAACCTCATTGATCCCGCATGACCTTCCCAGTTGCAGGACACTCCGCTGCCGCGGCGAAAGTTCACCAAGGAGCGGGAAGGCATCCATTCTTGAGAGATAGTCGATCAGCAGGCCATCCTGCAATCCTCTTCCCGTAACTGTGATGACATCAAGCGAAAGCTCTTTCATAAACATGTCGAGGATGGCTGCTCCGGGAATTATGATGTCAGCCCGCTCAGGGTTTATGCCCGGTACTTTCCTGCGCTGATCAAGAGGGAGGGAACAGAGCAGATCTATGACCTTCCGGAGATCTTTGTATGTCAGAATATTCTCACCGGTGTTCTCGTTCTGGTGATAGGCTTTCTGAGCGATTTCCGTCAGGTTAATAATGGTTCCGGAACTCCCGATTACAAGGTCGGGTTTTTGCCTGCGAATCTTCTGGATAGAATGAATTATAGCATCTTTCACGGTATGCTGGATTTTCCTGTACTGGTCAGGTGAAACCGGGCCGGTACCTGGTGTATACAGGTTAGCAAGGCGGATTGCGCCCAGCCTGAAGCTCTCGAGATAGTGGTAGTTCTTCTCGCCACCAATTGCAATCTCCGTACTTCCGCCGCCGATATCGATAAAAAATGCCTGCTGATCTCCCAGATGGATCCCGTTTGAAACTCCAAGATAAATGAGGCGCGCCTCCTCATGTCCAGAAATAACACGTACATCCAGGCGGGCTTCCTGCCGGACCAGGTGCAGGATCTCATGCTGGTTAGCTGCCTCACGCAGAGCGGATGTAGCAACAGCGACAAATTCGTCAGTGTTATAAGTGCTCGCAAGTTCTGTAAATTTTTTTGCTACGAAAACAAGACGTTCTGTAGCATCGGGAAGGATCTCTTCAGCCTCATACTCTCCCTCGCCAAGCCGTATCTGTTGTTTCTGCCGCGAGAGGATGCTGTACGAATGGTTGGGATTGAGTCTGACCACCAGGAGGCGGACCGAGTTTGTCCCGATATCAATAAACGATACGACACGACCGTTCTGACCGATCTTCCTTGTTTTCACCGGATCACCAGTGTCCGTTCAAATACACGGGTAAAAAGGTCTCCTTTTTCACGGGCCCGCGCCATTTCAGCAGATATATCCTTTGTAGCTGAAACGTTGATAATTACCTCATCATGAGTATCCGAACAATGTATTGCCCCGACAGATCCGGAACGGGTGTAGTCCAGCGCGTCGGCAATCCTGATCAGCGATGCAAGCTTTCTGACGGTATCCTGTTCCTGCGTGGTAAGGAGGGAAAACATTCCCATGGAATTAAAACGGACATTTCCCCGGTGGGCACGGCACACCAGTCCGATGATTCCCCGGTCGGTCACATCGAGAGGGAGATTTGCATCTGAGATTACCATTTCCGCACTCCGTTTCGCGTGTCCCTTCTGGCCGTATTTCCAGCCAATATCATGAAGCGAGCACGCGCATTCGAGGAGGAACCGCTCATGGGCCTTCATATGATGGAGGAGGACAAGATCGTCAAACAATGTTAGTGCAAGGGAAGTCACGGTGTGACCATGTAGTATTCCGTCAGGATACTGGGCGGCAAGAACGGATACCGCTGGACCGATACTGGCATCAATACGTTTTCCCGGGAGCCTGAATTTTATTCTTATCCTCTCAAGCAGTGCCCTCCGGAGTTCAGCCCAGATGCGGGCGCGCCCAAGTGCTTCCCAAAAGCGTACAAACCTCCGGTAAAGACGTCTTCTCTCCTTTTCCCTTTCTGATAAGAATTGCCTGAAACTGCCCAGCCTTATAGCTTGAATATTTTTTGAAGAGGTAGTCACCCGGGGAGTCGAGCGCTCTTTTAGGAGCATGGCCATCACGGTGTCAATCCAGACATCACAGTCATGTAGTTCGCCAAGGAGTTCCTGGATTTTTTTTACCCGCAGAAGAGGTTTTTTCAGACCAAGCCGGTAAAGCGGGGCGTATACTTCCATGGTGTACCTGAGTTTTTTCGCAGCGATCCTCATCGCATGATGTTCTGTAATGGCATCTGAGTCATGCACCCAGCGCTCATAGGAGAGCATCACATCAAGGCGACGGGAAATCCGGGCAGCAGCGACCGGGGGAATGCCATAGGATGATGATCGGGACCGGCCACGTCTGATCCCAAATAACGGGTTGGTAAAACTCTCTCGCATATCGGCAACCATACCACTTTTTTCCAGGTTATCAAGTGCTGATATAACGACATTCTGGAGTTTTGAACGTTTTTTCTGTAGTCGTGAGAGAAGGATAGACTCCGCATCACTCCATTCCGATGTTGTACCGGTATACTCATCCGTGTCCTTTTGTGATGATTTCTTCTTTTCCAGTTTTATCAGGAACGCTATCTGAACATCAGTATCCCGGGCATCCCCAAGGGCACGGGTGATTCTCTGGATCTCTTCTGTCCAGCGGTTGAATTTTTTTTCAGGAAAACAGGTCCTGAAAAGGGGAAGGGCTGCCCTCAATCGCCTTGATGCAACCCGCATGCGGTGGATATGTTCGATGTCTCCTGAGGATCTTACTCCCTCAATCTCACCGGAGAACGCGTCTAGGAGACCAAGCAGCCGCTGAGTGCCAAAGATGCATTCAGCTGTTACTAATTCCGATTCATGAACGGCTATCATTATGCCAGATCCCCCGGTGTTCTACCAGCCACACCTGTGCGTTCAGGGGTCCCCTTTCGTTTTCAGGCTCTCGTCGTTCATAGCGGCCATCGCTTTTCAGGGTTCGGATTTTGACGGTATCCTGCAGCTGGACAGGAAGGATGGTATAGATGATTGCCCTGCGCATATCAGGATCCTCTACCGGGAACAGGACTTCGACCCTCCGGTCAAGGTTCCGGGGCATGAGATCCGCACTCCCCAGAAGTACCTCTTCATCCCCTCCGTTATGGAAATAATAGATACGGGCGTGTTCAAGGAACCGGCCGACAATTGCACTGACCGTGATATTCCCGCTCACTCCGCTGATTCCCGGCCGCAGGCAACAAATTCCCCGCACCTGAAGATCCACTTTTACTCCTGCTTCTGACGCACGGTAGAGCGCACCGATGCAGACAGGATCAACCAGTGCATTCATCTTGAATATAAGATGGCCGTCACCGTGTTTCTGGTGCCGGGAAATTTCACGACCGATCCGGTCAATAATCCCGTTACGCAGCGTGACCGGGGCTACCAGGAGCTTCTGGTAGTTCTCAATCCGTGCATACCCGGTGAGGAAATTGAAAAGATTTGCTACGTCTTCCCCGATCACCTTGTCACAGGTGAAAAGTCCGAAGTCGGTATAAATCCGGCTTGTTGTAGCGTTATAATTGCCTGTGCCAAGGTGCATATAGCGGCGTATGCCGTCTTTTTCACGGCGGACGATCATGCAGAGTTTTGCATGCACTTTAAGTCCGACGACTCCGTAGACAACATGGACACCCTCATGTTCAAGGGCCCGTGCCCATCCGATATTGTTCTCTTCATCAAACCGTGCCTTGAGTTCGATCAGGGCAGCTACTGCTTTCCCGTTCTCCCGAGCTTCCATGAGGGCGTTTACGACCGGTGAGTTTGACCCCACGCGGTAGAGCGTGATTTTTATAGCCAGTACGTCCGGGTCATGTGCAGCCTGACGGAGAAAATTCACGACCGGGGAAAAACTGTCATAGGGGTGGTAGAGGAGAATGTTGTGGTGACGGATAGCTGAAAAAATGTCTTTTCCCTCACTAAGATCGGAAGGAAGTGATGGCAGAAACGGGATGTCTTTCAGGTCAGGGCGATCAAGCGCGAGAAGCTGCATAAAGTCAGCCATGCCCACCGGATGACCGATCCGGTAGAGCATGGAAGGACTGATCCCCAGTTTCTTCTCCAGCATGTGGCAGATACCGTCATGCATGGAATGATCCACTTCGATACGCACCGCTTTCCCCTTTGCCCGCTGCTCCATTATCTCTTCTACCGTTGTCAGGAGATCCGAGGCTTCATCTACTTCAATTTCGAGATCTGCATCGCGGGTGATCCGGAACGGGAACGACGCGATTACCTCCAGGCCCGGAAACAGCATGTCAAGATGTGCCGCAATAATCTCCTCGAGATAGACAAGATGTACTTCGGAGTCATTGATACGCCCGTTGCCGCAGAGGTCCGGGATCCGCACGAGCCGGGAGAAGAGGTTTGTCGGCACTTTGACACGGGCAAAATACTCTTTTTTTGCCTGGTCCCTGATGATAATGGCAAGGTTGAGCGAGAGGTTGGAGATAAAGGGAAATGGGTGGGAACTGTCAAAAGCAAGAGGAGTTAAAACCGGAAATATTTCGTTCACAAAAAACATATGCACGGCATTTTTTTGTTCATCCGAAAGTCCTGCATACATATGGACATGGATACCTGCAACGTCCAGCCGCGGCAGGATCTTTTCGTGCCAAGTATAATATTGAGCCTCAAGTTCCGGGATGAGCATCTGCCTGATAGCTTCCAGCTGTTGTCCCGGCGTCATGCCATCGGGTGGAGATTTCAGCACACCTTTTGCGAGCTGCCTCTGGAGTCCCGAGACCCGTACCATGAAAAATTCATCAAGGTTATTGGCAAAGATCGCGAGGAACTTCACCCGTTCAAGCAATGGGTGAGTTTCATCCAGTGCTTCGTCGAGGACGTGGTGGTTGAACCGTATCCAGCTCAGTTCACGGTTGATATAGAGTGAAGGGTTATCAGCAGGAAGGTTCGGTGTATCCATGGTCAATTTCCCGTGCACACAAGGCAAGGCCGGGGTTCGCCGACGTTCACCAGTAGACATGGGCGTATACTAAAATATAATTATTCCCGACACGCAGTGTCAGTACGAGAGAAAATAAAAAACCAGATAATTTTTCAGAGAAACCTGGATTTCCCGGATATTTCTGGATTAGCCATTGAAGTTATGGAACCTGTGGCAGTGTTCGATGAACTCCTGTTTTTTATGCTCATTCGGGTTCGTCGGCGGTTTGAGATACCCGATCTCAGGGGTCTGGAGGGCCGGGCAGAATGGACAGAGTGCTGCGTCAACGTCATTTGCCTTGTCCCTGACCGGGCAATAATAGACTCCTTCAGTTGTCTGTACCGAATCGCCCCCGGGGAAAGGTGTTCCGACCGGGTGCCCGGGTTCATTAAGCACGAGCATACAGAACCCGGCAAGGAGGTATTTCAAAAACCGGAAGGCAGGAGCATCTCTCCGGTAATCGTCCTGGCACTGTTCCTGTACCATCTCCCAGTACTTGACCTGACGGGCACTCACCGGTTCGAGCATCGTCCTGAAGATTCCCTGCTGCTGTGCAAGCCGGATTCTCTGATAAGTCCCGAGCAGGTGTTCGGAGATCTTTTTTGTGAGCCGCTCCCGGTATTCCGGAGTGATCTCCTGGATCTTGTCATCGAAGTTCCGTTTCATCTGCTGGATTTCGACCGGAGAATACTGCAGGACAATGGCAGCAATACGTTCACCGAGTTCGCCGCGAGTCTTCGCCTTTCGTAAGTCCTGGCATTTCAGGGAAATATCGCCAATAGCCGGGAAACCGGAAGGATCGTTTGGTATCATGTCCAATCCACTGTCACTGTTAAAGGATGGAAAGAAGGATCATATATTTTTGTGGAATCAAACTGTATTTTGCCCGAATATTTTTATATTCTCCTCCCCAATGCCTTATCATGGTGAAGTACCATGAGTGAGTGTTTTATTTGTTAAAAACCTGCGTTTTTTAGATACCACGTTACGGGACGGGGAACAGACCCCGGGTGTTTCGTTAAACCCGGACCAGAAACTGGAGATTGCCACCAAGCTGGCCGATATCGGCGTCGATGTGATTGAAGTTGGCTCCGCTGCTGCATCCGAGGGCGAGCGGGACGCAATACGGGTCATTTCTGATGCCGGGCTCACAGCAGAGATCTGCACTTATGTCCGTGCAGTGCGGCAGGACATCGATTTTGCCGCTGAGTATGGTGCTGATTCAGTACATCTCGTCGTACCGGTCAGCGACCTGCACATCGCAAAAAAGATGCGCAAGACCCGTGAAGAGGTCGCACAGATGGCATATAATGCGGTCGAATATGCAAAAAGCCGGGGACTTATTGTCGAGCTTTCTGGGGAAGATGCCTCACGGGCTGATCAGAACTTCCTCCGCCAGATCTTTGCTGAAGGCATTGACCGTAAGGCAGACCGGCTCTGTTTCTGCGATACCGTCGGGGTTCTGACTCCGGAGAAAGTTGCAGTATATATTCCCCCGCTCGCATCCATCGCACCACTGTCCATCCATTGCCATGACGACCTCGGTTTTGCCCTCACCAACACGATGGCAGCGCTGAAGTACGGAGCCTCCTGCGCCCACGTAACGGTCAATGGTATGGGTGAACGGGCAGGTAATACACCGCTGGAAGAAGTCGTCATGGCGCTCGAGATACTCTATGATTACCAGACACGGATCCATAAAGAGGAGATCTATTCGTTGTCTGCTCTCGTTTCGCGCCTGACCGGTATCCCGCTGCCAATTAATAAGGCGATTGTCGGTGAGATGGCATTTACCCATGAAAGTGGTATCCATACCCATGGAGTGATCCGTGAACCCTCCACCTATGAATCTGTCAGTCCTGAGATGGTTGGACGGAAGCGGCGGATAGTGCTGGGGAAGCACTCCGGTTCGGCGTCCGTTGAAGCTGCACTCCATGAAATGAGTTATAAAGCAGATGAACCCCAGGTAAAAGAGATTGTCAAACGGATCAAACAGCTGGGTGACGAGGGAAAACGCGTGACCGATACCGATCTTATGGCTGTTGCGGATGCGGTGCTTTCGATTGAATGCAAACCCATCATTCGGATGCGGCAGTTCACTGCGGTATCGGGAAGCAATATGATCCCGACTGCATCAGTAACCTTAGTGGTAGACGGCCAGGAGATGACGGGAGCGGCAACCGGTGCAGGCCCCGTGGATGCGGCAATGGAAGTCCTGCGTAAATGTGTCGCTGATGTGGCCGACATCCGGCTTGAAGAGTACCATGTGGACGCAATCCGTGGCGGGACCGATGCTTTAGTCGACGTAACAGTAAGATTAAGTAAAGACGGGAAGATAATTACTTCACGCGGCGCCCGCACGGACATCATTATGGCAAGTGTTGAGGCGATGATCGCCGGTATGAACAGACTATTGAGGGAGGAACATGAAAACCGGGGCAAAAATCCTCGTTGAATCACTGCAGCGCGAAGGGGTCAAAACTATCTTTGGTTACCCGGGCGGTGTAGTGCTGCCAATCTATGACGAACTCTATGATTCATCCTTGCAGCACATCCTTGTACGACACGAACAGGCAGCAGCGCATGCCGCAGACGGGTATGCACGTGCGAGCGGCCATGTCGGAGTATGTCTTGCAACATCCGGTCCCGGTGCATGTAACCTCGTAACCGGAATAGCTACAGCATATATGGATTCGGTGCCGATAGTTGCTCTGACCGGGCAAGTCCCGACAAACCTGCTGGGCAACGATGCCTTCCAGGAATCTGACATCACCGGTATAACAATGCCAGTCACCAAACACAACTATCTTGTCAAAGACACAGCAGATCTTGGGCGGATTGTAAAAGAAGCATTCTATATCGCCGGTACCGGCCGACCAGGCCCGGTGCTCATCGATATCCCCAAAGATGTTAGTACGAAGGTAATCAACGAACCACCAGTCCCCGAAAAGGTAATCCTGCGGGGATATAACCCGACGTATCATGGCCACAAACGCCAGATTGAAAAAGCCCTCCAGACGATTGCCGATGCAGAGCGCCCGGTCATCTACGCAGGCGGTGGGGTCATCATATCCAACGCGTCAGCGGAGCTTGTCGATTTCGCAACACAACTGGGTATCCCCATCACGACCACGCTCATGGGAATCGGGTGCATTCCCTGCGACCATCCACTCAACATGGGGATGCTTGGTATGCACGGCACGGAATATGCAAATTTTGCCATCACGGAATGCGACTGCCTGTTCTCTATCGGCGTGCGGTTCGATGACCGCGTAACCGGTAAAACCGATACGTTTGCTGCTCACGCAAAGATCATCCATATTGACATTGACCCTGCTGAAATCGGCAAGAACAAGCATGTCGATGTGCCGATTGTCGGCGATGTAAAATCTGTTTTAAGAGATATGCTCTCCATGCTCAAAAAGAATGGGCTGAAGGAAGCCTGGTTGAAGAAGGTCAGGCACTGGAAGCAGCACCATCCCCTGAAATGCCCGTCCGATGGTGGACTTCATCCGCAGTATATTATACGGCAGATGAGCGAGCTCTTAAACGGAGATGCTATTATCGTCTCAGAAGTCGGGCAGAACCAGATGTGGACCGCACAGCATTTCTGTTTCAGGCATCCCCGTACCTGGATCACCTCTGGTGGACTCGGGACGATGGGGTATGGTTTTCCTGCAGCGATGGGGGCACATTTTGCCCGGCCTGACCTTCCGGTTTTCGATGTGGCAGGGGACGGGAGCATCCAGATGAATATCCAGGAGATGGGCACGGTGGCTCACTATAAGATCCCCGTAAAAATTGCGATCCTGAACAACATGTTTTTGGGCATGGTGAGGCAGTGGCAGGAGCTCTTCTATGATCGGCGTTACTCATTCACCGAGCTCCCACCCGTGGAATTTGTCAAGATTGCCAATGCCTATGGCATTGAGGGTGTTAAGGTGGAATGCTCTGAAGATGTCCTGCCCGCGCTGAGGACTGCCCTTGACTGTGACGGGCCGTTTGTCATGGACTTCAGGATTGAACGCGAAGAGAACGTATTCCCTATGGTCCCTGCCGGTGCTGCCATTAATGAGATGATCGGGGGACACCCGCGATGAAGCCCCACACACTCTCCATCCTTGTCGAGAACAAGGCAGGTGTCTTATCCCGGGTAACAGGGCTCTTCTCACGACGAGGATTTAATATTGAGAGCCTAGCCGTTGGTCCCTGTGAGGAACCGGATATGAGTCGGATCACCATCGTTGTAATCGGTGATGATGAAAAGATCGAGCAGGTGATGAAGCAGCTCAACAAGCTCATCGATGTGATCAAGGTCTCCGACCTGACAAACAGCGAGAGGGTTGAGCGGGAGCTTGCCCTGATCAAGGTGACGGCCGAACTGGGGACTTCCCGTGCCGAGATCATGCAGATCGCCTCGATCTTCCGTGCATCGATTGTCGACGTCGGGGCAAAGTCCCTTATCCTCCAGGTTATCGGTGACACCGACAAGATCGATGCGCTGGAGAAACTCCTGCGCCAGTACGGGATCAAGGAATTTGTCCGGACCGGAACCATTGGAATTCTTCGCGGGTCAAAGACTGTATCAAGCCTGAAATAATCTCTATTTTTTATCAACCGGGATTTTCTCTCGGGGGAATAGAGAATGATTACCCTGAATTTCAATAAGAATACAAGACCCCCTTAGAATGAAACGAGAAAAAAAGGATTTTATAGAAAACCTAAAGGGGCATTGTGTGAGATCCTCGTCCTCAAAAATGTGATAAATCTAAAAGCCGCAAGGGTATAAGAAAGATAGATCGTGACCGTTCCCTGAAGGGGTAAAGAATGCCATAAATAATAATGCGATATAACATATAGAAAATAACCTTTTTATTGTTTTACTGACGATCAATGAATGATATCGACGCGGGAAAAAAGATTAAAACCGGGATTCAATTCTGGGAAAGAAAAAACGACATGGTGACTAAAGATTAGTGGAGATTAGGCAGCTTATGTACAATTTTGATGTCAAGGAACTCTCTTCCGCCGATATGAGCCTGTGGGATGCACTTGTTGATCAATCGCCGCAGGGAACCCTCTTTCATAAAAGCGGTTGGCTGACTTCGTGTGCCCGTTCCCTGGGACAAAAAATAAGAATTTTCGGATGTTATCATGACGGGGTACTCGTTGGAGGATGCTCTCTCTTCATCGACAGGAAAAAAGGATTTGTTCCTGTAGCCAGTTCCACATGTACTTTGACACCTTACGGGGGTGTCATCCTTTCCATCGCCCCAAGTACAAGCGTTCATAAACGGGAAACATGGTACCGGCAAATTATTTTTTCCCTGATAGACTATATTGAAAGTGAGCGTTTCTTTTTAATAAGTATCAGGAATTCCCCGGACTTCCCTGATATAAGACCTTTTACTTTGAACGGATGGAAATCAACCGTTTTTTATGCATATTATATCGATCTCACCAATAATTTCGAGTCCAAATACGATTCTTCCCTTAAAAGGAATATTCGGAAAGCGGAAAAGAACCACTTAATTTTTGAACCGTTTTCCGATATTTCCAGATATTACGCTCTTTTTTGTGATACCTATACCAGGAAAAATAAGAAACCTCCTGTTCCAAAACATCTTTTTACCGAGCTATATTCATTTATCAGGGATCAGAACTGCGGTGAAATGGTGGTCGCAAAAACGACAGATGATGAGATTGCCTGTGTTGAGATCGTTATCTGGGATGGCAAACAGGCTTTCAGCTGGTCGGCAGCCTCGGATTTCAGGTTCCTGACTTCAGGAGCGTCGTCCTTCATCATGAATGAATACATGAAAAGGCTGAAGGACCGGGGGATCCCGAAAATAAATATTATGATGGCAAATATCCCCGAGTTATCGAGCATGGCAACGTCTTTTAATCCAACACTCCGCCCTTACTACGAAGTCAAGAGCACAATCTTTAATAATCTTCTTTCCGGCAGAAGATAACGTTTGTTCAAGCGATATCCAGGCTTGCACTTGTTTTTTGAATGTATTATCTCAGAGCGTTTTCCGCCCGGCAACATTCCTGACAGGTTTCTTCGTGAACTTCTGGTTTCCATCACGTATTATCTTTTTATTCTGTTTGATATAATTCAAAATCCTATAATGATAAAAAGACAATACTAAAGAGAGTATTTGTAATTAGCTATACCCACCTGATCATGGCAAAACAAAAAAAATCCGATCCCTACGCAAAGCCATTCCTGAAGTGGGCTGGCGGCAAAACCCAGTTGCTGGACGAGTTCAGTAAACGTTTGCCGGCAGAACTGGCAAAAGGTAAAATAACAAAATATGTTGAACCATTTATTGGTGGCGGGGCAGTCTTTTTTTATCTCAATCAGATATTTTCATTTGAACACTGCTGTATTTGTGATGCCAATGAAGAACTCATTCTCTCCTATCGCGTGATTAAAAAATCCGCAAAAAAGTTAATCGACCGGCTTGGGATTCTGAAATCAGAGTACCTCGCCAAAGACGATGAGGAGAGAGAATTATACTACTATGAAATAAGGGATTCATTCGTTAAGAAATTGCCTGGATTTACGTTTCAGAAATATGGTCCTGGCTGGGTAGAGCGAGCTGCCGAAGTTATTTTCCTCAATCATACCTGTTATAACGGGCTGTTCCGTGTAAACAGGAAAGGTGAATTCAATGTCCCTTTCGGGGGATATGAAAATCCTGATATTTTCAACAAGGACAATCTGGGCAATGTTGCCACGTTACTGAAAAACACGCAGATTATCCAAGGTGATTTCACCCGGTGCAGGAATTATATCGATGATCAAACCTTCGTCTACTTCGATCCCCCGTACCGCCCGCTCAACCACACATCCTCATTCACATCATACTCAAAAAACGGTTTTTCCGATAGGGACCAGAAAAGGCTTGCAGATTTTTTTAAAGAACTGGATGCAAAAGGGGCGAAGATTATGCTCAGTAATTCCGATCCACGGAATCAGGATTTCCTTGATACATTCTTCGATGATCTTTTTTCTGGCTATACTATCGAGAGAGTTCCGGCACGGCGAATCATCAATGCCAACGGTGCCCGCCGCGGGAATATTGATGAACTGATTATTACGAATTATCCAACGGGAACGAGATAAAAAGAGCAGATCTGAATGCAGATTACAGCAACGGTGCGTAATCATCGATAATTTCATGGACCCGGTTGCCCAGATAATTAACAAGAACCTGCTTCAACGGGATGGAGAAAGGTGTGATGAGGATATATTCCCGTCCCGGAGTCGTGATGGTCAGCTGGTAGTCCGCGCTGTACCTGGCCCCGGCAGGTTCTAGAGAATAGAGCGCGAAGAGGATTGAAAACCAGCGGGAAGAAGGTGAATCGGTGCGCGCTCTTCTGATAACAATTCCTTCAATATCCTCAAAACGAATGACCCATACATCTTTTTCCTTAAGAAGAATTTCATCTGCTTCCCTGTTAAGGTAGTGATCGCTGCGTGACCCAAGGGATTCCAGCGGGGTGGAATCGCGGGAACGGGCAGGTCTGGGTGATGTCACCGGTTTCACCGCAGATATGTCTACGTCTTTATCTGTCAAATCCTGTTGAACACGTGTTGAGGGAACCGGAGTAACAATCATCCGTTCTGCCGTGAAAAGGATCATCCTATACGAGATTCCGCGGAATGTTTCCTTTTTTTCGAAACAGGGTGCCGCGAAGATGATCCGCTCATAAATACCTGTCTGCAGCAGAGTGGTTTTTCCATTACACGCGGGTGTATGATCGGTCATGTCTGTCAACCGTTCCGGTTTACACAACACTGGCTAACGTACTTCTCTGTGCAACAGATAAAATACATGCACACTATTCCTGGTTCTCGGATCGTATCAACAGGAAAAACACCGTTTGCACTACCATCCATGGATATTGCACCTCTACTCTACCTTTCTGGTTTTGTAATTATTTTTTATTTTTTATATTTTACAGTTTTCAGGCGTAATTTCGATTATGTTATATGTCAGCATACCACAAAGTATATGGATAGAATGTTTGGTTTACCTGATATCACCATTTTAACGGTTGGTATAACGATTGTCGTTGTGATCGTTGCACTGCTCTACTGGGGATTAACATTTAAGGGGCATGACTAAATGGCAGCAGATCTTACTACCATTGGCGTTGTCTCGCTTTATTTCCTCGGAATGCTTGCAATCGGCGCATGGGCATCGAAGAAGATCAAAAATACGGAGGACTACCTTGTTGCTGGACGCTCACTTGGTTTCTGGGTGTTCGTTCTCCTGATGATAGGGACTGTTTGCTCTGGGATGTCGCTCCTCGGGGTATCCGGTCTCGGGTATAAAGTTGGATGGCCAACGATCTGGGAACAGATCTTCGTTCCTCTTTCTATAGGGTTCTGCGTCATATTCTTCGGGGTGAAGCTCCACAATATAGCGAAGACCTCCGGGTATATGACCGTGCAGGATTACCTCGCACACCGGTACGAGAGTCCAGTTGCACTCCGTTCCCTCGCCGCAGTAGCCGGTATCATTGTATCCCTGATCTATCTTGTCGGGCAGTATACCGCTATTGCGATCGTCCTGATATGGCTCTTTGAGATCCCACTTTGGCTCGCGCTCCTGATCGCGACTCTCGTCACCATGGTTTATACAGCCATTGGCGGCCTCTATGCAGTTGCGTGGGCTTCCCTCATCCAATCTGTCATTCTCATCATCGGTGTCATTGTCATGGCCCCGATTATCATCTTCTACGCAGGTGGATTTACCCATGTCAATGAAGTCATGACATCCATCAATCCGAATCTCGTAATGCCATGGATGCCCAGCGGTACATTCGCGGTACCGTATATCTTCTCTTTCGCCATCCTCCTGATGGTCGGACTTGCATGTGCTCCTCACGTTATTAACAACGTCCTGTCAATCAAGGATGTCAAGTTCTTCAAGTGGGCGCCGCTGGCTGCCTTCCTGATCTACGGTGCTGCAATGTTTCTCCTGAAATTCACCGGTTTTGCAGGACTTACCATGGTGAAGGAGGGAATTTTCACGCTTCCCAATGTAGTGGATGCGCAGGATTATGTAATCCTGTACGGTATCCAGTACTCGATTCCCACTATTGCATTATGGGGAATTTTTGCGGTTATTGTGCTAGCGGCCGTCATGTCAACTACAGACCGGCTTATGCTCACCATTGGCGCGATGGTTTCCTGGGATCTGTACAAGAAAGTCCTGAAGCCGGATGCTCCGGATAAGACCGTCCTCCTCCTTTCAAAGATTGTCGTTGTCCTGTCGGCATTCTGCACCATGATCCTTGCTATCAACCCTCCCGAAATGCTTGCCATCCTCATCTGGATGGGGATCGGGGTCATGCTCTCGACTTTTGCTGTCCCGCTTCTTGCCGGGCTGTACTGGAGGGGTGCTACCCGTAAAGGAGCCCTTGCCGCAATGAGCCTTGGCCTTGCCTCGTCACTGGTGTTCGGTTTCCTTAACTACTTCAAAGTCGTATTCGCCGGCATGGACTTTGCAAATATCCCGCTGCACTTCTCGTTCTACGCATTTGTAATCGCAATTATCGCGATGATCGTCGTAAGTATAGCAACGAAGAAGACCTCTGAAAAGATCCTTGATGAAACCCAGACCGGCTGGTATATTTCAAAACAGTAATTTTTTAGCGTATCATCCGGCACGCTCTGCAGAACAGTCTCTAAGAAGTAGATTTTTCCGGCAGGGTGAACTGACCGGATCGTTACTTTACCTTTCCTGAAGGGTGAAAGAGTTCAGGCTTTCCCGGGATTACAGGGCTGTGGAATACTTCTTGGTGAAATCGATATCCACGAAAAGATCAATGTATACCATTTTTATGCGATCCCCTGTGTTTCGTTCCTGAACCGGCGATTGCCTGGTGCGTAGTACGCCCCTACAACCGAACCATTTCCGATGGGATGAAATTCAGCGTTTGGGAATAGGGAGATTAACCTGAACCGTTTCGCGTTCTCAACCGAGGGATATGCGTCGAAGGCCCGGGCAAGGTACACATGACAGATTTCCGAAACCGTCAGCCGATATTTTTTCAGCAGCGGCTATAGCTCCGCAGACCGCGGCTTTCGAGTCCTGGGTGTGATGACGGGATCCCGGTGGATTCCGGTCTTCTCAGCAGGGACATGGAGATATATCCAGTCCTTCTGAACAGGGCCGTACATTTCTGCACCGGTCCACAAGATTTCCGGAAAAATCGAGGATGCCTGCGGTTAACATCTCCGCAGCTGCAATGATGATACCGATCCGCAGATCGTGGCGGAACTGCCGGATTTGGCAAACAATAAAAATTGTCAGGTCCGGAATGAGATCTTTCAGGTTAATATTTTCACTCGTTATGCACTTGGCCGATAATCAGGCATTTAAGTCCTGCATACCAACGTAATGAGCAGTGACAACCGCAATACTTGGAGGCGGACTTTCCGGTCTGACACTCGCAAGATTCCTCCATGAAAAAGGCGATGATGTGGTCGTACTAGAAGCAGAACCTGACTATGGCGGGCTCTGCCGCTCAAGAATTAATAAGGGATTTACGTTTGATACCGGCGGTTCCCACATTATCTTTTCAAGGGATGCTGAAGTACTCGCATTTACGCGGCGGATGATTGCCGGCAACGAGCAGCGTAATAGTCGTAATACCAAAATTTTTTATAAGCAGCACTTAGTTAAGTATCCCTTTGAAAACGGGCTTTCTGATCTGCCATCAGAAGACCGGTTTTTCTGCATCAATGAGTTCATCAAAACCCTGATTGCGGTGGAGAGAGGGGAACATCCCCCTCCAAAAAACTTCCGTGAGTGGATCTACTACACCTTCGGTAAGGGTATTGCTGAATGCTACATGATCCCCTACAACGAAAAGATCTGGAAGTACCCGACCAACCAAATGTCTCTTCACTGGGTTGACGGGCGTATCCCCCGTCCCCCCGTCGAAGATGTCATCAGGTCTGCGATCGGAATCGAAACTGAAGGTTATACCCACCAGTCGGTCTTTTCCTATCCACTTGATGGAGGGATTGAGGCACTTATCCATGCAATTGCAGAGCCTATCAATAAATTCATCAGGACAGGATTCAGGATCACCAAAATAACCAGATCCGGAATGGTATGGCAGATCAGCAATGGAATTGAAATTATTGAAGCTGATCGCTGTATCTGCACAATACCGTTACAGCGCCTGTTGCCATGTCTTGATGATGTTCCCGCTGAAGTGAAGAAAGCAGCCGGCGCATTGCGGTACAATTCCTTAGTCTGCGTTAATATCGGCATACGAGGGCACGTGCCGGATATATCATGGCTTTACGTGCCGGATCCTGACCTGGGAAAGACAAACCGTATCTCATTTCCTTCCCGCTACAGCCAGCATGTGGCCCCGGCTGGCTGCAACGCCATACTAGCAGAGATAACGCATCATCCTGGTGATGAAATTGCCACTATGACGGATGATGATCTCATAAAACAAGTTACAGAGATGCTCCAGAAAATGGGGATTCTCAAGACGGATCATGTTATTTTTTCATCAGTAGAGCGACAGCCTTTTGCCTACGTGATTTATGACCTTGACTACCAGAAAAATATCGCTCTCATAAAGGACTATTGCCGGCATATCGGCATTCCCTTAGTGGGCAGGTTTGCCCAGTTTGAGTACCTGAATATGGATGGTTGCATCCGAAGTGCTATGGATTTTGTGAAATCACATTCATAAAAAGTATAGCATTCCCTGTCTTCACATCACGCTTAATATCCAAAAAACTTAAACACTGTACAGGAGTTTTATCCCCATGATATCGGTCATTATACCGACATTTAACGAAGAGGAGAATATCGCACAGTGTCTTGTATCCCTCACCCACCAGACGGTCAGCCGCTCAGATTATGAGATTATTGTGGTAGATGGCGGTTCAAAAGATGCAACGTGCGGGATCGCAAAGAAATACGCCGACAATGTTTTTACTCAGACGAGTAAAAAAGTGGGAGGGGCGCGAAATGACGGGATTATGTCGGCAAAAGGAGAGATAGTTGCAACTACCGATGCCGATTGTATCCTTCCCCCGAACTGGATTCAAGTTATAAAGGAGGATTTTAAAGACAGACGTCTTGCCCAGTTGTACGGACCGGTATATCCGATTGAAGTAGGAATCGGAAATAAATTTTCCCTCCTGCTTGCCAATACATTCTCACGGATCGGCTACTACAGCCAGACATTTTATTATACCCTTGGATGCAACACGGCATTCCGGAAAGATTCCTTTTTAAAAGCCGGGATGTACCGCTGCATCGATGCCGGAGACGACCTTGAAATTGCCCTGCGTATGAAGGATCAGGGAAAAGTCGTTTTTGATGGCAGGCTTAAAGTAGGGTTCTCAATGCGCCGTTACAGACAATACGGAACACTAAAATCGCTTTATGAATGGGTTTATATTGTTTCCCATGGAGGCGAGAGTGAGAAATATTCCTATACACAGAAAAAGTACAAATAACTGAAATCATTTTATCCTGCACGACATTTTTGATTATCCGGAGAACGAATGCCAGAAGCTCATCCCACTGATCCGCCAGAACAGATAATTGCTGAGAGGATTTCTGCATTCAACCGGAGTGAGTTTGCGCAACTTCTGGGGATGAAGATCACCAAAGCAAACGACGGATATTCCTGCGTTGAGATGGATTGTTGCGGGAAGAAAAATCCGAATTCCGTTGCCCATGGCGGAGCGATTTTTGCTCTAGCCGACCAGGCATTTGGTATCGCTGCCAACTGTGCAGGAATTGACCGTGTTGCCATTTCCGTGCATATCCAGTTTATCTCGCCGGCAACCGGCTCTCTTGTAGCAATTGCTCATCGCATAGCTGACAATGGCAGGTATTCCACATTCCGTATCATGATCTATGAAGGTGAACGGATCGTTGCAGTATTTGATGGCGTAGCGATACAGGTGAATCCCCACAAGGGTAAAAAATATATTCAACGATAGATTTGTTTTTTTAAAATTCCTTTTTCAGACAATAGTAAAAATTACCTGTATAATGAAAAGAGGCAGGCAAACCTAGCCACACCGCTTCTGGAGCTATAAGAACACATAACCTGAGTTCAGGAATTCCCGTACACCGTGGAACTCGAAAACCGATGAGGAAAACTCTTTGAAGGCAGATTTTCATGGGCTCCCGGCTATTTTTTTAAAAAAACAGGACACATCCTTAGTAAACTAATAGGGATTGGTGCAGCTGGATACCCGGAAATGGCACCCGTCACAAGGGGGCGACCATGGCGGATTAAAAAATTTTCATATAGGGAATAACAACAGGATCGATGTAACCATATTGAATAATATAAGAGGCAATTCCAGGATATCTGATATTTCCCTGAAATATTTACATAGTCACCGACTCCATCTGCCGGCAACCCCATTCCTTTATTCCTCGGCCCTGCCACATATTTTTTATGACAGTTGATAAAAAAGCAGTGATTACGGTAGCCGGACTCATGGAACTTGCAGCCAGGACTGCACCCAAGGCACGAGGTGTGGATACGATTCTTGTCCGTATCCTGACTAGGAAAGAGATAAAAACCCTTGCAGATTATCTGGCAGAGTCAGGAGAGAGACGCAAGATAGATTTCTTTGTACGGGATGCAAAAAATATCGCGGCATGCGATGCCTGTGTCATTATCGGTGTAAAAGGGAATTCCGTAGCCGGAGTCAACTGTGGGGCGTGCGGCTATGCAGACTGTGAGGAGTTTACCAGAGAGTATAAAACACGAAAGAAAAGAACTACGGATTTTTCCGGGCCTAACTGTTCGATACGTATGGCTGATCTTGGTATCGCACTTGGTTCTGCAGTAAAAACAGCCCAGATCCATAATGTCGATAACCGCATTATGTACAGTGCCGGTGCAGCTGCCAAACATATTCTTTGATCGCTCCTAAATGAATTGATACCTATGCCAACTATGAAAATCCGAGGCGGAGATCTTGATCTTGTCGAATATGAATTCAATCCGTTTCCCCCGGGGCAAAACCTGAAAACCCTGGGGTATGAAAAGAAGACATACCGGCTGAAACCCACGAAAGGAAAAATTATGGTTAAAGCCCCGGCGCGGATACATCTCACCGTGCTTGATATGAACCGGTTCGCCCCTGATCATCCGGGAGGTGGAGGAATTGGGTTTGCAATCCAGTGCTATTGCACGGCAGAAGTTGAATGTGTAAAAAAAGAGGTTGAGATCGATTACAGTCGTTCGTCTATCATACGGAACTTTGTCGCCGTATTCAAAAAAGTGACAGGATACGATGGCGGTTTTAGGATCAAAGCGACTGACCATCAGCACCAGCATGTGGGGCTTGGCTCTACCAGTACGATTATGATCGCTGTTGCTACTGCAATGAATGAAGCCGTCGGGCAGCCACTGACAAACGATCAGTTAAGAAAACTCATCGGGCATAATTATGTTGAGGAGACTGTTAATGGAAATATCGTATTCGGGTTTGAAACCGGTGTCGGTCCTGCAGTAAGTACGCACGGGGGTATGGCAGTACTTGGCGACGAGCTCACGCTTGTCTACCATCACCCGTTTGCTGTCGGAAAAAACGTATATATCATCATCCCCCCGACAGATATTTCCTCAGCCGGAACACAGGAATTTGACCTTCTCATGAATAAAGCGAGGACACTTGATTACCGGGACCGTGAACTCAAAGCGTATCTGTTCCTGATGGATCTTATCCCGGCCCTCGAACGGGATGACGTAACAAAAGCCGGAGATGTTATCTGGGAGATTGAATTCCGTGGTTCCAAGCGGGCAGAGGTTGAACATCATAGTTTTGCTATATATAACTATATGAGCAAACTTCGCGATGCTCACCTTGAGTTTGTGGGTATGAGTTCTGTAGGCCCTTCAATTGCAGTAATTACCTCACTTGACCGGAAAGCACTGGAAAAGGTCCTCAACCCTATTGGGTTAACTATTGCGATTAAAACAAAAGTTGATAATGAAGGATTAAAAATTACTCATACTCCATAACTTTTTGTCTTTTTGCCTCCTCTTTGATCAAATTTTTTTGGATGTAAGAGCATTGAGATTAAAACATGAAATATTTTTTTCCGGTGCTTGATGCGAGGAAATTATTAAGAAAAATCCAGACAGGAAAAAATTAATTATTCTTTTTTTTAAGATCTGCCTTTCTCTTCTGAAAATGGGCAGAAACAAGTCCGGCAGCGACAAACAAAACAGTTCCCGCAGTGATCAGTAAAACACACAAGATCAGAATGCTCATATTTTTCTTAACAATCGGGATGGTTCCAAAATAGTAACCACCGAGCACTACAGCAAATGTCCATGCGGTACCTCCCAGAGCATTATAGAAAAGGAACCGGCGATAATCCATCGACCCGATACCTGCAAGAAAAGGGGCAAAAGTCCGCACAATCGGGACAAACCGGGCAACAAAGATCGTTGCCCCGCCATACTTTTCATAGAACCCGTAGGTGTGATCGATATATTCCTTTTTTACGAGCGATGGGAATCGTTCCAGAAAAATATGGATCCCGAGATAATTGCCAATCCAGTAATTCACCGTGTCACCAAGCACCGCTCCGATGATTATTGCAGGAACAAGCCACTGCAGGTCCATTATTCCACTCGCCGCTGCTGCTCCGCACACAAAAAGGAGCGAATCTCCTGGAAGAAAGGGTAAAATGACAAAACCGGTCTCAAAGAAGATAATAAAAAAGAGGATGAAATATGTCCACACCCCATATTGACTGACGACTGTGGATAAATTCTGGTCAAGATTGAGGAATATAGAGATGAGAGAATTAATCATGGATGGTAAAATTATGCGTTCGGTCTCTATATTAGAGTGTTGAACCAGCATTTTTTTGCCAAGATAGCCATTGGTACCCCTTGGATGATCTTCAATGGACAAAAGTCAGAAATGCGCTACCGGAGATATTGAGAAGCCAGAAGACATTTTACCAAATCCGGAGCACAGCTAAATCTCAACCATGCGAGGACTTAATCCTTTGGCGAACACCGCTGTTATCTCAGATCGTACAAGGTTACATCCCCTGACCCGCATCGGCCACTGGTGTGTACTGATGGAAACAGAAGTCAGCTCAGAAAAAAGGTCAATCACTTCCTGCTCAGAGAAGTAATGGGTGATAATATTGGTACCCCGCCGGAATGTCGCTTCTTCTGTTTCATGTCCCTTTCCAAACCTGAAGTCATAGATCGAGAATTCGCAAAAAAACAGCATCCCGCCGGGTTTGAGTACCCGGATCACTTCACCCCGGATCCATTTCCGATCAGGTGCGTGCATATGAGCGATCGTATGAATTGCGAAAACCGCATCAAACGTGGCGTTCTTAAACGGGGACCAGCGGGCATCAGCAACCATTGTCTGGCCGTGAAATGGATCGGGAAATACCTTCCTGCATAATGCACCTGCCGTTGAAGAGAAATCAATTGCGGTCACATCCCATCCCCGCTGGATCAACTCCTTGACCGTTTTTCCATTACCGCACCCGAGTTCGAGAACACGTGAGCCGGAAGGTATTGCCGGCAGCTTATGGATTACCCCACTCCAGAGTATTCCTCTGCGGGTATATTCTTCTTCCCATGCTCCCAAACCCGGTATCATCGAGCGATCCTCTCATCAATATTTCTTTATCAGTATAGATCGTTTTTCTTCCTACATTATGTAGCATTCCCGCACAGGAGTTCATTAAAAATTTTTTTTATGGCTTATTCGGAAAATATTAACAAAACCAGAAATACTCGCCAGAACAACCCGATTGAAGAGTTTCGGGAACCTGACATAACTCTTTGGGGATTTAACCATGAAAGTATTCTTTTTTACCCGGGATATAGATTGCTGCTGAATATTCTTCAATAAAATCAGAATCTGTGAGCAGATCGATATATGCCATTTTCCTGGCTACAGATTCTGCCTCATGCCTCCTTGTTCGCGACAGGAGTGCAGCACAGGCACCGGAGAGTGCCCCGTTGCCGACAGGGTGAAATGCTGCATTAAAAAACCTTGGGATAATACCAAATGATACAACATTGTGCATATCTGTATAAGCACCAAATGCCCCTGCTAGAAATACATGTCGGACATCAGCAACAGAAATCCGGTATTTTTTCATCAGTACTCCGATTGCCCCACATACCGCAGCCTTAGAATCCATCAGGTATGCCATATCCTGTCGGGTGATCATAATATCACGCCCGTGCGCCGTATTTTCTTTCCGGACAAGGACAAATTCAGGACCGTCAGATCCCTTCCGCACTCCGGGTTGTCCCTCTATAAGTTTCCCGGTGAAATCAAGAATACCCGATCTGACCATTTCTGCAGCTGCATCAATAATCCCGGAACCACAGATTCCCTTGGGTTTTTCATCCCCTATGGTAGTCCAGGAAACCTGTGCAGTATCCGGATCAATGGACACATGATCAATAGCACCCCGCATGGCTCGTATGCCGGAAGTGATCCCTGCACCTTCAAATGCCGGACCGGATGCACATGAAGCAGACGCAAGCCAGTCTGCATTCCCAAAGACCAGCTCACCATTTGTGCCGAGATCGATAAGAAGTGAAAGATCGCTGGAAAGGTGCATACCAGACGCGATGATATCCCCGACTACGTCACCCCCGACAAAACGGCTCACGTTAGGTAAGCAGTATACGCATGCGTCAGGGTTTGCCCCTAACCTGAGCTCCCGGGCCCTGACAATTACAGGCTCATGGGGAATTGCGGTATTCGCCAATTCGAGAACAGAAGGATCGCGTCCGGTAAGGAGGTAGATCATGACTGTGTTACCGGCGATACAGACATCGTGTAGTGCGTTTATACTGACCTGAGTTTCTGCTGTCATGCGATCAATAACCGCGTTAATGCTGTCAGTTGCTGCCTTCTGCAATCTCTCTTTCCCCCCCTCATCCTTTGCTGCTGATATTCGCGTAATGAGTTCTTCACCAAAGGTAATCTGGCGGTTCAGCGCAGAAGCAGATGCACAGACGTTCCCATTGGAAAGATTGACCAGTATTCCGACAACTGTGGTTGTCCCGAGATCAATGGCAATCGCGTAATTCTTACCGGTCATATCACCATCTTCAATGTCGATCACTTCAGGATATCCCAACGACCGGCCAATTGTTACGGTGACAGGGCCGGGATTACTGACCAGCTGTTTGTACTGCTGTTTTGACAGATGAGGGCGTTCACCGCTGTATCCTGAAAGCCGGATTGAGCGAAGCCCCAAAGGCTGTTCTGTACCACCGCTTTCTACTCTGAACTTCTCTACAGAGGGTAACAGGGGAACTTCGTGACAATGTGCGGAATTGAGGATCTGCGGGGCTTCGATCCTGCTCTCAACAGGAATCATGAATTCACAATCCCCGATGAGCCGTGTGGTACAGGCAAAACAGTATTTGCTGGCAATTTCATCGGGGAGGAGCCCTTTTGTACTTTCCGAAGAGGAATAGGTGCACGAACCACGAACAAAGATCACTTTGCATTTTCTGCATTCCCCTTTCCCGCCACAGATGCTCACAAACTGGATATCAGCCAAGCGGATTGCGTCAAGAACAGTAGACCCTTTTGCAAGAGTAACAACATTATTTAGAGGGTGGAATACAACTCGGACTGTCTCATGCATGTACTATTCCACCATAATGTTCACTAAACGCGATGAAATGCGCAGCAGAAGTGCTGTTCCATGGATAACAGGATACAATACAAGATCTTCCATTTCATGCTTCCGGTGGCCAGCGATCATGGAGATATTTGGATATTCCGGATGAGTCCTTGGGACCGACGAGAATGTGCCAGCCGGTTGCCTCTTCGGTTTCACCGCTGATCCGGGCAGCAAGCCCCGGAATTATCAGTGTGGTGTGATCGACAAAGCTTTTTACCTTGTATTCTGTGAGAGCCGTTGCAATTGATTCCGCCGTGAGAATCCTTCCGGCGACTGCGCTCTCAACACTGAGGCCTCCAGTATCGATAATCACAAGATAGCAGTTGAGATTTGCAGCCTTGATATCAGATTCAACAGTGAAATACGTCAATGCGTAATTGGTGGTCACAAGAACCGGGGAAGCCCGGTCCGGGTTCCCAAGGATCTTCACACCGCCATCGACCGAGACAGGTTTTCTCGGATCGGTATAGAGATTGAAACGCCAGATCAACTGGGGAAGCAGCACCCAGCCGTCGATGCTGTGCATGATAAGGAGATCAGCATACCGTGAAAGGAGCATCGAGGCGGTGATTGCTTCCCTCCATTTCAAGACATCTTCTGAGATCTCCTCTCCCGCCCAGACTGCGAAAGGAACACCAAGAAGCGGAAAACCAAAGAGTTTATCATTATACCTGCATGCTTCTGTCCGAATAAGGGAGAAGTTGCTGATAGTGGATGATAGCTTGTTCTCGGTAAAGGTGCCGGGATCCAGTACGAGATCCAAGACACCGGATTCAATGAGGGTTTTTGTCAGGGTGCGCAATAATGAAAGATCATCTGGAGCAAAGACAGTAAGGGGGGCGTTATATTTCAGGGAGAGGTCAGCCATGGATCTCCAGTTCTCGCTTGTTGCTGCATACATAAGCGGGTGACGTGAAGGGATTTCAGATAGTCCGGCTTCCATTACTGCCGGATCAAAAGAACAGAGAATAAGAGGGTATTTACTAATTCCGGCAATCTTTTTCACCGTCTGCCTGAATACGGCCGGATCATGTGACGTGGACCGGATAGCGATTGCATCTGGAGCAAGCGCTCTCCCGATATAGTTATAGGAGAATCGTTCAATCTGCCTGACCCGCTCCAGCAATTCATCTTCCGGCATGAGATCATGTACATCGATGGCGATGGGCGAAGGATTATGATACGTAAACTCATGGCGATGCAGAACATATTTCCCGCCTATAGCAATACTGTATTCCCCCTCACCAAAAGTGACGACCCGCACCGGTGGTGTAAGGAGAGCAGTAAGCTCCCCCAGCATATCACGGTACTCGTCGGTCAGGAGGGGCGGACAATCGACAATCGTCAGTTCACCATTCACCACCCGCGTGGCAAATGCCATACAGTTTGATTCCCGGCAGGCACAACAATTGGTCTTTGGGAGAAGTTTGTAGACATCAATCGGGCTAATCTCTCTAATGTTTTTCTTTCGCTTATTTTCCTGCTGGCTGCCTAGTTCGTTCATACCCGCACATTCACCCAGTCCCGTATCCGGATTGAGGGTACCTGCCCGCTTTCCCCTAACCGGTGAATGACATCCCGGACAGTAAGTACTGCAGCAGGATGCATCATCATAAAAAGGTCAATACCAGAGAGGAGCAGAGTAATTGCATTGAGCGTCTCCCAGATCGGACCCCGGAGTTCACGCGGCCCATACTCCGGTGCCATCTGCATCCAGGCCTCACGTGCTGCCCACGCATTCGTTGACGCCGATATTACCGGATGCGCAAGTTCACCATCGCCCATGAGGGCTGCGTAGCGCGCCCGTTCGTGGATGGAGAATGAATACTCAAGCCCATATCCAAGTGCAACCGTAGTGAGATCCATTACAATCCGTTCCGGGGGTATGTAATCATAGAGACGGCGGTTCAGTTCTTTTGCATTATTCAGTTCAAGTCCGGTGAAAGCTAGTACCAGATGCCCGTGATCCCGTGCAGCTATAGCGACAGATTCAAGAGTTTTTGCCTCAGCCATATCGAGGGTGACGGAGTTGAGAAGAAGCCGCTCACCCTCCGCCATTTTGGCGACTTCACAAAAGACGTCTGCATCTTTTTTCGGGTCCCCACAACCACCAATAATAAGAGGGACATCGACCGCCTGAAGTATCTCTTCGACAGTTTTTGCTGCCTGAGCAGGTGATGTATTATGTATCAGAGGGTCGGTGCTCATAAGATGAATGGTGACAATATCAGCCCCGAATTTTTTTACATTCATCCTCGCCCATTCGGCCGGATCTGCGATAACGTCCTTCACATGCTCTTTGAGAACTTTTGGCAGGCTGACTGGCATATCAAAGACATCGAGAGCGATTACTGGTGGATGACCAGCGGGGTGTAAAAAGTCAGCATACGCCGGTGCTGTTGAACCGCCTATAGTGAGTGTTCTGCCTCTGCTGCCCCCGCTGCTTTTTGTTGCCCCGAGGGTTACCTCCCTTATTTTGCCGGGATATTGCATAATATGCGGAATAAAATGGTCCGGAATGAGTTCAACGGGTCGTTTCGGTGTTTGTAAGTTTGTGACGGCATCCCTGACGGCTGTAAAATGTCCCGTGGGAATGAAAAGTTCAAGTTCACCTATGTCCATGGCAAAGTTTTCCAGTTCAACCTGTTGTACTCCTTGTAATAGTTCCAAGAGCTGTGGTGCTAGGGAAAGAATCTGCTCATCTTTCAGCTGATTTTTGGGATCTTTTTGCGTCACAATGGACTCACCCCCCCGGGGGCTGCTGTGGTTTAACCGGCTGGATGATTATTTTTTCTGCCGTGATCCGCGCATTTTTCAGTATGATACGGAATCCTCCTGCAGTAATTGGAATATCCTCACAGGAAAAAACAGACATCTGATGGGCGTGTGTCTTACCAGATGGTTCCACAGATTCCCACAAACGGGTAACCGGGTGCTGATGGGCAACAAGGAACTCCTTTAATTCGGGAATGTTACTGACATCTTTTTCTGTTGCGATCTTTTCATAAACACCTTCAGGTATGAAAGATTTAATCTTCTCTTTTATCTCAAGTGGCATCCAGACCACACGGTCGTATCCTCCGTCCGCATGCATAAACTTCCTTGACCGCATGTACTCGATTGATATACCATGAAACCCCTCAACCTGCCTCCCTCCTGCTGTAGAATCGGCCATAGTCGAAAATCCAAGCCCGTTTACCGTTTTATCACGGAAGCCGCGTAAAACGATCCCAAATCCTTCCACTTCAGGAATGTAAAACGCTATACCTTCAAAACAACCACAGGACGTGTGCGGATATCCAAACCCAGAATAGAGCTGCACGCGGCTCACTTCACCCATCGATCGTATTTTTGCGCTCTCGTTTACACCGGAGTATTCCCCCTTTTCTGAATCAAGACATTCACCTTTCTTGATGGCATATATCGGACCTTTCGGGTCGATGCCTGCCGCCGCCCGCCCGTCAAACCAGCTGATAGCGCCGCAATTCGCGTATCGCTGCGGAGTGATAACACATACATGGGTAGGAGCAAAAGACTGGCAGAGAGCGCAACCATAAAACGTATCCACATCCTCATCGGAAAGCCCACGTGCCCGGGCATCCCGTTCATCGTAGATTGCAAAGGCTTCAGTGTAAAATGGATGAATCTTTTCTGGATCTGTAATAAATGTGATCTGGATTTTTTCAATAAACGGGAGTTCATTTTTGAATAGTTCCTGCATTACCTTCCCGATCTGGGTGAATGAATTAAGCCCTTTTTTAAATGACTTTTTTGAAAGCCTGATCCAGATATCATAGCGCTGGTTCAAATGCATGAATCCTTCAATATAGTTGGAGTACTCATGTATCCGGCGTTCAATAACTCCCTCCAGATCTTTTTCTAGTTTAGGACCGGAAATTTCAACGATAATACCAACAGGGTAACTTTTTCCCTCATTCAAATCGTTGATATCAGGTCCGATAATATCTATTGAACCGTCGGTGATATCATCATCTTTTCGGACCCGGACAATCTCAAATTTTTCTCTGATGGACGGACCACCAAGCTCGACGTGCATATCGTTTTTCCGGATGCGTTCCCCTTCATGAATAAGCCCGACTTCAACCGGAATGTTCTCAAACATGGTGTATCCCGATTAATCCCCGAGATTTTCGACAATATCCCTGAGGTTTGCCGCCCAGTCTTTTATGGTACTATTCGGAAACGACCAACTGGCGTTTGGCTGGTAGACACAATCCAGAGTCATCGTTTTGAGAGCCGATGCGAAATGCTTGAGACCTGAAAGGATTGTCCATTCCATGTAATACGGCAGACCCACAAAGATTGCGAGGTCATAGGTATCTTTTCCGTCAAGTCCCTTCCACGTGGAATCCGTGAGTCTGTTGCCAATATCCACCGCAGGCATCAGGGCAGCGGGTGAAAAACCGCGGTTCCGGAATTCCCGTGCTGTACTGGCGGTTACGACCACGGGAATTTTTCCTTTTTTTGCAAGCTCAATCAGGCATTCAATCAGTTTTATCCCCTCTACTTCATACTCAACCGCACCATAACCGACAACCATAATCGGACGTTTTGCCCGTCGTATGATAGCATCTGCAATATCCGGCTTGATAATGAGGGATGCCTTTTTTGGTCCGGGTATCTCAGCAGTCTGCCAGGATTCAGCCAGTGGCATGGTCAAGCCTCCTTTGGCGTGTGGATCATACGGGACAGGAGTGTCGGGTCTGGTATCTCGTGCTCTGTCCACTTCATGTGCTGTAAGATCTTTTCAATATCTTCTTTCATCGTCAGTGGTATGTCAGCCATTTTCCTGACCAGAAGGTGCATATCAGGAGGCATACCCCCGATCAGTCTTCTGTGCAGATCAATATAATTGGTGAGTTTGATTGCTCTTCCCTTGCTTGTATCATTCGGGCGCATAGTCAGTTTGGCGATCATCACCATCGCTTCTTCTTTTGTCTCTGCTGCAAAGAAAAGATGTTCCGGTACAGGTCCACCATACACTTTTTTACCAGTCCTGGTATCATACACATACCAGTCTTGTTCTTTATCGGACCTACCCAGAAGCATGCGACGGTACTTGGTGCCGTGTGGCCCAACAACAACAGGTATGCCCAGCCGCCAGAATCCTGCAGCAATGGATGCCGCTTTCTGTGACATGGCACCCCATGCAACGCCGACCGCCCCGACACGGTTATACACATAATCGGCAATCTCTTCATAATTGCCTCGCAGGGGTTTTTTGGCAAATATGCTTGCAATCTTGATGGCGGCGCCTGAAATATGTGCATTTGAGACACAGGATCCCACATTCACAATTCCACCTGCTTCAAAAGACCCCGAATACATCTCATACGCAGTTTTTCCTTCATCGTTCCGGTACATCCCGGCAGACATCGCGGCACAACCGGATGTGCAGACAATATACCGTCGTTTTGCAAATTCCATGCACAGCTCGGCGACTTCCCGGGATCCTTTCGGGTAATTTGCGCACCCGACAAATGCAACAATTCCCGGAATTTCCCCAAGAACAATCGGTCCGCCCACCTTGCGAATCTCGATATCCTGGATTGCACCCCTCCCGGACCTGATGCAGAATGTTTCCTCCGCAGTCTTTTTTTCTGCCGCGGTAACGATGAGGCTATGTACTGGAATTTTCTGGGGGCACGCAGACTCGCACCGCCCGCATCCGACACAGTCATCATAGAGTTCATCAAGCCCGTTGAGATTCCCCTGTGCTGCAGCCTTAACAGCATATGAGACCGGAAGATCATTGGGGCATGCACGCCGGCAGAGAGTACAGAGTGTACATTTTTTTGCAATCCTGATCAGTTCATCGACAGACGGAAGGACTTTGTGTTTTTTGCGTTTCGGTGCAATCGCTATGGCAGTCCTGACAGTTACTTCACCCACTTTGACGGGATCAAAGATCAGCGCACCGGAACTTTTCCCGCTTACAAGGTCAGCAACAATATCATCCGGATCATCAAGCGTACGATCAGGCAGCCCGCAGCAGTTCTTCTCGCTGGTAGCAATAACGGGGGCTTTGATCTGCATGGCTTCCTGCAGGGTATCGGCACGGATACATTGCTCATCGATTACGATTACATCGGGAACTCCGCTGCGGATGTAACGCAGTTGCCATGATATAGGTCCAACAATCTTTGCTTTTGCGGAATATCGGGTCATGTCCATGGCGGTGCAGCAGATACCGGTCACTTCGGCTTCTGTCGTCAGATCCTGTTCCCTGAGATAATCGATGATCTCAGCAGCCGGGGGAACATTGTGACCGATGACCAAGATAACCGGTTTATTGATATTTACCGAACCAAGCCCAAGATCGATAAGGCTCGATTCCGGGTCAGCCTTTGGAAAATCGAAAGCGGAAATCTGGGCGAGATCGGCAATCTCCATTCCTACATGATCGATCATACCCGCATGGAACACCTTGGACTCAAAATCCAGATTATTTCCTTCCTGACCGGTATGGGTGACTGCAAGGAGCTGGGTAACCTGCTTTTCGCAGTAATCGAGCGCTTCCTCAAGGTCGCTTAACTTTTCGGGTTTCATACCGCATACAAGTCGCATGTGGGGGGCTTCGACTTCAACATTCAACCCGCCGACATTGAGGGGAAGGTCCCTGCCGTACTTCCCGATCAGGTGTGTGACGAGCTCGCGGGCATGGGCAGTATGTGTTGAAGCTCCGATGCTTGCTGCAAGCAGCACAGTTCGCGACTGCTGTGCCGCCATCCCGATACCACAGGCTCCCCGTTTATTGCCGGTAAGATCACATTTCCCATAGGTGCACAAGCAACAGAGGTCACAGAAAGGAAGATAAAACGGTTTATACCGCTCAAGGAGTTTCCGGTCCCAGCTGCGTAATGTAGTGAGGGAGGGAAAAGGGGTCGGCCCCATGGGTTCAACCCAGGTTTCTCTGGCGATTGCACCAATGGTAATGCTCAGATCCCGGAAGTGTGCAATATCGGATTTTAATTCTTTGATCTTAAGATTGACACCATCCCTTCTCAATTTTATCCCACCCAAACCAGATAAACAATACATTACCAGAAAACAACTATAAGCCTATCTAAGATGACATCATCTTAACGAGGATGTCAATACTTTTATTCTACGGAAAGTGTACAGTGAAGAATCGAGACGATCGATCGGTAGGCCGGTGATGTCTCCGGTATATCGAGAAGCGATCTTCCATAAAGGACATAAGATGCGACGACCTCGTCTTCAGAAATTTTTCCCGGGCAGGGCAGGCCGGTCTCTTTTGTCGCACGTCCTGTAAGTTCTTCTGAAAATGCATACCCGCCGATGACGAAAAATTGGTTGAAGGTAATACCGACTTCATGAATGACCCTGTATGCACGTTTTACATGCTGAAATGATTTCCTTGAGGGCCCCATAATATCAAATATCACATCAACATTACTGGCAATCTTCCGGTTCAGGTGTTCGAGTCCCCCGGGGGAATCGATAAGGATATAACGGTAGTTTTTGGTTATTGCCCCAAGTGCATTTTTCAGAGCTGCGTCCGGGAGACAGTAACATCCCTCAACCCATTTTGTACCGACGGAGATAAGATCGAAATGTTCTCCTTCATAAAGACCCTGTTCCCAGATCCTGCTTTCAATCCGGCTCGATGGAGCGATACCAACGGTTGTGCCACCCTTTGCTATGAATGTATCAGCCAGTAGTTCTGCGATCGTTTTCTTTCCGGCTGTTTCCAGATCCACTCCCACCATTTCTGCAAGGTTCTGGTCGGGATCGGCATCAACAAGAAGCAGCGGTGTTGCTTTTTTTTCAATAAGGTATCTGGCCATCAATGCGACAAAACTCGTCTTTCCTGTGCCCCCGCGTCCCATCGTGACAAGCGTTCTCATAAACCTTGGTCATCTCCAAATCAATTGATCATACATTATGCTCCATCTGTCTTCATCAGTACATCTGCCAGAATTCTGATTGCAGGAATTGCCAGGGAAGATTTTTCGTCGACTGCCACTCCGGTGATGCCGGCCTCGGCAACCTGTTGATCATAAGGAATCGTGGCAAAAATCTTAAGCCGGTTCCTCTCAGCGAACAGCCGGACAACATCCTCCTGTCGTGGATCAGTTATCCGGTTTCCCACCAGGCCAATACGGGCAATATTCGATTTCATAGCTATATTGCAGATGCTTCTGGCGATGTCCAGAGATTTGAGGGTTGCATCGGTAACAACGATCAGGATGTCAACATGCTCTGCAGTCCCCCGCCCCAGATGCTCAATCCCGGCTTCCATATCGAGAATCACCAACTCGTTCCTCTCAACGACAAGATGACGGAGCAGTGCTTTTATCACGGAATTGGCCGCACACATACATCCCGCACCCATAGAACGGATCGTACCCATCACTATAAGATTAACACCGGAGGGCGTCGGTACTGTGTAGTTGTCAATAATATCATTGACAGTAAACGTCAGCCGGAATATACCTGAAAATTCCGTGCCGGTTTTTTGTCTGATCAGCTGTTCATTCTCGGCAATAGGAACGATCCCGGCAGATTCATCCGGGGAGAGTCCGAGCGTCACCGCGAGGTTAGGCGAAGGATCAGCATCAATAGCAATAACCTTCTGACCGGCCTTTACGAGAAGTGAAGCAAGAGTACCCGCAATAAACGTCTTGCCTACTCCACCTTTTCCCGAGACTGCAATCTTCATGCAGAGCCCCCATTCCTCAAACAAACAGACTATAATTTCACAACTTGAAAGATTGTTCTATACGTGTATGGATGGTGAGTAATTATGGTACGATTGAGATGCACTGGAAAAAAGTGGATATGAATGGAACACATCACTGAATTAAAAAATAATTTTTTTCTTTGAAGAAAACCGGGCGGTATCTCCAAAAAAATCTTAATAATGTTAATTTTTACGGTAAAAATAATTGTGGATAATTACCAAAATTCCGGAAATAATACCAGTACAACAAAAACGCAAATTATTAAATTTATCCTATAATAAAGGGCCAGGTCATGCAAAATATTTCACAAATCTCTGCTTTACCAGATCAGCAAGTTGATCTGTCGAACTTACGCGGTTAATTTCGTCAGCAGTAATAAGTTGATGGATGGACTTTCCTGTCTGGATAAAAACGGCGGGAACCAGAGTATCTTGAATCTTGAATTCCTGCTGGAATTCGTCACGGAACAGAAATCTGGAGGATATAGTGAGATCATTGAGGAAACGCTTCCATCCTTTTTTCATACCTACCGGGGTAATAATTAATGAATACAGGTTGCATCTTGGGGTTTTGGCAGACCCTGCACTATGGTGGTAATCCGTGACAGCTGACAGGCTGCTCCTCTCAATACCATACACAAACAGCAAAACCAGATTTGGTTGCATGTTACATCCCAATTTCTTTCCAAGAACTTAAGGATTAGGTTGTTTTTTATTGCGGGCTGTATTTTTGATCAATAAAAAGACAATTATTCCGTCAATCGCCAAAAACCATGCGCCGGTTCGGATCCAAGGATAGTCTTGTTCTGTCAGTAATCCGGGATTTATCAGGAAACCGACACTATGCGCCTGATTACGCCATTTAACTGCACAATTGCGGGGGAAAATCAAAAAACCATGAAAAACAGGGTCCTTTTTTACTATTGGCTTTATCCGGGAAAATTCTGCTCTCGTTTTCTTTTTCCCCTGTTTCCCTGACATGACCGATACACCATAAATGTAAAGGCGATAAATTATGATGTATATTCAATCAATAGAATACTGAAATACATAGATGTGAAGGGATAATCCATGCTCGATATCAGGTTCATACGGTCCAGACCGGATATAGTAAGGGCAGATCTTAAAAAACGCGGTGATACCGAGAAGCTCGAATGGGTAGATGACCTGCTCAAAAAAGATGTCAGAGCACGCGAACTTAAAATTGAGACAGATGCCCTGCGCCAGCGCCGCAATACGATTGCCCGGGAAATCAATACTGCGCGAAAAGCCGGGCAGGATGTGACAGTTCTCCTTGCTGAGGCCGCGGACCTTCCGGGAAAGATCCGGGATAATGAAACCGAACAGGAAATGATAGCAGACGCGATTCGCGCCTACCAGATGCGCCTGCCCAATATCCTTCATGAAAGCGTTCCTGTCGGGAAGGACGATACCGAAAACGTTGAAATTAAGCGTGAGGGGAGGGTGAGGACATTTGATTTCGAGCTGCAAAATCATGGTCAGCTGGCAGTCGAGCGGGGATGGGCTGATTTTGAACGGGCGACGAAAATATCGGGAGCTGGATTCTATTTCCTGAAAAGCAGCCTTGTCCTATTGGACCTGGCACTCCAGCGTTTTGCAATTGACCTGCTGGCACAAAAAGGGTATACACCGGTTATCCCCCCCTATATGATTAACCGGTCCTCGTATGAAGGAGTTACCGATCTTGGTGATTTCGAAAAAGTCATGTACAAAATTGATGGTGATGATGTATATCTCATTGCCACCAGCGAGCACCCAATAGGCGCAATGTATAAAGGGGAGATCTTTGAAACAAAGGATCTTCCTCTTCGTCTTGCTGGTATCTCTCCCTGTTTCCGACGCGAGATCGGTGCGCATGGACTTGATACCAAAGGTCTGTTCCGCGTTCACCAGTTCACTAAGGTTGAGCAGTTCGTATTCTGCAGACCTGAAGATTCATGGGAGATTCATGAGGAATTGCTGGCAAATGCAGAAGAGATGTACCGGAAACTGGAAATCCCGTACCGCGTCGTAAATATCTGTACTGGTGATATCGGTACCGTAGCTGCGAAAAAATATGATATAGAAGCGTGGATGCCCCGCGAAAACACCTATAAGGAAGTTGTATCCTGCTCAAATTGTACCTCGTACCAAGCAGTCCGGCTCAATATCAAAGTGCGGGACAAGAGTAACTTTGAATCAAAGCAGCATGTTCACACCCTGAATTCAACTGCAGTTGCTACATCGCGCGTAATGCGTGCCATCCTTGAGAATTTCCAGAATAAAGAGGGTTTGGTAGAAATTCCCAAAATACTCCGGCCTTACATGAATGATCAGGAATATCTCTAAATTTTTGCCAGAATATCGAAATGGATACTTGACAAATACTTATTTTTATTGATAACGCAATTATAGTTGAGACTGTGGTACTATGGGCTATCCAGAACTGGACCGTGATGAGTCCATAATCATTGAAGCGAAAAATGTAAAATTCAAATCCATTTCGTTTGACGCACGACTTACCACCAGGCGTATTATTCTTATCGACAGCAGGAAAAATATTATTCCTCCCCAGGAAATTCTTCTGGCGACGATCTGGAGGGTTGAAGCTGGAGAAAATGCCATACGCGACCACCTTTTATCACTCACTATCGTGAATAATGCAGGAGAAAAGGATCAGATAGTCCTTACATTTCCCCGGCTGGCTGGAGCAGAAAGAAAACGGGAATGCAATGACTGGGCAAAGAAACTGCAAAATCTCATATACCCATCTACCGGGGAAAAAGAGCTTGCCGATCACCCTGGATCTGGAACTGAGCACTTGGAAAAACACAAAGTTCCTCCACCTGTTCAGGAAGATAGAGCGGAAAGGCGCCCGGTAAAAAAGAAGATCGAAATCGCCCGTCCCCTGAATAAGATTATCGAACCGGGCCCTGTTCCTGTGGTTCCGGTAGAGACCTCGTCCCTGCCTTCCGGGATATTCTGTTCCCGATGCGGGAATCGAATACCTTCGGAATCAACGTTCTGTAACCATTGCGGGACGCCGGTTAAACAACCGTCTGAATATGCATCAATATTGCGTCCTGACGTCCCCCCGGTACAGATCCCGGTTCCACCCCATGTTGGATCCGCGGTCGAACATCAGGGCCGGCCTATCGAACAGATAATCCATTCTATCGAACCGCTGATTGAAGACTCTGTGCCCCGCACCCAGCCAACGCCTCTGGTGAAAAAGCGTGTCCCTCAGATAACTGCTGAACCAGTTCTGTCTGAATCCCCGGCTGAGCCAGTTCTTCCAGCACCTCAGACCGGACCTGTCCTGACAGAATCTCAGGCTAAGCCCAGCTCTCCTGTTATATGGCCTGTACTTGGAAAAACGGATTCGCCCTTAGCCTCAGCCCAAGAACCATCTCCTGAAATTCCTGGTCCTCCTCCACCGCTCCCGTCTCCTGCACCGGCATCAAAATTACCTGGCAACCTTACGATCGCAGTGCTTGTAATTGTAATTCTTGCATTCATTGCAGGGTTGGTAATAGCGGCGAACCTCGCGCCTGGACAAACGGCATCCGGAGCGAATGTAACAACACCTGTAAAGACCACCCTTGTGATCACTCCCGCAACGCCAAAACCAACGACCATTCAGACGATGGTAACAACCACAACCATATCTCCCGCACAAACTCAGGTTCTGATTCCCCCCACAGGTGTCTGGGTGAGGGTGATATATCCTGGTACCTATACTGGCTTGATCGGTACTCCGGGGAACCAGATAGAAGTGACCGATTCCGGAGATCATGTATACAGTATATCGACAACTGACGGGATCGTTGCGGTATCTGTCCAGAAAAATGATGGTTCGGCGGAAAAGATCGTCGCGGAGATTTTTAAGGATGGCGCAATGGTTAAAAACAGTACGACGGTTATCCCACGGGGCACCGTTGAAATTCAGTTCGATTTGAAATCTCTGCAATCCGGCAGTGTCAATTCCACACCAACAATAGAATAATACTCTGGGCAACCAGATACCCCGGATTTATGTATTATCCCCAAAAATCCGCCCCGTTTTTATCAGCCAATATTTAATATCATTCCCATTAACAAGATCAATGCAATTCAAAAACTGTGTACAATAATTTTTTTGTATTCCGGGTTGCCCCGTATCAGAATTTGACAGGGTCCGAGCATGCTTCAAATAATATTCGTCCCATCAGGTCTGGAAAACTGATGCCGGGTTAGAGAAAACCGGGGTTCTTTTTTCATGGCAATGTGTGTTCACAGACAAAGCGGGTGTAATGATGCAAATGGAGTTCATAGTCATTTATTCCGGTAAGCAAACTTTGTCAGCCATCGAAGCAGCTCTTCCGGTTCAACACCTACCATGCACTGGTGTTAGCAGAAGTCAGGAAACCTAAAAAAGGCAGGACGGGGGAACTCCTGGTTACATCGCATATGCCTCGACAAGATCCCGTGCAGTAATAATTCCTGCGAGCTGCTTCTTTTTCATCAGGGGAAGCCGCCTGACATGCTGAGCAGCCATCACCTTTGCCGCTTCATGGATACTAATACCTGCGGGAGCAGTTTTCAGCGGAGATGATGCAGCACTGCCCACCGGGGTGTCGAGCATCTTTCCCTGCATAAGGAACTTCGACAGGAGGTCTCGTTCGGTAAATATTCCGGATGGTTTTCCGTCTAAGGTAACGATAACGCTCCCGATCCGTTTTGATCCCATAATACATGCAACGGCTGCAACTGTCTCTTTTGTATCGACAGTTACAATATCATTCGTCATGAACTCATCGACTTTAAGCGACGTCTCCGGGGCGTCAGGCATCTCCCGTATCAGGTCAGATGCAGTTATTACCCCCTCCAGCTTACCGCATTCGAAGACCGCCAGCCTTCCTTTCTTGTGGATCATGGTACGAGCAGCTTCCCTGATCTCATAAGTGGGGCATATTTTGATAAGCGGATATGACATCACTTGCTCGACCGGTGTCGTCTCCAGATCGAGGCCATCCGCAAGCACTTTGGAGAGCAGGTCCCGCTCAGTCACAATAGCAATGGGCGTACCGTACTTCATGACGATAAGGCTCCCGATATGTCGCTCTCCCATGGTCTTTGCTGCATCTGCCATTGATGTTGCAACAGTCGTTGTGAAGATATCACGGCTCATGATGTCGCCTACCTTGAGGTGACGTTTATAATCCTTGTAAGCTCGATCGAGCACACTCGGGAATTCAATACCGGATTTTTCTGGTGCAGGCATACATAATCACTCCAATGAGAATTGGGTTATCCGTATTAAAAGTATCGGTGCCCGGTTTCTATCAGAGATCCTGGTACTACTCAAGAATTGGATAAATATCCGCAAAAGGGTGGAACGTGATGTTATTATTTGAGTTGAATTCAGGCTAGCGGGAACTCGCTCATGAACAAAAAAATCTGTCGCACGTAATAAAATGATTGTAAGGAGGGTGTTCTTTTTGACGGGGCAAAACCACGGGAACCTCTATAAATTGAAATCCATGCGTTATTTTTTTTATTTGTTCGATGTAAAATATTCACGGATACTCTTGGAAAGTAAGCATAAGGGTGACAAAAGAAAACCGGGAAAAATATAGGAGAAAATATACTGATAATCCAGAATGCTGCTATGGGGATTCGAACCCCAGTCGCGGGCGTGAAAGGCCCGCATGATTGGCCGGACTACACTATAGCAGCGCTTGCTTTATTTAATTTCTCGGCACCTCATAAATAAGTTATGGAATAGGAGAGAGACATCCGGCGTTGTCTTTTGAGGTTCGTTGAAAAACACTTTTTTTAAAATGTCATTTCTTATTGTTATTTCTTATAGATGGAGTAGCCTTCAGTCTCGGTCACTGTTTTAAATGCCGCCATCAGCTGACGGGTAACCGGTCCTGGCTTACCGGTTCCAATTGTACGCCCGTCAATCCAAGTAATCGGCGCGACTTCTGCTGCAGTACCTGTGCAGATAACCTCATCCGCTGAATAGAGATCAAAATACCCCAGATTCTGTTCTTTGACCGTGATACCAAGTGATTTGGCAATCTCCAGAAGAACCATCCGGGTGATTCCCCTCAGGTTGTTAAGCGTATGAGGCGTAAGAATCTCACCATTTTTTACGATATAAAGATTGTCCCCTGAACCCTCTGAAATGTAACCATTCGTATCAAAGAAGATAGCCTCATCACCACCCTTGTAGTTTGCCTCAATCTTTGCAAGGATGTTGTTGAGATAGTTCAGGCTTTTTACGTTCGGTGGAAGTGCATCCGCAGAATTCCGTCTGACTGATACCGTAATTGCCCTCAATCCCTTTTCGTACAGGTCACCATACATCGCGCCCCAGCTTGTTGCGATTACGATGACTGCTGGTTTTGGACATTTACGCGGATCAAGACCAAGATCTCCCACGCCCCGGCTGATAATGGGTCGGATATAAGCATTGGTTAATTTATTCCTGCGCAACACTTCACAGATTACTTCGGTCATCTCCTCTTTGGATAATGGGGAAGGTAGGTCGATTGTTTTTGCTGAATCAAAAAGACGATCAAGATGTTCTTTCAGCCTGAAAATTTTGCCATTATAGGCACGGATGCCCTCAAAAACCCCGTCCCCGTAAAGAAATCCGTGATCGAAGACCGAGATTTTTGCCTGATCGTCTTTAAGGTATTTTCCATCAATGTAAATGATCATAGTTTTTCATAGGATCTTAAGGGTTTTGTAGTTTTTTCTTTTATCCGTTGGATTTTTTTACCGGCATTGCAAAAATGAAACCTTACGCGTTTTTTCGGCATAATCTTACAAAATGCCGGAACATTCCCTCATTTGCCACTGGATGCAGATGTGTGTAACTACCCAGGGTATTGTTTATGACTGCGCCATCAAGATTGTCATGAATGCCAACCCCGCGGGAAAGCTGGTACGCATATCGAGTGCCCGGGGTAAGCATAACTTCAGAATAATGAAATTCGTGGCCCCGGAAGGGTGCAGCACCTAGGGGCGAATCATCCGTACTCGTACCTTCAACGTAACTGACCACGCGACGGGACGGCATACGGGTCTCACCGGAAAACACTTTGCACATTTCATAATCCTTATCTTTTTGTGCGTCGTGCCAGCCCTTTTTTAATGTCATATGATCGGTAAGATACATGAGTCCGCCGCACTCCCCGTATACAGGTAAATTATTCTTCGAGACTTCCCGTAGGGCTTCCCGCATCCGGTCGTTTGCTTCCAGCTCTTTAACAAAGAGTTCCGGATAGCCTCCTCCGATGATGTAACCATCTGCATCCGGGAGCCGGTCATGCACAGGACTGAACGGAATACTTTCTGCACCTGCTATACGAAGAATATCGAAAAAGTCGGCATAATAAAAATTGAATGCTTCATCAAGAGCAACACCAATTCTTACATCCCTGTCCACAGATTTGTCAAAAAGCGTTTTATAATGGGGAGATGACGATATTTCCTTCATAATTGACCCGAACCGCTCGAGATCCACAAACTTCCCGATCATCTCCGTGATAGTTTCGATACGTGCATTAAAATCTCCCTGCCCGGAACCTTCCCGGTACGGTACGAGCCCAAGATGCCGCATGGCAAGCTGCATCTCTTCCATATGGGGTATTGACCCGATAACCGGAATATCGCAATAGTGTTCGATAGCTGCGACAGCCTTGTCCCGGTGCGATCCACCTTTTACATTGTTGAGAATGACAGCGGCGATATGCACATCCTGATCGAATGCCAGAAATCCCTTTACCAGAGCAGCCGCACTTCGGGTGATGCTCTGGGCAGATACAACAAGTATTACCGGAATATCAAGGACTTTTGCTATAGATGCAGTACTGCCGATATCAGTAAGGGCATCTGCCCCTTCATAGAGCCCGCGTACACCTTCGACCAGCGCGATATCTGCGTCGCGACAACCAAAATGAAAAATGTCCCGAATCTGATTCTCAGAAAGCGTGAAGCTGTCGAGGTTCCGGCATGGTCGCCCGGAGACTGCGGACAGGTATGAGGGATCGATATAATCCATACCAACCTTGAATGTTTGTACCCGCTTGTTTTTTGAAAGAAGCGCGGTCAGGGCGAGCGTGATGCTCGTCTTTCCGCTCCCGGAGCGATCGCCGGTGATGAGAATTTGTTTCATTCAAAAACTCCTCATGACGGCTCCGAATTCACTCCCCACAATATCCCGCACACCGAGTGTCTTTGGGTGGAGATCGATCTCCACAATAATATGCTGGTGCCCGATACTCCGGAGCGGACCTACCTGACGGGGTCCGTTTGTCACCGAAAAACATTCGATACCTTGTGTATATTCCGGAGGAATTGCGTGCGGGACACCGGAAATAAGGGCAAATTCGGGGGCTATTTCGACTATCTTTTTGCCGAGCAGGTCACCATTTGCCCCGTACTCGTCGAGCGCACCGATCACTTCAACCTCGATATCCCGGGCTCTCATATCTTTTAAGATCCGTTCTGCGTCCAGCCGGGTTTTCGGCAGTCCCCGCCGATCAAGGTTTGCAATATATCTGATATTTGCATCCGGGCAGGTATCATGAAGAGCAACTAGTTCATCTGCGAACATATATGCGGTCTCTTTCTTTGCATTTAGGATTGCGACCCCTTTTTTTCCGCCACGCGCAAGTTCGAGCAGGCGACGTGCAGCAATATGTTTCAGGTCCCCCCGTGAAGGTTCGATATACGATTGGCTTGCTGCGCCTCTCAACCGCTCCACTTCATTGGCCTTCTCCATCAGGAACTGCTGGCGAGTAAGTTCGTCGTGAGAGATCCAGCCAGCTTCGTGTGCCGCTTCAAGCGTCGCAAGAACACCCGCAATATTCTCCAGGTATCCTGCGTGGATATCAACAGCTATGGTGGGGGTTATTATCCCGGCACCATCAATCGCCGACTGGAGATCTTCACCAATGATCATGGCCACGCACGTTCCAATCACTGCCATCCTTTCGGGCTTGAAATGATCCTCAGCAAAACGCAGGACATCTTCGAGCGGTTTCTGACCGCCAAAGATGAATTCATTATCGGCAAGAGATGTTGTGAGCACCCGCATCCCATCTTCCTCAAGTAGGCGGGCATGTTTGAACGAACAGCCGGAAGGACCATGGAGTATGGCAACACCAACTTTGAGATCGCGTGCCGTGTAGAGCGCGGCAACGATTGAACTGGGACGCGGGTGCATGTATTTCATGATGATCTGTTACCTCCAGGTTTTCACTGCAAGAACAATGGATCCATAATCTGTTTTACGCAGGGCAGTGGCAAAGGCTTCTTTGAGTGTTGCTGCAGATGAGGATATCAGCGGCACCAGACTATTGTATTCCGAAGTTCCCGGCAGGGGAAATGTTCCCACCCATATTACCTGACTGGGACGAATATTTTCTATGGCCTCCCTTATCCGGTCAATGGTAAATCCTTCACAGACTGCTCCATCGCCAGCAACCTGACCGATGACAAGCGTGATGGCTTCTTTTCCTGATATATGCCGGGCATACCGTGCCGCTTCAATCGTTGTTGCAATGTTGGTACCGCTGTTTGCATTGTCTACAATCAGCAGTCCTTTTTTATATGACACAGACATCCTGCCCGGCAGTGCGCTGAACGAGGACAATGGTCCGGGGTCCATTCCCAGTATCATCGCTGCGGCAGCGGCAAGCATCAAAGATGAATGATATCCGGGAATGGCAAGAAGAGGATTTGAGAACTTGGCGGTTTTGCCGGAAAATATAATGCAGCACTCTGTATCTTTGGACACGGCAATATCTTCGATATGGGTAACCAGACCGGAGCTGTCTGCCAGAATATTTTCTGCCAGGAGGAGGTGCCGGGCATGTTTTGCCGACTCAACTTTTGCGGCAATGGCAGATTTTTTTCCCGCTGCGAAAAAATAATCGCTGGCCGATGTAATTATTGAAAGATTGCCAGCACCCGTGACACCTAATGATTCCTCTACAATCAGCCATCCATGGATCTCATGAGCTAATTTTGTTACAGCGAGCACCGATGCTGGTGTAATACTGGACCGTGATATCAACTTTTTTTCTGGGAAGCGGTACGTCCCGTTTGATGTGTGCAGTATGCCCTCTCCCTGCATCAGGGAGGCGAGCGCATGTGCCGTCGTTGTTTTTCCCCATCCACCCGTGATCTCGATCATCGGTTGCGGGATATTTTCACCCAGCAACCGGCGCACTGCATCATGGTGGGAAATAACCGGTGCATGGGAAAATTTAAGGAGTGGATGATCAGGATCGAGGTGCACCGGTGCGACGATGAGATCATAGGTACCCGCAAGGGCTGTGGGGACGTCAATAGCACTCTCTTTCCGGTACACATCCACACAGTCAACACTATCTCCCCGGGCAAAAAAAGATTCTCCTATCGCGTTCCCACCATGAATAGTATCTATGACAAGGACATGCATAAAAAATTTAGAGAAGCGAGAGCGCTTTTGTTGCATTCTTGACCATCAGGTCAGCAAGAAGCGGATCACTCCCGATTGGATCTGCGTATACAAGAGGAATGGACCTGCCATTTAAGGTAAACGAACCTTTCCTAATGCCTTCGGGAAGTCCGATCTCTCCCGGAATATCTTTTTCGATATGAACACCCTTTGCTAAAAACAGGGGAACCACAACAAGAGCATCAATGGGTTCACGTCGGAAATCGTTGAGCGATTCCTTGATTGTTGGCGTATTAATATTCATAAAACCGCATTTTATGATAAAATCCGTATTTTGTGATTTGATCAGAGAAGCTGTTTTCTCAACGAGCTCTTTGTTGTAGGGCATCGTGCTTCCGTGTCCAACAAGTAACATTCCCTTCTTACCCATATAACAATTAGTATGACCGGGAATCTTAAAAATTCTTACCAAATAGTTTTTTTTTAAAAGATCGCATGCAAAGTAATTTGATTGATCAGTCTCAACAGATATGAATCTATGATGAATGCCTTCGAGCGCTTCGGGTTGCTCATCAACGATCGTATTGTCAGGACACCCATAGCGATTGCATCGATGGCGGGAATTGTGGACGCCGAATACGTTCTCAAACGTGCAGATCATGTTGGAATGGCATTTATCGGGGGTTACTCAATTGACCAATCCACTATGAATGCGGCAAAGGGCGTCACAAAAGAAGGTAATCGCAAAGAATTTTTGTATGATAACCCGGTCGAAGAGCTTAAAAAACAGATGGCACTTTTGGAAAGGAGCCCGGTTGTGTCAGGACTCAATCTCCGCGGCAGTGCTCCGGAATCATATGCTGCCATTGCACGATCTCTTGGTGAAAGTGTGATATATGAAATCGACGCCCATTGCCGCCAGCCGGCAATGGTTGCTGCCGGGTGCGGGGAACATTACTTAAAAAAACCGGCTGATCTTCTGGCAGTTGTACGAGCGCTCAAATCCGAGGGGGTAACCGTATCGGTAAAATTCCGTGCCGGAGTAGCGGCAGATGACCGCCAGCTTACCCGGAAACTCTGGGAATCCGGAGCAGATATCCTGCATATCGATCTCATGGACTTCGGTTCAGCAAAACTCCGACAGATACGGAACAGCTGCCCGCTTATTCTGATTGCCAATAATTCGATTAATACCTTTGAGAGGATGCGGGAGATGCTCTCTCATGGAGCTGACATTGTGTCGCTGGCCCGCAAGTCAGATGAACGAACGCTCTCCGGGCTGGATGCGGCAATTTCCCGATATGCCTCGGAAGAGGGGTGGTACAATTCCCCAAAACAGCTGTGCCGGGGTGGTGACATCCGCGCACTCGCCTTCTGCTGCATGCCTGTCAAAGACTGCCCGCTCATCCCCACGCTTTCCCGAATCGGCCTCCCGAAAGAAGACTATATCCGTTTGAAACTGGACACGGTGAAAGGCACACCGCTCGAAGAGGGGAAACAAACCTGTTTTGGCAGCCTTGCATGGTGCTGCAAAACGTCTTCACCCTGCATGTTCCGTGATATGACGTTAAAGCAGCTGAACATTTCAAAGAAAGAGTATATGCGCATGAAACGTGAGCTCTCAGAAACAATAATGAGCCGTGTGTTCCATGTCATACCTTCTGATGAGAGCAGCTGAACGGGCGCAACTTGCGATGATACTGGAGGTCTGCGCCTACCCAAAGCCGGGGAACGTCGACCGCTGTCATGACTTCCCTGATACACGGCTTGAACATTTTTTGGCATCAACAATTTTTGCCCGCACGGCACTCGAGGAGGCTGAAAAGGGTGTCGGCCGGATAGGCGAGATAATCAAGCATGCAGTCCGCGACACCAATTGTCATGAAGGTGGCAACACCCATTTTGGCGCATTTATCCTGCTTATCCCCCTCATCTTTGGCAACGGCATACCTGGCGCATTGTCCGCAATAGAAAAGACTGATGTATCGGATGCCGTCGCGTTCTATAAGGCCTTTGCCATGACTTCGGTGAAGATGAACGCAACTGACGATCTTGACGTGAATGACCCCCACACGCTTACGGTGATCCGCGAACGGGAAATGACCCTTTTAGATGTAATGCAGCATTCAGCGGCAAATGACATGGTGGCACGGGAGTGGGTGGCAGGGTTTCCCCTCACCCGTCGGGGAGCTGATCTTCTCAAACAATTTGGCCCGGGCAGACAGGCAATTGTTTATACATTCCTTACACTCCTCGCTTCTGAGCCAGACACGTTTATCATCAAAAAACACGGCCTGGCAGTTGCTCATGAGACACTACTCACTGCACGGGAAGTTCTTGACGGCAAACATTCGTTAGAAGTTTTTGATGCCGATTGTATTGAGAGAGATATCAATCCGGGCTCAATTGCTGACATTGTCATTGCCTCAATCTATATTGCGCTCGGGGAGGGCTGGTCATGGGACTCTTGAAAGCAGGTATCAATGAGGTTATCGCCACCACCTCCTTCAACGCAGCACCGATGGGGATCCATTATCGTGAGGGCAAAGCCAGTATGGTACTTTTTATAGGATGTCATACAGCTCAAAATATTGAGCGTGACGGATGGGTTGTTGCAAACTTTATCTATGATCCCATTCTCTACGTGAAAACCGCGTTTGAAGATCTTCCCCGGGAGTTTTTTGTAGAAGAAACGATCAATGGAAAGAAAATGCAGCGGCTTTCAGACACTGACGCATGGGCTGCATTCACGGCGACCATTGAGCGTAAGACCAATGATGTAATGATGGTCAGGCTTGTTCCTGAAAAGGAAATTATCGAAGATGTAGGTCTTCATCCCGTTAACCGTGGATTTAACAGTATCATCGATGCAACTGTACACGCAACGCGGTACGTAAAAAATCGGGATCCGGAACTCAAAAAACTGATCGATTATCACTCAGGCATTGTGCGGAAGTGTGGCGGGAAAAAGGAGCTTGAAGCAATTGAGATGCTGGGGAAGTATATTGGATAATATTAAAAAAATTCCTTTTTAATGAATCATTATTTTATCCTCTATCAAAGACAGGCACCTGTACCGCTAATAACATCATTGACACAGGGCATTGTCAGGATACATGCAATCCGGATTCCTTCACGGTTGATACATATCGGACCGCATGTGAGATCAAAAAAGTTGCCGTGACCATCACTCCGAAGAAGAGAATGCCTGTTTTTTATCAGCATACCCGGGGCACAGGGTCACCCATCGGCGGTTCGATAAATCGTTCGCCTCCGACTGCCGTTTCCATAATGACATGAGAACCTTTCGTCACTACTCCTACAGCTGCAGCGTCCTTTCCATACTTATGATGGTGAAGAACTGCGAGGATCGCATCGACGCTTGAAGGTGGAACGCCCATAACGACCTTCCCCTCATTGGCAACTTCGAGCGGATCGATGCCAAGCATAGCTGCGGCACTCCTGACGTTTTTTCGGATGGGGATATGTTCTTCCCGGATCCGTACACTCACCTCACTCTTCCGGGCCATCTCATTGATGGCGCTTGCAAATCCACCTCTAGTCGGGTCCTTCATTGCATGGATGGAACCCGCATCGAACACGTGTTCCATCATCCCCCAGAGCGGTGCAACATCAGACTTGATCTGCGCACCGAGATCGAATCCCTCGCGGTGTGCCATGATCGCGATCCCGTGATCGCCAAGAGTACCGGAAACGATAATCACGTCCCCGGGAATGAGTCCGTTATCCCGCACAATGGTCTTTGCGATACCGATACCGGCAGTGTTGATCACGATCCCGTCAAGCGCCCCTTTTTCCATCACCTTTGTATCGCCCGTCACAAGATTAGCGTCCGCTTCACCGAGTGCTTCGTCCATTGAAGCGACAATCCTTGCAAGGTCGCCTATTTCAAATCCTTCCTCAATAATCATGCCGCACGACAGTGCAACTGGTCTGCCTCCCATCATGGCAAGGTCATTGATTGTTCCGCATATGGCTATCCTCCCGATGTCCCCGCCGGGGAAAAAGATTGGACGGACAACATGGGAATCCGTTGTAAAAACGAGGTTCGTGCCATTCAACGGGATCACAGCGCCATCGTCCAAGGCTTCAAGTCCGATACCACCGGCGTTGTTGTGTTTAAATTTTGTCAGAGTCTGCAGGAGTTCTCCCATCACTTCCCCGCCAGCTCCATGCATCAGGGTGACCTTCATTTAATCATCCACCTCGAGTTCTACGCTGGTGACCACGATCTCTCTGCCTCTGATCATTTCCGGAAGTGCCCCGCATTGAGGGCAGACAAAAATTTCCTGACCGGAATATCCGCAGGAACATCGGGTCTGGGGAAGCATTTCATTACATTCAAGGAGTGTTGTTTTAAACAGAGGATCGTCTTCTTTAATTGTATCGAAGAGAAAAACTACCTGCTCCGGATTTACCATCGCCATTTTACCGACTTCAACACTGACCCTTTTTACAAGGCTGGCATTATGCTCAATCGCGGTCTTCCGGCTGGTCATATAAAGGTCATACGCGATAGCGTACTCGTGCATCATTCCTCCATGGCAGCGTATACCTGTTTGAACAATTCCCGGGTCTCAAGTCCCTCTTCACGGGATAGTCTCTGGATAGCAAAACCGACATGGACTAATACAAACTCGCCGATTTTTACATCAACGAGGTCAAGCCTGACTTCCTGCCTGAGATCGCCATAGTCGACGACTCCCACATTCCCCTCTTTTATTTCCAGCACTTCTGCAGGAACAGCAACGCACATCGAAGATTCACCCTCTTTCCTGACTAGTAGTGTTATCATTCAGAACACATAAAAACAGTGTTAGGGGAACGCTGCATTGAGAACGCAAAAAAAAACGCCGGGGAAGAGATTTGAACTCTTGAGGTGCAGGGCACCAGTAGCTTTCAAGGCTACCGCCTTCCCGGACTAGACTACCCCGGCAGTGCTCCATATGTAGGGTGTCCGATATAAAAAAGGCTTCTTTATCGATAGGGAGCGGGTTGAATTTTTATCGGTTTTCATCCTTTTTTGCTAGTATCAGGATCGCAATTCCCACGGCTGCAACGACCAGAAGAGGTATGATCGGGGATTTTGGTGTCGGTGTCTGGGAAGCAGCCGCGGCTCCAGCAAATGGTGCCGGTATAGTCGGGCTGATCACGATCTGAGTGGCATTTTCGGCGTATACAAAAACCTCGCTGTTGACAGAGACTTTGTATGGATATACTTTGATAGAGAATGTTTTACCTTTTCCCTGCAGCTGGACCTGTTCAGGATATTGTTCACCCTGCTGATTTACGACGTGGATAACTCCGTTGTCATCTGCATACTCTATGACCCAGTCTATGGATGATGATGTATGGATAGTCACCAGTCCGGTGCCACCCGTTATAATGAAATAGGCAGGATTCTCCTGCGAGGATTTCGTATGTGCGGAAACGACAACTGATTTTGTAACAGTCGGGGTTGTGCCAAACGTGAGGAATTGGTTAACAGTAATAATACGATCCCCGATATAACCACCTGCATCAGTAAAACTTACCTCATAATCACCTGGTTCAGTAATAGGCACATCCGTGGAAAAACTGCCCTGGTAATTCGTATTCACGTATAGGGGCCCGAAAACTACGCTGTTACCCGGCCCTATCACTTCGATCTGTACGCCGGAATTTTCATCTCCTTTGATTGTTCCGGCAACGGAAATTTTTCCGTTGAATATCTGGGACATCTGAGAAGTAAGTTGGATATCATCCGAGCGATCAACCAGGTTCACGACCCGCATAGTGATAGAATCTCCCATGCCACTGGTCGGAACTTCAACTTTATACATTCCGGTTTTTAGTCCGGTGGTATCAAAGACCGCACGAAATGTATAATCAGACTGAACGTAGACAATCTTGCGTTTGATCTCCGAAGTGGTTGTCAGCTGGTAATAGAGCACTACATCAATAGGTGTGCCAATACCAAATGTGGTCGTCCCATTCACGATGAGGGGTTTTCCAACCGGTAGAGAATCCGGTGCATCAATATTTACCTGATACGCCGAGGCCACTCCCGTTAGAAAGAGAAGTCCCATCACCAGCAGGACGATCTTTTTCATCTATATACGTTTAACTATTATGATGTTAATGATTTCTGAACTCATGGAAAAACCGCTTGCAAGCTGGCGGGGACAGGAAAGAAATGGCAATGAATTGCTCGAATGTCTCACCGTCATTTTTAAGAGCGGCGGCTGCACGTGGTCAAAATGCAGGATGTGCAGTTACCGGCACGAGCGGTATTCCGGGTATCAATCCCCCGAAACAATCGCAGGACACCTCCGTGCACAACTCTCGTGGATAACAAATCAGTATAAATCCGATGAATACCGGATGGTAAAAATCTTCACTTCCGGGAGTTTTTTTGACCCAAAAGAGGTCCCAACCGAATTTCTTTCAGATATTGCAGCCAGGTTCCGAGGGAAATTAATCATCGCAGAAACCCGCCCGGAATTTGTTGATCTGGAAACCTTATTGCCTTTCATCGATATACTGGATGACGGGAGTTATAAAAAACCTCTCTATTGCGCTATTGGACTTGAAACAAGCAGTGACAGTATTCGTAATAAGTCTATTAATAAGGGTTTTTCTTTCCAGGACTTCAAAAAAGCTTCCGCCACAGCCCATTCCGCTGGCGCAGGTGTGAAAGCGTATCTCCTGTTTAAACCGCTTTTTTTAACTGAGGAAGAAGCTGTTTACGATATGAAAAAATCCATCAGGGATAGTACTGTTCATGCAGACATGATCTCCATGAATCCCTGTACTGTTCAGCGCAATACCGAAATGGAGTATTACTGGAAACGAGGTGCATATCGTCCGCCCTATCTCTGGAGCATTCTTTCAATCCTTTTGGATGCTCCGCTTCATATCACCTGTGATCCGCTTGGTGGGGGGCAGAATCGGGGACCACACAACTGTGGAAAATGCGATTACGAGATTGTCAATGGTATTCGTGATTATTCGCTGAATGCTGACCGGGACCTTATCAGCGCTCTTCTTGAAACCAGATGTGACTGCAAACAGGAATGGGAGTATATTCTGGAATCGGAAAAACCATACTGTATGCCGTTAACCACGTAAAAAGGGCAAATTAGTTCTTCTTGTGCATTGAACCTGATACGCTCACCCATTTACAGCTGCTCTGTAATTCGAGTTGTTTTGCAAGGAGCGGGAGAAATGTGCCAGCATCCGAAACGATGCCGATAGCCTGAGTGGTACCGCGATCCATAAGCTTCGTTACAGACGTCGGGTTAATATCTACGCACACCGTTTTTACATTTGAAGGCAGGCAGTTGCCAATTGCAATGGAGTGCAGAAGGGTCGCGATCATCAGAACCATGCTGCATCCTTTGATATGGACTCGCATTGCATCCTGTGCCTTCATCACATCAGTAATTACATCAGGGAGAGGACCGTCATCACGGATCGAACCGGCAAGGACGAAGGGGACGTTATTCATAACGCATTCATACATGATACCGCCGGTAATTACACCTTTTTCCACTGCTTTTTTGATGGAACCGGCTCGCATAATCTCACTGATCGCATAAAGATGGTGCTTATGACCCCCCATCACGGGTTTTCCGGTTGATATATCCATTCCCAGTGAAGTACCAAAGAGATTATATTCGATATCATGCGTCGCCAATGCATTTCCTGCAAAAAGGACATCAATATAGCCTTTCTTGATCATTTCAGCGAGCGCATTGTCTGCTCCCGTGTGAATAATAGCCGGCCCACCAACAATAGCAATCCTGCCGCCATGCCGGCGGACATCAAGTATCTCTCGCGCAATCTGTGCAATGAGAGTTTCACTTGGGCGTTCCGGAGAGACCGTACCGTGCATGAACTCAAAGGTGCTGCTCTCCCGCGGACGTTCCGGATAACTGACACCGACGCCCTGCTCTCCGATAACCACCAGATCGCCTTTCCGGATTTTTCCAAGAGCCACGGCAGATGCACACTTCTTTACAGGATCAACAACGATAAGGAAATCCATCTCGACAGATTCAACAGGAATCCACTCCCCGCAGTATTTCACCTGGGTCGGATGATTGCTTGTGGTATAGAATCCCTTGGGTACTATCTGATCGGATTCTGCCGGGACAAGATGTACATCTTTTACTGCCAGGGGCCGGGCGCCGAGACGGTGAAGCTCTGATAGAATTGATCGCAGTTTTTCTTTATTCGAAGCCGCAATTCGCAGGCGGGCATAACTGGGGTCTGTCTTTTTTTTACCTACATCAAACACCAGAATTTCGAAATTCCCCCCCATGTCCATGACCTTGTCGAAGAGCTGGGTCATGATGCCCGAATCTATAATATGTCCCGCGAGTTCGATTTCCTGCGACTCGACCATAATACAAAGATCTTGGTTGGTGCCCCTTAATATATGCATTCCTGCTAAATGTGACACAAATGCGCTTATTTTGAGTACTGGGGCGCAGATTGGGATGTTTGATACATATTCGTTACACTAACGCGGGGGATTTAGCAAGGCTTGGCGTTTTAAAAAATCTTCTGCTCTAATACGGTCGGCACGGGTGTTCACGTTCAGGGCAAGTCCCGGTTCGTTGACCAGTACCTGCAGTTCATCCTGAGGCTGGTCAATGAGATCCCCCCGGAGAATATTTACCCCGGCTGGACACGCCACAATTCCGTTGACCTTTTTCCTGTAAGGCATACTTCCCCGGAATGAATTTACCAGTCCTACCGGAACCCAGGCAGAGCAGCCATCTTTATCTGACGAATAATACGCTTCAGCTATTGAGCGGATAATCTCAGAAGTGACACAGGGGATATCAGATACACTAATGAAAAGCGGGAACTGCTCATCCATGATTTTTATTGCACTGATCATATCGTTTATATACCCATTACCATCCGCTTTACAAACTGCAATATTATTTGCGCGGCACCAGTTTGTGGTCATGGGAGTACTCGGGGATGCAGCCACTACCGGCTCAAATCCTGCTGATAAAAAAGCATCGATTACATGCGAAATCATTGGCTTTCCTCTGATCAAAATCAGGGGTTTCTCTCCAAGGTTCAGGCGGCTGCCGGAGCCTCCCGCCATAATCAGTGCATGCATGCAGAGAGTGCCTCCAGGAGAATCTGGTTTTCGTTGCGCGTTCGCACTGCTACACGGATGCATGTGGGTAAATCAAAGGACGCACAATTGCGGACAAGTATATTCCTGTGAACTAGACAGTTGTATATCGGAGCGACATCACGACCGCATTCAACAAGAATAAAATTGGCAGCTGATGGATAACAGCGCAGACCAAGGGCACAAATCTCCGCTGCAAGTATGTTGCGTTCAATCGCTATGGCAGTACGTGATGCGGTGAGTTTATCCCAATGCTGAAATGCCTGTATGGCGTATGCTTCGGCAAAAGCGTTTACGCTCCAGGGAGGTCGGGTGATCTCCATTTTTTCAATCAGATCCGGATCCCCAAAACCATACCCAAAGCGTATACCGGGTACGGAAAAACTTTTTGTCAGTGAATGAAGCACAAAGAGATTCGGGTCGCATATATCCGCCAAACTTTGCACAGGATCAGATAATTCTATGAAAGCCTCGTCACAGAAAAGCAAGCCACCATGTGATTTTATGCACTCGAGATACTGTGTCATTTCATCTTTTTTCCTGAGGATGCCGGTCGGGTTATTAGGATTGCATACGAATGAAACATCAGATTCCTGGAAAGTTCCTGTTTTATGTGCACCGGCCAGACAGGCAGATAATGCATATTCACCAAATGTGTGAGATTCGGTGAAAAATTTTTTATTTTCTTTAAGCCTGATCAAACAAAAGACTCTTATAAGCTCCATCGATCCGTTACCGACACAAATTTCTTCAGTAGCTCGGTGGAAAGTATGGGCAATCTGTTCTTTGAGTTCGCAGTAGCCATCGTCAGGATATTGTTCAAGACATGACAGATCAATGTGCCAATCGAACACGGGAGGGAAGGGATTGATACTCGCGCTGAAATCCAGCACATTTTTTTTGGTTTTTTCGCGCTGTCGCTTTCCGGTGCCACCATGAACCTCTCGCTTTGGAAAGTCAATCACCACAAAAACCCCATTTTTTCTCAAATACTTGGATTGGCTGTCTTAAATGTGTTTTGAGAGAGGAGCACCATCAAAGAAGAAGGTTTTTATATCTTAATGTTTTATTTTGATGCATCTGGTTAAGTCAGACACAAGGGTTCTCATTGTCTGACATATAGATGACATAAGTCAGACATATGTCAGAAAAATGTGAGATACAACGATGATGCAGAGAATTACACTCCGGTTGCCCGAACAGCAAATCAATCTGCTCCAGCAGATGGTAGACTTAGGGGAATATCCTAATGTTTCAGAAGCTGTACGGGCCGCGGTTCGTGAACTCGTTGAAAAACGTGCAAGTCGTGTCCTGAAAGATAGCGACCAGGTTTCATTTAAGGTTTGAGAGGGTAGATATGCAGAGTATCATTAATGATGCGTTAAAAAACGCCGAACTTGAAAAAGAGCTGAATAAGCCAAATTCAGCCAATGCAATGGAAGACGACTTTGTTGGTCAGCCAAGAATCGTTATTGTCGGTTGCGGTGGCGCAGGGAACAATACGGTAAACCGTATCCACCACATGGGCGTTTCCGGAGCAGAGACTATCGCGATCAATACGGACAAGCAGCACTTGGACATGATCCAGGCGGATAAACGTATTCTCATTGGTAAATCCCTTACCAAAGGGCTCGGTGCCGGCGGATATCCTGATGTCGGCAAACGTGCGGCCGAAATGGCGCGCCCGACACTGGAAGCGGTCCTTGAGTCTGCCGACCTGGTCTTTATCACAGCAGGTATGGGAGGAGGTACCGGTACCGGTTCTGCACCGGTTGTTGCATCGATTGCAAAGGAACAAGGTGCAATTGTTGTCGGAATGGTCAGTTACCCGTTTCAGGTTGAAAAAGCCCGCCTGATACGGGCTGAAGAAGGTCTTGAAGCACTCGCATCAGCTTCAGACTCAGTTATTGTGCTTGATAACAACCGACTGAAGAACTTCGTCCCGAACCTGCCGCTGGGTCAGGCATTTTCTGTAATGGATCAACTCATCGGTGAAACTGTTAAAGGAATTTCCGAAACGATCACTGAACCGTCTCTCATCAACATTGACTACGCGGATGTCCGGGCGATAATGTCCAAAGGGGGAGTAGCTGTCATGCTTGTCGGTGAGAGCAAACAGCAGAACAAGGCTGAGAGCGTGGTTCGCGAATGCCTGAGTAACCCAATGCTGGACATAGACTATCGCGGTGCGACCGGCAGTCTTATCCATATTACCGGCGGAACTGATCTTACACTTCAGGATGCTGAAGAGGTTGCAACTTCGCTCACGTATGAGCTTGATCCTCATGCAGATGTAATCTGGGGAGCACGCGTCCGGGGAGATATGGAAGGCAAGATCCGTGTGCTCGCCATTATGACCGGTGTCAAGAGTGCGCAGATTCTCGGTACCCGCCAGTCTTATAAGACCATGATTGCGGACATCGAAAACAAGCGTTCGAACCCCAAAGCAGTTGAGATGCCCCAGAGCAGAAGAAGCGGTAGCAGGGACCAGCCCAGTGGCGGTGGCGTCCTTGAATGGGTCGGTTAAACATACCAAAAAAACAGTGATTCTGAACGTTCCAAAATGTCTTCCCTCGTTAAGGGAATTACTGGTCGATCCTGACCAGGACCGGCATCAGGCAGCCTAAAATCAGATTAGCTAAAAGGAGTTACGGGTACTCCTTAATGATAACCCCTTTTTGATGTTTTTGTAGAGAATTCGCCATTCTTTCTTTTCATGAAATCCATTCAGCCGATCATTCTTATCATGAATCACGGCGAAACGCTTAATAATCCTACACACCTTTAAAATATAGTACATTCGACCAATCCTTCACTGGGAGGATGGGGGGGGCGAAACCATGCGATCTGGTGCGCTCCGGTATCGGGAGTTGAACATCATGAACAGAGTGTTGAACAAAGACTTCATTCCGGAGTCTTATCTGAATTCTGCGCTATTATCCTCTTCTGATGTTTTCCGCCCTGCATCCTGTATGCAGAGTTGCAATGCGAGAAAATCAAAAGGGTCATTATATCACTCTTTTGACATGTTCTCCTCCAACGTACTACATCTGCCTCCCATGCAAGGGAATCGATGAGGAGTGGTAACGCATGTTGAATGACCTGATGGAAAAAAGAAAGAAAATTCTCGCTGAATCTGAAGAACATAAAAACCGCCGCAACGAACTCAATGCCGCTGCAAGTAAGTTCGCCCGGGAACGCAATACTCTCAATAACCAGACACGCGAGTTTGTGGAAGAAGCACAAAAGAACAAAGATCTCCGGGATAAATCCAATCAGGATGTTCTTGACTTGAAAGCGCAGCGCAACGATTTCAATGACAAGGCTAATGTCCTGTTTGAAGAAATTGAAGCGTTTAAAAAAGAACACGGCACACTGAAGAACCGCGGGATCAAGGAACTCCAGAAACAAATTGAGTATATGGAGTACCGGCAGCAGACCGAAGTCTTCACCACAGACAAAGAGCGGGAACTGATAGAAAAGATCAAACAGATGATGGCTCAGGTGCGGGAACAGGAAGCGGAGCTTGAACAGAACAAAGAAATGCGCACGAAGGTTACAGAAGCTCGTGATTTTCGGAAACTTGCATCTGATCTTCATGCGAAAGTAACCGAGTTTGCTGAGCTTGCCCAGAAACACCACGATCTCATGGTCGAGTTTTATCGAAAGGCTGATAAGTCGCGTGAAGCGGCGGATGCTGCACACAAGAGTTTTGTCGAGGCTCAGGAATCAGCAGATGCTGAACACAAGTTCTTCATTGCCTGCCAGAAGGAACTTCGCGATTACGATAAGGTAATCTCCGGCCTGCGTAAGAAGACAAAAAAGGTCAAGGTTACCAAAGAGCAAAAAGCAGTACGAAAAGAAGCTGAAAGTCTCTTCAAGAACTTCCGGGCAGGAGAAAAACTCACTACTGATGACATACTGCTCCTCCAGCGCTCAAAACTTATCTGATTTATTTTTCATACAATTTATTTACCGTCAGGATTATCTCCGGATTTTACCATATCCTTAAGGGTTCGCGGCAAGGGAATGGTGAATCCGGTTGCGCAATGCACTGGTGCCTCGCCAGACTTATTATTCGTCGGTATAGTTATCGTGTACGGAAGATCCGTAATCCTGACAGAAACACATTGTATCGGATCTTCCCCTCTTACTTCTCAAGGTTCATGATGCCAGATGAATAGCGAGCCCCACCACGCTCTCCTGCTGACATTTCAAGGGAATTTACCGAAGTCCCTTAAAGAATAATACCTTTTATAGATTGGATCTCCCCCTAAAAATTCAACCAAAGGGCGAAAATTGCAAAGCCGATTATTACTGCAATTATAAAGTGAATAAAATTAAACGCAGTCTTAGCATATGTTTTTCCTGCCATCCTCATATCTATCACACACCCAACGATAGATGCTCAGATCTCTAATAATAAAAAAACGCGGAATGGGATGGTTGATCTCAGCAACCTCATTAGCAAGCCACATATTCGCGTTCTGTTGGCAGATCTCTTGCTCGAAGGTGGAATGCCAGCGCCACATCTATAAAAAATTAATGTTCTGCTGCAACTTTTGTTGATGCGATGTCTAAAGAATAGTTCACCACATGCATTGATTGCCTATGGATATAGGTAACGATCTCATCACCAAGCGTGAGAAGAGCATCTTTGTGAGCTTTTTTATCCTTATGGATGTGGACAGGAGATATTTCTAAGGAATTATACCGTTCTGAAGGGATTTCATCATTTGTGATGTATTCGTAGTACTTTTTAATGTGAATCATTAGCATATGCAGATGGAGTAACTCGTCCTTTTGCACACAATCACACTCTACAACCTGATTCTATTCCTTGTGAATACACATATACCTTGTTGGTCGGATTTATAAAAGGAAAAATACAGAACGCAGGATCGTTGGTTACGCTGCAATTTAGGATGCATTAGATGCGCCTTTGGAAAGAATCTCGAAAACCCGAGAGGGGAGAGCGGCCGATGTATTATGCTCTGCAAGGTGGAAAAATATGGCAGGGCGTGAGCCTCGTAGTCGCGTTCTGTTGGTATCTAGCAAGACAGGGGTACCATTCGTATGTGGCTAATGGGTGAAAAGGGGGGATGAGGAGTCCTATACCGACTTCTCCCATCCCTGACCCATATCGACAATAGGCCGGACTTCGATTACTTCAAAGGTCACTCCTGCATGGATCATACCTGCTGCTGCTTTCCCAGCAACTTCTGCGAGTTGTTTTTTGTACGTATCGAGTATCGGGCCGGATGTCGCCAGGTCCTTCATCTTCAGATAAACCCTGATCCCCTTCCAGTCCATGAGAGTCTTCCCCGGCTCCATGATCATGTACACTGCATAAGGATTCTGCTGGAGATACATGAGACTGCGGTTCTTCCCAAGACCCATGAAAACAGTGTTCCCATCGGTCATGTGAGGTGAGCCGAAGATCGCAACATCCACCTTCCCATCTTTGCCAGAGGTACTGAGCGTTCCAATCCTCGGCTGTTTGTTGAAATATTCCATCAGTTTCGATGACATAATTCTTGCTTGCCTGTTTAGGACTTATAGATTGCCGTCTTTTTGGAATAGGCCACAATCAACTCAGATAACGTCACAATTATAAGGGTGATCTGCTTATAATTTACCCAATGTTCCCTCTTATGCGCGATCATCCGGAGACCCCTAATCCGGGCTCGTGTAAGAGAAATTCGTCTATAAAGTTGCTGTGCGCAGGGAGTCTATACTGATAATGACCATGGGTCGAACATTAGTATTGAGTGTTGACCGGGACGACGATATCGGATGGAAGGCTAATATAGAAAGCCCAGCCATAGGCCGGGCAGCTTGTCTCAAAGCTGCAAATACATTAGCACTCGCTGACCCTGAAGATTCAGATATCAATGCCATATTTTCAGCAATCAAGATCTTCGATGAACTCACGGAAAATGGGGAGGAGACCGTCATAGCAGTGGTAGCCGGAAACCATCTTCACATGATAGAAGGGGACCGCAGGATCGCAACATCCCTTGAACAAGTAATAAAAGAGACTCAGGCAACTACCTGTATCCTGGTGACAGACGGTGCGGAAGATGAGTATGTAATTCCGATTATCCAATCCAAAATTCCGGTTTCAAGTATCCGCAGAGTAATTGTAAACCAGATGCCCAATCTTGAAGGTACCTATTATATCCTTAAAAAATTCCTTGATGATCCGAAAGTCTCCCGCATGATTTTTATCCCTCTGGGACTTGCGATGATCCTCTATGCTACGGCATACTTGCTCGATTACCCTGGTGTTGCAACAACCATTGTGGTTGGCGTAATTGGGGGGTACCTGCTTTATAAGGGATTCGGATTTGACGAGATCGTACACAGCATCATGGATGCACTCCGTATATCACTCTCACGGGGACGATTTTCCTTTGTCACCTACACTACCACCATCCTGCTCATCATCATTGGATTTACCGTGGGTTTTATTAATGTCCTGAAGTTCTACTCCACTGATGGTAGTTTAGGACTTCTTTTGTACCTGATGACATTTATTTATGGTTCTATCGAATGGCTAATTGTTGCAGGACTGGTTACTTCGGTTGGGGTGATAATCGATGTGTATGCAAACGAACGGGAGGGACTCGGAAAGGTGATTGTTTTCCCATTCTTTGTCATCGCAATTGGTTTCATTCTCTATGGCGCCAGTGTGTATATCATTTCAGTAAGTGCGGTGCCTGATTTTCCTCTCTCCGCTGATGTCGCAGCAAATAATATTCTTTATTCCACGGTCATCGGCATTATTTTTGCAATAGCTGGTGTTATTACCCAATATGTTGTCAATAGAAAGATGGCGGAACTTCGTAAGCAGGAAATTATAGAAGTCATTTGACCTCCACTATGGAGTTATTATCATCAGAAGTGCAACAACGACCGGTACACATTAAAAGGGGAGTTTTTCGAAAAACGGGTACTGAAGCGCTTCCCCTCACGGTATAAAACTTAAAGATATCTGCTAATTCCAAAAATAAAATTACCGGGATCTCTTGTCAGGAATCCCGGAAATTTTTATATCATTTGGTACTATACGAGTTTCAGTTGCAAAATATCCCATCCCACTCGGAAATACCCGGGTCATTGTAAAATTTCGTGTTACCTGGGGAGATCTGACGGAAAGCAGGGGGATCACAATATTGAAGTCATGGGACGGGTACCAGTAGATTCCATTACCATACGATAGTGCAGCGTCTTCTACAGTAAAATCGGCACTGGAGAGATCAATTCGATTCATCCGGACGTCATCGTAATTGAGAATCTTCATCAGCTTGTTTTTAAGATCCTGTTTACCCAGGAGAAAAAAGATGAAACGCGTACCCTCGTCTACTTTATAATTCAAATGGATAACAGCGCTCTCATTCTCGAGCCTGATCTGGACATCCTGCAGGGTAATATAGCTGTAACGCTCTTCATTTGCAGCCATAACAGGAACAACGAGGCTGACAGTCAGAAGGATGAGCAGAACGACAGCATGGGCTCGCATAGCATAGTACCTTCGTGAATGCCATTTAAATGGTTTTGGGTTTTGCCAATAATTGAGGATATGGTTCCATTCTGCTTCCTGATTTTCACGTTATCAAGTGAAGAAACGCACCTGAACAAAGAGTTCCCCGAACCATGGAAATCGAAGGATTTAGATATGATACTGGACGGGTATCTCTCTACTCCACTGACGATGAACACTGCCGCTCCCGACGGGGCACTCCAGCGGCGGACCAGTGACTTAAAAATTTTTAAAAACCTCCCTGCCCTGAGGCGGGTTACCAATCGAAACTGACGGGTTCCAATTAAAAATCGTCAGAGAAAATCATTTGTTATTGGCAAGAACAATTTCAATGGATGAAACATTAGTCTTGCCCGAATCGGTATCTATGATCTCAGTTGAAGTAATGATCTCCTTTTTCGTAACTCCTTCGAGAAACCGGTTAAGTGCAATCTCTGCAGTATCCACTGCCCGGGATATCGCTTTACCTCTCGCTTTAATTGCCACCTCTTCTGCTCCATTGTTAAATTGTGTGATGACGGCAAGGACGTAGTTCATGACGGGTTTATTGCCGACGAATACTGTGTTCTCTTTCTGTTGCTGCATAATCGTTCTCCTTTTCAGAGATATTTCTTCTTGGTAATCAATTCCGCATTCAGTACACTCGCTCCAGCTGCGCCGCGAATAGTATTATGCCCCATCGCAACAAAACGGACTCCTTCGCGAAGCCTGCCTACAGAGACTGTCATTCCGTTTCCCCGCATCCGATCCAGACGAGGTTGCGGTCGGTCTTTCTCTTCTTCAAAAAAGTGCAGGGATTCTTTCGGTTGGGTCGGAAGGCCTTTAATAGGAGGTTTGAAGTCACGGAAAGCACCTTTTATTCTCTCCACTGGTTCCTTGATGTCGATCCAGATTGCCATAGTATGACCGTCAATTACCGGGACGCGGTGACAGCTGGCACTTACATGAAATGCTGCGTTTGCCACCTTGTTACCTTTCAGCGTTCCCATTATCTTGAGAGTCTCGGTCTCCATCTTCTCCTCTTCCTGTCCAATATACGGGATGACATTATCGGAGATCGCCATAGCTGCTACTCCAGCAAACCCGGCACCTGAAATTGCCTGCATGGTTGCTACTTTGACGTCTGAAAATTTGAATCTCCTGAGGGGAGCGAGAGCAGTCACCATCACGATAGTGGAACAGTTCGGGTTAGTGACGATAAACCCGTCCCTGCCGGAATCCCGCTGGACATCGATAAGGCCAAGGTGTTCCGGGTTCACTTCCGGAACAACCAGCGGTATTGCAGATTCCATACGGTGGGAACTCGCGTTGCTGCAGACAGCAATTCCCGCATCAGCAAATTCGTTCTCCACACCGGTTGCAATATCTGCAGGAAGTGCAGAGAAGACCAAATCGACACCCTTCATCGCTTTTGGTGAGGTGGCCGTCACTTTAATTTTGGCGATCTTTTCGGGAAAAGGCGTATCAAGACGCCAGTTCACAATCTTCCCATAAGGCTGTCCCGCACTGCGTTCAGAGGCTGCGAGAGTCGAAAGATTAAACCACGGGTGATCCGCTAATAGTTCAACAAATCGCTGGCCAACCGCTCCCGTAGCTCCGAGCACTCCAACATTAATCATGTGTGTCAGGTCCTGTTCGTTTATTTTCCCGTTGAAATATGGCGGGTTGATAAATTCCATTTCATCTGTGATAATAAAAACGTTGTTTTTTAAATTTTTTAACGTGACAGCGAATAACCCCGATATTATGCGATTCCAGGAAATCAGACAACAAATTTTGTTAGTCCATCTGAAAGCATCATCTTGATTTAAACAGATTATCAGGTGGGATTGAGATTATTATTTATGCTCTGAAAAGATCTGAAAAGAATAAATTGGGCCGGATTAAAATCTTTGGTCCTATTCCATGTGGATAGCTTCTGACGGGCAGACATCAACACAGGTTTCGCATTCTACGCACATTTCCTTGTCGACTTTCGCTTTCTCGTTCTCCAATGATATCGCAGATGCCGGACATTCACTTACACAGGTTTCGCATCCGGTACACTTCTCTTTGTTTACTACGGCTGCCAATCCTTTCACTCCACCACAATGGCTTCAGATGGACAGATGTCGACACATGTCTGGCAGTCAACGCACATTTCCTTGTCGACTTTCGCTTTCTCGTTCTCAACGACAATTGCCGATGCGGGGCATTCATTCACGCAGGTTTCGCATCCGGTACATTTACTGATGTCAACGATTGCAACCAACACATTCACTCCATCGTATATATTAGGTAAAAGGTAAAAAATAGGTTTCGATATAAGCAATCAAAAAAATCGAGGTATCCAGTTTTTTAGTTGTAGATTTTTGCGGAATTAACAAATCCAGCCTGAGATCATTTTTGGTTCACGATCTTAAGCGCTCTCGTTTAAGTGTGGACAAGTAAGGAAAACCTGAAATAAAAACGAAATCCGGTTACGGATTAACAATTAAAAATTATTTTCCAAGGTTGAGTACATCACTCATACCATAAATTCCCGGTTTTTTGCCGACAACCCAGCGGGCTGCATGAAGTGCACCGGTTGCAAAGACTGAACGGTCATATGCCCGGTGCGAGATTTCGATGGTTTCGAAATTCTTTGAGAACATAACCTTATGGTCACCAACAATATCACCGCCACGTATTACATGAACGCCAATCTCATTGCCGCGTTCCGTCATACCTTCACGACCATAGATCTTTTTCCGGGAACCCGCTTCCTCATCAAGGATCTGCAGGATTGTTTTTGCTGTACCGCTTGGAGCGTCTTTCTTGTTCCGGTGGTGTGCTTCGATCACCTCAATATCATAGTCTTTTAGCAGCTTTCCCGCATCCCGCAGGAGCTGCCAGAAAATATTTACGCCCATCGAAAAATTACTGGAGATGACCGCAGGGACATTCCCCTGAATTGCTTTTTGCATCTCTGCTTTCTGCTCATTGGTAAAACCGGTAGTACCTACAACCAGTGCCACCCGGTTGCGGGCTGCCATCTTTACGTTCCCGACTGCAGCGTGTGCTATCGTAAAATCAATAAGAACATCAGGTCTGGTGCTTTGCAGGAGTGATTCTGCATTCTTAGATTCAGCAATATCGATTCCAAAGAATGAACCCGGTTTGAGATTTATACCCCCGACCAGCTCAAGATCAGATGACTCATTGACCATCCGACCGATCGTCTGGCCCATGCGGCCGGAGGCGCCACAGACAACCACTTTTATCATGTTTTGAGTTCACCGCGCCATTTTTTTCATGGTTGTTTTTTTCCTGCCTGCAACAGTTTTTACCGGTTTTTTTAGTGTTGCAGAGTATTCTGAAATACTTTTTTTTGGTATTGTAGCAAGAATCTTTTTAATCTGTTCAGTCTTCTTTTCGTCAAGTTCATCAAGCGGGAGCCTTACCGGTCCACCTGCCATTCCCAGAAGCTCGACCGCCTTTTTTACCGGAATCGGATTTGTATCAATAAACATTGCTCGTAAGAGGGGCGACAGCGCGTAGTGGAGGACAAGTGCTTTCTGGTAATCACCGTGTTTCATGGCCTCATACATAGCGACCATACGTTTTGGGTCTACATTGGCAGCAACCGAGATAACACCTGAACCGCCCAGTGCCATGATAGGGAGTGTAATGTTGTCATCTCCGGAGATCACCATAAATTCATCATCTTGTGTTTCTTCTATGATCCGGGAGATTTGCCCGATATTACCACTTGCTTCTTTAATGGCAACAATATTAGGGTGTTTAGCTAGTTCTGCAACAAGATCAGGTTCAAGGTTCTGTCCGGTCCGCCCGGGGACGTTATACATAACGACGGGAAGATCGAGATCAGCAAGTTTTGTGTAATGCTTGATGAGTCCTGAGCGATTTGGTTTGTTATAGTACGGACTAATTACCAGGACACCATCTGCCCCGGTGTCCTTTGCAGCCTTTGTCAGCCTTATCGCTTCTGCGGTATTGTTGGAACCAGTGCCGGCCAGCACAGGAACTTTGCCGTTCACCTTGTCAACAGCGATCGCAATCACTTTTTCATGCTCTTCGAATGTCAGCGTTGCAGATTCACCGGTAGATCCGCAGGGCACGATTCCGTGGACACCATGGGAAACGAGAAAACCAATGTTACGTTGCAGACCCTGAATATCAAGGTCCATTGCAGAGTTCCTTTTAAAAGGGGTTATGATTGCCGGAAGGACACCTTCGAACATGAATAAGGTTATGAGCGTCTCTTGGTATTTATTTTTCTCGTGATGTAACCGGCGACGCGGTTCCGGACACGCTTGCTTTCAATTACCGTTGATTTTCCAAGCTGCTGCTTGTTTTCATCAAAGCTGGTGGAAAAATAGTCCCGCTGACTGTCCAGAAGTTCGGTACCGAGAGATTTAATGTACGATGGTTTAATTCCCATGAGCAATTCCTCAAAGTTCTATACTTATAATGCGGTTCGATATCATAATAATATTGTTCGTTACGTCGATTGGATCTTCACCAAAAAGAAGTACAGTGGACTCATTTCCTCTCCCTTGATAGGGATAACATACGTCAGGTACTCCCGCTTTGCAGCAGGATGCCACGCCCCAGTCCATCGTACTTATCCCTAAGTGTTCCCCGGTAGTTTCAAACGAAGTGCATTCAAGAAGCAGGCTTTCCATGACCTTGAGCATATTCCTGGAACAACGAAGGGTTGCCGCACTCCGGATACCGGGATCAAACCTCATTGCCGTAAGAATGATTCGCGCGATTTCCTCATCCACGCCAAAATCACACGGACCGGCAGGGTGTGGTTTTTCATTTCCGGGAACTATTCCGCCCTTCACCGCCGCGACACCATTTTTATCCCGTGCACCTTGAATAGCATATCCCAGCATGGCTCCATGGAGCGGAATAACCCTGACATCCAGAGATCGTGTCAGCAGTCCGACTGCGTCGGTTAATATTTCGAGGATATCACTGCGTTCCCGGGTCGGATCCTTCATCAATATTACATAGATACGCCGGACAATAATAAGCGTGTCCTTTGCATGAGGTAGAGATCAGATCATTCGGATATACATATATTCTCCTGCGGCGAAGATTTCTGTAATGGATGCGCGACTCCTTGATGTGATCATCGGCTTGTCAGGGTTTTTTATCCTGATCGTTATGCTTGCTGTACTACCCATGATAATGGTAGCCGGAATGGCCTACCTTGCAGCAATTGTTATCTTTATCACGTTCCTTTCTGGTGCCGGGTATCTCGTAAATGAAAAAATTACTTAGAAATACTTATAACTGCTGCGATTTCACTTTGAGTTTCTCTCTATTTTTTCATTAACTGGTCCTTCTTCTTCAGTTTATAATAACTGAGAGGATGGCCGATTTTTTCACACAATGCATCCTTGTGGGTGCAGAGTCCGGTCGTTTTCATTGCTGCGCATGCCGGAGCGGTATATTCAGTACCGGCACCTCCACGCCCCGTAATATGCTCGACCTGGTACATCGTTTTCTCCGGATCATAATCAGGTGACCTCGCGTAGAGCTGGGCAATTCCCATAACGTCCATACCGATAGTATGAATAAATGTAGTGAGCGCGAAGCGTCCTGCATGGGTCAGGTTGGTCCCGGCGGTAAGCGCCAGAACCAGTGCCTGCATACAGGGTGGAAATGCACTTTCCTCTATAGTACCGAACTGCTGGAGCATCTTTGCCTGGTATACTTTTTTTATTGGCTCCGATACCGGTGCCAGCTGTTCACAAAGGGATTTTGGGATTTTATAGGGTAAATCACGGCGAAGGATTACACGGATTCGTTCGCGGAGCAATTCATACCGTTCTTCTTTTTTAATCTCAACAAATCCACGGTGCACTCTCCGGTTTACCAGTTTAAACCGTTCATCATGCAGTGGCGCCGCGATCTCCACATAATCAACCAGTGGTATGTGTGCTTCCGTGATATTTATCCGAAATTCGGCAGCAAGATATTTTGCTATCGGACTGTATCCGTCATCGTCAAGCACGGTATTTTCATTCCATCCTCTTTCGCCCTCTTCAGTCCCGAGTTCAGACACAAGAAAATAATAAGCACGTTCCGCCTCATACCGGGCCAAGCGGTCTAAAAGCTGTTTATCCTGGATGCAGGATGCAATAATCCGGGATAAAACAAAACCTGCGATTTCATCTTCATCGCGCTGCTGAAAATGAGCGATAAAAGTTCTTTTCGAGGATAATGCCTGATTGATACGTTTTAATGCGAGATCCGTAATAATTTTTCCCCGCTCCTGCCTGAGCAGAACATCAAGGGGAGGAAAAATATCTTTGATATGGTCCTGGGCTTTTTTTAAAAAGGGAAAATGGGAGAGTTCCTTTGCTGATGGCACAAAATCCATCAGTCAGCCTCTATCCTGGGTGCGAGCAGATACTCGACATGCCCGTTGCCTCCGGCAATGACAAAGGAAAACCTGACAGGGTGATCGATACCCAGATAAATTTCAACCTCTGCTGCCTTGCTCATGACCTTACCCATATCTTTTAAATAATCCAATGAAAAGAGCGACCGTGCTTCAACAGGGATGATTGATTTGAGTTCGTCTTTGCTAAACTCACGCCGTATATTATCAGTATCACCTTCAGCGATGAGATAAAACGTCTGTTCCTTTGGGTTAATTCCAAGAGCAATTTTATCTGATATCACCGCAGCTGCTTTCATCGCATTATTGAAATCATCCCCGGTAATTACAATCTTGCCCGGGAGATTGATGGTAGGAGGGTTGGGATCCTTCCTTATCGTGTTCGTATCCAGAAGAGTAATGGAATAATGATACCCGTGTGCTGAGACTGACATCTTCTGGGCATTATCAGCAAGCTCAAGACTTATGAGATCACCCTTACCAGCCATCCCGAAAATATTTTTCATTTTGGAGATATCAATACCCAGCTGGCTTTTTGTTGCCTTATATGAATCAAACGCCTCTTTTTTAAGATCGACTCCAATCATCGCCACGTTTGCTGTGTCAACAGCTCTCGTAGAGATGCCATTTTCATCGGTATGCAAGCGGCACTCAGGGACGAGAGCCGAGATCGCATCGATAAACTCTCTGAATATATCTGCATCAATCGTTGCTTTTAACATTGCTTGCCTCACTTCTCCTTTTCAGATCGGGATAAAAAACTACTTTGTTGTCGAAGACGTTTACTGCCTTTCTCCGTCAGGCAATATTCTTGGTCTTTCTGATCTACGGATTAACCGCTCTACGTTACGTTATTTATCACTCCATAATAATTTAACTCTAATCTTTTTGTATTACAGGTTGGGCCAATTACAGCTTTAAGGATGTGACAACCCCTTTCATCAAACGGTTGTCAATCATACCAGAAAGGTCAAAGCCAGTCCGGCACTACAGATACCTGAGCATATCATAACCAATGCAAAGTTCAGGATTTTTTCATCCCGTGTCATCATCGATGTGGCATTTCCCTGTTTTTTTGCTACAAAACCGATAACCAGACCAATACCGGCTCCGGTCATGGAACCAACTGCAATTACCATGAAGATATCAAAAGCATTCATACTGATGTTATTTCCCGTTGTCAGGGTATCCAAGCTCTGATTTTAATTTCATTTCAGGTTATCATACATTACCGGGTTTTCCTGAATAAAATCACTTGGATCTCCCCTACGTTTATATTTTCGCCATCCCGTCATCCCCGAAAACGTACATGCCGGAAGAACCCCAATAGGATAACTATACTGACCACAATGAAAATATCCCCGGAGAATCCCTGCCCCATACCCAATTTTTTCATACAATACGTTTAAAAAAAGATATTCCCCTGGTTAAATCATCCGTTCGGGCAATTTTTTGTTTCATTTTTTATCTCTATACTTTCTCCCGGTTGCAGCACCTCAACATGAAGATCTGTTGTCTGTTCAATCGCCTTTTTGAAGAGCATAGGATCTGTCCTGATTTTACTCCAGGTATTGTAGTGAATAGGTATCACTGTTTTTGCACCAATGAAATTTGCTGCCATCATCGCTTCAGCCGTGCCCATAGTATATCGTCCCCCGATAGGGAGAAGAGCGACATCAGGGTGATAGAGTTCGCTGATGAGTTTCATATCTGAAAAAAGTGCGGTATCACCGGCATGATACACTTTTACACCATCCATGCCAATTATAAAACCTGCAGCCACACCCCCGGAGCAACTGACACCCGCTTCCTCAATCCAGCTGGAATGGATTGCGGGAGTCATGGTGAACGAGACGCCGTCAACCATCATGGTCCCGCCAATATTCATGCCTTCGGCGGGAAGTCCCTGCGCTTTTAGGTATCTGGCAATTTCTGTAACAGCAATGGTCTTTTTCGCAAGCGCAACCGTTTCGCCAATATGATCTTCGTGTCCATGAGTGACAACTACAAGATCGGGTTGAGTCCAGAGAACACTGCCGCCTTCTATAAAAGGATCGATCAGGATTTTTTTTGATCCGGCAAGAAGTACGCAGGCATGCCCGAGCCAAGTGAGTTGCATACATACAGATCTGGTTGCGGATGAATGAAATTTTTCATCTGAGTGCGAAAACTGTTCCAGATGTAGATCAGAGTCACTATAAAAGAGAGGATGTTGATGGCAGGAGCATTCCCTTACACCACATCTATCAGTTCAGCTTCGGTAATATCGATGGAATCCCCAAGATTATCTGCAGTTGCGCTTCGGGTCATCTGTTCAGAAAGGTCCCGGTCTTCCATAACATCCCGGACCCGGTCGATGTAAGGGTCAATAGTAGGATCTTCCTGCTCCTCAATCACGTGCCGGTATTCACGGAGTGTCGAAGGACTCACACCGAGTTCTTCAGAAACCTCTTTCATTGTCTTGCCGGACTCGATTAGTTTTTCCATCTTCATCTTGTCAAAGGGCATCTTGAAGTCAAGTTCCCGGAAGAGCTTAAGTCTTACCCGTGCGCGTGCGACGGTCTTGCTCAGTTTTTCATCCCCGAGCTGGCGCGCAATTTCAGTGTCATTCTTACCAGCGTAAAACAAGGTGACAAGTTTTGCAAGCTGGATCGGTTTTAAGGATGTTTTGAAGATCCCCTGTTCCGTGATCTCTCTCATGACGAGAGCAACCTCACGCTCAATTGCGTCGCTGTCTCTTAAAGTACCATGAATGTTCTTCATCGGCTCGACAATTTTAGTCTTGCCTGATATGGCACTGAAAAGGTTTAGAAGCTGTACCTTGCGTTTGTCTTCAGTCATTGCATACCCCGTTATGGGATTAGGATATACAATACTTCGCCTTCTATTTAATGCTATCTTTATACATTGTTTGACCAAAAGATCTATTAATTGGTTGAGAATTCACCCACACTTAATTTTTATCAGGAAAAAACCGGAAATTATTCATTGAACTCCGTTCCCGTGGCGAGTTGCAGGTCAGAAGATAATTCTAAAAAAATATTGAAAATCTGAAACAAAAAGGTTTCCCACAAATTGGATATTTTTCAATCAGAAAGATTTTTTCGGGTTCAGAAATTACATAAATCGATCTGCAGACGATTCATTGAGATACTCGATCTCTTTATTTTTTATAAATTCGCTTAATATTTTCCTGATAGGGCAATACGGACCTTTTTCATAAGAAGTGAAACTGATGATATAATAATTTTCATCTGTTAGATCAGGTTCTTCTCGGTATTCTTTAACAGAATATGATGGGTTCACACTCAATAGTGAGTATAGTAAACGAGATTTCAATGCTTTGTCATTTTTCACCCGGAGCACTAAATAACTCATGTATATCCCCATGTAATTGTTGGTTTTAACAACTATCCATTTTACGTTCACATTTTTGTTTATTGTGATTCGATCCGTCTATCTGGTTACAGGGTGACTCATTTGTTAATAATAATGCACTATTAGGTAAATATTTCAGAATCACAGGCAGTATTACGGGTTTGTAGTATGGCATCCGAATTTTCTCTCTCTATGATTTAAAAAAAGTACTACTTATATGCATTTTTGTGCATTTCTGCATACTTTGCTGACAGCCAGCCGATTTGGTTCTGACAGTAAAGCAAATGATTACAGGATATAAGGGTGATACCGATGATGTTGCCAAATATCCTTTTTAAGTTCCCTGTGACGAGAATTATAATACCATCAGGGAATAATTGAATGAGATAACGTGAAATGTGAGAAGTGATGGATATTCAGTGTTCTCATGATGTTTTTGAAAACGTGATGGAATTAGCCAAACGTCGTGGATTTATCTGGCCTGCATCTGAATGTTACGGAGCAGTTGCAGGTTTCATTGATTATGGTCCGCTGGGCGCGATGATGAAACGACGAGTGGAAAATATCTGGCGGGATTTTTATATCATCCAGGAAGGATACTATGAGATTGAATGCCCGACAATAGCCCAAGAGGCTGTTTTTATCGCCTCCGGTCATGTAAAGGGTTTTTCTGACAAGATGTGTCAGTGTCCGCACTGCAAGGAATACCTGCGTGCCGATCATGTTGCTGAGGGGGGAAATGTGTGTAATGCCTCGATTATGAAGAATGAGGAACTTTCTGCTGCAATATCTTCCTGCAGATGCCTGGCCTGTGGAGAGATTCTGGGCAACGTTGAGGTATTCAATTTCAACCTCATGTTTTCCACTACCATTGGCCCGGGCTCCCAGCGGATTGGTTACCTGCGTCCCGAAACAGCACAGGGAATGTTTGTTGATTTTTCGCGCCTGCTCCGGTTTTACCGCGACAAGCTTCCCTTTGGGGCCGTGCAGATAGGTAAATCCTACCGGAATGAGATTTCGCCGCGGCAGGGCATGATCCGTCTCCGTGAGTTCACGCAGGCAGAGGCAGAAATTTTTGTCCACCCGGATGAGAAGAACCATCATCCATCGTTCAGACGGTATGGGGATTATCGGATGCCTTTGCTTACGTATATCCAGCAGCAGAAATGTGAAGAGCCGGTTGAAATGTCGATGCGGGAAGCCGTTGACAAAGGTATAATAGCCAATGAGTACGTCGCCTATTATGTTGCCCTGACCCATGAACTTCTGGTCACCATCGGGATTAACCCGGAACGACTTCGGTTCCGTCAGCATCTTCCGGATGAACGGGCACATTATGCCACCGATTGCTGGGATGCAGAAATATTTTCCCCACGCTTTGGCTGGGTGGAAACTGTTGGAATAGCCGACAGAACTGACTATGACTTACACGCTCATGCGAGACAGAGCGGTATTCCAATGACCGTCTTTATCCAGTTTGATAAGCCGAAGAAAACGGTGCGCCGCCGGATCATCCCGAATATGAGTGTCCTTGGTAAACAGTACCGCACGAAAGCAAAAGCAATCTTTGCGGCATTGGGAGACACGACTCCCACAACAGAAGGCGTCGATATTGAAATTGGGGATGAAAAAATTCATGTTCCTGCCAGTTTATTTGAAGTCCGCGATGAAGTGATCGATATACGTGGAGAAGAGATTGTCCCCCATGTTATCGAACCTTCGTATGGGATTGACCGGATGTGCTATGCTGTTCTTGAACAGGCATATGATGAGGATATAGCCGACGGAGAAAAACGAACAGTTATGCGGCTTTCACCTAATGTCGCTCCTGTTCAGGTTGCCGTTTTCCCCCTTATGGCCCGCGACGGTCTTGATATCATTGCTGACGACATTACCCATACCTTCCATAAAAAAGGTTTACTCGCCGAATATGATGACAACGGTGCTATAGGGCGGCGGTATCGCCGGCAGGATGAGATCGGCACGCCATTTGCGATCACGGTCGATTACGATACCAAGGAGACCAATACCGTCACACTCCGGGACCGGGATACAATGAAACAGGTACGCGTCCCGATAGACGGGTTGACTGAAACGCTTCGGGCTCTTGTTGAGGGACGCATCACATTCACATCCCTTATGCCATAACACCCTATGAAATTCATCAGCCACCCCCTCATTAAACCTGATACCATCGAATCACGTGAGTACCAGCTTTCAATAGCAATGCGTGCTCTGGATGCAAACACGATGGTGATCCTGCCAACCGGTCTCGGCAAAACTGCCGTCGCGCTTCTCGTTGCAGCATCCCGTCTCTATAATGAAAGAGGCAGGGTGCTGATGCTTGCACCGACAAAACCGCTGGTGGAACAACATCTCCGTTTTTTTGAACGATACCTTCTCGCAAAGAACCAGTCAGGTTCGGGATTATCCCCTTTTGCCATGTTCACGGGTGAGGCCCCGCCGGATGAGCGCACTGAAGAGTGGAACTGTGCAACAGTAATCCTTGCAACACCCCAGGTAATAAAAAACGACCTTATTGCCGGACGCTACTCACTCAAAGACGTAACACTCCTTATTGTAGATGAATGCCATCGTGCGACGGGAAATTATGCCTATGTATTTCTGGCACAACGATATCTGGCTACTGCAGACAAACCATTACTTCTTGCGATGACGGCGTCTCCGGGTGGCATGCAGGAGAAAGTGCAGGAAGTCTGTATGAATCTGGGGATCTCCCATATTGAAAACCGGACGGAAAATGATCCTGATGTCCGCCCTTATGTATTCGAACGGGATATTGAATTCCTCGACATTGAACTTCCCCCTGATCTCAAAGGAGCTGTAACAATCATCAACGCACTTATCGATGAGCGTCTCGCACTCTTATCTTCGCTCCACTTCACCGTGCCGAAGCGTGAAAAACTGACAATGAAAACACTGAATGAAATTAATGCCCAGATCCAGCAGCGTATCGCAAATCGTGACCCTGTCGGATATTCAGCAGCTTCTGTGTATGCAGCGTGCATGAAGCTCAGGCATGCGATCACACTTGCGGAATCCCAGGGAAGCGAAGTACTGAAAGGATATCTTGCAAAAATGGTTGCCGAGGGAACAGGTTCCGGTGGCAGTAAAGCCAGTCAGGGCCTTGTAAAAGATCAATCTTTCCACGAACTGTTCGAACGATCCCTTGAATGGACAAGGGAACTCCACCCAAAACCTGAGATCACCCTGAACCTGGTCCGCGAACAGCTGGACAAACACCCGGACAGCCGGATTATTATTTTTGCAACGTACCGGGATACGGTGCAACTCCTGGTGGATTATCTTGTGAAAAACGGGATTGCATGCGAACGGTTCGTAGGTCAGGCAGCAAAAGATGCGGAGAAGGGACTCTCGCAAAAAAACCAGATTGCAGCACTCACCAGATTCCGAAAAGGTGAGTTCAAAGTATTGATCGCAACTTCTGTTGGCGAGGAAGGTCTTGATGTTCCCTCGACTGACCTTGTGATCTTTTACGAAGCAGTACCATCTGAAATCCGCTCCATCCAGCGTAAAGGAAGAACAGGAAGGTCAGGGGCTGGCAGAGTTGTTGTCCTCGTAACGAAAGGAACGTCCGACGAAATATTCCGTCATGTCAGCCAGGCCAAAGAGACGATGATGCATAAGAGCATGAAGGCAATGGGCAGTATGAATTCTTTTGTGCAAAAACCGGTTTTGGTTGAACAGGCAAGTATCGATGAGTTCACCGTGCAGGGACCGAAAATTATTATTGATGACCGCGAGACTTCGTCAAAAGTGGTCGAAGTGCTTTCCGAAATGGGTGCTGCCATCCGGCTTGAACGGCTTGCGCATGGGGATTATGCGATTGGTGACCGGATCCTCATTGAGCGCAAAACCGTTCGGGATTTTGTGGATACGCTGATAAACCGGGATTTGCTCGGTCAGATCAAAACAATGGCAGAGGCAGTACCGCGCCCGGTGATTATCATCGAAGGAAGCGATCCTTATACACAGCGCGACATCCACCCGAATGCTATCAGGGGAGTGCTTGCTGCGCTTACCGTGGATATGGGAGTCGCACTTCTGTTCACAAAGGATGAACAGGATACCGCGCAGATGCTCTATGTCCTCGCAAAACGTGAGGAGAGTGCACGGGGTGAGCGTAAGATTCACCCGCACAAATCCCATCATTCTCTTCGTGAAGAGCAGGAGTATATTATTTCTGCGTTCCCTGAAATCGGGTTGAAGAACGCACGACTCCTGCTTTCTCATTTCGGATCCGTGCAGGCAATCGCAAACGCTGAACTGGCAGATTTACTCGCAATAAAAGGAATTGGGGAAAAGACCGGACAAAAGATCTTTGATCTCTGCCGTCGTTCTTATAACTGACAAAGAATATGGAGTGATTCGGCTCCCGTCTTCACTGCATTCATCAGCGTCAGGACGTGGTCTGGATCCTTTTCATTCCGGATACGTTCACAGAGCGAGAGGATAGTGCTTGCAAGTTCATCCGCGAGCATCAGACATTCTGCCGAGGGCTCTTTCGGCGAGCGCGTGCTTTCATACCCGGTGGGGGTTGTGGAATTGTTCTCTGTATCTGTTTTATTCTTCTTACCTGCGGGAGGTTCGTTCTCCTTGCAGACGACGCAAAGCGTTTTACCCTTGACTTCAAAGAGCGGGCATCCGCAGGTTTTACAGGACTTTTCAAGCATTTTTCCTCCTTTAAGGAGGTATTCTGCCATGATTTCGTCTTCCTTACGTACCGGCATACAATCACCGTCGACTCTATATTTAACCTATATATGTCGGTTCTACGTATTAACTACAGGTACACAGGTAGGTGATACCATGCCCAACCCTGAAAAAACAATGGAAAACTGTATCCTGATGCTGCAGCGTATTCAGGAAGACAGCTCTATACCCAGAAACATCCGGCGCGTAGCTGACGAAACCCGGACGCTGCTTACCAACAATTCAAAGGCGATGGGACTGCGCGCCGCAGAAGCCATTTCAAAGATTGACGAAATCTCTAATGATCCCAATATGCCGATTCATGCCCGGACCAGGATCTGGGAGCTCGTGTCACAACTGGAGACAATTCCTCTTGACTGACACAATTATATCTGAAATTTTTAATAAATTTTTTAACGACGTAAAAAAAGAAAAAAAATAAAGTGCTGAAGCTGTTTTTAGATTTTCTTTGGTTTACTGTATCAGGATTGATGGATTCTTCCCGTGTCCTTGTTATACTGCGTAATACTGATTGGCTAATAAAATGTCCTGTAATCGTGCCCTGTCATGCTGTTATAACCCCTTTCCGGAAATTGAATCCGTATATGAATCATTTCTCCCCGCGATTGCGCTCATTTGTGACGGTTTTTTTGGAAAAACGGTATATGCCTTTTGGTACACACATCTCAAATCGGGCACCGTGCTGGAATTCCCCGGATTCTTTTATGGTAATATTCGTAATGGATAGGATCTCCCGGGAGAGGAATAGCCCGAGACCGGTATTTTTCCCAAATCCTTTCCGGAAGATCGTTTCCTTGTCGTGCGGCGGAATTCCTATACCGTCATCTTCAATCCGGATTACGAGACAATCGGGAAGTTCAGTCGTAGAGAGCCTGACGACAGATACCTGGTTACCATGTTCTACAGCATTTGCGACAATGTTATAAAATACCCGTTCCAACAGAGGGTCAGCAAATACCTCCAGTCCCCCGGCTTCTGACTGGAAGCGTATTTTTTTTATGTCGACATGGGTACAGGCTTTAAAGAACGTGTCATCCACGTTCTGCCAGACCGGTGCAACGATCCCGAGATCCTGGTACAATTTGGTAAACTCAATGTTCGCCTCGATCATTTTTACTGCACTCTTCAGCTTCGCAAGATACATTGAGTGCTGGGGTTCAGGAGGATGATCGGTGAACAGTTCAAGGTATCCACTCAGCATGGTAAGTTTATTCCTGATATCATGCCGAGTGATCTCGGCCAGAAGATTAAGTTTTTTATTCGCAAGTTGCAGGGCATTATGCGCTTTTTTAATATCTGATATATCATGGAAGATTCCCATCATGCACCGTCTTCCACCCAGATCGAGTGTAGTAGCGCTGACGATAACCGGGATATAGTTTCCCTTGAGGTCAACAATGATCTGCTCCTGTAATCCCGTTCCTTCCTCAGCATGTTTTTTAAAATATACCCGGTATTTTTCCTCTTCTTCCTTCGGGTGAAGGTCGCTTTCGTGCAGGGTCTGGATTTCAGAAAGTGACCTGCCGATCAACTCCTGTGTTTTTTTATTTGCATCGATAACCATCCCGGTTTCTGCGTCTGCAATAAAAATAGCATCATTTGCATGGTCCATAAGACCCTGGTTCTTTTCATAAGCAGACTTCAGTTCATCATCAGCCTTTTTGCGGTCGGTAATATCCCGCACAAATGCAAAGACGTATGCCCGGGGTCCGAATTCACTGTAATTGAGGGAAATTTCCACAGGGATACGTGATCCGTCTTTTTTCCGGTTGATATCCTGAACGGTGAGTATTTTTCTCTGTTTCTTCTGGAACCAGTCAGTAACCAGATGATTCTCAATAAACTGTGGGCTGATATCCCTGATCGTGAGGGCGGCAAACTCCTCCCTGGTATATCCAAGCATTGTACATATGGTATCATTAAAAAACGTGATCCCGCCATCTTCGTTAATCCAGAGGATGCCCTCAGGAGCATTGCTCACCGTGGAGTGCATCATGCGAAGCTCCTCCTCTGCTTTTTTCCTTCGGATTGCCTGACGTATTTTATGACTTAGTTCACCGAACTGGGCACGGGGATCTCCCCCCTTCTGGAGGTAAAAGTCAGCACCATTATCGAAGGCTTCGATAGCCACTTCTTCCCGTCCTTTACCGGTAAAGAGTATAAAGGGGATATCTGTGAATTTCATCCTTACCTGTTTGAGGAATTCGATGCCGTCCATTACCGGCATCTGGTAATCTGAAATAATCGCCTCTATTGTCCCTTCGTCCAGGATCTCTATAGCCTTTTGCGCAGAAGTAACGGTGATTACAGAGAATTCCTTTTCCCGCTCAAGAAAATGCTTGCAGAGATCGAGCAAATCCGGCTCATCATCCACGTAGAGAAGGGAAATCATTATTTTTTATTATGGTTTCACAGAGGATTTAGTTTTTGTTCAGAGATTTTTTCAACCAATGCCTGAAATGCAGGGGATTAGGATGCCAGAATGGCTCTGGCTACCCTATATTGAAAGTACTGAGCTATGAATATTTTCCATTTCTCTTCTTCCCTTTAGGGTGCAGGTGATCCGGTCCGGAACCCATCTATCGGAATATTAATCTCAAAACGGGTTCCTTTCTTATATTCTCCGCTCTCCCTGATTGTTAAACCAGTAATTTCGAGGATTTTCTGTGCAAGAAAAAGGCCGAGTGCCTTATCATTCCCGCTGCTTTGCATAAAGAGATGGGTCTTGTCTTCCGGTGATATTCCAATTCCGTTATCAGCAATTGTCAGGATAAGTCCTGTCGTTGTATATTGGTAAGAAACTTCGATGCGGGTAACTTTTTCTCCATACTTATATACGTAGTTGAACAGGTGGAAAAAGACCTTATCAAAGAGCGGGTCTGCAAAGACATCAATAGTATCCTCCGGCATGTCGAGGGTGATAGCACCCGCCTCTACCTCAAAGAATGCCCGGTGAATGACTTCTGATATACGTTGCCATGTCGGAGTCGCTGCACCAAGGTTTTCATATTCCCGGGAGAAGGAAATCTGCCGCTGAATATTTTTTGCAGCTGTCTGAGCGCGGTTGAGATGCTGCAGTAATTCAGGTTCCTGTAATCCAAAGGAGGCAAGTTCAAGAGAGCCGCTTACAACCATCAGCTGATTCAGGACATCATGTCTCGTCATGCTCGAAAACATATTCAGATTTTTTCTGGCAAGAATCCGGGCAGTGTCGAACTGCTTTCGGCTGGAGATGTCGTACACAGAACACTGGATAACCTGTTCATCATTGAATGAATACATCTCGCTGACAAATTTCACGTCAATAATCCTGCCATCTTTTGTCTCCATGGGAATATCTTTATACATGATGTATCCTGTTTTTTCCAGTTCTGCAAAGAATTGTTCAGCTACCGGCTTATCCTTGAAAAAACCTATTTCCCCAAGATTTCTGCCAAGCATGTTTTCGTGCGAATACCCGGTAAGATTAATAATAAACGAATTTGCATCGATAACCTTTCTGGTATCCGATTTGAGGATAAGAATGCCATGATCTGCTGTATCAAACAGCCTGTGGAATTTTTCATCTTTTTCGCGAATTTCAGTGATAGCATGGAGTGATTCAATTGCACCGGCATACTGCCCTTTTTGATCGTACAGTGGAGATGCAGTTAACTCGAGAGTCGCGGGTCTCCCGTTCAGGTTGGGGAGCTGTATTGTTGCCCTGATGCTTTTAGGGCTCCGTTGTATTACCGAATAATGATAATTCTCAAGCTCTTTGCCAGATGCAAAAATCAGATCAAGAAGGCCCGGAATGCGTGCCCCCATCATCAGAAAAGAATGCTCATAGTTCCCACGCCCGAGGATTTGCCCGGGACTGATTCCCGTGAGTTTTTCCATTGCTGTATTCCAGATGATCACCGCCCCTTTGGCATTTATGGCAAATGTCGGTTCCGGAAGATAATTGATAATTTCCATCAGGCGGTGCTCAGAATGTTCAAGTTCCTCGTGGACCTGTTTGCAGGTTTCATCCAGTTCCATCGTTTCAAGTGCAAATGAGACATTTTCTGAAAGCCCATTGAGCAACCGGATCTCTGAATCAGTAAAGAAATCTCTTTCCTGGGAATAGAAAGTAATCGCACCCCGGGTTGTTTTCCCGGTGTTTATCGGGAATGCAGCTGCTGAAAGATACCCTTTTTTTATGGCATGTTCTGCCCAGTACTGCATCGGGACGTCAGCACTGATATCATTACAGACAATATATTTTCCTTTCCGTAGTGCGGTGACAGTTGGTCCCTGCCCGGTCATAATATCTTCGGACGACATCCGGACATTAACAAAAAAATCATCGACTGCACCGCTGGCAACAACCCCTTTGATTCTGTGGGTCTCAGGGTCTTCAAACCCGATCCAGGCCATCGTATATCCCCCTTCCTGGACCGCTATCTTGCATACTTCCTGCATCAGCTGCATCCGGTTACGGAATTTTACGGTGGCCTCACTGACCCGCGTAAGCACCGAATACACCCGGTTGAGACGCGTAATCTTTCGTTCGCTTTCCCGGAGTTTAACAGCGCGTCGTACTATATGGGACAATGCTGTAAACCGGGACTTGGGATCTCCCCTTTTTGTGATATAGTAATCCGCACCATTCTTCATGGCCTGGTTAAAGTTATCATTATTGTCTCCGCCGGTAAGAATGATGCTGGGGGGTTTTGGGAATTTTTCGCGGATGTTTTTAAGGAGATCAATGCCGTCAGTTTCCCTCATCGGGTACTCAGCGATGACTGCGTCAAACGAGCTGGTTTTCAGCAGTTGCAGGGCTTCGCTCAAAGACAGGGCCGTGTCTACCCGGATATCCTCGTCGCGTTCCAGAAAGCGCTTGCCGGCATCCAGAAGGATTTGGTTATTGTCAATATACAGGACCGAGATCACCATATCCCCACTTCAGCAGATTACGAATCAGATATATTTACATTCTGCGGTATAGCATTATATTTTCCCGTTATGAATCTCAAAAATATTTTCTGGTCCATTGTTGGTTTTTAGTTCCTGCAGGGTTGCCTGGAAAACTATAAACACTTTACCAGGATTCTTCTGTCTCCGATGATATGACTCAGGCACGGGAGTCGATTCCGAAAAATATCAGTCAGCGCCGGTTGTGTCAGTAGGGAATGTCAACCTCCAACCAGACATCGGTACCTGGTGATTTAATGAGTGAAATTACGTCACAAAATTTTCCAGAGTACATTCTGTTGATGCTTCCATTCAGCAATAAAAGTATCAAAAAGAAGAGCCAGAAATATTGCCCATCAGGACATGTAATGGGATTTTGCGGGATTTTTTTACCTGAACCGGGCCGGACCTTCTTATACACAAATAAATCCAATATAATCTCGGAAATATGGATCTTTTTTCTATTATTCTTATTATTGCCGGTCTTATTTTGTTCGAGACAATAACAAGCATTGATAATGCCATCGTCAATGCCGAAGTGCTCTCGACCATGAGCGAACGTGCAAAACACTGGTTCTTAGTATGGGGACTGGTGTTTGCAGTCTTTGCAATCCGGGGGTTACTTCCCTGGCTTATTGTCTGGTTGTCTGCTCCTTCACTGGGTCCAATCGGGACCATTACGGCAACATTCTCAAGCGATCCGGTCGTTCTTACGGCAATTGAACAGTCAGCCCCGGTTCTTCTGATGGGAGGAGGGACGTTCCTGCTCTTCCTTTTCCTTCACTGGCTGTTTTTAGAAGGTAAAAATTTTGGTCTCCGGGGGGAGCGCTACATCGCTTCAAAAGGAGTCTGGTTTTTTGCTGTCGTCTCTATTCTGCTCACCGGGCTCGTCTGATTTGCGCTGGCAAGGAACCCACTCATGGCTTTTGGTGCGGTTGTCGGTTCTACCGCTTTTTTTATCGTCCACGGGTTCAGGCAAAACGCGGAACTGGCCGAGAAAAGGATGCTCCAATCGTCGGATATGTCAGATATCAGCAAGATCTTTTATCTCGAAGTCATTGACGCCACATTCTCTATTGACGGGGTCATCGGTGCATTCGCATTTACCATGGCAGTCCCCCTCATCCTGATCGGTAATGGTATCGGGGCGTTTGTAGTCCGGGAACTGACCTTGCGTAACGTTGACAACGTAAAGAAGTACCTGTATCTCAAGAACGGGGCAATGTACTCAATCTCCTTTTTGGGAATTATCATGATCATGGATAGTTTTGGTGTACATATCCCGTTCTGGGTCTCACCCATCATGACGTTTGGCATTGTCGGGTTCTTTCTAATGAAGTCAATACGGGAGATTTCATCGTCCCGGGGATCAAAAAAGGACCAGGTACAGTAAATCTCCCGGATCTTTTTAGGAGTTAACTCATTCAGTCGCATTTCAACGACAATTATCGATTCAGAATATGGACAGATTACCTTTGGCTCTCCTTGAATGCAAACCTGCGCTTGACGTGCCCGACCTTGTCCATGCACCACAGTCCTCCTTTGAGGACCGGAACGACCACCCTCATCATACCCTCCATCTCGTTTGAAACTTCCTTGAGCCGTTCAGGGACAGGAATGTGCTGGGGGCAGATCTTTGTACATTTGCCGCACCGCCTGCATAACCCGGCATAGGAAACACTGGAGAGCAATCCGCCATGACGCCCGAAATACTGGAATTTTGCACTCCGGTCACGAGGAAAAAGGTGATAGGCATTATAAAGTGAAAAACAACCGGGAATATCCACACCATTCGGGCATGGCATACAGTAGCCACATCCCGTACAGTTGACCTTCATCAGCCGCAGGTAGGTATCACGTACCCTTGCAATGATCGCACATTCATCGGGAGTGAGTGACTTTGGGAGAGCATCATCTGCCACCCGAAGGTTTTCGTCTATATGCACTTCGTCATTCATCCCGGAAAGTACAACGGTTACTTCAGGGTGGTTCCATACCCACCGGAGTGCCCATTCAGCAGGAGATCGTCTGACCATAGATCCCTCCCAGATCTTTTTCACCTCTTCGGGCACCTGCCCGGCAAGATTACCGCCCCGGATTGGTTCCATAATCATGACCGCGAGTTGTTTATCAGCGGCGTACTTAAGCCCTTCTGTCCCTGCCTGGTTATGCTCATCGAGATAATTGTACTGGATCTGGCAGAATTCCCAGTTGTATGCATTTATAATCTCTTTGAAGGATGCGACATCACCGTGGAAAGAGAAGCCGGCATTTTTTATCTTCCCGTCATTTTTTGCCGAGTCGAGGAATTCCCGGACACCGAGATTCTTCATCTTCTCCCAGGTAGTACCCGATAAACTATGGAGCAGGTAGTAATCGATATGATCGGTATGGAGCGTAGTGAGTTGCGAATCAAGAATATGGTCCATATCTTCCCTTGAACGGACAGACCATGGCGGAAGTTTTGTTGCAATGCGCACTTTTTTACGGTAGCCATCTGCAAGCGCACGGGCAAGCACGTGCTCGCTCCTGCCGAAGTGATACGCCGGGGCTGTATCTATATAATTGACGCCATGGTCGATAGCAAACCGCAACTGCCGGATCGCCCTTTCTTCATCGATCCCCCCTCCTTTTTTCAAAGGCAGTCGCATACAGCCGAACCCGAGGATTGAGAGTTCATCACCGGTTTTAGGAACTTTCCGGTAGAGTATGAGAGACACCTCCTGGTGTACCTGACAGGTTTGTCAAAGGAATTGGCGCCGGAAATATAAATTTTTTCTTATATTCCACCGTCGTTCTACGGAGATTTATTTTTTTAGGAATGTATCGTACCGGTTAATAAAATTACCATCCAAGATACAGGGTCTTTGTCTGCGAATAACTGTCAAGGGCGTGCTGCCCGTTCTCCCGTCCCATACCGCTGTCGTTTACCCCCCCAAACGGCACTTCTGGAGGGACGGAGAGATGACGGTTCACCCAGATGATACCAGCTTTCACTTCATTAAACACCCTTTTTGTTGTTGAAAGGTCCTTTGTCCAGACTGACGCTCCCAGCCCAAAACGGGTGTTATTCGCCTCACGGATGGCAGTATCAAGATCCGGAATAGTCATGACTGGCAGTACCGGCCCAAAGATTTCATCGGTCACAAGCGCTGATCCAGGGATAACATTGGTGACCAGGGTCGGGCGATAAAAATATCCTTTTTCATATACCGTTCCTTTCAGTGTGTGCCCTCCGGAGAGGATCGTCCCTTCCTTGTTATCCCGCGTTTCTTCTATTCTCCGCGAGATTTTCTCTCGCTGCTCTGCACTATTCATCGGGCCGATATCAATCCTGGACCCAAGCCCGTTTCCGACAGTCAGGGCTTCAATACGTTCCTGTAATTTCCGGATGAACACGGGGGCTATCTTTTCATGGACGTAGAGCCGTTTTACTGCGGTGCATGTCTGCCCTGCGTTATAAAACCTGGCACGGAGTGCGCCCTCGACTGCCTTGTCTATGTCAGCATCAGGCATGACGATCATCGGGTCAGAACCCCCAAGTTCGAGCGTTATATCTTTGAGAGAAGCTCCCGCCAGCTCCCGGATTTTACTGCCCGTTTCGCAGTCACCGGTAAATGACAGTTTCCGGATAGCGGGGTTCTTCACTATTGCCGTCCCCGCTGATACACCGCTCCCGGTGACTATATTCAGCACTCCCGGCGGGAGACCTCCCTCCTCAAGGATCTGTCCAAGCCGCATGTTTGTCAACGGGGTCGACGATGCTGGCTTCAACACCATGGTGTTCCCTGCAAGCAGCGCGGGACCGGTTTTCCATCCCATGATAAGTACCGGCATATTCCAGGGTATAATCGCTCCGCATATGCCAAGTGGTTGACGGACAACGATGCAGTCTCCTGCAGTTCCCAGCTGTATCGCTTCGCCATCCTGGTGGGCAGAAATACCTGCGTAAAATTCCAGGATATTTGCAAAACCTCGTACTTCATCCGTTGATTCTTTAATAGGCTTGCCTTGTTCCAGGGTGAGAAGTCGTGCGAGATCCTTATACTGGTCTCTCACCTTCCGGGCAGCCACATACAGGATCATCCCCCGCTCACGCATCGGTTTTTTTGCCCATGCATCAAAAGCCTCTTCTGCTGCCTCAACTGCACGAGTGACGTCTTCTTTTGTTCCTGCAGGCACGCGATCAATGAACTCACCGGTTGCCGGGTTCGTTACTTCAATCCAGGTTTCATCGATCCCCCCGACGTCCTTCCCGCCAATCCGCATCAGCATTCTTTTCACTCCCCTCACGTGTTGATCGTGATATAGATGCCTTCGGCAATAAATGGGGAGGGTGGACAGTAAAAAATCAGGTTGTCACGGGTAAGTATTCCCCTATTCCCGGACTGGTCACAAGCATTCTCTTTATTCATGGAAATTAACATGGACTCCATGGCATACCGGTTTCACGTCTCAACGGTTGAAAGGCATTTCACTTTGACATTGCAGTGCCGGTGAAAATCTCATCCTTGGGGGACATCACTCCAAACATCATGAACCCTGTTTGGACGGATTCTGTGGAGAATTCCTGATATCACGTTCATTGGCGGCAGGATGATGTACGCAGGGCAAACTATATCTCCCGCATCCTCTAATGTCTGCTGAGAGGGCTTCATGACAGACGATAAAAAGGACATTCTGATAAATAAAGAACAGCCAGAATTGCCGGCGCCTGTATCACTGGAGAAGGAACCACCGGTACAACAGCAGATACAGGAAATGCTCATCGAAGTAAACGACGTCATCTGGGAAAGATCTGTCGAAAAGAGCAGCAAACCTGTGGTCGTTATGTTTTATTCACCTACCTGTGCATTCTGTCACCAGATGGAACCCTCCTTCAGGGATTATGCACGGGAATACAAGGAGGAAGTTGTATTTGCACGGATCAACATTATGACAAACCAGTGGACGGCTGAACATTATGGCGTCCGGAGCACACCAACGTTCAAATTTTTCTGTGACGGAAAACCTGTCCGGGAGATGGTTGGAGCGGTCTATCCGGCCCTGCTCAAAAAAATGGTCGAGGAAGTGCTCATTCATGGAAAAGAATGTGCAAAAAATTCTACAACAATCGATTATGAAATCACGGGGTACGGATAAACGGGTTTCGTTGAATCAACCTGCATGAATGTATTTTAACGATATCTGAACATGTTCCTGTGAGAGAAATGCTGGAGAACGCGGAAACGGATCAACATATGAAAAAACAGGCAGGATGCATCTGTTCCGGATTGCTCCTCCTCCAAGAATTGCGCAGGGGAAAATAATGAATTTCCCTGATGTGTCTCATCAAAAAAAGTATGCCTGCTATGAGAAGATACAAGCTCCCCCTGCAGGAAATGTCCGGCCATGATGGAACCCGGACGTACGCATCATGATTTCTTCATAATTGATAATGAATTAAGACAGCGCTACAAAAAACGAAATCCATCAAAAAGGGAAATTTTTTATATTTCTCTGCTGCACCCACACGTTTCTGCAGCCTTCGCGACCGCTGCAGCGACCACTCTTGTCACTTCCTTATCAAGAATGTTTGGCAGGATCCGGTCTCTCTGGGGTTTTGGCACGTAATCCGCAATCGCATGCGCTGCGGCAATCTTCATGTCATCCGTAATCCGTGTAGCCCGGGCATCCAGGGCCCCCCGGAATATACCTGGAAATGCGAGTACATTATTGATCTGGTTAGGAAAATCGCTTCGCCCGGTTCCAATTACTGCTGCACCGCCATTCCTTGCCATGTCGGGCCAGATCTCCGGCACCGGGTTTGCCATAGCAAATACTATCGCGTTTTTATTCATCAACCGGACCATCTCTTCGTTAACAATGCCAGGTGCTGAGACGCCAACAAAGACATCGGCACCAGTCATTGCATCCGCAAGTGTTCCGGCAAGGGCCATGTGATTTGTCTCCTCTGCAATGATGAACTTGTACTTGTTTTTGTACAATCCTTCCCGTCCCCGGAAAATGGTCCCATGGGTGTCACAGACGATAATCTCGTGTACGGTCGTGCAGACATTGGGATCATATCCGATACATTTGAGTAACCGGGTGATTGCGTAACCGGCTGCTCCTGCTCCGCATATCACGATATTCAAATCTTCAAACTTTTTCCCGGTTACTTTACAGGCATTAATGAGCGCAGCAAGAACGACTACTGCCGTACCATGCTGGTCATCGTGCATAACCGGGATACCGATCTCCTGCAGGGCATCCTCTACCTCAAAGCATTTGGGTGCAGCAATATCCTCGAGATTGATTCCACCGAAGACCGGTGCTATATTCCTGATCTGGTCGGTGAAATCCGTCTCATAGTTTTCAAAACAGATCGGGAATGCATCGATACCGGCAAATTCCTTAAACAGGATCGCTTTTCCCTCCATAACCGGTATAGCTGCATATCCCCCGATGTTGCCAAGGCCCAGGACTGCAGAACCATCGGTTACGATCGCTATCGTGTTCGCTTTCATGGTGTACCGGTACGCGAGGTTTTTGTCTTTTGCTATTTCCCGGCACACTTCGGCGACTCCCGGAGTATACGCAAGGGAGAGATCATGCTTGTTTTTCAGCGGGAATTTTGAGCGGATCTCCAGCTTTCCATGGTATTTCGCGTGCAGTACAAGTGCGTCTTTATCGATCGCATCGCTTCCCGGTGAAAACAGCATCCCGGATCAATCCTCATACGTGAGAGTGTTTATCTAGGCAATGAATGTTACTCCAGGATGTTTTAAGAGTTGCGTGCCCGAAGGATCGCGGTTTTTTATGGAATCATAACCGGCCAGAAACCGGGCCGGAATGCTGCACCCCCTCACTCTGAAAATCAGGATTTTGGTCCTCGGATCAAATTTGAGTAATTTTTGGATGAAGTTACATTTTAATACGTTGATGAACAAAATTATACATTAAGGTATAAGTTAATCGCCAAGTTCAGGGCTGACCCAGCTTTACCTGTAGTTTGCTTATAAATGGGATTTACTATGAAGTCAAAAGATATTGCAATAGTCGGAATTTTGCTCGCTATTGGCGCGATCCTGCGGTATTTCCTGGCGATGCTCCATACCCCGCTCACGCCAAATATGATTATCGCGTTTTACTGTCTTGCGATCATCCTTATCCGGCCAAAAGTGTACGAAGCACTGGGTGTTGGTATTGTCGCCGGTATCCTCTCAATGCTCATCTCGAGTTCCCTGTTCCCTCCGGCAAACCTGATAAGTGAACCGGTCGGAGCACTTGTCTGTTTCGGACTCTATGCAGTCATGAAGAACAGGACAACGTTAGCTCCAACGGTTACGACATTCCTTACCACGCTTGCAAGCGGTTTTACATTTGCAGCAATTGCGATTATATTTGTCAGCGCAACAATTCTTAGCAATCCAAAATACCATGGAAATATGATGGAATTTGTAATCGCGTTCGTACCAATCGTAGTTATAACAGCAGTGTTTAATGCGGTTATTGTCCAGATCCTCTACCTCCCCTCAAGCAGAGTGCTGGTAAGAGGACAGGAATGATCGAGCTCGACAATGTCAGTTACACGTATCCCCACACGATGCAGCCAGCTCTGCACCAGCTTTCCCTTACGGTAAAAAAAGGCAGGTGCGTACTGGTGACCGGTCCATCCGGCGCTGGAAAAACAACACTGTGCCTCGCAGCAGCCGGTATCCTGCACCATGAATACGGGGGGAAAAAAGAAGGGCATGTCACTATTGAAGGAAGAGATGTCGCATCGTATGCTACTCTGTCTGAGCTGGCAAAGACAATAGGAATCGTCTTTGATGATGCCGAAGCCCAGATGATTTTCACGACCGTCGAAGAAGAGATACTCTCTGCGCTTGAGTACAGGGGCCTGGAAGCAGGGGTCATAGAAGAGCGCCTTGCATCAATAATAGCCACGACGTACCTTGCTGAACTGAGAACCCGTTCACCGCATAATCTCTCGGGCGGTCAGAAACAACGTGTTGCCCTGGCTGCAACACTTGCCCTGGGAAATGATGTCCTGATCCTTGATGAGCCTACCTCGGAACTTGATGAACAAGCCACCCGGAGGATCGTTGAGATCCTGAACGCTTTAAAAGCACAAGGGAAGACACTCCTTCTTGTGGAGCACAAATATGCACACTTCCATGATATGGTGGACCTGCTTGTTGTCCTCGAATCAGGTACAATCATCGCGAAAGGGGTACCTGAAGAGGTACTCAAGGAAGAGAGAATAAAAAAGATCGTGATACCGGATTTTAGTGGTGTCCGGGGCTCGCTCAAAAAACCCGGATTCCCTGAAAGGGATGCAGGAACACCTGTTGTTGCTGTACAGCACCTTTCCCATGCTTATGGGGATATTCTGGCGCTGGATGATATAACTCTCGATATTTTTGCCGGAGAATTCGTGGCAATTGTAGGCGAGAACGGGTCGGGAAAGACAACCCTCGTCAAACATTTCAACCGACTGCTTTCACCCAACAGTGGAAATGTAGTAATACAGGGTAAAAATACCAGAACATCAACAGTTGCTGACCTTGCCCGGTATGTCGGGCTTGTATTCCAGAATCCGGATCACATGTTTTTTGCTGATACGGTAAAGGATGAAATTGAATTCGGACTGAAAAATCTTGGAATCGCGGATGGCGAAACGATTATTGATGCAGCATTGAATGACGTAGGACTCATGTATACTAAAAGTCTTTACCCCCGCTGGCTCTCACGGGGAGAACGGCAGCGGCTTGCCATTGCATGCGTCATTGCCATGTCACCGTCTATCATCGTGCTGGATGAACCGACTACCGGCCTCGATGGCAATGAAGCACGGCTTGTTATGGAAATCCTGAAAAATCTCCAGATCAAGGGACATACCATTATTGTCATCACTCATAACAAAGAGATAGCACAGCACTGCGCTGATCGCATTATCACGATGGAAAAGGGAAAAATAATTTCAGACTCGTCCCTCCGGGGGATATAAATGGCAGAGATACTGCAATACGTTCACAAGGACGGATTCTTTCACCGGCTTACGCCGTTTTCCAAGATTGCGTTCATTATTGTCGTCAGCCTTATGTGTATTATATCGACAAATTTAATTTTTCTCGCAGGTCTTGTTATTGCGATTCTCATCATCGCGTACGTAAGCAGGCTTCATCGCGAGGTGCTGCAGCAATCGAAGATTATCCTTGTCATGAGTATTGTGTTTATCATTATCACGCTCATCACCATGCCGAATGGAGCCATCATCGGATTCCTGGTACCGCAGGGTATTCCTCTTATCGGGGGAAGCATCCCGGTTACCCAGGGGGCCATTGAGATTGGGCTTATCCTTACGTTCCGCTTTATGATACTTATTTTTGCATTCCAGATGTTCCTCCTGTCAACCCAGCCACGGGACCTGGTGCATACACTGGAAAAAATGAGGATGCCCATGGATTACATTCTCATGTTTATTATTGCACTCCGGTTCATACCCACACTCCAGGTTGAGGGGATCCGTATTCATGAGGCACAGCTTGCACGGGGCTATAACCCGGGAACGGGCTTTACCGGGAAGATACGGAGCATCTCCCCTATCGTAATCCCCCTCGTTTCAAACGCACTTCTCCGATCGACGGTGCTGGGACTGACAATAGACATGCGGGGATATCGTACGGGAAAAAGGACGCATGTGCGGGAATCAACTCTCCAGCACAGGGATTATGGAGTGTTGTTCGCGATGGTCATTGCCGGTGCCGGTTATATTGTACTACTCATAAAACAGATCATATGAACATATACCAAACAGATCCTTTTTGATAAACGATGCATTGCTTTCGGAAAGAGCCCAAGATTGCTTGCCTTTGCTAATAAAATCACGAAATATTTCAGATGTACTGCATTACCGGAACTATGATATTTATGCTTTCAATTTGACAAAAAAATAAGAAGAGATATCAGTAAGCTCATACAGGAAAAAAATATACAATACTTTGTTCTTTGATAAGTTGCCTTAATTTGAAATGGGCCCGGCTCAGGTTGCAATTGAGTTGCAGACTCTGATTGCTCAATATCGGACAAGAAATTACCCTTACTCAAATACATTCATTCTGTAACAATATTTTAGTAAATGCAATACGTGCGGGATCTTGTAGTGATATGAAAAACCAGTTTTATTTATGACGGGTTTTAGAGAGCCTTTTGTAATCATGGCAGGATTGCTTGAAGTACTCTTTTGCAAAAGAATACTGATGTAAATTTCATCTATTTCATCTGAGAAGACACTTATACGTGAAAAGAGAAACGCCTCGGCCGGGATTTGAACCCGGGTCAAAAGCTCCGGAGGCTTCTAGGATGTCCACTACCCTACCGAGGCACAAGTGATCCATGTCCATGTGCGTTCGATGCTCATCCTTGGCGCGTATCACTCTATAGGTACCAAAGGCGAATACGACGGCAAAGAAAGCACCCACGCTGAAGGATTCACGGTTCCATAGTAACAACACCTCCCGGAGTATTAAAGCTCTCGAACGATGGTGGGAAAAGAGTATCATCACCCTGGACGACGCGCACCAGAGAGACGAGCGTCTGGTGAGTGTTACGGGATACGCCGGTTAGCTGGGTCTGCATGAAGGTATTGACCTGCTGTTCGGCGTTCCCTGATGGGCATCCTCCATATCCCGCCGCTCTGTAACATCACGGATCGATTCAATAGCCCCGATGATGGTCCCCCTGACATCGTAGAGCGGAGAGGCTTTTCCCCACAGCACTGCCCGTCTGCCTTTCAGCCGCGGGAGATCCGTCTCGGCGATAAGGAGTGCCCCCTTCTTGTGAATTATTCCGTAATATTGCCGGGTAATTGTCTCATCTGATTCAAAGATCAGGTCTATCAGGATGGGGCGACGAACTCCGTAAAAGGGGATGGCGTACTCGTAGTTACCCTTATCTACCATCTCTGCAGCCGGAATACCCGTCATCTCTTCAATTGCCTTGTTCCATGCAATGACCCTGCCCTGACGGTCGATGACAAGGGTCGCATCGGGGAGGAAGTTGATGATATCGGCGAGCTGGCGTTCAGATTGCAAAAGGGCGATCTCTGCACGTTTCTGTTCGGTGACATCACGGCCAACTGACTGGTACTCGGTGAGGAATCCACCCTCATCAAAAATTGCGCGGTCGCTCCAGCGCTGCCACCGGATCTGGCCATCATCCAAAATGATCCGGTGGGTGATACTGGCCGTGGGGTGATCCTTTGTCAGTGATGCAAAATGATCCCTTACAAGGCTTTGATCTTCTGCCGGGATCCGGGGGATAAATTTTTTTCCGATGATGTCGTCACGGGTTTTATTGAAATAACGGCAATATGCCTGGTTGACAAAGACATGGGTCCCGTCAGGCAGGAACCGTGAGATGAATTCTGTCTGGTCTTCGACAACATTCCGGTACCGCTGTTCGCTTGCTTCAAGCCTTTTATTTTGAATATTTAAGGCTGCTTCACTGGTTTTCGCATGTTCAAACGCCGCCTGCATCTGTTCGTATGCTGCCCGTAACTCCTCTTCTTTTTTTCGAATCGAAGTAACATCCTGGAGTGTCTCAATGGCTCCGGTAATGTTGCCGGATGGATCGCGGAGGGGTGCTGCAGTGAAAAACAACCATGTTCCTCCTTTCATGGAAGGGAAGAAATCTGTTGCTTCAAAGTTATCAGTCCTGACCGGGGATTTCGACTGTTTTCCTGTGTACCACCGGGCGATCCCGTCGATATTCCCGTCCACGATAAGATCAGCAAGGCACGGGCGCTGGGAAGGATAAAACGCCTTCCAGTGATCTGTTGTACCTACGATATCGGATGTCGCAATTCCACTGTATTCTTCAAGAGCATGGTTCCAGAAAATCACGCGGTGATTGGTATCGATGACAAACTCCGGAATTGGCGAACCCTGCACGAGGTCCTGCATGGTTTTTTGCGCTATTTTGATCTGAATGGCCTGCCTGATCTTATGCGCAAGCTCGGCAAATTGTGCTTTCGGGTCACCCCCCTTCTGGAGATAGAAGTCAGCACCGCTGTTGAGAGCCTCAATAACCACCTCTTCCCTTCCTTTACCGGTAAAAATGATGAATGGAACAACATTTCCCCGGGAACGGACGGTTTTTAAAAAGACAATACCGTCCATTTCAGGCATCTGGTAATCGGATATGATACAGTCATACGATGTTCTCGTCAGGGTATCGAGTGCTGACGGGGCGGAAGTAAGGGTATCTACCCTGAAATCCCCGGTCTTCTCGAGAAATATTTTCGTTAATTCGAGCAGCATAGGCTCATCATCAACACAGAGAACTGAGAACATAGCCTTGGGTATTCCTGGTCTTCATTCCTGTTATAGACATTACTTCAGGAGGAGGAGAGATATACATTTCGCCAGTGTGCAATCTCCTGATGTCCCGGTACCGGGTAGGCGGTAGATTATCCTGATATCCCTATAGTGCATATCGCCCTTTTTTTGATTTCTGTGCAAAGCAGAAATGACCTGAAAAGGGGAGTGAACGTGCCCCGATCAGGAAGTTCAGTTTTTTTAAAAAGGATACGTATAGTTTCGCATCATGCTTACCACAATCCCATTCTGAACAATCCAGAATTTTGTTCAATGAAATCCCTGTAGCTCTTTCCTGTTATAAAGATACCGGGGGCTTTTCTGTCTTCTGGGAAGGCCGGACCTCCCGGATTATCAGGTAGAGCACGTCAACAAGATACCCGAACACTGGCAGGATCGCAAGAATGACCCAGACCGGTGCAAGCATTTTCTGTTCTTTTGCGTCCCTGTAGATGAGGAAAGCAATGAGCAGTTGTACTATCCAGACGACGATCATCAGGACCGGCCCCGCGAACGGGTGCGCATGATACATAAATGATGGCATTCTGAGTTATCAGATGCCTCACGTTATATGCTTTCACTTACTGACAACGGACCCGATCATTTTTTAAAATTATTTCCGATTCCCTTCCCTACTATTGGTCATTACTGCGGCTACTCCAGGAATTATGCAGTAGCTGATAACCACATTGGATGTGACGTTATACCAAATTTGTTTGCCAAAGGTGCCAGCCTATACTGTTAAGATAATCACCGGTGTAACAACTAATCGTTTGAAGTGATTGTCTATCCCCATTTCTACCACGTAATCAATTAATCTTCTAAATCAACGTTATTCCTGAAAGATCTGACTTACGAGAATCTTGATTTGAATTTTTCTTACATTAACAGTCAATCGGATGTTATTTTAAAAAAAGAGCGGGAATCCCGCTACTGCCATATCTACTCCATTGGAACAGGGTAATATACTTCCCCGGCTCCAGGAAGGGGTATCGTCGCGATCGTTGTGTTGAGATCGTCAAGCGAATTTGCCTTGATCTGTTTTGATGACATCGTGTAGAGGACATTGCCGATATAGAGAGAACGCTTGACATCGGACGTCGAGCTGCCGTAATAATAGTAGCCGTTGTCTCCGGTCCCGTGCTGGACGGTCCCCCGGAGAGTAAACCCGGTCTGCGGGGTGAGACCGAACACGTACGCACCGTACCAGATCTGCTGCTGGTAGTTGTAATAGTCTCCTTTCGTAACCGGAGATGTGGACACCGCCCGGACCGGGATAACCAGAAGGTTCTTTGCTTTATCGAAGAGGAACGCGTGGTGATCCGTGAGTGCTGCCGAATCAGAGCCGGCATCACCGATCTGCACCTTGTCAAGTTGTCTGGGGTTGGCCACGTCAGAGACATCGAAGAGGGCAATCTTGACCCCGCTCGTCGAGACGCCGCCCCAGTCATTGGTCGTCGTTTCCTTGCCGATGCCGATGATATGCGTCGCATCATACGGGTGCAGGTAATCGGAGTAGCCGGGGATATTCAGTTTTCCGAGGATCTTCGGGTTCTCCGGAGTCGAGAGGTCGATCACGAAGAAGGGGTCGATCCTCTTGAAGGTGACCATATAGAGCCGGTCGCCGATGAACCGGGTCGAGTAGATCGATTCCTGTTCGGCAATATGGGTTAACGAACCGATCGTGGTCATCTTCCCGTCCAGAACAAAGACATTGTTGTAGGTATACTGCCCTGACCGGGTGGAGACACTGGACGTGGTCGCGAGGCGGAGATTGTTGTTGTATTCATCCATGGAGAACTGGTTGTCCAGGATACCCGGCACCTCACCTTTTGCAATGTAGGTGATTGTGCCGTCTTTTATGGCGATCTTGTGGACCACCGTGGTGGTCTGGTCGGCTTCCTGACGCTGGATCGCGTCCTGTTCAGCATTCCGGAGACCATTCAGGATCGACTGCCTCTGGGCGTCGGTCAGGGAGTTGAAATCAGGAGGGATTGCTACGGGCGAAACGGCAATTTTTATTGATGATGAAACTCCTGCCGCTGATGATACGGCGACATCAGCTGCGGTCGAAACCCCGGCAGATCCACTGGAACCAATACCCCCGCTGACCGCAACAGGCTGAGGCGGGACAAGTTCCTTTCCGCCCTGCATCGGAGAGATCACCGGGTGGTATTTCTGGTAACTCACATACATCGCATCCGGTGAGACATAGAGAATGTTCCCGCTGCCAAGCAGGTATGTCTGGGCATCTTTTTCGTTTCCGCTCGTTGCGTCAAGGGAGGTAATGGTGGTGAACGTGTACTGGGATTCATGGTTGTCGAAATACCAGACATCCGGTTGGACAACGGTTGTTGTCCCTTCGCGGAGCGCGGGGACGACCACATGGTCACTGGCGTAGGTGTAGATCTGCTCCCGGGTGACCATATACACGAGTGAACCGATCATCCGGGCATCGATATAATCGCCGTCAATCGTGTAGTCCTTCATCAGCTTGGGGTTGTTCCGGTCACTGATATCATACACCAGTGCGTGAGTGGACGGTGAATTGTAACGCAGCGGGGGCATCGGCACTACCTGCGCGATGGCTGGTTCAGCGCCCGCCGGTTGTGCAATGGTTTGCGGTGTTCCCGTTCCTGTAGTGAAGAGCACAAGACGGTCGCCGCTGACAAAAAGGTCTTTTGGCGTGTCGGAAATATCGGTTTTTGAGATGACCGATGCACCTGCAGCCGGATAGGCGTCGATAATGGCGAGAGTTGAGCCGGATATCGTGTAGATATAGGTATCATCGTTTTTCACAATATCGGGCTCATCGACACCGGCAACCTGGACGTTGGTCTGCGAGTACCCGACAGTTCCCGGCAGGGCAGGTGCCGGGATGGCCATACCGCTCTTCTCCTGGTCCGCCCGTTGCGGACCATTCACGGCGGTGCTGATCCCGATTGTGGGGACCATTGTCTGGTAGTACCCGTTCTGCTGGTCCGTCGCTATCGAATCCCTGAGATACTGCTCGATCTCGGCCGTCGAGTTGAACTTCTTCAGTTCTGACGTGACGGGCGGGGTTACCGCAGGAGTGCTCATACACCCCGTCGCAAGGATTGCGACAAGGATGAGTGAAACACAGAGTATAAAGAGGTTATTTTTGGGTGACATAGTCTGTAACGAGATTATTGGCAGCCGAGCTCATCAACTTGGCGTAAACTGCGAAAAATTTCGAAGGCTTCGGGTTAAAAGATGCGGATTTCAGGTTTTTCCATAATGCAGAAAACGATCACCTGGAGTAATGGAGTAGTACTGAGGTGGCGGTTTGCTCCCGATGTGCGGTCCACTCTTTCTTTTTAAAAAAAATCCGGTGTTAACCATGAATAAATGAAAAAAGGACTCCTGGGAGGAGCAGGAAAAAAATCTTCAGCAATTTCTCCCTGCGAAAATACTGACGTACTGCGATTTGATCCGATACCCGGCATATCGGGGCATCGGATGGATACCCGTTGCGCGCTAGTACCAAAAAAACGGATGAATGCCATTAGTTTCGACTTATTTCTCTCAAAATTTTTCATTGAGTTTTTAACCTCTTTTTTTAATTCTGGACTATCAGGAACGATTTTTGCATAATTGGAAGCATTGTGGACAGTACAGTTTTTTAAAAACAGTCAATCCCCTTATGTCAGACCGGGTCTTAAAAAAATTACCGGATTGTTCCGGATTGGTGATATAATTCTATGGCAAGATTTCCTTATATTTTATCAGGAATAATCCTGCTTGCACTGTTTTTCACTATCGGAATCGCATGTGCAGCAGATGGAGATGCATATCTCAATGTCTCAAAAGTTGTGAGCTCGACCGGACCCTACGAACCGGGTGATCCGGTAATATGGACTATCACCCTTTGGAATAACGGACCTGAGAATGCCACAAACATAACCCTGGCGGAAGATGTTTCAGGTTTGGCAGGGCTGGCAGATATCAGTGCCGTAGCAGAACAGGGTGAGTATAACAGCACTTCTCATATCTGGAATATCAGCGAGCTGGATAATGCAACGTCCACCCACCTCACGATCATTACCGTTTTTGATACACCCGGTAAAAAGACAAACAGTGTGGATATCACGGGTCTCGATCAAACGGGTAAGGGAAACAGACATGCTGGTGCGACAGTACATATAATTAACAACGCAGGTGCGGTCATACCCGATATGCCATTATCAGTAAACCTCGCTATCAGGCCAACTACCCTGAACCTTAAAAGCAAGGGTGTATTTACGGTATTTGTCACTCTGAACGGGGGAAACTCCGAGTTCCCGTTTTATATCAACAAAAAATCCCGCGTCGATTTTGCCAATAGTTCCCTGACCTGTAGTGGCGCCGAGATGATCAGTGCCGGCATGGCGAACACGGATGGGGGTACCCTTATCGCAAAGTTCCACCGGCAGGACCTCGAGAATGTTACCAGCGGTGCCGGGGTGCCGATTACCTGTTCAGGGACCCTTTCAGTCAACGGTAAATCCGTCGATATTGAAGGAAGTGATACCATCAGGGTAATCGGGGAAAAGAGTGATGCAGAGAAGTTCCTTTCAGGGCTCTGGAGATTTTTAGGAATTGAAAAGGATGATGTGACGATCAACGAAACTGAAGATGGGAATATCACTCTTTCGGTTACCCTGAATCCCGATACCTTTAAGAATTATGGTCAGATGAAAAAGGTGCTCAAAACCTCAGACGATGAAACTTCGGCAGATACCGATAACGCCCGGAACGTCTCTGATAAGAACGGTGGTCCAAAAGAAAACGCCATGAAAAATATTGGCTGGGATAAACACTTCCAGGAAAGCAACGCCGGCAATAACAGAGACAACGGTAATAAAAACACAAATAAGGGCAATGATGAGTCAAACGAAAAGTCCAATGGAAAAAAGAACAGGTGATCAGGCAATTTGTCACCCTTTTTCCCGAATCAAACCAACAGTATGGGTAAAAAGAGATACGTGTATCCAACAGTATATGCTGGTAAAGAGTGTGTATGAAAAACAGGAACATCATTCTTGCGGGAATAATTATCATTGTACTGCTTTGTAGTGGTGGAACCGTCACCGCAACGGGGAACAATTCAACAGCAGCACAGGGTATTGACAGCGTTTCAGATACTATTGCACCTTATAACGGTCCCATCGGTCCTGATAGTCCTTTATTCGGGCTGAAGGTTGCCATGGAAAACCTTGATGAAACGTTTACCTTCAATGATACCCAGCGGGTAGAAAAACAGGTTGACCATGCACAAACCAGGATCGCGGAAGTGTGCAAGGAATTGGGACTCAACCAGACTGGATTCGCAGAGCAGGCACTGGAGTTGTACGGGCAGAAACTGAACCAGACAGAAGCGACTTTACCACTATTCAAGTCCAACGCAACGGGACTCCTGCATGCACAGGAAATGATTGCCGGGCATCAGACAGTACTTGCCGATCTATTGTCTCGGTACCCGGACAGTAAAGGTCTTTCCCGTGCTTACAACAACAGTCGGGATCTCGAACAGAAGTTTGGGGAAAAGACCCAGATGAGGTTCGACCGGGTCGTTGAAAAGAATAATAAAACCAGCTTCAGGGCGGTTAAATGGGAGTTCGGGAAACAGAACAATGCTGACGAGGGTAACCCTCCATCAGTCGAAACGGTAGCACAGGGAAGAAATGCTACTCATGACCATATCAAAGATAAAAAGGATACCATCCCGGATAACCCGATGGTCGCTACCGTGCACCCAACCGTGACCGATGACAAGGGATCTTCTAACGATCAGGGAAAAAAAGGACGTGATTAAAAGAGTAGCACGATCCAGAGAAATAATTTCTGACGTTGACCTCCGGGAAAACTCCGTCAATCACATTATCTGCGTGGGTATCAGGACTATTCCATTCCAAAAGCTCCGCTACCCGGTTATCAGACAACCTGGTTACATGCTGAAGGTAACGGTATAACCCATCAGTTCAACGTTTCGCCACGCATTGTTACACGGGATACATCTCCCATTTTACGAATACATAAGTTCCTCCGGGCAACAGAGTATCAGGGTGGAACAACCGCCCGAAAATTATGGAGGAAAAACATGAACTCAAAAACTATCACGAAAGGTGCATTTCTTACCTTCTGCCTCATCGGCATGCTCGTGCTGCCGGTTGCGGCTTCAACGGCAGGACAGGCAACCACCGGGCAGGCATCTGCTATCGATCAGGGACTCAAAGATGATCTCTGGGCCAACCACCACCAGTACCGGCTGCAGGAATTCGACCTGCATGTCCAGCGGGCAGACAGCGTGATCAGTATTCTTGACAGGTATTACATCGATACGACCCAGATGCAGGTCACTCTGACAACAATCAGCGGCGAGCGTGCAGCGCTTGACACCGCACTGACCAACAAGGACAAAGACGGTCTCCGGACTATCAATGCAAATCTTGTATCACTCTGGAAGCAGTTTGCTCAGGAAATAAAGGAGAGCGTCAGGGCACACTATACCGCAGCCCGGA
>JACTUB010000031.1 GCA_015660885.1 Methanoregulaceae archaeon | reverse complement strand
ACACTGGATGTGCGTGTCCGGAAGAGATTGTACGAGGATTACACCGGTAAAGTCACCGTGATCGATGGCAAACGGGTCGTTTTCTATGCCTGGCTCATTCCGGTTCCAAGCGTTATAACTGCGGAGACCACCCCCGCTGCACCGGTGACAACCGCCACGACAATCGGGAAGTCACCGATAACTATCCCCACTCCCTGGCCAACATCATCACCGGAATCACCGGTCGATCCCGCTGTGGTTGTCGGGGCAGTCGCTATGGGCATCGGGTTCTTTGTGGCCTGGCGCCGGTAATTTTTTTAATAAAATTCTGAGCTGCACGGGTAAGAACCCCGAAATCCCGTCACAGGCCGGATCTCCTCTTTTATATTCCCGAAAGAAAACCTTACCTCAGGAGGTCGCGAATGAAACCCGGGGATTTTGTCCTGGATATTTTACAAGAAACACCAAAAAACCGGAGAACAATCGTCTTGATCCGCCATTCAAAGAGGGATTCTTTTGAAGGAATTCCGGATCATCTCCGTGAAGGTGTTGAATTAACTCCCGAAGGGATCCACATGGCACGGGAATTCGGGGAATCCCTGGGAGAGATCCTTCCCTGGAAACCTCTTGTTCTCGGCCATACTATGGCACACCGCTGCAGGATGACCGCCGAATTCATTCGCGACGGATACCCATCCACGATTCCGGCCCGGATCCTGGGCTGCGAACCGGAAATAAAAAGTCCGGTGGTTCATCAGGAGAGGTATATCGCAATAAGGGATGAGTTAGGCTGGCGTGAGGTGATCAGGAAATGGCTCGACCAGGAGATCCCTGAGGATACCTTCCACAATCCTCACCAGTATTCGGACTATGTTCTAAGAAACCTTTTCAGCTGTCCAGGCGCAGGAGAGAAGGATCTGTTTGTGGTGATCGCCCACGATATCACGATATTCCCGATAATTTCCCGGGTATTTGGAGTAAAGGTAAAACCGATTGAGTTTCTCAATGGAATTGTGATCACGGCAGATATGAGTTCCGCAGAATTTCAGTTTGCCGATGCAGAATTATCATTAAAAGCGGAGCGGAAGATCCCATGAGTGAAGGAAAAGCAATTGTGGTTTTTCCGTTTCAGCCTCCAGGTGGTCGATCCGGGAGGATTGGCCTTCCAGACGGGCCCAGATAAGCTCAGGAGCATTATGGGGGTTAACGGGAAAAATGTTAAAAAACGATGTACTCTGCTCCTGCTGTTGCTGATTATCATGACATCGATAATGGCAGTACGTGAAAGAGGCTGAAGCAGGTAATTCCGGAAAAAGAACTCCCGGAGGGGCTATCCGGGGCCGTGAAGGGCTCGAATTAACATAAGGAACTGAAGGTCTCCGGGCCTGGATCATACCGCAGTACCGAAGTGAAATTCAAATCTCATTTTTCATCGTCTTTTATCAGCGGGGAATTCCCGCTCCAAATTGCTGAATGCTCTATTAAAAGACGCTTCCCTTTGCACAAACTTCTGTACGTAGGGACACTGTGCGGAGAAAATCATGCAAGTATCCGGTTTTTGGAAAAGTCAGGATATTCCAAATGTGCCCACCTGAAAAACATTGGTGAAAAGTTCGGTAAGATCCTGGATGTGGTAGTCTACCAGAAAGAGATCTGATCCATTTTTTTGTATCACGCTATCCTGTGATTCCGTCGGAAAGAGTCCCCCTCCTGCGATCTTCTTAAGCCCAGCCCCGCAAAAAAAGAGGGAATTCATCGACATAACAGGCAATGTTCATGCAACCACACGGGAATAGGTCTCGGTGATTTTCTTACCTATCGGGCCCCACATGAATACACGTTCAACTTTCTTCCTGCCCTTTTTTCCCAGCGCGATTGCCTGTGCTGGCTCATCCATTATCGCGTTGATCCCCCATGCAAGCGAGCCTGGCTCTGGTTCCACTTTCAGTCCGTCAACAAATGTGTCGATGTTTTCAGAAAGGCCGCCGACATTGGATGCCACAACTCCTTTCTCGGCGCTCCACGCTTCCAGAAGAACGAGACCGAACGGCTCGTTCCTGCTTGGGATTACCACGAGATCGCAGGCGTTCAGGAGACGGATGTACTCCGAATCGGAAATGTAACCGACAAAATTAGCAGGGAGATCCCTTGCCCTCTCCATTAAGAACTGACGCATATCTCCTTCTCCTGCAACGATTAACCTTGCATCCCGGTGGTTCTGGCACACAGTTTTCATTGCCTCGATAAGCAGGTCGGGGCCTTTCTGGTAGACCAGCCTGCCTATGAAAAGAATAAGAGGGGCGAATGGGTGGATCCCGTATGCCTGCTTCACTTCACCAGCGTCTATCTCTGCCCGGAACTGGCGTGGTACTATCCCGTTGGGCACCACGTCGCATTTCCAGTCTGGCACGTTGTAGAGATGCATGACCTCATTTTTGAGCGTTGCCGAAACGGCCGTAACCCTCTTTGCAATTAGTCCACCGTACCACTCTTTCCCTGATATCTCCTTATATTCCCACCAGTCCCCGTACTGGTTACCATTCCTCCCGTATTCCGTAGAATGATAGGTAAGAATGGTATTCCGATCCTGCAGGACGTGGAGTGCCTGGACTGCATGCCAGTCATTAAAATGAAGGTAATCAAATTTCTGATCTTTATCGAACCTCTGGAAGTTTTCTACCATTCCCCGGCTCATACTATCGCAATATTCCACGATGTTATTGCCCTGAGGCTTGCAGTAATGGTAGTGCACTTCACTGATTGTCTGGTCCGGTACCTGGCCACGGGTAAAGTAGTGGACTTCATGGTGTTTTGCCAAAGTCTCAGCAAGGTGCGTTGCAGCACTGGCAAGTCCCCCTACGCGCTCGGCATAGAGTGATTCCCAGCAGAATATGGCTATCTTAAGTGATTCCACAATTGTTTCCTCCACGAATGTTTGATTCCCTCCGGGCCTGTTCGTATCAGGATAAAAAATCCGTGCGAGATTCCGTACGGGGTTCTGTTGTGATACGAATCCTGTTCCTCAGTCACCGGGAAGGATAAAAGAGAGAAGATAAATATTTTCTCTTTGTTTACAATTTTTGAAACAGGAAATTTTTCTCATTTGAATGAAATCGAAAAATCGGGCGAATTTGCCTGCCTGTAACGGAGTTTTTTTAAGTCGAAATAATTTTATGAGAATATAACTCACTGAAAATCGTATCACAAAGCAAACAAGGAAATGCCGGATGTTTTTTATCCTTGGACCAGGATTCCCCCTGTATTTTTCCTGTCTCTCCATCTCTGGATGCTGGGTTCTCCTGATAACTACCACTGAACAGATAATGCCATATTACTAAAATTTCAGATTATACGGACTGGAACAACATGGGATTTCTTTCCTAAAGTTTAGTGTCGGAATGGAGTATTTCTGACATATTTATACTTCCGCACAGACCAACCGATGATACACAATCGGTTAAATAAGTCTAGATTTGTCATTGGGAAGGAAGGAGAGAACGATGCAGAAAAAGACGGTGAGAGATGAAGGTGTAAGTGGAAAACGGGTGCTTGTGAGGGTTGATTTCAATGTGCCCATGAACCGGAATGGTAAGATCGAAGATGATACACGAATCCGAGTCTGTCTTCCCACGATAACGTACCTGATCCATCACAGCGCCCGGGTCATTCTCTGCTCCCATCTCGGCAGGCCTCATGGCCAAGTGGACGAGCACCTCCGACTGGGACCGGTAGCCCGGCGCTTATCGGAGCTTTTACAGAGATCGGTTGTACCTTTACGGGAGGCGATCGGACCTGAAGTTATGCGGGTTGTGTCGGAAATGAAGGACGGGGAAGTTGTCCTTTTGGAGAACCTGAGGTTCTACCCGGGCGAAGAGGATAACGATCCCGGTTTTGCCCGCGAGCTCTCCCTTCTGGCAGATCTCTTTGTTAATGATGCCTTTGGTGCAAGCCATCGGGCACATGCGTCTGTTGTAGGGATGGCAGAATATCTCCCCTGCGTAGCTGGTCTCCTCATGGAAAAGGAGATTGAGCAGCTGACAAGTCTCTTTGAGGATCCCGCCCGGCCTTTTGCAGTCATCATTGGCGGAGCAAAGGTGGGGGAGAAGATCAGGATATTGGAAAATATCATCCCCAAGGTAAATCTTGTCCTTGTCGGAGGAGGAATGGCTGCCACGTTCTTGAAAGGCAGGGGTTGTGATGTCGGAATCTCTGCGGTCGAACCCGACAAGATCGAACTGGTCAGAAGGATCATGCAAAAAGCGGAATCTCTCGGTGTAAGAGTCCTGCTTCCGGAGGATGTGGTTGTAGCCGAAAAACTGGAAGCCGACGAGACTGCCTGGGTCGTGAGAGTGGAGGAAATTCCCGCTGACCGCAGGATCGCAGATATCGGGCCCCTGACCATTATGGAGTTCACAAATGAACTCAAAAAATGCCGGACTGTGGTATGGAACGGGCCAATGGGAGTGTTCGAGATTCCCCGGTTTTCGAACGGGACAAAATCCATTTCCGAAGTCATTGCGGGTCTCAGTGCTACGACCGTAATCGGGGGCGGATCCACAGCAGAGGCCGTAACGCAGCTCGGGCTTGCAGATAAGATGACTCATGTCTCCACCGGCGGGGGAGCCTCCCTCCAGTTCCTCTCCGGAAAGACACTGCCTGGGGTAGCGGTTCTGGCTGACAAATAGTCGAATAGTGGTGGGTATGCACTTTCGGGGAGTCAGACTTTTGGACTTGATGCGAAGCGGATTCTTGTGTGGGATCTACCTTATACTTGGACATTTCTATCCTGCAACGGATTTTACAGCCCCAATCGATTAGAGCCTTGATACTCAATCCTTATTATAATAATAGGAACAGCCAACAGAACGCGAATTCCTGTAAACATCCTTAAAAGAAAGGGGACTGGGCATCACAGTCCCCGAGCTGTTCTCTGGAGGAGTTCTAGTGTTTCATTCAAGGCAGAGCTCGTCCACAGGTGTAGTAGGACTCACTCTGATTGCCTATCGAATCGTAAATAAATAAAATCATTTCTGAAAAACGGAATTTGAAACAAATTTTGAAACAACATAAACTATCAATTTATGCATGACATGCCGAAGAAATAATCAAACTAAATATTATGGAAAATCGTATTTCACAAAAGAAGAATATGAGAAAAATATAGCCGGGACCGAGAAAACAAGATCAATATAGTCCGGTACAATTCAGTTGTGGTGGTGCCGATTATTTGGGGGTTCGAAATTTAGTACTTGATATAGCAGGTATGATCTCCCCAAAAATTACTGAACTTACTGTAGGGTTTAAAGCAGTGATTTGGGGTTGGAATCCAAACCCACAAGATTCCAACCGCCTAACGGATCTTGACGTCTCTCAAACATATTATCGAAGTGACGGAAGTGCAGTTTTTGTCAATCCAAATGTCCCTCGTGTTCCAGAATTCCCGTCAGTGTTCCTACCAGCAACCATGATCATCGGATTCCTTGGAGCCGTTCTGTTGATCCAGAGAACAAGGGATCACTAACTTTTTTATCCCGCATAAACTCACCTTCGCATTACCACTTTGCGGATATTGAAAGCACTCACCATTATCCCATAGCTCACATTCAGAATTGAAGCATAGTGTAATTTATAATATTTTTGTAAAAAACCAATAATATCACTCCTGATTAAAATGAATAATTGTATATATTATAAGTTAATTATATTAAAAAATCGGAGTAGATTTAAAAAGGTTGTTTAAAAAAATGAGTTCCTTTGACCAGATCCCCTTAGAGGCTATAACTCTCTACCGCCGTGCAGTTGAAATGTCGTATAGAGGAAACCATGAATTAGCTCTTAAAAATCTCAGTACTGCAGTCATGTTAGCACCTAAATATACTTCAGCGCTCTGTGAAATGGGACACTGCTATGAAAAGCTTGGGCGATATCCGGAGGCAGTATCAAAATTTGACAAGATCCTTCATATTGATTCATCAAATATTGAAGCAGAAATGAACAAGAACAGAGTCTTGGAAAAGATGGGGAAAAAAAAGTAAGATTTTTTTTAAATCATCTTTTTGGGCTCCAGTGTAATTCCTGACCTGCTTTTCGGAATTAAAAGCACTCACCGTTATTTTATAGTTTACATTCAGCCTTGAGGCAAGGTGTCAAAGCCGGATCAAAACCTATTCCCTTTTTGATCCAGTCTTTTATTGAATTTTTCTTGGTGCACCAGTAAGATTCCATGATTTCGATTTCATATTTTACCTAAAATCTTTCCAATTCAGGATAATGAAAAAAATATTATTTTTGATAGTGGATACTTTCTGGCGTTCGCACGGATTTTTCTGTAAAAAAACTCCAAACTCAAAAAAAATGAAAAAATGTTGGGTTCGATTAATTTCTCTAATCTTGTCGTTCTTATCACAATCAGCGCAATTATTGGATATTGCCGCATAGAAACAACGCAAGCTTCCTGATCTGCCAACAGAACGCGAATATGACCTTTTGAAAAAATGTTACTTCTTTCGGTTCTTTGGATGAGTGAAATGGCTCCCAAGAATCCGATAATATTGTCAAGGGCGAGCAGGAAAGACGAGGAACAAAAAAAAGTTTTTAGATCATCACGGCATGGATGATCGTGACATTCTGGAAAGGGCGGTCTTCTGAATCGGTTTGCACGTTCCCTATCGCGTCAACGACATTCATACCTTCAACAACGTTCCCGAAGACTGGGTAATGGCTATCAAAGCTGGGCTGAAGGGCGCTGTTGTTCACGAGATTGATAAAGAACTGAGATCCCCCGCTATTTGGCTGCCCGGTATTGGCCATGGCAACCGCGCCGGGACTGTTTGTTTCGTTCGTCCGTTCGTCCGGGATCGTGTAGCCAGGCCCTCCCCTACCAGTACCTGTAGGGTCGCCACCTTGGATCATAAAGCCGCTGATGACTCGGTGGAAGATGGTGCCATCATAATAGCCTTTCTGCACGAGGATCTCGAAGTTCCCGGCCGTGATCGGCATCCTGGGATCGAGAGCGACGGTGATGTTGCCCATCGTCGTCTCAAGCAGCACCTTCTTACCGGACAGAGCTGAAGTGTTTGTCATGTTCGTTTCCGTGACTGGTAGCGTCTTGGATATCGCCATTGTCGTTGTGGTTGATATTGGCGTTGCTGCGACGGTTATTGTTTCCTGTGTAGGCAGTAGGGTGGTGGCCTGAACCTGTGTAGTTCCTGCAGGTACTGACTGTGAACATCCCGCACAGAATACAAGTGCTGCTGTAAGGAGACCAAGAATACATAATTTCCAATTTGATGACATCTTTATCATTTCGGTGCTACAGGAAAATAGAGGTTACGGGAAGGTAGCGGATGATTTGGGGGTTCTAAGTCACCCCGCGAGATCTGCCAAAGGAACGCGAATATGAGACTCTTTTAGGATTGTCTTTTTCACGTCCAGTATTTTAAGCTCAGAACGCCATCTTTCGGGTGTTCACTGTCAGATATTCCCGTTAACCACATCTGATTTTCCTGTCGTTTGATCATCTCGACGAGTACTGAAAATAATACCGCTTCAAGTGGATCATCGCACCCAAAGAACGATCCACTGGAATACATTTTTGCAAGTTTTGCAAGTTTTTCACCATATTTCTGATCCTCTTTTTTCAGTGCTCTTGATGACCTAGCCTAACGATCTGCAATTTGGTTTACACCCTGCCGGAGGCTTTCATAACTTCTTCCCCCTACCCAATTACCTCAAATTTGCTTTGCATTAGGAAGGTCTTTTGTTAGGAGGCATGGGTGGTGTGAAAATGAGCGATCACCCGAAATGCGGTGCCAAGACGCAGAGGATCTATAAACGGACTGGTCTTGCTTTCATTCCATGTGGCTGGTGAATATATATCTGCTATTGTCGGAGCCATCTCCACCAAATGATAAATCCAAAAATAATGAAAAGTAAAATGATTACTATAACCAAAATATTACTTTCTGCTCCAACTTCCGACAATCCCATATTTTAGATTCCTGCTTTTTTGGAGATAAAATAATGTGATTAATTATACTGATAGCGCCGGATCCAGTCCAGTGCATGCAATAATGGAGAGTATTCAGGATCTGCCAACAGAATGCGAATATGACCTTTTCCCTACCTTATTTCCGTGGACTTCATTATTGACCCAGCATACCGGTTTCGATGAAAAATTTCCTTTGGTAAAAAACGTCATTTCATCTCTTTGTGCAGACGTAGCTAACCTGAACACCACTGCGATAATCTGCAGAGCTGATATGAAATCCGCTCCGCCTGATCATGCCTTCCATGATCCAGTCGTAGGTACTGAACTCATCCTTGATATGGACAACGGCCTCCTCTGCCAGCCTGGCACCTGCCATTGTCTCAACTGAATTAATCCACCCATCGATCTCGCGTTCCAGGCAATCAGTCTTTGAGGGAAACACGATATCGAACAAAAAGAGCCTGCCCCCGGGCTTGAGCATCCCGCAGCACCGGGTCAGGGCAACCTGTTTCCAGAAGTCAGGAAGATGGTGAAGCACTGCTATGCAGACAGCAGCATCCGCCGGTTCCCCCTGGTGTTCATACGAGAGCAGACCGCTGTGGCAATATACGATGTTGGTGATGCCCTTTTGTTCTGCCTGTTTCCGGCAGTACTCAAGCATTGGTTCCGATACGTCAACGGCATAGATGGTACGGCATTTGCCTGCAGCGTGCAGTGCAAACGCCCCTGTACCACACCCGAGATCGATTACCGTACTGCCGGGATTCAGGGATAAAAGGCGGATGATCTCTTCGCTAACCCTGGCATAATCGCGGAGCTTGCGGTGCATAGCATCATATGCGGCCACTTCTTCTCCCTGAGAAAAATCGACTCCGGAGAATTTCATCTCGTTAAAGTGCCAGGCAGGTACTTTTGTCATGCAGATGTTCCCTCTTCTTTAAACGTTTTTATCCCCGCTGGCATTGTGGCTTGAGAGGATTGCAGGCCGGGCTGGGGCAGGCGAAATGACATGGGTGCTGAATCAGTTATTGGTCTTGCCGACCGGGTTGACAGCAACATCTGAGAGATTCTCGTTTTTCTTAAAGGTATAGTCCCATTCCGGCGACTAACCCTCGTCTTCCGATAGTATGCGGATATGTTTCACCTTATGATTATCTTTTTCATTTCGATGGTTGTCTGCCCCACCTCTGCACGTAAGCCGAAAGGCAATTTTTTCGTCCGATACCCCTTTCGATACCAGTTTTCTTTTCAGTATCCCCGAAACCCCTCCGGACCATGGATATGATCTTCTTTTTCATCGCTGTTTTTTTTCTTTACGATTTGTCAAGAGGATAATTGTCTTGTCATGAAGTGATACCGGTGTGTGCTTTCCCGGTACCTGAACATACGGTGGAACGGGTTTGAAACTTTTTTTTAATCCTGTTTCCAGCCTCCCCTACGGGAAAAATATTAAATATGATTAAACATATAAATATGATAAATATGAAAAGTAAGAATTGTGGGACAGAGGACCTGGTGGACGAAATGATCGCTCCACGGAAGGAGAAGACCAAGCATCTCTTCGGCAGCGTGAAGGTCGGGGAACGCGGGCAGATCGTGATCCCCAAGGAAGCCCGGGAGATCTTCGGCATAAAACAGGGGGATATCCTGCTGGTGCTCGGTGATGTGGAACGCGGCATAGCGCTCGTGAAAGCAGATGCCCTCCAGGAATTCGCACGGAAGATCCTTGACAGTGCAAGTAAACCGGATGAATGATTATGGAAAAAATCATGAAAAAATCCGGAACTGGAACTGAGAAGTTCAGGTTCCTTGCAGATAAAGCACGGGAAGCAGGAGCCGAAGATGCAAGGATTGTCCCTGCAGACGGAATCGTTATCGAGGACCGGGTACGACTGAAATGCAGGTCGGGCTGTCCGTCATTTGGAAAATATCTCACCTGTCCCCCCCATGCCCCGGATATTGAAGATGTCCGGAATTACCTCAAGGACTATCACTCGGCACTCCTGGTGAAATTCAAATCCACCGCATATCTGGATGAAAGTATCCGCTCCTGCATCCTCAGTTCATTATTTGATCCCGGGGCACAACCCGCACAAAAGGAGGAAGCCACGCGCTTCATGAAGGAAATTTCCAAGAACAGCCGCCATATCCACCGGATCATGCTTGACCTGGAGAAGGCAGCCTTCAATGCAGGCTACCCGTTCGCTGTCACGACAATCTGCGGTAGCTGCGGACTGTGCGAGACCTGCAACGTCGCAACCGGGGTCTGCAACCATCCGACCATGATGCGTTTCTCCCCGGAAGCGCTGGGAATCAACGTGGTAAAGACAGCAGCGGATGCCGGTATGCCAATCCGGTTTCCGGCACCGGACAATCCGGAACGGATCGCAATCCTGCTCATTGACTGAAGAGAAAAGTCCCGCTCCCGTGGGACAGGCAGGGAATGCACTGCAGGATGCAGGGAAAATCCGGTGAACAAAGGAAATGAAGGAGGTAATGGTATGAAAATTGTTGTATTGAACGGCAGCCCGAAGGGCGATATCAGTGTCACGATGCAATATGTTGCGTACATCCGGAAGAAATATCCGGATCATTCTTGGGAAATCCTCAATGTGGCGCAGGATATCCGGAAGATTGAGAAGGATACCGTTGCCTGGAAGAGCATTGTTGACAGCATCCGGTCCGCGGATATCGTCCTCTGGGCATTTCCTCTCTATTACCTGGTCGTCTGCTCCCAGTACAAACGGTTTATTGAACTGGTCTTCGAGCGCAACGCACAGGATGCTTTTGCCGGGACCTATGCCGCATCGCTCTCAACATCGATCCATTTCTTCGACCAGATCGCCCATGCCTACATCCATGCAGTCAGCGACGATCTCGGGATGAAGTACCTCGGGTTTTATTCCGCGGAGATGAGGGATCTCCTGAAGGAGGAGGAACGAAAACGTCTGGAGAAATTCGCAGCCCTCCTTTTCACCGCAGTACAGGAAAAGATTCCCGTCCAGCGGGAGAATGATCCGCTCGTCTGGCCGGCCCTCTCATATGTCCCGGGCACACAGCAAAAAACGTATAAAACAGGAACAAAAAAGGTTGTCATTCTCACTGACTCCGACGGCAGTTCACCCAACCTTGCGGCGATGACGGACCGGCTCCTCAAAAATTTTTCCGGTCCAGTGGAGATGATAAATCTTCATGACGTGAACATAAAGGGAGGCTGTCTCGGGTGCTGCCAGTGCGGCTATGACAATACCTGCGTATATACCGACGGGTACGTTGACTTTTACAAAAACAAACTGGTGCCTGCAGATATCATTATCATGGCAGGCTCGGTGCACGACCGGTATCTCTCATCGGCATGGAAACAGTTTTTCGACCGGAGTTTTTTCAAGGGTCATACCCCGGGTCTTAAAGGCAAGCAGATTGGCTTTATGATCGCGGGCCCCCTTCACCAGATCCCGCACCTGAAAGAGGCACTTACAGCGTGGGCTGACAACGGCGGGTGTCATGCGCAGTTTGTCACTGACGAGGTTTCAGATGCCGGTGAGCTTGATGCCCTGCTCGATACCATGGCAGCACGTCTCATACAAAATGCAGAAGCCGGGTACATACCCCCGCATACCTTCTACGCGATCGGCGGCCACAAGATATTCCGTGACAGTATCTACGGGGGAATGAGGATAGCATTCCAGGCAGATTACCGGTATTACACTGAACACGGGATGTTTGATTTCCCGCAGGCTGACCTGAAGACCAGGCTTTTTAATGCAATCCTCATCCCGCTTACGCGGATCCCCGGCTTCCGGAAAAAAGTGTTTGCTGACATGAAACATCATATGATAGAGCCGTTTGGGTCCGTGCTTGAGGATGCATGAGTGTTCCCGGTGAACAGCCATGAAAAACGCCGAAGCCAGATTCCTTCCGGAAAAGTCACTTACCGAGGAACTTATGGCTGCCATGAGAAGGATCAAAACATTTGGTATTACCTATCCCCGGGGATATCATCGTAATCTTGCCGGGAAGTACTTAAAGAAGGGAGTGCGCTATCCCCACATTCTCACGATAATCGGGAAGCCGCGGATCAATCACCACTTCTTCTATTCCTCTGCGCTTACAAGGACCGGCCGCCTCCTTGATTACGGCTGCGGCACGGGGGATAATGTCCGGCAGTTAATCCGTGACGGTTTTCCCCGGGAACAGATTACTGCGTTCGATATCAACCGGGAGAGTATCGACCTGGGCTTTGATCTGTACCGTGACCGGGAGGAGATAGCGGATCTCTTTGTTGTCTCGGGGACGTTCCCGTTCGGGCCGGAAGAGTTCGACACCGTGTATTCCGCCTCCGTAATTCATGTCATTGCCGATGAAAAGGAGTTCAGGAATTATTGTGCGAATGCCTGTTCAGCCCTCAGGCCCGGCGGGATCCTCTTTGGTTCCACGCTCGGGATTCATGAGGGAGCGGCCAGGCCTCCGGGTACACGGGGGCCTCCCAGAATCATGACAAAGGAGCAGCTGGCCGGTTCCCTGACCGGGACAGGTTTCAGCAGCCCTGAGATTGTCCGGCGGGAAGGCGTCCCCGGTTATGTCCCGGAGAGTGAGAATCTATGCGTCCTGGAATTCTGTACAAAAAAGCAGGCATCCTGTTAGGCTTCATCCCGCTCATTATTTATGGTGTACTTGCGGGAAGTTCCGTATCAAGCATAATAACAGCGCTCGGTGCTGCAACGATCGTCACCGTCCTTGCCGGTTTTCCCGATCTGAGGAAAGGCAGGATCCTCATGTGGACAACACTCGTATTGTTTGGTGGCGCATTCATCGCGGTGGAAGTCCTGAACATGATCGGGATAATTCCCTGGATGGGAGTCCTGATCTATGCAACGCTTGCTACCGTCACGTTCGGGTCCATTCTCGCAAAAATACCCTTCACCCTGCAGTATGCACGGGAAATGGTGGACCGGCAGCTCTGGGAAAACCCGGTTTTTTTCCGGGTAAACGTACTGATGACGGGGGTCTGGGGAGGTGTCTTTGTGATCAATCTTCTGCTGAATTACCTCATGCTGGTGAATTCGGAACTTCCGGGTCGGATTGCCTCACCGCTGACGTATATTGTTCTCGTTGCCGGCATCGTCTTCACTATCTGGTACCCGGGACACCTGAGAAAAGGACAATCCCAGGCACACCGGCAGGGGGGCAGTTAAAATCTGGAAGCCGGATCCTGGAGTGTGCAACCCTTAAATAAAAAGGTTCATTCCCTGGTTTCACCGTCCGGATACCCGCTCAGGTATTTTTCTAGAGGTGATTCATGATAAAATCCCTGATCTTTTTATGATCAGCCAGACGTCTGACGATATATTTTGTTACTTTGACTATCTGGACATCAAATAATCTTGTTACAAATAACCCGACAATAAATATGAGCACGCCCATGACAACTGCCAAAATAACACCTATCTGGCCGAAGAACGACACGTAAAAGAATGTGACGACCATTGCCAGAACCGACATAAGAGCGGACCTTATTATAAAATAGAGTCTTTGCAGCCAGGTAGAAAGCAACAATGCCTTTATTACCGCTCTTTTTTCGATAACGCATTCAGGTCCGGGCGGAACACTCTCTATCTCATGAAATATGCTTTTTGTATAATTAAGATCTGATAATTGTAATATCTTGGTTGCATATTTGGCCTCAGATAAATCCTTAGAACTTGCAGTTTCAATCTCCACCATAATTCTGTGAGATATTTCAGTTATTTCGATATCTGACGGAAATGGTTTTTCCGGATAGAGAGTGTCCTCTGTCATAGTACGTATATCCTCATCAGGATTGGAGTGAGTTATTTCAGGCAATGCCTTCTTTAACCATTCTTAATATAAAAATATTATTCGAAAAGCCAGAATCGTCCCAAACGTTCACAGAAGGTTACGCAGACAATTTGAACCGCTGGCACTCACCATTAAAAAGAGATTGAACCGGAGTAAAATCATTCTAAGAATTTTAAGAATTCCCGTCCAGACGGCGTGATGTGCGTATAAATAATCAGCCTTGGTTTGTTAAAACTTAGAGCATCATCGTGCAATAGTACACAGCTCACCGGCAGCTGGCGGGGCAGGTCTGGTTCCCAGGCTCTGCAAGACCACTCAACTGTCAGGTTAAAATCCTCGCAAATCAGCCCCAAAAGGGGAAAAATTGTCTGATTGCTTTCTATCCAACTGCCTTCTATTTTGTTGCTACGAGGACTTTGAACCATTCAAACTCTTTCACCGGGCTGACTTCCACGTTCTTAAACCCGGCATTCTTGCACAGTTTTGCCCATTGACTAAATCCAATGCAGTATTCCCCATCGTTCAGGATGTGTTTCTTTCCATTGTCATACATCCTTTCAAATGCCTGCATGCCTCCTTCCTTCATTGCGAGAACAAATTCCTCGTTAAGGAAATTCAGAATTCTCAATAACCGCCTGGGGTCGTCCAGTCTTCCTGTGGTGTCCATATCGATTTCCCCGATAATGAATTTTCCACCACCTTTCAAACAGTCGTAAATATTTTTAATAACGGGTTCCTTGAATTTCACATGATGCAGTGCAACCGTCGCTGCTATTATGTCAAAACGGTCAGGTTTGAAGTTCATATCCTCAGCCGATGCTTGTGAGCAATGAATTTTTTCGGTGAGATTGAACTTTTCAATCTTTTCCTGGAATATCCTGAGCATCTGAGATGAGCTGTCAATTGCCGTGATTGTGCAATCTGTTTTATTAAGGAATTTCAGTGACAGCAGTCCTGTTCCACAACCAATATCAAGAATCTGGTCATTTCTTTTTATTCCCGATAACGTAACAACTAAGTCAAGCATTTTATGGTGTCTCTTTAGTTTTCCAAGAGTATTGTCGTATTCGTTCGCCCACTCCTGAAACCATTCACGACGATTATCCCTGGTGACTTGTTTCATCCTCTTTCCCTTCATGGTATTGACGCATTTTTCCGGTTACCTTTTTTCTTCTTTACTTTTTATTATCTGGATTGTCTGTACAGCGCCTCATCAGGTTTTGTTGTCATATTCCACCGTTATTACTCCTTTTCCCCTGGTTCTCCTTTCAGGTTCCGGGCAAACTCTTCCGCATGTCTGAGGTCTTCAGCATCAGGTCTGCCCTTATTGAGTCCCCCCAAAAGTGTAAGGAAGCTATTGGTGTTAAAACCTGCACAGGAAAATTCACCGATAATCACGTAACCTCTGGATTGCAGTTTTTCCCGAAGCTTCGAGTGACTTTTTGCAGCATATTCCTCAAGAAATTTTTTGCCAGCCAGGGCGACCGGGACTCCACAGGTTGAGAAAATGAATGCTTTCCTGTTCGTGACTTTCGGCAGTTTATCGGCAAGGTCAAGGAGAGATTTATGGTGTTTTCCACCATATATCCCTGAGCCAAAGCCTATCAGGCCATACTCCTGAAGATCTTCAGGGTTAATCTGCTGTGGCGTTTTTATGTGTGCATCAAGAACTTTTGCAAAGACGTTCGCGATTTTCTCAGTATTTTTGTGATGATAGGAAAACAAAACCAGGAGAGATTTCATTGGCAATGGATCCTTAAGCTCATTTCCTTTCTTTTCCATTTTTCCCCCGTTTCTTTATATTATTATGTTCCACCGTAAGACAACATCTCCCTTTTTGTGCCCTTGTTCGAAATGCCCAAAAGCCTCGGCGGTCTGCTTCACGTGCCGGACGGTGTGATGATCGGTCCCGCAATTACCGGGAAGGTTACTTTCATTAGACTCAACGAAGAAGTGATCTTGATAAAAATCGGTGAGTATCCAGAAGGATCCTGATTTTATATTATTTTTCACAAAAGGAAGATCACGTAACAGGGGTACTCCAACCGGTTCATGATCGTCCGTCTAAAAGATATTATTTCCGCACTTTTCAGAACCCGATTCAGCCGGATTAAACCAAACGGGACACGCTCTTCGTTTTTCCGAAAACAGGTGCATAAATTCCATGAATATTGCACTAAATTGAGGATTTAACCCCTCTATAAAAAACAGTTTCCAAGGTGAAGTTGTATACATAGAAGAGCGGGTTTCCGATGGCCGGGGATCCGCATTGCGTGTCCAGTTTTCAGATAATGCAACCGATGATATATGACGGGAAGAACGCCAGAAGAGAATAAACCGGATCTAAAAATCCGGTTATGTTTTATTTACCAGATGGACTTCGGTATCGGTTATGTCGTAGATAATATCCTTATTTTCCTGTTTCAGTTGCCGGAGATCTTTTAAGATTGCCTGTAACTGATACTCGTTGTCCCTTCGCGCGATCATATACGGTGTATTCGATAGGGGGTTTTCCGGGGTGATGGCAAGAAGCTCACAGGTATTGCGCTGGTGGCTTATCTCGAATTTGGAAATTTTGTCGAGATTAATGGATTTGAACTCCCCTGCATGGAACGACCCCGATTGCATAAATTTTACGAGAACACTCATACGAATCCCCGGTCTGTCTGGTGTTCCGCTTGTGTAGTCTGCATACCTAATAGTCACCCATTCCCGGTGGCATCCCGCCCATCCCGCCCGGT
>JACTUB010000015.1 GCA_015660885.1 Methanoregulaceae archaeon | reverse complement strand
CCCTTTACCCGGGCTTGTTCAGCGGCTCGTTCATCATCCCGTGATTTTATATCATCCATGGAGAATACCTCAGTTTCCCTTAGATAATTACATCATTCTCACAAATGCAATTCTTTGTTTCCTTGATATGACATTTTTTGATGTGAGAGACATATCGCCCAGTAATTTCACTTCGTCAATACCCATATCTGAGCACGATGGTGTTATAGTTTGGATAGTATAAAAAGTCCTATCAAATATTACAAAATTTGAATAATCATATCGATCCTTTGGTGAATTACGGGAAAAGTGAAAGAGATACACCGGATAAACTACGAAAACTGGCCAGCATAGTCGTGTACGATATTTTTTTCTGTACTCAACACCGGAAATCCGGGATTGTTTCAGTTTTTGCAATAATAAATAAGATTTTTATATTATCCCGTTCTGTACTGGTTAGCTTGGGGTGAAATGAACAATGCCTGATTTAATCTATCTTGCAGTGGTTTTCCTTGTGCTCGCTCTCATTGCCTATATCCTTGGAGCACGGGGGATAGCGGGTTTCTCCATGGAAATCGCAAAATGGCTCGTAATAATCTTTGTTATTGTTGCCATAATCACGTTCTTATTGTAGGGGACCGATCCTTCAGAAAAAATCACAGCACACGGGGTCGAATCAAAATTGAAGAAGAGGCAGAGGTGGGGGAACAATGGCTAATTCAATCCAACTTGCGGTAATTTTCCTTATACTTGCTCTGATTTTTTTTATCATGGGCATGCGGGGGATAGCCGGTGTCACTATGGAAATCGCAAAGTGGCTCGTAACGATCTTCATTGTACTTGCAATTATCCTGCTAGTATTGTAGAGTATCTTTGATATCGGTTGAATTATTAACACATGAGATTGAAGTTGTTTTATTCATTTTTTTATAAATTTTTACCAAGGTTGTAACACTATAAATATAACTTAATTATATTGTGTGGTATATGGCATTATTAGGCACTGCGATTCTCATACTGGTTATTATTGCCTTTATATTGATTGCATTTTATGTCGTTAAAAACGTCGCTCATTTGGTGATAAATGCAATTATCGGCCTTATTACTTTGTTCATTGTAAATTTTTTTCACCTCATGCAGTTTGCCGGAAAACCCGATATCGGATTCGATTGGATCACTGTCATCATCTGTGCTCTCGCCGGGCTCCCCGGGGCAATACTTCTGATTATGCTGAGTCTCCTGGGGATCACCCTCTGATCCAGAGAGTGACGTTTTTTGAGCTACCTGTAACCCACAATAACAATGCGTACAAATGAACTCGTCCTCCCGCTTCACGGCCGGATACCTGCGATCCTGAAGCGGGAGGACGAGAACCGCTGGTTTGCCGGGTTTACGATTAATAAGGTCAACCCGGAAAACCAAAGAATGAAAGCCCGACTTTCATGAGCGCCGGCATATTCGTCGCGCCAAGATAGATCACGCACCCGAGCAGCGCGAAATCTTCGGGAAGATCGAACCCGATAATATAATAATGATATTTTTTCACGATAGCCTCGATGATCTCCGGGGACAGGAGCTTTTCTGCATCGGGCAGCCCTGCCATGTGGTTCGCTTCGTCCCAGGCAAGAGGCTGTCTCTTCCAGAACCTGAAACCCTCTTTCAGGCCGTAACCAAACGCGTGCCACTCGATATCCGTGAGCCCCAGAAAAACCGGGGTGGCCGGGTCTTCAAGCACCGTCATTCCCCCGGGCTGATGGCAATCTCAAAGACCGGGCTCGTGTACCCGCCCTGTTCCGGGCTGAAGTCCCGCGCCCTTCCCATCTGGGCAAACTTCCTCCGGCCTGCCCGGATCTGCACCGTGTGAATGCCCGGTTCACGGGGATACACCCGGCGGCCGTCAATGTCGTGCATCTCGTCATAGGGCGGGATATCGAACCAGTCCGGCCAGAACCGCACGCCCCGGGGGATATCGGTTCCCCGGTGCAGGTCCTGCAACCTCAGGGGCGAGAGGTTGTCATAGATCACATCGATGATAAGGTTCTCATCGCTTTTGTCGGGATTCAGGTCGAGTTCATAGAAGATGGGGTTGCGGCTCACTTCGTGACGGGTGAGGGGAGTGTTTTTCGTGAGCGGTTCGAGCCCGTCCGGTTTTCCCCGGTACAGACCGGTCACTTTTGCGACCGCATACGATATGTGGTTAGTTTCCATACCAGTTCTCCCTGAGGCTTTCGTGTTCAGCCCGGAGTTTTTTGAACTCCTCGACGACCTCGTCGTACCTGCCGATCTTCTGGTAGATGACAAACAGCAACGGGTAGATCGGCAGCACGGCACCCAGCATAATTCCTAACAATTCGGTTTCCATACCAATACTCCGGAAAAGACGAAAGATGACCAGGAGGGAGGGGAACCTAGCGTCCCTTTCCCCCCGGGTCTTTTCGTCCGGATACGATCAGGCGAGTGCCGGAACGGTGTCGGCCCAGGTGTCGACCTGCGTCCGGATGGCGTCATCCGAGTAGGAGGTGAGGGTCACCTGGTCCCGGCTGAAATTGACCATATAGCTCTCACCGTTCACATCGTGGCAGCGGAGCGTTGCCGTATAGGTCTCCGAGTCCGGCTGGCGGACTGCGGTGCCGGTGTGGGCGGTCGTGATGGCTGCTGCAGCGAGGGTCGCGGCGACGCCGGCATTGAACCCGGCGATCGTGTTGTACCGGTCGGATGCAGTGCCCACCGACTTTGCGTTGGCATCCTCGTACACGATCTTTGCCGTGTACGATTCACGGGTCTTTTCGACAGGCAGGTGGCTGGTGCCTGCGGTCATATATGCTACACATCCAAACGGGTTGTCGGTGATGACCGACTGGACGATCGCGTTGAACGCCGCCACGTCTGGTATCGGGCTCGCGAGTCTGCGAACCGCGCTTTTTACATTTGTGCTTTGGACAAAATCTGCCATTGTTTTTTTCAACTCTTTTTTTGTTTTCTGACTGGTTCATCAGAACCAGGAAGATGAGAATGGTGACATCAGTCTCCATTCGAACTTGGGGTTGTCTCGGGGCCCTTTGACATACACTTATACGACGTTTAAGGGCTTAGTCTTGACTGAATCTTTTTGAAAATCGCGAAACGGGGATTTGATTAGGGTTTAATTGGTTATTGGGGTGTGCTGGGGGCAGGGATGGTTTGGGAAAAAACGGGATAGCCTATGATATGCAAGAGCGATTCAGGTTGCTTATTGATTTGGCTATTAATGATTTAATTGAGAACGATAAGATGGAAAAGAAGGATTTTGTAAGAACTGAGAGTTTCACATTGCGATTAAGAGCGAGCGGCGCACAAAAAGTAACTCAAGCCGTGAATGTAAGGTTGAACAAGGTTTCACAATACCAGGAAAAGGAAATTTCGTACGGCTATTTAAAAACGTTAAAAACATTGCTTTTTGAAAAATCCAAATCTCCATAGCAGTATTTTTCACTGATGAGTCTATTCTTTAATGCTAGTTCCAAGAAGCGACAGCCATCAATACCCCATTTTTTGGCTTTGACACAATATTGGAAAAGGTTAGCCGCTTATGATTTCATTAATGTCAAATATTATTGATTGAAACTGATCAAGAATCTCTTTTCGTTCCAGTTCCAATTTGCTTACATCATAATTTGTGTCATAATAGTAGCCCGAATCATGAGATCGGAAATTTCCTTGTCGTAACGACCTATTAAACCCTTTGATTTTCGTAATTAATGTATAAACTTTGAGCTTTACACTTTCCACATTATCCATGTTCAACCAAGCAGCAATATTCCATAATTCAGTCTGAATCTCCTCGAAAAGGTGAAACAATTTTTCTTCGTTGTCATAAGGAGATTTAAGTGGGGGAAACCTTAAAAAACTAAATTTTCGGTTTTCAAAATCTACCAAATCGAATTCAATGTTAATCTTTTGGTAAATGAAAGACAACCGTTTGTATAACAAGTCTAACGAGGGTTGTTGATTTTCTTCAGAATATGAGGTACTTTCATCTTCTTCAGAATTTTTCTTATGAAGTTGAAAAACGGTTGGAGTAATATGAAGGTTAAGTGAATCTTTCAATTCTTCAATCGAGTTATAATCTTTTAGTAGTCCTTTTTGCCGACATGATTCTTTATAATTTTTCAATTCTTGTAATTGTGAAACATCTAAATCATTTGGTGGAATGGCAAGATTTGAGAAATATACTAGCACCGGCTTACCTGCATCCAAAAATTTATTGATTTCCTCGACAGTTCCAGATACCTGCGTTTCAGTAGATGACCCCAACCGATTTCCGAAAAAACAAATAAGAAAATCACAATCATCGACAAGTTGTTTGTCAATAGTTGTTTGTGGAGGTTCTCCCATTTCAGGTCGAGCATGTGTATCCCAAGACACAGAATCAAGTTGGATATTTAAATCTTTGTGTGCAATATTCCAATCCCGAATGATAGTTTTTATTAATTTTTTTTCTTCAACAATATCCGAAGGAGAGGCTATAAAAATGTTGTAGTATGCTATGAGTTTTGGCATATTAATATCAATAGCATATTATTGATGTGCGTTAAAAATTTTTCATTTGGTTAATGATTGGGGGATTATCCAGTAAAAGCATAGAAATATGCTTCATATCGTTGTTTCAAAAACGTTTTTGTAAGTGCATCATCAGGGTAAAGGTCATCGGGGTCAGGTTCATCATTCAAGTTCGGGAATGGTTTTCCTTCATCACGAGACCAAACCGTGAATTGTGCATCTAGTATTAGCAGCTCAATAGTATCCCGTGTTACAACTGAGTCCTTATCGGATCTCCGCATTATTGCCGTAAGCTCATTGGAGGCTCCCCACATTCGAGTACAACTCTGCCATACATGGGCATTGAATAACAATTCTCCTTAATTCCTAGTTTGCTATTTTTGAATTTTTTATGTTGAAAAAGTTCAAAATTTTTGAGTTACCTATAACCCACAATAGCAATGCGAGAGTCCGGATTCGAACCTGTTTTCACTCATCCCAAACATTCACAATCTCAACAGCTTTAACCTCACCCACCACAAAACTCACTAACCGCGAGGAGAAAATATGGGCATCTTCAGGTTCGAGAACAAGTATGCAGCCCCAACAAAGGAGCAGCGGGAACGCTACATGAAAGGGGAGCGTGAGGAACATCATTTTGGGCCGGACGGGCAGATCGTGCTCATTCTCTGGCCTGAAGCAGCATACCTGAAAGACGACATCGATAATGTCCGGATCCTCTTCACCGGCTTTAACGATAAACAAAAGGTGCAGGATGAGGTGCGGAGGCTGGTGGAGTACCACCAGCAGAAGGAAGACGACCGCTCGGGATCATTTTCCCCCGGAAGCGAAACATAATCTTTATCTTAACGTGATTACAATACTGTAAGTGGTTACAAAACTTTAAAGGCTGTAAGAGGGCGACGCGATAAAACCTACCGCGATCGTATCCCTAACCGAAAATTAGCCTAGTCAGACCGTCCTACACGAAGCTTAAGTGGTTACACAGAACTAAAGGCAGTAAGAGGACAATGCAACGAAACGTACCGTGATTGTATTCCTAAACCAATTTTGCCTAACGAACCAACCCGAGCTGATCCGCAATGACCGAAATCGCAAATAAGAGAATCCCCGTGACTGAAGAGATCTGGGAATCCCTCGCCGGCCTGAAAAAACACGGTCAGACGTATGATCAACTCCTTGCGGAGATGATCGCACTCAAACAGGAACGTGATTTTCTGGCCCACATCGAGGAGATCGAAAAGCACGGTGAGTTTGTCAGCCTGAAGGATGCTGAAAAAATGCTTAACATCCCTGAATCAGGCTGAAAGAACAGCCTGGCGAAATTTTGTCCTCTTGTTAAAGAGTGGCAAATGACAGGGACAGGATTGCAGGAGTATAACCGTGGATGTTCAAATTGAACGAAGCGTCATCAAGACCCTCGAAAAATATCCGGAGAAGATCCGGGAACATATCTTCAACCACCTCCGCAAACTTGAAGATCCGTACAGCGCACCCGAGGTAGAATGTCTGCATCCCAAAGTGCAGATCTATCGTATGCATATCGGGCGGATCTATATGGTAATTTTCAAAATTTACAAAGAACCAAACCGCGTGATGGTCCTTGATCTGATAACCATCGAGCAAGCGCATAAGAGATACGGTCGCTACGACTGATGTAGTAGCATTCTCCCTTTTTTCACATTATCAATCCAAACTCGGTTATTTATCCCCCTAACCCCAGCCACGGTTCACCGAAAATTCCAAGGCTGAAACCAACTTCATCCGGTATGCTTTTTTTTCATCATGTTTTCGTGTTTTATGTTGTACTTAATTATCTAAGTATAGCATTCCGGGTTTTTTGAGCTCTATTGAGGAATTACCCTTGTTGGTTCTGAAAAAGGAGTCGATTATTCTGCCGCTGCAGCCGGTGCAACCGGTGGGACCGGTTGCGGCTCGCCCTGGTCGTACACAAGCGAGAAGTACCGGGCGGTGAAGATCATGAAGACCGGGTTTACGATGAGGACGAGGATCCAGCCGATGAACGGGATAAACGACAGGATACCGGTAATGACGGCATAGATGATACAGGCAATAATGAACCCGACGAGGAGAATGATATACGACAGCCACCCCATGGTCCGGATGGTCGTGAGGATGGCCGATAACCGTATCCCTTCGCGGATGCTTCCCGTCCGGGCAAACCGGACTGCGCCGAGGATCCCGAAGAGCACAACGATCACAACGAGGACGAATCCCACGAGAAGGAGGAGAAGCAAGAGGAGGAGAAGGACGACATTCGGTGCGGCCGACCTGACGGAAAGGTAGCTTGCGATGGCTATGGCGATTCCCGCTGCCAGCACGATGACGACGGGCAGGATCCAGAGGAACCAGACGATAGCAAGCTTCACACCATCGACAAAAAGGCCTGCCCACCCGTTGAAATCGGGGGCTGGTTTTATTCCCCGGTAGATCCGGACGATATAGCCATAGATGAAGAACGAGAGGATGAAACCGAGGGCGACAAGGATCGCGATCTGCCCCCACGGGATTGCACCCCAGTTTATCGTAGTGCCCTTCATAATTTTCTTCGGATCGAAGACGAACTGGATGAGCGAAACCGGGAGGGCGAAGAGGATGAAGATCGCCCACCGGGTCCATTTTCCCACAAGCGCTTCCTGTGCATACGTGAACGAGTCGGTGAGTAGTGCTCCTAAATCCATAGAAGATCACGGGAGATTATGGTATATCAAGTATTGCAAGACGGGTTCCTTAGCCAGACTTTGCGCCGGAATATGTCCCGGTCTCCAGTTTCCTGTTTACCAACATTTCGTTCATCTCCAGGTATCCCACGCTCTGTCATTGATGGCTTCCATTATTGTTGTCATCTCTTCAGTCTCATCACACCTTCGACCTCACGCCGTACGTCCGCAGCCCGTCCAACAACCCCGCGATCGATACGCTCAAATGCCGGATCGACAACGTCGTGCACCTGTGTTTCATGCGAACCGTCGTCTTCGATGCGCGAGGTCACAAACAGCCGGTAGATCATCCGGTCCTTCCCTACATCTTTCTGAACGAGGGAAAGCAGGCGTTTCCGGGCATGGTCGTTCAAGTTCATGACCGTTGACCGGCAGAGTCCGGCAAGCCGGTTGTTGATATCCTCCATCCAGGCCGGGCAGTCATCAGGACCGAACGGTGGTGTGTAATCAACCCGGATACCGGGATCTCCCTTGTAGCGGACACAACGCACATGCACCTCGACCCCGCCAAGAATAACCGGGTTACCTTCCAGCGCCCGCTTAATCGCTTCATCTTCTGTTACATTCCTGATTTCTGTCATGTTAGATTTCTCCATTGGTTTATCCTGTTCATCATTCATTCGTTCATGATTCCGCATCCATCTTCCGGGCACCATGGACACCATTTTCACGATTTCCGGTATCTTTTTTCTGTACAATTTTCTCGTGAGACTTTCCGGAAAAACCAGAAATGGTGTCCATGGTGTCCAAATTTTCTGAACCTAAAAAATTTTCACAATCCTCCCAGCGTGACCTGTCCGGACACGGCCTGCTCCGCTGCAATCCGCTCCTGCTCGTTCTTGAACCGGAGGCCGGACCAGTACCGGTCGATCCCGGATTTTCCTCCATCCGTTACGCCCATATCCCGCAGTGCTGCAAAGAGTTTCTTCTTGGAGATGTGCTGTTTGTATCCTTCTTCTTCGCACCATCTCTCGAACACTTCATTCATCGCCAAGCGTGAAATCCGGGACCCGGCTTCCACAACACACTCCGTCGCCAGGAACAACCCCACCGTATCGCTCACCGTCCGCAGGTTCCCGGTTGCAACCGATACTTTACGGGGCTGGACAAGCCTCCCGCCGTTCTCGTAAAACCGCTTCAGCCCGTCCAGGCACCAGTTCAGGATCCCTGCCGACTCAGTAAGCAGTTTTGCCGCGATATCGGGATCGCACTTATCTTCCGGGATCTGGACGGCGAACGGCACCATCCAGATCCGCCGCCAGATACCGTCATCCGTTCCCCGGATCACCGGCTCGTGGTTCGTGGTCAGCCAGATCTTTGCCATGGGAGTGAACTCGAACTCGTTCTCGTAGAGTTTCCGCACGGTAATGGCGTATTCACCGGTGATCTGCTTGATGATCGACTCGTCCATCCGTGCGCCTTCCGCCCCTTCTGCTGCGGTTGCGAGACGGGCGCCCGCGAGCCGTGCCAGGTCCGAACGGGCGTTCTCGAACCGTTTTGCCACCAGGGACTCGGCTGCAATGTTGACCGCGTAGTTGTCAAGGATGCGGGCGAGCACTTCGATCGTCTTTGACTTCCCGTTCCTGCCCTTTCCGTAAAGGATGAACATCACCTGCTGGGGGTTGGTGCCCAGCAGGGAGAAGCCGCACATGGACTGGAACCCCGAGAGATAATCGGCATCACCGCCGAAGATGAGGGTGAGGTGGGCGAGCCACTGCGGGCAGGTTGCCTCCGGATCATACGTGACCGCTGCTTTTTTTGTCAGCATGTCTTCGGGGCGGTGTTCCCGGAACGTCATGGTATCGAGTTCGAGCGTCCCGTTCCTGCAGTTGAGGAGGCTGGCGGGCGCATCGAATACTCCCGGGAGGACCGGGATATGCGGGGCTGCTGAATCGATCATCGCTTTTCTCGCGTGCAGGCTCTCGGAATTCAGTGCCCATCGCGAGAGGGCCCGGGACTGGTCAGCGGTTGCTGCCGCCGCTGCCTCATGGTGTATCGAACGTGCAACATCGGTGGCGATCAGCAGCATCCTGCCGCTGTCATCCCGTTCCCAGACCGTACCGTTCCAGAGATACCACGCACTGAATGTCGCACAGTAGCGGACACATTCACCGTACCTCGCGATGAGCCGCTCGGCATTTCCCGCATCAGTCAGGGCAAAGGCGGGAGGTTGTGTAGTACTGCTCTCCCTGGCAGGAAGCAGAGTGTCCGCTCCCGTCTTTGCCCTCGCCCGCTCCTTTTTCCCCGCGTTGATCCGCTGTTCCTGCCGTTTCAGCCGTTCCTCCTTTGTCTCGTACCGTTCCCGCAGTTCCTTCCACCGCTGCTTCCCGCCACCGCAGGACGCATGGTGGCAGCCGGCAAAGACCGCGCCGTTTTTGAACTGGATCGCATAGGCACCGTCCCGGTGTGCCGCAGAAAAGGGGCAGGTATCGAAAAGATAAATTTTACCATCCTGGTAGGATTTTTCGGATTTTACCGGAATTCCGTGTTTGTTCAGCCAATCCGGCAAATCCAGAATACTTTTATACCCCTTTATTTCCACTGGAGATTCCGACGGAACCTGGTCTTTTGTTGGCAGCTGGGAAGCAAGATTGCGCAATTGCTCTACGGTCACTAGAGAGACGGGATCCGGGACCGAAAGCATCCGGCTCCTCCGGTGCGGATGTCCGGCGGTATGGTCTCCTTTGCGTGCCATCGTGCCATAGAGTTTCCAGATACGCCCGGCATTGTAGTTTGCTGGATCGACCGATACCAGCAGGTCCGAGAAAAGGAGATCGAGCGTGACAAGGCACTGCTTGATGAGATTCTTTGAAGGTTCATCGTTGGGCAGGTCGATCCGGTAGAGCAGGTGGGCACCATTGCCGGAGTCGCCCCGGACCGGTTGAGGAAAACCAAGAGCGGTGAGCCATCCTGCAATCTCCTCAGCCTTGCCAAGAGCACGGTCGTGTCCGGTATCCGTACTTGAAATCCCGCCCGGGCGCACCGGGTCGATGTCAATCGGGAGCCAGCGGCGCCGGGTAATATCCGCATCGCTGGTGGTCGCATCCGAGCGGGAGAGGTGCATCTTGATCCGGTTTGCACGCCGTGCGAGCAGGGCAGGGTTCACTTCATTGAGGGTAACATAGATCCCGCGTACAGCCGGGTCGGTATCGAGCGCCTCCGCATACCGGGCGAGTGCGGTAGTATCGGTGAAGTAGCCGCTGTGCGTGCAGGTATCAGCCAGGGCCCGGACTTCGATCACCTGGCCCGGGACTGCAAGGACATTCAGTACTTGTTCAATACTGGTTGCCGGGGGAGTACCCCCGGAATCAGCCATCGTCCACTACCATGCCGGGTTCTCCGGAGAGCTGTTCAGGTCCCGGGTCCCCGCCGGAAGGACCGGATACTGGTCCCGGATCTGGTTTCAGGAAACAATCCTCCTGTCGCCCCGGGGGTTCCACCGCAATCTTTGCCCGGCACTTGCATTTGACCGTATACTGGTGGCCGTGAGTCCGTATAATCGAGATGCGGTATAAGTTATCTCCCCGCTCCCGGATCCGTTGTGCAACGGTAACCGGTATAAGGTGGAGAGGGACCACAAGGTCGTATTTCGTGGGTAGGGTCATCCGGACCGCTTCCCTTGCCTGAGGTCCTCAACCGTCGCTTCGAGGTCATCCTGCCGGTACCCGAGATCGTTGAGTTTTTCGAAGATCTCCCCGTTCATCCGGTCCTGTCGTTCCATCAGGGCACAGACCATACTCCGTGCCGCTGCTTCGAACCGGGTATAGGGAACCTCGGGACCGGGATCTTTAAGGTCCTGTTCTGTCTTTTTTCGGAGAACACTCTTCTTTCCCCGCGAAGGCGCAATACCCAGCCCGCGGAGTTCGGTCTTCCGCTCCACCAGATGCGGTGGCGGGCGGTTTTCCTTCTGCGTTTCGCTGGCAGTTCCGTCTTTTGTGTTCTCCTGTAATGCTCTGACCTCACAGGACGCCATCGCATCCGGTCTGGTCACCTCGCGGAAAGATCCGGCTGTACCTTCACTTATCCGCTCAGGGATCGCACGGGACCCTGATTGTGTTGTATCTTTGTTGTTAGCATCGGTCAATCGTAATCAACTCTGAAATGATGTATATGCCGATAGTGACGGCCAATTCCGGGAGCATCCGCTCCCTCTTTGTGAACACCTGCAACCGGTCCGGGTAGGTGGATGTACAGAGCCGGAACTATCGGAAGGTTACGGGATTCATCTTTTATTGAGAGGGTAACCTACAGGACAATTCAAAGACATCCGTCATACCCGGAAACCAGCAGTTACCGTCTGGCAAAAAAGGCGGGTGAAACGATCCCGGCCCGGGCGCCCGAAAACCATTTCCCGGAACCGGCATTCCGGTTATTCTCAACCTGGGACAGGAGCTCATATACTCCCATCAGTCCGCACACCGACACCTGAAGAGAAAGGATGACTTGGGCCAACCGGATCGCAGGCTTGCGTGCGTATCCGAACTTCCGGATCTTCCTCGATGTGTCTGTGCAGAAATCTCGCGTCATTGTTCTATTCCATACATTGGCAAATCAGCTTATAAGATTAATTATAACCGGGCGGTTATAAGCATGATTTTGGGAACCTTCAAGGGAATCAGGACCTGGACAAGGCCCGGATTTCCGAAAGCAATGGGGGAGTGGATCGGGCGCGGGAATTTTTTTGGGAAATTTTGTTTTACGGGCCCGGATTTGTATGAATAGCGCGGAGGTGCGCTGGAGTGCTGGGAAATATGATCTCTTTCCGGATTCTGTCGGGCATACCCTGCATTCAGGATTTTTCTTTTGGTTTTGCTTAATTGAAGAGAAACTGACTACCATGACCACGACTGTTCAGGATGCCCTCAATCCCCCCTCTCTCTTATCCACCATCTCAAAACATTGTGTTGCTATTCGACGACGACTCCGGGATTTCCTGCAAGACATCCCAGTGTTCGACAATTTTGCCATGTTCCAGCCTGAATATATCCACCACTGCCATACCGCGGTCACCCGGTTTCCTCACGAGATGGCTGTGGACAACCACCAGGTCCCCTTCTGCAATGAACCTTCTGAAATCGAAATGGAGTGCCGGAAATGCCTGGGTAAATCCCTTCACCAACGCGATAAATGGTCCCGGACCGTCACCCGCAGTCGGGTTGTGCTGCCGGTAATACGATCCCAGGTATCTGGCAACCGCTTCATCGGGCTTTTTAAGGTTCAGCGCAAGGTTGTAAAAATCCCTGACAATGGTTTTGTTCTCTTCCTGCTGGTCGTTCATGATCTTCCTCCCCGGTATCTGATACCGGGTTTTTCAGGAGAAAGTCGCAGAATCATACCGGATGAATTCCCTGCCTGCGGGCACTCCCAATCAATGGGTATAGGACAATAATGCCTATATAATTTTATTTATCGTGCAGATTTTGTTTTATCTGACAGAGGCCCAAGGATAAAATCGAACCTGTTTACCTGAACGAACAAAGGATTTACCCTTGGAAGAGTTACAGAGAACCGGGAGGCTGAATGGTACGGTATCTGAACCTGCCAGCATTGCGTTTGGACTGGCGGGATTGCCGGGTAAATCGTTCACGTTCCGGTATCACTTTAGGTATGTAATTTTAGTCTTTAATATCAGTCTCATGGTTATGGCAGTTTCGTCTGAGCTGCAAAAAAGTTCTCAATAAATTTTTTTAAGAGGTTTCAATATCCCGTTACCTGTTTTCATCACTTCTTTTTCCGCCAGCGCTCCAGTGGGTCGTGTCCCATTCTGTCCCTCCACCAGTCACACATTCGTAAAAAACACAGGAAAAATCCACACGTGGCTATGAGGATGATAATCCAGATACTGATATCGTTAAGATTGTAGTTCATGCGAAAATACCTGGCGATGTTTCACTATTCTGCTCTCCCAGTGCTTTTAATTTTGTATAAATGCTGATTAATCTTATGGGCAACAAAAATATGCTTTTTTTGGCTTCCTCCAAAATATTGTTCATCTGACAGATTTGTTGCATCAATATTATTGCAATTTTTAAAAATACCAGGGATTCTTCGGAGCCGGGTTCTCCCTTTTATAACCCGTATTTACCCGCAAAAAAATATCTGATTTTAGTATTTTCTCTTCCCGGCTGATCCTGCAAGGGCAATAAGCCCGGCAAGTGCGAGGCCTGCAACCGGGGTAAGGGGTGACAGGGGGGTAGAGGGAGTAAAAGAAGCAACCGGAGCGGATGGCTGAGTCTGATCGGGTGAAGAACCGGTAAGAACCGGCACAGTCTCTGCGAGGGTTGGAGTAACCCCGGGTATCGTTGAAACCGGAGTGGATGTTTCGAAGGGTACCACAGTAAATATACTTGTGAGAGCATTTGCCAGTGAAGGGTTGCTGACTCGGACGGTGTACTGCCCCGGTTGCATATCCACATGGAATTCATAACTAAAGTCTCCCGTCCCGCTGACAGGAGAAACGAATGTATGCAGAATCCTGCTCTCAGAATCAGTAATCTCAATTATGACGTAGGTGACACCCTGTTCAGCAATCCCGGATATCTCCACATAATGTCCTGGATTTGCCGCACTCACCTGGGGGTTGATATAAAATTCAGGTTTTTTCATCAGAACAGATGTTGATCCCATTTTTTCCGGATTGGTGAGATCAACAGCAATGAAAGTATACCGGGCTGTCGTCATTTTTTCGATTCCTGCAGCGTTTGCACTGTACCATACAAATTTCCATGAACCGTCCGGGCTCACAGAGACCGTATTTCCTGAGCCGGGAATACCATTCAGATCATAAAGAGGAACCCCGGCGTCGGGTAGACCATAACCGGAAATCTTCAACAGTGTGGTATTACTGACAGTATTTCTTCCATCAAACGTGATGACATCCCCGATAGTATATCCACCCGCCCCGCGATAGGAGATGGTCACTGTCCCTCCATCGGCCAGCACCGGATGGATGATGCAGATGACTGCAATGAGTATTACAAAAGGGTAAAACCCTGTATTTAAACGTAAAATATCCATTTTCAGCCTTTTCATGAACAAAATATCATGAGTAAGGATAAATATTTTTGTTATATGATCCTAGGAAACCCGCGGGTTTTGAGGGAGAATTGCATGTATTTACCCGGTAACGAAACTATATCTATTCTGGTATGCAACCCATGATCAGAGGGAAAAACTGATGACCGACGTGGAAATGGCGAAAAAAAACGGCGAGACTCATCTGAAAACGATGATCACCACCATAAATCACCCGGTTTCGTATGATGAAACTGCGTATCACCTCCCTGTTTCGTTTGCACTGACGGGTATTGCAGTGCATGACCAGAAGGCAGCACTTGACGTATTTGAGAAGACAGGCAATAATCCTCTTGTTGCTCTGGAATGCATTCTTGCAGAGAGAACAGCAGCTGAAGGCAGGAAACCTGCTCCCTATACCGGTTTTATCGACGATACAATAATCCGGAAACTCGGATATTCGCTGGTTGATGGCAGTATCCTCGGGCTTGCCCTGGTTGTCGGAACCCCCTCTGGTGCCGATAGTGCTTCTGCCATCTGCCGGGAACTGCAGGAAAAATATATGCTCACCTTCCTTGCCGGCGATGTTGTCACATCACTTTCTGCTGCCGGAGTGAAGGTTGGACTTGAATACCGTCTTATTCCTCTTGGTCCGTCACCGTCCTACGGGATTTACTTTGTCGATATCATTGCACGGGTTGCAATGATGTTTGGGGGTGTCACTCCCGGTGATGTTCAGCGTCTTCTTACCTACGCCAGGGAACGGGCAAAGGCAATCGTGATTGTATATCCCGGGCTGACTGATGAGGAAATTGCATTTGTCGATGCGATGCGGGTCCTCGGGTTCCCTATCCTGTCGTTGGGGGACTACCACGGAAGTGGATGGATTTCTGCTAGCCCTGACATGGTAGTCCGCCGTGGTATGGAGGAAAAAGGAATACGGGTGAATATCACTGCCATCCCCATTCCCATGGGGTGTTCACCGGCATTTGAGGGAAAAAGTATCCGGAAAGAGGAGATGTATGTCGAGTTCGGGGGAGGCAGATCCCCCGCTTTCGAACTTTTACAGATGAATTCCGCAGATGAGGTAAAAGACGGGCAGGTGACGGTCATTGGACCGGAGATTGACAGGATGAAAGAGGGGAGTGCATATCCTCTTGCAATTATCGTAAAAGTGGCCGGGAAGATGATGAAAAAAGATTACGAGCCGGTCCTTGAGCGCCGGATCCATAACTTTGTTAATTACGGGGAAGGATCCTGGCATGTAGCCCAGCGTGACATCATCTGGGTGAGGATCTCAAAAGAGGTTGTGGCAAAAGGTGTAAAAATTGAACATCTCGGCAAACTCCTGTCTGGCAAGTTCCGTATGGACTTTCCCCAGCTGCTGGATGCTGTTTCCGTTACGCTCATTACTGATGAAGCAAAGGTGCTTGAAGCAAAAAAGGATGCAGAGAAGGTGTATGAAGAGCGTGATGCACGGATAAAAGGCATGCGGGACTCGGAGGTAAGCACGTATTATTCCTGCACGCTCTGCCAGACCTTTGCCCCGAATCATGTCTGTGTGATCACACCGGAACGCCCGGCTCTCTGCGGGGCGATCAGCTGGCTGGACGGAAAAATAGCGTACGAGATCTCTCCCTCCGGTGCCAACCAGCCTATCGAGAAAGGGGCTGTCATCAACACCACGAATGGGGAATTTGACGGCGTTAATAAGTTTGTCAAAAAGGCAAGCCACGGGGAGGTAGAACGCTGCTCGCTCTACAGTGTAATGGAATATCCGATGACGTGCTGCGGGTGTTTTGAATGTATTGCCCTCATGCTTCCCGAAGTGAACGGGATCATGATAGTGAACCGTGAATTTAAAGGCATCACTCCTTCAGGAATGACGTTCTCCACGCTTGCCGGAACTATAGGGGGAGGTGCACAGACACCGGGATTTGCCGGCATCTCAAAGAACTACATACTTTCTGACCGGTTCTTACAGGGTGAAGGAGGAATTGAACGTCTCGTCTGGATGCCCTCCCCACTCAAAGAAGAGCTGAAGATGAGGCTGGTGAAGAAACTTACCGAACAGAACAAACCGGATCTTTTTGAAAAGATCGCTGATGAGACATGGGCAACAACTATCGAAGAGCTGATCGTGTATCTTGAACGTGTGAAGCATCCCGCCCTGACCATGAAACCACTGGTGTGAGGGAACACATATGGGATATGATCTTCACTTCGGCTGGACAGGTACGATTGGCAAGGTTATTCTCGGCGCCACCCCAGGAGAGGGGGGGACAAGAAAAACATCCTACAGTATTGGAGGGGGAACAACACTCCCGTTTCTTGAATTGAACCCATTATTAAGAGCACCCCTTGTCGCTCTGGAGATCTGCGATGACCCGGAGTACTGGTCGCCCATCATCAGAAATTACTGCGGGGATCTGGTTGACGACGTGGATGCATGGGCAAAGACTGCTGAAACGGTCTATGGTGCGGATCTGGTCCGTCTCTATCTCACCAGCACACGGCAGAGGAATTTTTCTGATATTGCATCGGTAGGAAAAACCATCGAGGCAGTTCTCTCGGCAACCGGACTCCCATTGATCCTTGAGGGAAGTAATGAGCCAAGGATTGACAGCGAGGTTTTCCAGAGGTGTGGTGAGACTGCTCAGGGAGAACGACTTCTCCTTGGCACTGCTGAAGCTGGCAGGTACCGCAGCATTGCTGCGGCTGCTCTTGCCTACAATCACTCACTTATCGCCCAGTCTCCTATTGACGTCAATCTCGCAAAACAACTTAATATCCTCTTAAGGGAGATCGGCGTGCAACGGGAACATATCGTGATTGATCCGTACACCGGTGCACTCGGTTACGGTTTTGAATATTCCTATTCGGCGATGGAACGGATCCGGTTTTCTGCACTGAAAGGTGATACCGATCTTTCCATGCCCATGATCTGTTCTGCCATCGATTCGCTGACAATAAAAGAAGTCAGGGAAGCAGAACCATCCCTGCAGGATGAGATGGCAGTACAGTGGGAATTTTATACCGGTATCTCCGGAGCAGCTGCTGGTGCCGAGATTATCTGTGTCCGCCATCCAAAGACGGTGATGATGCTCAAAAATGCTTTTGCCAGCCTCATGAAAGGTGCAGGTTTTCCGGAGGTGAACTAGGATGGCACTCAAGGCGCTGGATATCTATAAACTCCTGCCGAAAAAGAACTGCAAGGAATGCGGAGATCCCACCTGCCTCACCTTCGCCATGAAACTCGCCGGGGGAAAAGCAGATGTGGATCTCTGTCCGTATCTGGACGATCAGGCAAAATCGGTTCTGGGTGCTACGACGCGACCCCCGATACGGCTCGTAAAAATTGGTGTTGGGGAACGGTCATTTGCAACCGGCGAGGAATTTGTCCTTTACCGTCATGACAAAACGTTCTATCATCCTCCCGGTATCCTTTTCAAGATTTCGGATCTCCAGACACATGAAGAGATCACTGCCACGACCATCCGGGTCAGGGATGAGACGTTCACCCGCATTGGTTCCGATCTGCGGTTTAATGGTATTGCCATTGAAAATGCAAGTGGCTCTCCGGAAACATTTGCACGGGCTGTTGCCACGGTCGAGGAAAATGCGGATCTGCCTCTTGTGTTGATGGCTAAGAGCACAGGAGCGCTGAATGCGGCACTTGTCCAGGTCGGGAGCTACCAGCCCCTTATCCACACCGCAACGCCGGAAAATTTCAGGGAAATGTGTGCAGTTGCAAAGAAACACAGTTGTCCCATGGCCATCAAAGCTCATGGTATTGACAACCTCATCACTCTTGCAAAAGACTGCCTGGCAGAAGGTGTTAAAAAACTGGTCATGGACCTTTGTCCGCAGTCCCTTGGTGATTATATTACCACAGCAACTGCCATACGACAGCTCGCCATCACGCGTGCAGCCCCGGATCTGGGCTATCCGGTTTTTATGGATGCCACTCACCCCTTCCTTCAGGACGCTGCAATCGCATTGGGGATCGTTAAATATGCGTCGGTGATTATAACGCCGCCTCTTTCACCTGAGTCATCAAAGGCTGCCCTTACCCTCAGGCAGAACATTTACACAGATCCCCAGAAACCCATCCAGATGAATCCCGGCCTGTACCGTGTCGGGACGCCGGGGAAAGATGCCCCGGTCCTCGTCACCGTAAACTTTTCCCTCACCTTTTTTACTCTCCAGGGATACCTGGAGTCTTCCCGTGTCCCCTGTTTCATGCTGATTATTGATACCGAAGGGCTCTCAGTGCTGACTGCAGTGGCTGCAGGCAAATTCAACGAAACGCTGGTGCGTGACTCGCTTAAAAAATTTAATGTAGAAAACGAAGTAGCCCATAAAACGCTGATCATCCCGGGGTACTCCGCTCCGCTGTCCGGAAGGATTGAAGAAGCAACCGGCTGGAAAGTGATGGTCGGACCCCGGGACGCAGCAGAGATCGGGGAATACCTGCATGAGGAATGGGGTAAAGTTCCCCTCTGATGCTTGGAACCGTCAGGTTATAGCGGCTAAACACCGGGTTATGGATAATTTATATATCATCTAAAAGAAGATTCCGGCGGTTAATGCCCAAGGAACAGGTTCATCGGAATGAATACGTGGATAAGAATCGTTCTGGTTTCTGCACTGGCACTCATTCTGCTGGCACTCACTGCCATTGCAATCGATACTGCCCGGGAAAATACTCCTCAAGGAACAAATGGGAAGTATGATGCACACCAGGAGGCTGATCGTCCCCCTGGCGATATCAGCCGGAGCAGTCCTATCCCTGTCACTCCGGGAAGTATTACGGCAGGCTCTGACGGTACAAAAGTATCGCCGGCTGTTCTCAGCGGACCATCAGTCAGCGGGGTTCCGGTCTTTCCTCCGGATCATATCTGGAATACCCGCGTCGATTCACTTCCGGTTGATCCCCGGTCAGCGGAGTATGTCAGGACTATCGGAAGCACTTCATATCTTCACGCTGATTTCGGATCCGGTATGTATGAAGGGAACCTAATCGGGATTCCCTACAATATCGTGAATGGATCCCAGGAGAAAAAAACCGTTATATTTGATTATGCAGATGAAAGCGATGCCGGGCCGTATCCTATCCCGGACAACCCGTTAATCGAAGGAGGGTCAGACCACCATCTGTTGATTATCGACCGGGACGCAAAGATTCTCTATGAACTTTACGCCGCTGAAAAACAGGCTGACGGATCATGGGCTGCTGGTTCCGGGGCTGTCTTTAATCTGTCCGGTTATACACTGCGACCCTCAGGCTGGACTTCAGCGGATGCAGCCGGTCTTGCTATTCTTCCTGGTCTTGTCCGGTATGATGAAGTCAATGCCGGGGAGATTAACCATGCCCTCCGGTTCACTGCCCCTTCCACCAGGCGGGCATATACCTGGCCTGCCCGTCACTATGCCTCATCTGTTACGGACCCGGCCTATCCTCCAATGGGGCAGAGATTCCGGCTTAAATCATCGTTCAACACATCAGGGTATCCTTACCAGGCACAAATTGTGCTGGAAGCCCTGAAAAAATATGGTATGATCCTTTCCGATAATGGCGCACCGTGGTACATTACCGGTGCCCCGGATGAGCGGTGGGACAATGATGCCCTTCATACACTCCACCGGCTAAAGGGATCGGATTTTGAAGCAGTGGATAGCAGCTCACTGATAATGAGCGAAAATTCCGGACAGGTCCTGATACATCCATAGTTACTGGTACCTCCCACCGGACCGGTATATTCCAAAATGACACGCGATATCTGTTTTTAACTCTGACAGGATTGCCAGACTTCTCTTTTTTGATATAATTGAAATACAAACTATCACATTCGCATAGTAAGTTTGGACGCAGTAAAAAATGATATCCACGCCAGGTTTTGTCGGAATAGACAGTGGTGTAATTAATCGGGTAACTTTATTTTGCAGACCGGGCAATATTGCCAAGGAATTGCCAACCATGTTTGTTTTTGGTCCGGCGTGATCTTGATGCAGGCCCGGTGCATAGCTCCATGACTGTTCGGGCATTGCCGGGATTTTGATTTCATAAAGGATAATATCCTATTTTAGGATTAAAAGATAATTGGACGGTTTTACGGGGTTTATTTTAACCCCATAAACATACTGATGTATTTAAAAGTCAGTTATAACATGGAAATGACTATGCTGAAGTCAGTCAGTATAATGGCCTGTTCCGTCGTCGCCACTCGGCATATAATTTTTCAGGATCCCTGGGGGGTGGTGCCTCGTGGTTACAGGTTTGAACCCATCTGTTAGTGTGATAGGCACGTATACTGGGATTCATTCCTGCCAGTATCTTCTCACAGAGCTTCTTCTGCTGCTGTGAACTTTTCATGCGATCATAATAATTAGACTAATGTAATATAATTTTTTCCATTTTCATCAGATTGTCAAAACAGTCCTTTCTTTCATTATGAGGATATAATAACCGATCATTGAGAAACGCCAACAAAAATCCATTGCTGGGGTCTTAATTCAGTGAGGAACAGTTTCAACCTCCCCTTGCCTCGAACCCCTTAAAGAATATAGCCAGAAACCGGAGATCATGAAAACATACTGGTGCACCAAGAAAAATTCAATAAAAGACTGGATCGAAAAAGGAATAGATTTCGGTCCGGCATTAACACCAAGCCTCAAGGCTGAATGCAAGTTGTGGGAAGATGGTGAGTACTTCTATCTTCATTAAGCAATACAACAAAAGTGAATTGAAGCTGGATAAGAAATTTTATTGTTCTCTTGTTCTTTGGGTGAGCAGTACCGCTCCAATCATACCGATAATCATAGTCGCTGGCAGAACTGTTGAGGGGGAACTCTGGAGTGGCAATACATGGTTACTGCACTAAGTGCCAATCTAAATCCCAGACACAAGTTCCGGTTAGATAACCCCGAATCAAAACCGTCAGAAAGGTTCACGACGTCTGATCAGTTTCGCGAAGTTTTTCACCACATTTTTTGCAATAAATATGTTCAATCGGGATATTCGTTCTGCATTTCGGGCATTTAATTATGTTTTGCCGCTCTTTCTCTACGATTTTTCGTTCTTTTGCTTTTATTTCTTTAATTTTTCTTAACTCTTCAGCTTTTATTTTCTCACGTCTTTTTCGTTCAGTTCTTTATTCATTATTTTTTAATTCTTCAATACTTCGTTGATATTCATGAAATCTTTGTCGTTCGGCCTGTTTTTTTTGATGGGCATCTGATTCGTCAGGCATTATCTGGTTGGTTGGTTCTCCTGTAACCTGCCTTTCAGAAATAGAGGAAATTGTTTCTTCAGATTTATCTGCTTTTTTAAAAAATTTTTTTAGATTTTTTAAGAATTTCATTACGTTAGTATGTTGATAAAACGGTATTTGAAATTATGCAGCATTTATTCGCGAGTGGTATTTTTCAAAAAATGTTTACAAAACCAACACTTATTCTCTATGGGCCTGGAAGATAGGAACTGGAAAAGACCCGCAAGCGGATCCTTTACCTGCCTCTCGCCAGTTGTGCGGCACTCTCACCGCAGTCCGGGAACCGCCACCGCACCCACGTGAACTGGGTGCACAGGGAGTTCCTGCCGGATTCGCATTCATGGCTGCCTGCAGCCTTTTGGCTGCTTTGCGCTACCTTCCTGAACAGGGACGGAAAAAGTAACAGAACTGCAAAACCCCGGTAATATTTTCAATGCCTGTGGAACATTCCCCCGTAACTTCCGGAGCGGGTTAAAGTGGAAGACGTGGACAATCATCGCCGTTCCTGTTTTTTGTTTATTCAATCCCCTTCATCGATAGTCATCACCGTAGCATATTTCTCATCCGTCTCCCTATTGTTAGTATTAAGGACAGAACACCATGCGTACGGTAACATTTCTTCCCAGTTATCGCAAGATCGACGTAGCTCGGGGGAGTACCATTCTTGATGCCGCCCAGAGAGCCGGGCTGAGTATCAACGTAGTCTGTGGCGGGCAGGGAAAATGCGGCAAGTGCGTGGTTTATGTTCAATCGGGGAGAACAGAATTTGATCGCCAGAAATATTTGCAGTTTTTTAGCGAGGATGAACTGAATAAAGGGGCATGTCTCGCCTGCCAGACAACGGTGCAGGGAGATCTGAAGGTGTTCGTTCCCGAAAGTACCCTTATCCAGGAGCAAAAGATTCTCATCGAAGGAAGGGATGCCGGGATCGAATTTCACCCTTCAGTCAGGAAATATTATGTCGAGCTCCAGCCTCCTACCCTGACGGATCCTTCACCGGATCTGACCCGGCTCTTGTGGGGTGTCCAGAGAAGCGGGGGACCGGTTGCAGAAAAAATCTATGTTCCTTTGGAAGTTATGCGTGAAATACCTACTCTTCTCCGGCACAGTGACTGGAAAGTAACCGGGACAGTGGCCCTTGTCCCTGGCGGGTACCGGCTTATTGATCTCCAGGAGAATGACACGTCAAAACGCATCTTTGGTGCTGCGGTCGATCTTGGCTCTACAACCGTGGTCGTGTATCTCTGGGACCTGGTCACCGGCAAGGTAGTCGCGGTTGCCTCGAATTACAACCGGCAGATCAGTTGTGGAGAAGACATTCTTGCCAGGGTGAATTTTGCCCGGAAAAACGGGCTTACAAAACTGCAGGCACTTGCTGCAGAGAGCATTAATACTGCACTTACTTCTGCTTCAAATACTGCGGGAATCGACCGTGAAGATATTTACGAGGTGGTGGTTGCCGGTAATACGGTGATGAGCCACATGCTCCTCGGGATTGATCCGGCCTATATCATCGCAGAACCGTACGTGCCCGTAGTCCAGCGGGCATTGTCCGTTGCTGCCGGCAGAATTGGTATTGCCGGTAACCAGAACTGCGGGCTTTTTGTCTTCCCTGCTGTCAGTGACTTCATCGGAGGGGACATTATTGCCGATATCCTTTCCTGTGGCATGAGTGAACGTGAGGAGATCTCGCTCCTTATTGATATTGGCACCAACTTCGAAGTCGTGCTCGGAAACAAAGAATGGATGTTCTCCTGTGCTGGCGCTGCCGGTCCGGCACTTGAAGGCGGGGAAGTGCTTTTTGGCATGCGGGCAAACCCCGGGGCGATCGAGAAAATTACCGTTGACCCGTTTACTCTTGATCCCAGCTACACAACAATCAACAATATCAAACCACGGGGGATTACGGGATCCGGATTAATTGATCTGCTTGCAGAACTCATCTCTGCATGTGTCATTGACAGGACCGGGCGGATAAATACCGGCATAGAAAACAAGAGAGTCCGCACCGGCCCTCACTTCCCGGAGTTTGTTGTTGCATGGGCACATGAGACGGATATCGGGAAGGATATCGTGATCACGGAAAACGATATCAAAAACCTGATCATGAGCAAGGCCTCGATTCATGCTGCCTGTGTGACCCTGATGAAGGAGGCAGGTGTCACGAGGCATGAAATCTCTACGATTTATTTTGCCGGCGCATTTGGCAATTATCTGGACAAGAAAAATGCCACAATTATCGGGCTGATACCGGAGATCGAATTAGAGCGGATAAAAAATATCGGGAACGGGGCAGTAACGGGTGCGAATCTTGCGCTTATCAACCGGCGGGAACGAAAAACACTTGATACAATTGCGTCCAGGATAGCGTATATCGAACTCAACGCAGAACCCTCCTTTATGGATGATTATACTTCGAGTACATTCCTGCCGCACACGGATCTCACGTTATTCCCTATGGTTCAGAAACTTCTGGAAGCCTGTCGGTTAAGGAAGGGATAACCAGATGGCAAAGATGATTCCTTCACCGCATTCTCTTGCGACAGGAGTCGGCGCGCTTCCCCATACCGATCCTAAAGAGGCATGTAACGATGTCCTGGCAATATTCCCCCGGTTCCCTTACGTGCCAACTCTTCCGGACCGGGGACAACTGGAAAGTATTGTCTTTAATGACTCGGAGCAGATGCCGGGACGGCTCATCAGGGACGACCGGCTCCTCTATGACAGTGCAACGGATCATACTGCAGCGATGGAACAGGTATACAGGGATTATGTGGAGGGCAACTATATTCCCTACGGACTCCACAAGGAATATGCGTCCTGTTTCATCGAAATGATGTCCCATGACATATCCCATGCGAAATTGTTGAAATGCCAGGTTACGGGACCGGTCACGTTTGGCATGCAGGTAGTCGACGCAGACAAGCGCCCGATTTACTATGATGCACAACTTGCCGATGTGCTTTCGAAGATGATCGCGCTCAAGGCACGGTGGTGCGAGGTGGAAATGAGAGAAAAGACCGGTGTTGCAGAAACAGTCGTCGTTTTGAATGAACCATATCTTGCTTCATTGGGATCATCGGTGGTGCCGGTTAACCAGGAAATGGTAAGATCCGGCTGGGAGGATATTGCGGCGCTGGTCCAGGGGGGGCTCGGCATCCACTGCTGCTCGAATACGGACTGGGAATTTGTCATGGACCTCCTGCCTTCAATCGTTTCCATTGATGCTTACGCCACAGCAAAAGAGTTCCTGTTGTATTCAGATGCTATAGCTACCTATATGGAGCGGGGAGGGGTTGTTGCGTGGGGAGTTGTCCCGGCAGAATACAGAATATTTGCAACGGAGACTACCGACCTGCTCTATGAACGATATCTTACTATCAGGACCCAACTCTGTTCCCGCATGCCGGAACATCTTTTTGATGCCCAGTCCCTCATCACGCCCAGTTGCGGGATCCGGTTTGCTGACCGAAAAGGTGCTGTTGCGATAATGCAAACCGCCGCGGAAATCTCACGGCGCATCCGGGAAAAAGCACCGGGTCTATGATAAGGTGTCAGGATTAAACAAAGGACTGGTTCATGCAAAAACATCCGTTCACCATTGCAATCTCAGGAAAAGGGGGGACCGGCAAGACAACAGTCAGTTCCCTTCTTATTCGTTCGTTTATCGACCTGGCAGAAATTCCTGTTCTCGCAGTCGATGCCGACCCGAATGCCAACCTGCATGAAGCACTCGGAGTAACTGTCCATGAATCACTGGGGTCCATGCGGGAAGAAGCTTTTACCCGTCACATCCCGCCGGGCATGAATCGCCATGATTTTATCAGGTTCCGGTTCCGTCAGGCTCTGGTCGAAGCCAACGGTTTTGATCTCGTGGCGATGGGTCGGCCGGAGGGAAGCGGATGCTATTGTTTTGCCAATGATTTGTTATCAGAATGCATGCTCCAGCTTGAGGGTGATTACCGGTTTATCGTGATCGATACAGAGGCCGGTATGGAGCACATAAGCAGGGGAACGCTCGGGAAACCGGATATGCTCCTTATCGTGAGTGATCCTGGTGCCAGAGGATTGCGGACAATTACCCGTATACGGGAGATAGCAACGCAGCTGGGACTCGAACCGGAACGCATCCACATAGTTTTCAACAGGTTCAAATCCGGTACTGCGCCGGTTGATATTGGCAATGATATACCGATTGCTATTATTCCCGATGATCCACTGGTTGAAGCAGCAGACCTTGCAGCCACCCCGGTTTCACAGATTCCGGCGGATAGCCCGGCCCGGGTTGCTGTGCTGGATCTTGCCAGGAAAATCCGGTATATTGCATACGGAAGCGACGTAAAAACAAAATAGCCTCCACATCATTGTAGCCGAATCACGGCGGGGGAAGAGATATTTAAAAAAAAGAATATATTATTTCCCTTTCCTGTTATCTTGACTCTGTAGAAATCCTATGTTCTCCGAAATAAACAACTGACCAAAAAAGCTAAAGTACGGTGTATCCCTACCTTTTATTAGAGTATAGATTGTAATTTGAAGATAGCATGATGCAAAAGAAGCATAGCTTAATTTTGATGGTAGTCGGACTTTCGCTTCTGGAGGGACTGGTTATATACCTCAATATGGTGGTGCATCCTGACAGTCAACCCGCCCTCACTATCGTTATCGTCATTCTTTTTGCCATCGCGAGCGGACTCTCGGTATGGTATAGAACCAGAGTTCTAGGCATGACATACTCCTGACGAATGCAAGGATCAAATTAAAATGATTATATCCACAATTTTAAGCGTCCCTCGCCACGAGGTTAGGAGACGCCGTGCTTTAGATCTATCTATTACTATTTTTCTTCAGAGAACGTAGGGTTTCTACAGAGCCGTTATCTTGGCTCTGTAGAATTCCTCAGTAATAGATCCGAATAAAAACCGTGAGAATAATTTTCGAGATGTTGTAGAGGATCAATTTGATTTTGAGTTCTTTGATCTGTTCTTGGAATTTTCTGGCTTTCAAAGCTTCGCCGAACTTTCTTTTAATGACGGAGAATACCGTTTCGACCTTGTTTCGTTGGTGATACCGGGCTTGGTCGAAAGATCTGGCGAGTTCTCGACGATAGACGCCGAATATCCGTTTTCGTTTTCTGTTTCTGACAGGGATAAGCGAATAAGCGTTCAAATCATCTCGAATCAGTCTGTGAATATCTTCCGAATCATATCCTTTATCGAGGATATAGGTTTCAGATTTTCTCGTTTTGTTACATTGAAGGAGGAGTTTTTCTGCATGAGGGATATCATGGACCGGTTGCTGAGAGATCTTGAACCCGGTAACGAACTGTCGATCAGTATCGACTGAGATAGAGGTTTTCAGGAATCGTTTTCGTGTTTTTCCGGTTCTCCAGGAATAATATGAACTAGCATAGGAGCTGGTAAAACCTGACGAATCGATCGCAGTACAAGAGATCTTCTCACCCCAGTCGTAGAACTGTTTAATAAGCCTGTTGAGTAGCCGAGTGAATGTCGAGGATCGAATCCGTTGACAGAATTTATGGATCGTCGTGAAATGGGGAACCTCATCGAGGTGAATCTTCTCTTGAAGTGATTCCATGATTTCAGTAAGTTCTATCGTGTCCCGGTAATCTTCGGACAGGTACTCTTTCAGGAGAAGAAGAATGAGTAACTGGTGCTGAGTGTAGGTCCGTTTTGAGAATTTGGATGAAAATAGAGGGATTCTGGAATCTCTGATTAACCCGGAAGACAATTCAACAAACCTGATATACCGGTTTGCTGACATTATGTTGCCTTCTCGCTCGTTATTCGCATAACAAGGTAAGGAGACACCGTACCTTAGCTTTTGTGGTCAGTTGTTACTTCGGAAAAGATATCTTCTCTACAGAGCCGTTTCTACGGACCAATTTATCCAGCTCCTTCATTCATTTGACAATACTAAAAATTTCGATACTTTTGTTGGTTCTGTAAAGTCTTCTGGAGGTAGATAACCTTGGAAAATCTGTCAAAAATCGGGAGATGGAAAAATTAGCGTTTTATCGAACGGTTTCTTAAAGTCAATACTACGATTAGCACAATTATTGAAAGAGCTAAAATGTACCAATCATATTGATATAGAGTCTGATGAAGAGCGGTTCTTGCAATACTAATTAGGGTCATTACCGCGATACCTAACCAAAACCCGATGTGCAAATCCCAGTTAATTTTCATCTAATCACGACCATGAATTGGATGTAGGACAATCAACCTAAATAATTTCTTCGCTTTCACATCTTGCTTCATCAATATTGATATCTTAAAAAGTGATGTTATTTTCTGATCTTATCGCGGTTAAGATTTTCTACAGAGCCGTTATCTTATCTATTTATAAAAAAACCGCCGCCGCAATAACGGTGCTCCAGAGCCCGTTCTTATCGCCTTCCGCTGACTGGCACACATGCTTTGTCTTGATGATCTTTCCGCTCGCTTTATAGATCTGTTCACGTTCCTGCCATGCAAGGTTTACATCGAATTCTATCCCCAGCGTAGTCGCAAGCATCGTTGCCGCAAGATCTTCAGCATATTCACCGGTCTTTTCCTGGGTCTCGCCATGGGCATGGTGTTCGGACAGATACCCGTATTCCTCAATATCCTTGGGAAGTGCAAGTCCGATTGCAGATGATACGAGCCGGTTAGGCTCATTCGTGTCGTTCCTTGCCATTACACAAAATGTGATTCCACCGGGCATCAGTAATTTTAATCCCTCAGATCTTGAGATTTGCCTGCAGTTCGGTGGAAAAATACTGGAAACGTATACAAGGTTACATTTTTCGATTCCGGCCTTTCTCAAGGCGAGCTCAAAGGATGCAAGGCGATCTTTGTGGACCCCCACTCCCTTAGTGAAAAAAATCCTTGTCGGAACAATCATATTTTTTTATTGTATCTTTTTCTCTTTTTAAGTTTTGGTGGTTCTGTCATGGAAATCTTCCCATCGCGTCAAAATTTTACTCTTTTTTCAGATTTCCCGTAATTATAATAGAGAATTATCCGGTTTTTTTCTCAAGCCCGAGAAGAATATCCGGCAATTCTCCCATTGCATCAATGACGAAATCCGCAGGCACATTGCTGTGATCATGCGAGAACCGGTCCCCATAGCGGGCATACACGGTCTTAATGCCAAGAGACCGGCAGGGTTCGATATCTCTGCGGGGACTATCGCCAATCAGGACTGCTTCACCGGAATGCGCCTTCATCATTTCAAGCGCGAAGAGGAACGGCTCAGGTGCAGGTTTTTTTACCCTTACCCTGTCAAAACTGACTATGCAACAGAAAAAGGGCAATAATCCGGTCTTTTCCAGACGGAGCATCGCATCCCGGGAATGTGCATCGGTTACAATTCCCATATGATACCCTTGCTCGTGGAGTGACTGAAGTGTTCCGGGAACTCCCGCATAGGGGAAAATGTTCCGGAGTTTTACCTTCTCATATACCTGACAGGCAGATCGGTAGACACCATTAACGGGGATGTTTCGTTCTTCCATGTACTGGCGGATATTTTCATGAGACTCGAACCCATGGGTGGGTGTCAAAAAATATGAGAACAAATTCTCCCCGTCATTCTGACCCAGATGTTTTACCACGGCCTGGCAGGCAGCAATCTGTGCTTCAACAAGGTCAAAAAGAGTGTTATCCATGTCGAATAATAATGTAGAGATAGGTTTTTGAAGAATATTTATCTCCCCATTCTTAACAAACTTGATTCCAATAAATTTTTTCTGAAATTTACGATAAACCGATATATAGATTATTTTTTCAATTTATTTCAATTGTTACTAGCTCACATTTCATCGGATCTTCCCCTTCCTGTTTTTCAGTTTTGAGTGCGGCGACGGTGATTTTATCACTCCCAAAAAATGTCATTCCCACAGCTCAAGGAAGCCGTCCACAAGGCTGTCAAGGAAACTTTCCCGAAACATGATCAGGAGATTCATGATGGACTCTTTCGGGACATTGAGAAGATAGGCATTATACTTGCCCCGTTTTTCCGAACGGATTATATCGCTTTCGAGCAGTTTTTTCAGGTGCCATGTTGTCGTCGATGGCGAAAGATGGACCGAGGAGGCAATATCCTGGTGACTGCAGCCCTCGTGCGCCATGATGGAAAGGAGGATATTCCGGACGGGTCGCTGCCGCAGCAACGCGAGGATCCTCTCGTCATGAATTTCCGTTGTAAGGGGAAAATACCGCAGGTGGTTACCGTCATGCTCACCTCTGATGAGACGGTGTTTCTGCAAGTATGAAAGATGGTAAGAGACCGTGCCAAACGACATGCCGGACGCACGCTGGATCTCCCGCATGTAACACCCTGCATACTGCTTCACCAGATCGTAGATTTTTCTCCGCGATTCCAGATCAAGTATATCAATATGGCTTTTTCGCGAATGGTCCATGAGGGTATCACTTCATGGTCATACCGAAAAAGAAACATGCAAGAACACCAAAGTCCAGCAGGTTTGCAACGATATCGAAGAGTGGCTCCCGGAGGGTGAACGGATCACCGCTGAGGATAAAAACACCCCTCAGGGCAAAAAGCAGGAAGGCCCCCGTGACCAGCAGGACCTTGGTTCTCCCGTCTCTTCTGTACCCGATGAAGCTGATAATGCCAAGGGCCGTAGCAAGGACGGTAGTGGAAAGGACGATGATATCGGAGATATCCCACCGGACCCCTTTTACCGTGACGGCATCCGCTGCACAGACTGTGGAGGTCGCAACCAGGCTGAGAACACAGACGAGTATGACGAGCACAACAAGGAGATCCCGTTTCATGGAATTGTTTCTGGATGTTCCTGATGATAAGAATTCGTTCCGGGTCAGGTGGACTAAACTGGCCGTCGTATCTTAAAAAATATGATTACACGGTATTATTGTGTGTTGCGGTGGTGCGACCTGTATCTTGTAAAAACCCACCATTATCGAATGGCACAAAATCCACAGCAACAATGAGCTTTTTCTAGTTCTATACTTGCACTATGGCCTATATAAAAGCCAATGGCAAAGTATGAAACGTAAAAATCTGGTTACCTGAAGGGATGCGTGCTTGGGGATGTTTTATTACGCGATCTTATCCTGCGGGGTTTACCACCGTGGCGACGCGAACATTTTCCCATCATATACGACGAGGTACGGGGTCAGGATGTTAACGGAGTGAAATCTTAAATGTCATCATCTGTTACCGTACAAAGAACCGGGGTTCATTACCTGTTTCCTATCAGCTGGTCCTCATTCATCCGCCTTATCCGGGTCAGACAGTGGTATAAAAATATCCTTGTTTTTACCCCCATTGTTTTCGCAAATCTTTTAAAAAATCCAGACGCTTTATTTTCAGCAATCCTTGCATTCTGTGCATTCTGCACAATTTCCAGCAGCACGTATATTTTCAATGATATCCGTGATGCATCAGCCGATGCATACCATCCGACCAAAAAGAACCGTCCTATCGCTTCCGGTCTGGTCTCAAAACGAGTCGCTGTGGCTATTGCAATGGTATTTGCCGCTGCGGCTATTGCCATCTGTTCGTTCCTACCCATCACATTTGCCTTTATTATCCTCGGCTATTTCCTCCTCAACATCCTCTATTCAATCTATCTGAAGCACCTATTCATCATCGATGTTCTGACGATCGGTGCGTTTTTCATATTACGGGTATTAGGCGGAGCCGTTGCAGTCAAGGTTCAGCTTTCATCATGGCTCTTTGTAGCGACATTCATTCTCGCGTTACTGCTTGGTTTTTCAAAACGGAGTTCAGAACTTTCCAATATGGAGAATGCAATAAATCATCGGAAAGTACTGGTCCAGTACGATCTGGTCATACTCCGCACGTTCGTGATAATTTCGGCGACAGTTGCCCTCATTGTTTATTTAATTTATGCCATTATTGTGATAAAAAATCAGGATTTCCTTCTTAGCACACCATTTGTCCTCTACGGGATCTTACTGTTCCTCTCATCCAGCCTCCACAAAGGGTCTGATCCTGACGATATTTTCAAAGACCATGCGTTCGTTGCCAACCTTATACTCTGGGTGTGTGTGGTGGTGACAACGCTTTATGTCCTCTGATCACCTGAAAATGGATATGCATGTGCATTCCGCATTTTCCCTGGATTCCCTTCTTGACGTTGATCGGATTTTCAGCAGCTTCAAAAAAACCGGAATCCTTCCCTGTATATGCGATCACAATTCCCTGAAAGGAAGTATTCATTTCGGACGGCTGTTAAAACAGGATAATTCTGACTTCCCGATAATTTATGGAGAGGAAATTTCAACCCGGGATGGCGAGCTGGTCGGTTTATTTCTCTCCACCGAGATTCCACCCGGGATGTCAGCCAGGGAGACCATGGATCAAATTCATGACCAGGGAGGGCTCGCAGTTGTTCCTCACCCCTTTGACCGGTACCGGCATCATGTTCTGAACAAACAAGTCATGGATATACATATTACCGATCTGGATATTATCGAAGGATACAATTCGCGAAATCTTATTCCTGACGATAACCTGCGAGCGGTCAACTATGCCCGGCTGCACAACAAACCCGTTTCCTGTGGCTCTGATGCCCACACGTTCTACGAACTGGGAAAGACCTATCTTGAATTGCCTTTTTTTGACGGTCCGAAAGAGTTGATCAGCGTTCTCCAGCAAGCCCGTATATACTATCATCCAGTGCTCCCCTTTGTTCATGGTATCTCGAAGATTGTCAGGACGGTGAAAGCATCCCGATTATAAAACGGATATCAGTAATACACATCGTTATTGCGACGGTTCTTTGTTATGGTCTCTTTATTATCCTTTCAGGTGCAGGTAACGCTTTTGGGATTATACGTGCATTTCCCCTCGGGCTTTTTCTTCTGATGCTCTTTTTTGCCACTCTCAATTACCTCATAAGGTTTGTGAAATGGCATTACTACCTGCATGTACTGAACGTGTCTATCCCGTTAAAAGCCAGCATCCTTATTTTTTTTAGCGGATTTTCAATGACTATAACACCGGCTAAAAGTGGAGAGTTGATCAAACCATACCTGTTGCAACGCTACGGATTAGCCGTGAGCCGGACCGCGCCCGTTGTGGCAGTCGAACGGTTGACTGATCTGCTTGGCATGGGAATTCTTGTCGTCATTGGTTCAGCTGCTTTTGTGTCCGGAATTATTCCAGCGCTTACCCTGATTGCTCTCCTCCTCATGTTGTTAATCGCTTTCCAATATGAGCCGGTTTCCATGAAATGTCTGGAAATTATTTGCCGGTTTCCCCTCATGAAAAGATATCGTGAGACACTTCACTCGCTCTATTCCTCTACCCGGCAGTTAACTGCGAGTAAACCTCTCGGTATCGGGACCGGGCTTTCTGTTATTTCATGGTTTTTTGAGAGTCTCGGCCTGTATGTAGCGTTAATTGGTACTGGCAACCATATTACCGTACTTGATTCGGTATTTATTTACGCTTTTTCGATTATCTCCGGTTTCCTCGCTATGCTCCCCGGAGGTCTGGGTGCAACAGAGGGAATCATGATCCTCCTGCTGGCCGGGCAGGGGATCCCTGCTGCCGATGCAACTGCCGCTACACTGCTTTGCCGAGCAGCAACACTTTGGTTTGCGGTGGCAATCGGGCTGGCGTCGCTTGTTATCCATGGAAAATTATATGGCCATAAGAGAAAAAATCAACCCCATTAAGGACGGATTATTATGTCACAGGAAAAAAAATATGAACAAATAATTGAAAAATACGAAAATTTAATTATTATCAGTTATTGTGCACTATTCATAATTCTCTCTCTCTTCCTTATTGCATCATCATTTGGTTTTGGTGACGTGGCTAGAGATGGAGGAATATATTTAAATATGTCATATGATCCGATACATTATTCCTATGTACATGAGGCACCTTACGAATTTCGATTGTTAACCCCATCCCTTGTTTATCTCCTCCCCTTCAATCATGAAAACAGCTTTTTAATAATTACCCTTGCTGCGTTGATACTGACATCATTTATTTTTTATCATTTTCTAAAAAAATTAGGATTTAATTTTCTTTTAAGATTTATTGGAATTACTATTTTTATGGTATCTCCTGTTTTCATCTATGAAATTAAACAATTTTTATTAATTGATCCAATTTCATGGCTGGTATGGATTTTAGCATTGTATCTGCTTTTAATTAAAAATTATCATGTATATTTTCTCGTTCTTATCTTTGGGATCTTTTCAAAAGAGACTATATTATTAACCATACCTCTTTTTGTGTATATATTAATCAACGAATATGGGTTAAAGAAAGCGTTTTTCCGATCTATACCTTTGATACCCATTATTTTACTATTTTTACTATTTCGCAATTTTATTGATCCAATCGGGCAGAACTATATTTCGATTAATTATATCGTTCAAATCATGCTATACCATACTTCCCAATTATTTGGTATATTTCGAATTATTCTCATGACATTGTTACCTTTTGGGATAATTTGGTTAATATTTTTCTATTATTTCAAATCGGTAAATAATTCTTTTATAAAGAATTCTTATATACTATTACCTTTTATACTAGCCCAACTGTTTATTGTAACTACCATTGATCGAGTTATATTCATTGCATTTCCCATTCTCATCCCTGTTTTTTTATTTTTCATATATGATAAGAATATTAACTACAAAATTGTCATTTTATTTTCAATTCTCTCCTTCTTTTTTGCTATAATTAGTTATTTAATTTCCATTCGTATCGTTTATCCGGAACCTCATTTCATTTCATTCGCAATTTTCAGTTGTGCTATTGGACTAATCCTTTCAACAAAATTTGTCAAGTCAAATCCCCGGTTGTGCCTCAGCGCAGGTGTGTAGGAGGGGATTAGATCCTTACCCGGAGCAAGGGTGAGGTTGGTACCTCTCTTCAGGCTGCTGGAGGAGTGGGAGATCTCCACTCCAGTTTCTCATCGCATGATTTTTAATCAAAATAGTCCAGATGGCAATCGCCGTTATGGATTTCCCGTCAACAACGTATGACCCCGCTATTGATGATAAATTTGAGGCGATGCTCCAGACTATATGGTACGTCTGGAACTACTTATTGATTAAGCTAAACAGGAATTTTCAATGAATCAAAATATCAATAATTCAAAAACATGTCAATGTTGGTATCATGTCCGTATCAAAGAGAAGGGTAGTCACGCCCTACGGGAATTTCCCATAGATAGTGAAAATATTGACGTTCTTTGACCATGAGAGTATGGGTGGCAGCAAGGTGTTCATCATAACCCAACCTTGTTATCACAATCTTCGGCTTATCATTATTTCCTTTTTGTTGGGGAAGGAAAAAATCTAAATCAAAGATTTAACCCTGAAGACCACTAATAGAAATTAAATCGGCAGGCTGCGGCATATGGATGACATTTATCTTGTGGAAATCCGTCTTGGCAGGACAAAATGGCGGATCAAGAAGACGATTTTTACCATTGCCCGGTTGTTTAATATCGGGAATTTCATCGAGAGACACCCCCATGTCACCCTGTTCGGGCCCCTGACTCTGAATGACGGTATCAACTCAACGCAGCTCCTCGATGCGATCGGAAGGGTTGCTGCTGCCTACGATCCAATCCCGTTTACGATCGATGGTTGGGAAAAACGGGAGGGTATGTCCGGCAGTGTGATCGCATTCAGAGTTTGTCCTTCGGAGGAATTAAGAAAACTTACGGCAGCGATAGCAGATGCAGTATCCCCTCTTGTACATAGCAACAACATATGGGACACTGTCCCCGACAGCAAATGGTTTCACGTAACGGTAGCAAACCATCTTGACCCATCCTTTGCGTCATCCGTTTTTTCGGTGCTCACGAGACGCCAGCAGGAGGTGCAGGTACAGGATAGGACATCTTTTGGTTTTATTACAGGGATCCTGTTCATGCTGCAACGTGCTCTCATAAGGAGAAAAGGGCATGAAGTCCGGCCGATCACCCTCGATGAAACAGGACTCAGGATCACCGTAATGCAGGGCGATTCTATTCTCGCAGAATATGATCTTCTCGAAAAGCGCTGGATTGTCGCCGATCATGGTCAGAACAATAAGGCGTGGCAAAAAACCCTCATGCTCTACCGCCACAAGGTAGGATTCGAACGATTAGATCCCAGGTTATCGAATCCTGATGATATCTTCCTGATCTCAGATCTGCACCTGGGTCATGCAAATATCATACGTTACTGCTCCCGCCCGTTTTTCTTTTCTGATGTCCGGGAAATGGATCACGTGCTGATAAAAAACTGGAATTACACGATCTCTCCTGCCAACCGCGTATATTATCTGGGAGACCTGCGATATGGCAGAGATGAGGAATCTGTTGAATATTACCGGAATAAACTCAGGGGCCGGATCAATTTTGTTCAGGGAAATCACGATGCCCGGGAGCCGGGAGCAGTCCCCCTTGTCCTCCTCGAACATGGAGGGTTGCGGTTTTGCCTGGTTCACGATCCTGCGGATGCCCCGGAAAGATTTGATGGCTGGGTAATCCATGGTCACCACCATAACAATAATCTCCGCCGTTACCCGTTCATTAATTTCGAGCTCCGGCAGATCAATGTGAGTGCAGAAGTCCTCGGCTATATCCCGGTAAACCTGGACCATATCTGCAGCCTTATACACGAACGCTTATCCGGCACGGATAGAACACCGATCCTCCTGGATTATGCGTACTGTTGGGAATAGAAGATAGTATCATCATTTTTGTCTGTTTCATAACCTATATACCGATCAAGTGTATAATTCCACGGTAAAAGGGAAGATAAAATGCTATTTGAACGGATTGTCTCTGAGGGTATCTCACATAATTCCTATCTTATTGGATCGGGCAGCCGGGCTGCCGTAATTGATCCTAGACGGGACTGTGATGTTTACCTCCAAATCGCCAGCCGGAATGCATTGGTCATCACCCATATCTTTGAGACGCACAGGAACGAGGATTATGCTATCGGATCACTGGAACTGAACGGAAGGTGCGGTGCAAAAATTTATCATGGTGCACAGTTGCCATTTGCCTATGGAGAGCCGGTAAAAGAGGGAGACAGGTTCATTCTGGGGTCATTGGAGTTGCTGGTGCTTGAGACCCCGGGACATACCGACGAGAGCATTTCCCTTGTACTGTCTGATAAGGAGGTTTCTGACCGACCGTGTATGATATTCTGCGGGGACACGCTTTTTTCCGGTGAAATCGGACGGACGGACTTTTTCGGAGAGGAACGCAAGGCTGAGATGGCAGCAAAAATCTATGATAGTATCAGTAAGAAAATCATCCCTCTTGGTGAAGGGGTGATCGTTTGTCCCGCCCACGGAGCCGGGTCGGTTTGCGGTAATGAGATTGCAGATCACCCGTTCACGACCATCGGTTATGAAAAAGAGACAAACCAGGTGCTGGCACAGGGCCGGGAGGCTTTCATTTCGCAGCGTTCCGTAGAATCCCCCTATTATCCTCCCTATTTCCGGCAGATGGAGAAATATAACCTGAAGGGTACCGCTATTCTTCACCGGATGCCGGATCTGCGGGAACTTTCCATAGCAGAAGTTAACCAGCTCAGGAAATCCGGCTGTCAGATCGTCGATATCCGGTCACCCACCAGTTTTGGTGGGGGGCATATCCCGGGCAGCATTTCAATCTGGCGTGAAGGTCTCCCGTCATTCATGGGCTGGTTCCTTGATTACCAGAGACCCATTGTTATCGTTGATGACTTTAATCTTGACCTCGACCCGCTTCTCTGCCATTTTATCCGGCAGGGGTACGATACAATTGCCGGTGTACTCTCCGGAGGATTTCCCCTCTGGACCAAAGCGGCACAGGATATAGGAACCATACCGACCTGTTCAGTCCGGCAGCTAAAGGAACGCCTCGAGAAAGAAAATCCATTCATTTTAGATGTCCGGGACATTAAAAACTGGCGTGCCATCGGCCATATCCACGGGGCTCACCAGATATACATCGGTGAACTGCCCCGGCATCTGGATGAAATCCCAAAAAATGAACCGATAGTGGTTTACTGCGATTCAGGATTTAAAGGAAGCCTTGCAGCAAGCATCCTTGCGATCAACCAGTACCATATGGTAACTAATGTCCTTGGAGGGATGAACGCGTGGAAAAAGGCAGGATACCGGATAGAGAAATAATTTTTCTTTTTTTCTATAACAAGTAATAAAGTTTATCTGGTAACATCGGGAATTCCAATGATGTGAGTTTATGGATATACTGAAAATCCCTCGGATGGAGAAACAGGAGTACGATCGGCTCATCGAAAAGGGCTATGTCTGCCGGATTGCATTCCAGGGTGAGAAATATCCCTATATAGCACCATTCCTGTATGTCTTTGACGGATCGTTCCTCTATTTCCTCTCAACAAAATACGGGAAAAAGATCGATTATTTCCGGAAAAGTCCCTATGTGTCTGTAGAAATTGAAAAATACACAAAGGATCTCTCGTCATACATGTTCGTGACACTTCAGGGTTACCTTGAAGAAGTTCACGACTCTATCGAAAAACAGATTGTCCGGGAAAAATTCGTCGATCTGATAGTAGAGAGAGATCTTTCCTGCAACATCCTTGCAGCACTCGGCCATTCTCCTCAGGATCCTCCTGCCTCAATCGCCGAAGAAGAGCGTTCACTGGTATGGAAACTGGTCGGGGTCAAGGATCTCGTTGCTTTGAAAAATCTCTGATTTTTCCCGCTCCAAAGAACTATTCTTCAGAATTTGAATACCTCTCAGTTTTTCATTTCCTCCAGGGAATTCCCGGAATATGACAGCTTCTTGAACCGGTACTTTATCCCCATAGAAAGTACGGAGTGGCAGGTGGGACAGATCCAGATTACTCGCTAATCACCCAGGTGATTCTAAATTCTTTGATATGAAAAAGCAGTTTTCCCCGTGTTTTTTTTACTTGTCTGGTCTCATGCATCCCAGTAATTCCAGCATCTGATCCACTTCAGTGGTGGGCAGGGCACAGGTATGGGCGGTACAAACATAGGCTGTTGCGGCACTCACGGTGGAATTTATAGTGCGTGTGAAGGGTGCAAGGGAATTGAGCAGGTGTCGGGATTTGTCTGCTGGCAGATAATGTACCATCACGGAAGGAAGATAGTGATCCCGAAGTGCATTGATCATGGCATGGGTGTCTGGGGTATCGCGATTCCCGGCAATCACAACATCACGTACAGGTCCGATAGCACTGTCGAGAGCACACAGGAATCCTGAATATGCCGATGGAGATTGTTGCACGATTGTCGCAAAACAGCGGGAAAGTTCTGATCCCCGCTCTTCGAGTGCAGTATCGCCGGTGAGATGTGCAAGTCGCACAAGATTTTCAAATGAGACAGAATTACATGATGGAATTGCTCCGTCGTAGATCTCTTTTTTGCGTACCAGAAAGATTTTTTCAGTATCTGGTATCGTGTAAAATCCCCCATGCAGTGGATCCCAGAAATGTGAGAGAAACCAGGTATTGTGTTCGAGCGCTGACGAGAGATACGATGGGTCGAAGGTGGATTCGTAGAGTTCGATTAATGCCTTGACGAGGAACGCGTAATCATCGCCAAATGCCGGGATTGCAGCTTCACCATCGCGATACCGGTGCATGACCCTGCCGTTTTCATCATGCATACGCTGCAAAACAAATTGCATAGCTCTTCCGGCAGCGGCCAGATATGTTTCATTCCTGAAGGTTCGTCCCGCTTGTGCGAGTGCTGCAATAAAAAGGCCGTTCCAGTCAGCCAGTATTTTATCGTCCCGGAACGGACGGGGACGTTGTACCCGTGCGCTGAATAATCTGGTTTTTATGGATGCAATCCGGGATTCTGGATCGGTGTCTGATATTTCGGATGATGATGCCCGATACGCCGAGGATGATGACTGGTAGAGAATATTTAGTCCCGTTTTTTCTCCAGAAGCAGGATAATTTCCGGCATCCGTCATAGTAAAGAACCGTGCAGCAAGAGCGGCGTCATCTTTTCCCAAAATTTGTTCGGCTTCATGCTTGGTCCAAAGATAATAAGCCCCTTCCCCCCCTTCACTATCGGCATCTTCGGCAGAGAAGAATGCCCCGTCAGGAGAGGTCAGATCGCGGATAACATAGGTGATAATCTCTTCAGCAGTTTTCCGGAATTGTGGACAGTGTGTTGCCTGATACGCTTCAGTATACGCCATGACAAGAAGCGCCTGATCATACAACATCTTTTCAAAGTGCGGCACCCGCCACCGGATATCAGTTGAATACCGGTGAAATCCACCTCCTATCTGATCATGGATCCCCCCCATACGCATAGCATCAAGCGTTTTTTCCACCATGTCAAGTGCACGTTTATTGCCGGTCCGCTTCCAATACCGTAACAGGAAGAGGAGTGTCTGCGGGGTCGGGAATTTAGGGGCACTCCCAAATCCTCCATATACCTTATCGAAGCGCACGACCAGATCTTCATACCCTTCCTGGAGAAGAGACACATCTGGATGGTCACCGGGGGGTGATTCCTGGGCTTTTTGAAGAGCAGCCGCTGTCTCATCTGCCGAGGCGGTAAGATCACTGCGCCTTTCCTGCCAGAATTTCGTAATACGGGGAAGCAGATCGAGAAGGCCACTCATGCCAAGCCGCCCTTCTTTGGGAATGTATGTACCTGCAAAGAACGGCTTTTTTTCCGGGGTCATGATTACCGTGAGCGGCCATCCTCCCTGTCCGGTCATCATCTGACTGACTGACATGTAGATGCTGTCAATATCCGGGCGTTCTTCACGGTCCACCTTGATGCAGATAAAATTCTTATTCAATAATACAGCAACATCGTTATCCTCAAAAGATTCATGCGCCATAACATGGCACCAGTGACACGTGGCGTAACCAATGGAAAGGAAGACGGGTTTATCCTCCTTCCGGGCACGTGTAAAGGCCTCATCCTCCCATGGGTACCAGTCTACAGGATTAGCCGCGTGCTGGAGAAGGTACGGACTTTTTTCGTTAATGAGCCGGTTATAATATACTTCAGAAGTGCCGGGTGATGGATCCACCATGCCTTTATCCGCTGGCATAGCTGCTCATTGGCAGTTGAGGATAATGAGACTTTCAGAAGTACCTGCGGGTATGGTATAATTATCAGTGACCTGCTTCCAAACATCATAGGTACGGTAAAAATGGACCAGAATGCGACCCCGTTTCTTATGGTCATTTGCATGGGAATCGTTGTGATTCTTATTTCCCGGGCATTAGACGTCCTTTGGGCTCAGGTAATCCCCGTAAGATTTTTTTATTATATAATCCGCGCTCCCGGTGTGATAGTTCACGAATTAAGTCATGTTTTCGGGTGTCTTATTATGGGAGCAAAAGTAAAAAATGTAGTCCTCTTCTCAAAAGAAGGAGGTTCCGTAACCTATTCCCAACCGAAAATTCCTTATCTTGGTGACGTTGTGATCGGTACCGCGCCGCTCCTCTGCATTCCTCTGGTTCTTGCAGGATGTACCTGGGTGTTTTCCCAGTATCTTGGCTGTGTATTTCCCGCACTTCCGCAGGGTATCAATTCGACAGACGATCTTTTTTTGCTCGGTACCAGTATCATGGGGATGTTCACCCGGAATCTTATAGTAGTATTCAATCCCTGGTTCCTTCTGTATCTCTATATCACACTTACGCTCGTACTGTCTGTTGCACCGTCTGCTCAGGATATTAAAAATGCGGCGGTAGGGATCAGTATCATCACTCTTGCGGGAATACTGATCCTCGGGAGCGCCATTCCCCTTGCGGTGAGCATCCTGGCGGAGATAACCCGCCTCATCAGTACTGGTTTTGTCCTCGGTCTTTCATTTGGGATTATTGCACTGATAATTTCATTTCCTCTTATGATCCTGTATATAGACAAAAAATTCCAATAACTGGCATCGCGATAAGATCGGTATTAATTGATCCGGAAGCAATTTTTTTGCATACATGAAACACGAGTCTCCCCCAGACAGCCCAAACGATAGGGAACAAGGTGCTCATTCCACACCAGTTATGCGGCAGTATTGGGAGATCAAAAAAAAATATCCGGATACTATCCTCTTTTTCCGCATTGGTGACTTTTACGAGACATTTGAACGTGATGCGGAACTTATTTCCCGGGAACTGGAAATCGTTCTTACATCACGCTCCAAAAGCGGCGAAAACCGGATCCCTCTGGCGGGTGTGCCTTATCATGCGGCGGACGGGTATATTGCCAAACTGGTTGGCAAGGGATACAAGGTAGCCGTTGTCGATCAGGTCGGTGATTCACAAAATACCAAAGGCATTGTGAAACGCGAGCTGGTACGAGTGATTACCCCGGGTACCGTGATCGATTCCACAATGCTTTCCTCTTCAGCATCATCATTTCTGCTCGCTCTCTGCCCTGATACGAAAAACAAGCAATGGGGATTGGCACTTCTCGATATCTCGACCGGAGAATTTTTTATTGTACTGGCAGATAATGACCCGGGTTTTGAAAATATCCTCTCTGAGGTTGCCCGTTACCGCCCGGCAGAATGCATCATCCCTTCAACACTTCCGCCAGGTCTTACAGAGCGCATCCGGGAACGGGGTGTTGCGGTGACAATCTTCAGGAACGACGAATTTTCCGAACGGCGGGCACGCCAGAATCTCATGGATCATTTCCATGTAGCCTCACTTGCCGGGTTTGGATGCGAAGGTATTCCCACGGCAATTGGTGCCGGAGGCGCGGCGCTTGTCTATGCAAAAGAAACGCAAAACAGCCCTCTCAATCACATCAGCAACCCTTCCATGCGCTCCTCTGCCCGTAGTCTCATGCTCGATGCAATCACATTGCGTAACCTTGAAGTAAAAGATAATATCCGCCTCGATCCAAAAGGGGCAACTCTTTTTTCCTGTCTGGATCAGACAAAAACACCCATGGGCAGCCGGATGCTCATTCGTCAGCTTTCCCGTCCGAGCACGGATCCCGAGGAAATTAATAAACGGCTGGATGCAATTGATTTTTTAATCTCACATACTCCCATGCGTCTTGAGCTCAGGACCATGCTTACCCAATGTGCAGACATAGAGAGAATTGCAGGACGGGTCGCGTACGGAAATGCAGGACCACGGGACCTTATTGCGCTTGCGACTTCGCTTGCTGTGCTTCCGAAAATCAGAAATCTCGTGGAAGGATGCGACATCCAAGAGATCCCCCATGATATCGTCGACGCTCTGAGGCACCTCCACGATTTACCGGACATAATAGACCTCATTGGGAAATCTATCGTCGATGATCCTCCCGCGATGGCGCGTAACGGGGGAGTCATACGCCCTGGCTATGCAAAAGAACTGGATTCCCTTAAAGGAGTCCTGCATTCAGGAAAGGACTGGATTGTCAGACTCCAGGCAGAGGAGCGGCAAAAGACCGGTATAAAATCACTCAAGATTGGGTACAACAGGATTTTCGGTTATTACATCGATATAACAAAACCAAACCTTCACCTCGTTCCTTCACACTACCAGCGCCGTCAGACAACAGTGACGGGAGAGCGCTATACGCTCCCTGAACTGCAGGAAAAAGAAACTATAATATCGAATGCCGATGAGCGAGTCCTTGCACTTGAGCGTGAACTCTACACAGGAATTATCGATATGCTCCGAACAGCTGTTCCTGATCTTCAGGTAATAGCCGGAGGAATATCTGTTCTGGATGTTTCGGCTTCACTTGCCGAGATTGCTCAGGTGCGTGATTATGTGCGCCCACAACTGAATAACGGCGATGCGATTATTATTCGTGACGGGCGTCACCCGGTTGTAGAACAGAAAGCTCCGGGGATTTTTGTACCAAACGATACTGAGCTTGCCAGTTCCGGTACCCAGGTTATGATTATCACTGGTGCCAATATGGCAGGCAAATCAACCTACATGCGTGCAGTGGCTCTGATTTGCATCATGGCCCAGGCAGGAAGTTTTGTACCTGCCCGGTACGCAAGTATCGGTATACTTGACCGTATATTCACCCGTGTCGGTGCCTTTGACGATCTCGCCAGCGGGCAGAGCACTTTTTTTATTGAGATGCTCGAACTTGCAAATATACTCAATAATGTTACCGCAAGGAGTCTTGTGATCCTTGATGAGATTGGGAGAGGGACAAGCACTGCAGACGGGCATTCGATTGCAAAAGCAGTTCTTGAATATCTGCATGGACGGGCAGGTGCCGGGCCAAAAACACTTTTTGCCACGCACTTTCACGAACTTGTCGAGGTGGAAGGTTCTCTTAAAAGGGCGAAAAATTTTCATTTTGCAGTAAAAGAGACAAATAATGAAGTTATTTTCCTTCGAAAGCTCATTTGTGGTGCCACCGACAAGAGTTACGGAATTCATGTCGCCCGGCTCGCCGGCATTCCTAAAAAAGTAACCGATCGCGCCAGTAGTATCCTGAATGAGACGATGAACCGCGACGTACCGTCGGGGACGCGTCCCCAGCGTTACACGCAAATCCTCCTTGTTGACAATGAAATCCCACAACAAACACCGGTCCATAACCCGATACTCGATCAAATCGCTAATATCAATATAAATGAGATGACACCCCTGCAGGCACATGCAAAGATTGTTGAGCTGCAAAAGATGCTGGAGAGCAGGGAATGGCAGTCATGAAAGAAAAAAACACTGATTCCACCATCCGTATCCTTGATCAGGCAACGGTGAACCAGATCGCTGCAGGAGAGGTAGTCGAGCGCCCTGCATCTGTCGTAAAAGAACTTGTAGAAAATGCCATTGATGCCGGTGCCCATTCCATTCGTATTGACCTTGCAACATCGGCAGAAGGAATCAGGAGTATTCAGGTTATTGACGATGGATGTGGAATGTCCCCTGCCGATGCTTTGCTTGCATTTACTCCCCATGCAACGAGCAAGATTCACCGAATCGAGGATCTATACCACGTGCATACTCTGGGATTCCGGGGGGAAGCTCTTGCCAGCATCGCCGCAATTTCGAGAGTCACCCTGACAACACGGCTTCGTGCGCCGGGCATTATTGCCGGGACAAAAGTTGTTGTTGAAGGGGGGAAAATACTTCAGACGTGCGATATCGGCGTTCCTGAAGGGACAAGGGTACTGGTACAAGATCTTTTTTTTAATACACCAGCGCGAAAAAAGTTCCAGAAGAGTAAGAACACTGAACTTGCGCATATTTATTCTCTCCTAGAAGGTATCTGCCTTGCCCATCCCGAGATTTCTTTTCGGATAGTTACCAACGGGAACCAGAAGCTTATGACGGAAAAATCACCGCGGATCCTCGATACCATTGCACGCATCTATGGAAGCGATACGGTAAAGGAACTTATTCCGGTGAATCTGGTGTTACCGTTCGCGAAGATCTCCGGGTATATTTCACGCCCATCACTCACGCGAAAAGATCCCTCACAGATTATGGTTGTAATCAATCGACGATATGTATCGTCGACAATAATCAATGGAGCTGCAAAACAGGGGTATGGTACTGTGCTTCCTAAAGACCGGTTTCCGATCGCTTTCCTTTTCCTGACGATTGACACAGAACTTGTTGATGTTAATGTGCACCCGGCAAAAAAACTGGTCCGGCTCTCGAAGGAAAAAGAGATTGCCTTATCTTTGACGGAGGCAGTGAACACGGTATTACTTCATCACGACCTGATCCCGGGTATCCAAACACCGTCGCGATCACACCCAAATAAATCAGATATAGAAACGGAAGCGGATGCAGACCAGTTATATGATTTCCGCACGCCGGCACCTTCCGGAGTCAGCGAAACCACACATGCCGGTACCCTCACAACGGATCGCCAGCTGCGACAAACAGAACTCGTTACCGGCATGGTACCGCTGGAGACCAAACTCCCGGTCTTGGAAGTTATCGGTCAATTTGGTGGGATCTATATACTGGCTACAACGGATACCGGAGAGCTTGTAGTTATCGACCAGCATGCCGTTCACGAACGTATCCTTTACGAGCAGGTCATCGCCAGCACAGCGGGAGATCATTGTTCGCAGGAGCTGATCGTCCCGTTTATCCTGCACAGATCAATGCACGAAGCCGCAGTTCTCCGCGATCTTTTGCCTGCTCTTGCACCGGCAGGGTTCATTGTTGAGGAGTTTGGAAAAGATACCTTCCTTGTCAGATCTATCCCCGTGGTATTGGGTAAACTTGAAAATATGTCCCTGATTGATGAGATGGTAAATGATCTTGTCAGTGAAGAACCGTCCGGTGCGGTAAATAACAGAGAAAGAATTACCCGCATTATCGCATGCCGGGGGGCAATCAAGGCCGGGACAGTCTGTACAATGGAACAATGCCAGCGACTGGTTCAGCAGTTACGGTATGCAAAAAATCCATTCACCTGCCCCCACGGGAGACCAACAATAGTAAGGTTTACCCGTTCAGACCTTGACGGGATGTTCAAACGCATCTGAATAACCATGATTATTGGCCATCTTTATCACTTTTTACCATTTTTGCCATCACCCGAATGAATATGTTCAGGTATGATAATACGATAAGGGTAAAAAAGATATTTTACGAATAGGCAACGATCTATGAAACATCCGGGTAAGAAAATATTCGATTATTTCGGGTCAAAATTTTCCCGTGATGATAAATCATATCAGGGAATTCAGGACTTCCAGCAGATGGTCCTGTCGTATTACGGCGAGCATGGCCGTGATATGGTATGGAGACATACTTCTAATCCCTACCACATCCTTGTTTCTGAGATTATGCTCCAGCAGACCCGGGTGGAACGGGTTAGCATAAAATTTCCGGAATTCATCAGAGCATTCCCTAATTTTGCAGTCCTTGCCACCGTCCCCCTGGGAGATGTGCTGACTGTCTGGCAGGGTATGGGCTATAATCGCAGGGCTATTTCATTGCAGAAATGTGCTGTCAGAGTTGTGACAGAATATAACGGGGTTCTTCCGGCGGATGTTGACAAGCTTACTACATTTCCGGGTATTGGCAGGGCAACCGCTTCATCCATTGCAGCATTTGCGTTCAATATGCCTGTGGTTTTCATCGAGACGAATATCCGCAGGGTTTTTATTCACTTTTTCTTTGCTGACACTGACAATGTACATGATACAGAGATCCTCCCGCTCGTTGAAAAAACATTATATCATAAAAATCCCCGTGTATGGTACTGGGCTCTGATGGACCTTGGCTCAGCGATGAAAAAGACCGCTGCGAACCCTAACCGGCGAAGTGCACACTACACAACACAATCCCCCTTCGAAGGCTCTGACCGGAAAATCCGGGGTAGTATTATCAGGATGATCCTTGCCAGACCGGAGATAACGGAAAAAGAATTTCTGGGCCTCCTGAATGATGACCCGGCCCGGATAAAAAAGATCCTGTCTGCACTGGAGTCTGAAGGATTTATCCTCAGGCATAATGGTCGGATTTTTCTGCCATGAGGATCCGGATTTCTGACAAAATTGTTTTAAAAATTTATTAGCCATTATTTAATTAAATAAATTTTTAATATTGAATTTTTTAAAATATTAAAAATTTATAATTAATACTTTCTTATTTATGTTAAACAAAAACATTCCTTATCTGAATACCTTTTTTTTCATTATTTTTAGCCCTTCAATAATCCGAAAGTATTATTCTATTTCTTCATCGTAGTATGAATATAATATATTTCTTATAAAAAAGCAGGGACTTTCACTTCGCCGAGCATACCTGTCTGGCAAATTTTTAATATACGTCCCCCGAGATTCAGATGCATCCCAGAAGAACTGGGGATGGGGGGAAAAGAAATGGAAAAAATTTTTCAGGAACTCAAAGATAAGGCCCAGCCCGAGCGGTGGACACGGGTTATTGCCCTCGAAAAGTTTGGGAAACCCGCAATAGATTACCTGCACAAAGCCCTTGATGATGAAGACAAGTGGGTCAGGTATATGGCAGCAGATGCTCTGGGAAACATTGGAGATGTACGGTCAATAGATCGCCTTATCCCTCTCCTTAATGACCAGGACCAGGATGTACGATTTGCAACAGCGTACGCACTGGGCAATATCGGTCACCCGAGTGCAGCACAGGCTCTGGCCGAGACATGCAGCCGGGACAACTGTTATGTGAAGGTTGCCGCGGAAGAGGCACTTGCAAAAGTGGAAGAAGCACAAAAATCCGGTATGGGGAAAAGTCACGGTGCTGTGGAAAGAGCATCAACAATGTAATCAGATAATTTACACTTTCGACCCTTTTTTTATTGGATATTTTTCCGAAAAATCATTTTTGATTGTTGTTTTTCACGATCCTGTTCTCCATGGCGAATAATTGACATATATCCCATAATTCCACCTTGACTATCAATAATTGATGACAGGGATGCTTCGGCGGGAATCCGACCGGATGGCGTAAGTATTGAAAGAGCTATTCGTCTACTCCCGCTTTTCCGAACATTGGTCAGGCAGTCGAGCGCTTTTTTTCTGTCCTCGGGGGCGATGAACTGCGCGAAACTTTTTCCTATCAGCGCCTCGCCTTTTTTTGGGGAGATGGTATACGCAAACGCATCATTTACCCATATACACCGTCCCGATAAGTCAAGAATTGTGATGGAATCCTGCGCCATTTTTAAGGCATTGGACAGGTAAAGGAGACTCAGGACACCGGGAGTTTTGGTCTCGTCATGAACCGGACTTACCAGACCACTCGTATCCGCCATGGGGTACTTCCTGAGCATATCTGAAACAAATCCGCTTTTTGCATTCTTCAGTAATTCCTGGAGTTCTTTGATTTCTGAAATATCCTGGATTGTCTCGATTGCTCCGATTCTTCTGCTTTCATTATCATGGAGTAGTGAAGCCCTTAAACGCAGGTATGCACCTCGTCCTGAATACATTGAAGGGACAAAACATTCTGCAGTGAGTGAGTTGCCCGTCCTGGTTACATGAGGATAATAGGTGGTAATCACGTGTTCGGGCATGTCAATAAGATCGAGAAGAACTGGCTGTGAAGTGCCAAAAAACGAAAAGGCATGTGCAAACTCAGTATGTCCCAGAATTTCATTTTTACTGATTCCCGTCATCAGCTCTATCGCGGAATTCCAAGCGGTTACCCGCTGTTCCTGATCGACTACAAAAGTCGGATCCGGTAAAAATTCTATAATATCTGCCAGCTGATCCCGCAGATTCTGTATGTGCGAGGAGATCTGTTTTTGTTCGGTGATATCTTCTACAATCCCGTTGATGAATTCTATATGACCGGATTGATCGAATTTTGCAAGCGCGGTAACCACTACAATGAGGATATTTCCATCCTGGCGTCGGAGTGTGATCTCCTTATTTTTTACCAAACCAGCTGATTGAAGCTCATCGAGCAGTTTTTTTCTTCCCTCTGTATCCACGAATATGTCTGCAACGTCGATTTCTTTGAGTTTTTCAAGGGAGGGAAATCCCAGTATTCTGATAAGTGATGTGTTTCCCCAGATAAATCTCCCTCTTGGATCCCCGGTGCTCCGGTAAACCCCGATATGAATATTATCAACAAGGGTCCGGTATTTATCCTCACTTTCTCTGAGTAATTTTTCCGATTTTCTGTCGGTAATGTCATGGGAAATGGTTGACGTCCCGATTACTGAACCTGTATCATCAATAATAGGGGAGATGGTTATCGAGATATCCATCAGGGTACCGTCTTTTTTAACCCGCTGGGTCTCCAGGTTAGTTACTCCCTGCCCCCGTGTAATCTGTTTCAGGATATTCTCAAGCTCTTGCCTGCGTTCATGGGGAACGACAAGGGAAATATTTTTCCCAAGTATCTCCTCGCGTGTATACCCGTACATATCTTCTGCAGCATTATTCCAGCTGATAATTGTCCCGTCGATTTTTTTTCCGATTATAGCGTCATTGGACGATTCAACAATACAAGCCAGGAGTTTTCTTACTTTTTCAGACTCGTGACGTTCGGTAATATCTTCACAGATTATACATTTTTCATTGTTCGAAAGTACCATCACCCTGAAGACAACATCCTTAATGGTCCCATCCTTACATCGCACAGCAAATTCCCGAGGTACAGTTCCCTGCTCTGAAAAGGCGGCAATATCGGATTTCCATAGTTCAACAGCATGTTTCCTGTATTCAGGTTCGGGAAAACCAAGTAAGAACCATTCTCTGCCGGTTTTGAAATCCGCCCTATCGTAACCAAAAATCCGGGTAAAACTTCGGTTAATATAGCGAAAGTTTCCCTGGTTATCGATGATTGCCAGAGGAAATGGCGACTCCTGCGCGACACTCTGGAATATCTCCTGGCTCTCTCTGAGCGAATCCCCTACAATACGGTGCTGGAGAGCAATAGAAGCTGTTTGGGCATAGGTTTCAATGAACTTCGTATCGGCAATTTTTTCACCTTTACGGAGGTAAATAGCAACAGCTCCAAAAAGTTTTTCCCGGTGAGTAAACCCCATGCAGTAATTATCCCCCAGATTAAGCTCTCGTTCGATCTGCTCGCACATCTTGATCGGAAGTGCCCTGAATGCACCCTCATACAACGAGACATTAATCTTATACAAATGACCGTCGCGCAACGTATTGAGTGCGAGAGGATATATGGGAAGATCAAGACCTACAATATTCATACCGAGAATCTGCTCACAGATTTTCCTGTCCTCCATTGGAATTATGGATTTTAATGTCACCAAGCCGGTCAGCGAGTTATAAGAATTGACATCGATCATCGCACCTGGTATCAGTGAATGCAAATCGTCGGCGATCTTTTCAAAAATATCAGCATCCGGGGGTAATTCGATAAATTCCTGTAATGCTTTGGAAAAAAATTCCATCCGGTTAATATAATTCCGTATTTTTTCTGCGGAACTATGCCGCTCGTTGATATCACGGAAGATGCCCTCAACACCCAGTATGTTACCGGAATTATCGAAATACAGGTGGCTGTTGGTTGAAACGTAAAACGGCCGGCCGTCTTTTGTTTTCAGAATAACTTCGTAATCATTTACTCTCCCTTTCGAGTATACAGCATCAAGAAATGGCTTCCGTTTTTCCGGTTCCCAGTAAAATATCCCTGCAATGTCCTTTCCGAGACACTCGTCCAATGAATCATATCCTAACATCGATGCCCAACTGGGACTTGCCATAATAAGGTTCCCGTTTTTGTCAGAGCGATAAAAAACATCCTGGATATTATCGATCACGGCGCGATACTGCTGTTCCCTTTCAACTAGTGCCATTTCGGTACGTTTGCGATCGGAAACATTCTCAAAAATTGCCATAATCCCTTCACTACTGTCATCAAAAATAATAGGTAGCAACTTTACTCTGAAATAGAATTCCTGGCTGTCAGAATGCAGATTTATTTCAAAATATTCGGTCTTTTTTTCCTGAGACTCATTTTTAATAAAATTATCAAGGGGGATATCGCGGAAAAGAGGGTTGTTTAATTTCGTTATATCCCTCCCTATAATCCCCTCATGAGTTACGTTGCAGAACTTGAGAAACGGATCATTTACCTGCAATACCTGCCCTTCAGGATTAAATATCACGATCATATCGGATGAGAACCGGATCCATCCCGATATCGGTACACGTTGAGAAATAGTATAGACTTTGGAAGTTCCCAGTTTCTTTGCCTCCACTTCCCCATTCATTGATAGTATCTCGAGAAACTTGGCGACCGAGTTCCTGTTCATCTGGAGCTGGGAGGCTATCTCTGATATGCTCATACCTTTTGATTTAAACCTGAGCGCATTCTTGACCCTGACAATTTTCTCCTGGTCGAGAATCATATTCAACGTAGATAATAGAAATCTAAATTATAAATTTTTATTTAAAAATATCCGGAAGTTTTTTTTGATCGTTCATAAACTTGGAAATCATCGAACTTTCTGTTATGCATTTCCGGTATATTCCAACCAATGTTTTGATATTCTCTTTCAACCATAGAATCGATCGGGCAGGGCAACTATGCCGGACCTGAAATCTATTCCCGATGAGGTGAAATGGCGGCTTGCAGCAAAGCTGGCCGCTCTTCTTCCTGCATTGTACGAGAGAGCATATCGCGATGTAGTAGGAGAGGTATACGATGAGATCGAGCAGGAGATCTGGATGGAACTCTCCCGCATGGCGTTAGACATAATCCGCGATTTATCACTTCCTAAAGGTAATGCGAGTGAGATCGGCAGCAGCCTGCGGATAGTAATGGCTGTCCTTTTTGGTCCTGATTACAAATCCGAAACCCTTGAAATTTCAAACGGGGGCGCAGTAATTCTCATAAAACAATGCCCGCTTGCGGACAGCAGTTACGATACCGGGGCAGGAGAAACCCGAACCTTCCGTAGGTGCATGGCGTTAACTCTTACTACAGTTCCGTTTCTTAATAAGGACTATTCTGCACGGTTTGTCAGGACCCTGTGTACAGGGGATCGCCAGTGCGAAATAAAAATCGAGGAAGCACAACAACCACATACCCATGAAAACGGGAAAAAATGACAGCAAGGATTGCTTCACCAGTGGACAGTTATTATTTGAGGTAGTACCCGATCACGACCAGTACCAGTCCCAAGTAAAACATTATGCTGAAATACTGGGATATACCGGGAAATATAGAATCAAAGGATTTTAAGTAAGGAATGAAGAGCATAATTAATCCGATGATAAAGAATCCGATGCTGAGCTGCGTTTTTGTTTTTTTATCCATGAACACACTCCTTTTTCCTGTAGTATCGAATCCGGCAGGAAAAAAGCTTTGTTATTATCCGGGGGATCCATAAGAGAATCTGGACTGGTCAGAAATCCCCGATTACCAGTGAATAAAGCGCCTCTGTCGGCTCGGGCGGTGACTGAATATCCCTGATAAGGATGTGCTCTTCAGGATACCCGAGATTTTCGCAGAGTGCGATCCTGACAGGAGGGGAAAGCAGGGCAAGCTGTGTATATAACTCACGGACTTCAAATTTTGGATCTGCAAGGAGAAATACAATTTTCCCGCGTTTTACTTCTTCAACGGTATCCTGCATCCCTTTTTTATGGCCTTTGCCGTGTGCCACAACCACTGAAACCCGTGAAACCGGAATATGCAGGCGGGCTGTTGCGACCTGAAGTGATGATATACCGGGGACAACCTCGCCTGAAAGATATCCTAACCCGGCAAGCATTGGATCACCGGTGGAGAGAATAATGGAATCTTCGCTGATTTTGTTGAGATTTTTGAAGTCATCAATCGTTTTTACAACACAATCACCGGGAATATATGATTTAGCCAGTTCAATTGCACGGTCTGATCCGAAGATAATAGCAGCCCGTGAAATCTCCCGGATAGCCTGCTCGGTGAGCATACCCGGACCACAACCGACACCGATAATTTTCATGGGCTTTCTCCTATGATCGCACCGTCACGGTTCAAGAGAACAACAGTTACCTGCGGGTGTTCTTTTCTGAATGCTTCAAGGTTTATCTGCATAGTGCGGTGAAATGCAGGTGATACTGCAAATTCTTCAACGGTGGCATATCCTGTCCCGTCAAGGATATCTGGGTTGATATAACGCAGTATGAGTGCCGGAAGTCCAAAAAGAATTACATCCCCCCTGGCAGCATCGAGGGCCTCTTTTATTTTTCCACCGACAAGCAGGATATCACGATTTGGATACAGGAGGCGTGCGTACCGCAGCCCGGTTCTTCCGGTAGTAAGTACAGCATTGCTGCTGGCAGCAACCCGTTCGCGCATTGATTCTTCCAGGTGGTCATCCCACGGCTCAACGAGTCCGGTTGTCCCAAGCACAGATAGTCCTCCTTCCACGCCAACCCTGGGGTTGAGAGTTTTTCTGGCAATCGCAGCACCATGGGGGATATGCAACCTGACACGTATACCGGAGAGTTTTTCCTGTTCCATCGCTCCCTGAATCGATGCAAGGATACATTCAAGGGGAGCTGGATTAATTGCTGGTTCTCCTTTATGGAACCGGGGTGTATCACGTGAAAACCGACCGATGCCGTCACCGGGGACGAACTGGATCCCTTCCGGCAGCGGCACCGCATCTGCGATAAACTCACACCCGGCAGTTACATCACCTGAATAATCTCCGGCATATTTTTTGCAGGATGCTTTCCCTCCCGACCCAATTACCGGTACAGTAACAGCGAGATCGCACGGCAGGTGGATGAGAACGGAGGTTACATTGCCTGAGAGGGAAAGGATTGCGGCTTTACAAGCTGCAGCAGCAGTTGTCCCGGTGGTGTATCCACGACGTAATACGGTACCCGAAGAAGTGAGGACTGCCAGTCCTTCCTTCACTAGACTGAGTAAGTCCGGTGACGGGCATTTCTTCACCCATGCTTCGGGATAATCAAAGCCGCTGACCGGATCTCTCATCTACTGGCCTTCAATAAATATGGTGATGCACTCGTTTAGTGCAGCGACTGCGACAGGAGTACCTCCCCGGGTACCTTCAGTCGACAAGGACGGCATGTCTATCGTGCGCAGCAGTTCTTTTGATTCCGCCGCATTGACAAATCCCACCGGGGTCCCGATTATGACAGCAGGACATACCCCCTCTCTTACCATTACGCAAAGAGACAGCAGGGCGGATGGAGCGTTCCCTATGACAACAATCGATCCTGCAAGTTTTTTTCGGAGGGCAATAAATCCGGCTGAACTCCGGGTTATTCCACGTTCCCGGGCGATTTCCGCACCGAAGTCCAGCGCACACAGCACTTCGCTTGTGTGGCCTTTTTTCTGGATACCTACTTGTACCATGCGGATATCGGTAATAATCGGTGCACCTTGACGGAGAGCGGCAATTATTGCAGATACGGGATCCCTGGAGAACCGGATGAGTTCAGCCATGCTGAAATCTCCAACAGCTATAGAACATCGTTGTCGGACACGGTCTTCGGGATTTACATTACCGACTGCTTTTTGCGCCAGCATACGCGACTTTTTTGAAATCTCATACGCTTCCTTGGTTTGAGCACCAGGATCAATATACATATTTGTAGTGATACCCCCGTGGCGTAATAATTCCCCTGACATTTTCACTCATCCTCCATATCCTGCTCTCCTTTCCACCGACAATCACTGTCGTATGCATATCGACAGCATCCTCGACCGTTTCCACCTCACCGAGGGTCGTTACAATCACTTCTTCACTGTCGCGCAAAGCATTCCTGACGATCGCTATCGGTGTCCCTCCGTCAAGATACTTCCGGGCGTGTTCCATGGCAAGAGCAAAATTGTGCGGTCTGCCCTGACTCTTCGGGTTGTAGAGCACTACAGGAATGCCGGTCGAAAATACCGCATCAAGCCTTTGTTCAATTATTTCAAGAGGTGTCAGAAGATCGGACAGACTGATAACTGCAAAATCCCCCGACAAGGGGGACCCGATTCGGGATGCAGCAGCATTTGCCGCCGTGATCCCCGGGATGACCTCTATATCGATATCAATACCGGCATGCTCAAGGACTTCAAGGACTATGCTTGCCATGCCATAGACACCTGCATCACCACCGGAAACAATGGCAACTGCAGAGGAACGAGCAAGATCGATAGCCTGCTTTGCCCTCTCAATCTCTTTACCCATCGAACTCCGGATCACATTTTTTCCCGTCAGCAGCGGTTCAAGAGGATCAAGATACGAAGCATTGCCAATCACGTAGTCAGCTGCGGCAATTGCCTTAAGTGCACGGGCGGTCATGTATTCCCTGCGTCCGGGTCCAAGTCCGACGATTGAAAGGTTTCCTTTTGGGGCTTTAGTGTGCAATGGCAATCGTGACTCTCCCGTACACTCTCTTTCTCATAACGAGTTCTTTTCTCTTTGCAACGGCAAGTGCACACGGCTCAGCAACACCGGAGAGCCCGATCTTTGTTGCCCGGGATGGTGAAACACCTGCCTGTGCGTTTATTGTATCATTGTCAAGGAATATCAAATTTCCAGACAGTGCAGAGATCGCTTCAACGAGTCCTGTTTCGTCCCACTTTTTCTGTGTGGTTGCATAGACAAGTACGTTGTGTCCTGTGACCCCCGCTTCCGCTAACCCCTCTCTGATTGCATCCAGCACTTCTCTGGATTTCACCCCTTTGCGGCATCCGACTCCAACGGAAAACTCACCACTCCTCATAAGGATTGAAACATCCGGACCAGCGATAACGATACCGGGACCTTTTACGGCATACACCGGTACATTCACTTCAAGCTGGGCGGTATTCACCAGCCGGGTCGAGTCCCGGTTAATAATATCACAGGAGAAGCGTTTCGCAATCGCCTCCACAGAATCCCTGCCCGTTGCTTCAGTTGCTGTAGTAATAACCGGCAGGACACCCAGTGGGGACAATTCCTTTGCCAGATCATTTGCCCCGTGATGTCCCCCAAGAACCGGGATGGCATAGAGAAGGTCAGGACTTACGACGACAACAGCCGGATCATTCCACTTGTCCCGGATAAGCGGAGCGATCTGACGCACAACAATTCCCATCGACATAACGGCTACTATCCGCCGGGTGTGGGGAAAAATCTCGGAAAAAAGGACGGGGGTATATTCCTGGACGTCAGCACCCAGAAAAGCTGCGATTCGTTCTGCTTGGCCCAAAAACCGTGAAAGTGCGATGACCAGAGTATCATTCATGAATAGAGATATGACCTCGTGTGACCTTTTTTTTCCGGGCCCAGTACGTCTCCCACAACCAGGAGTGCCGTGTGTTCGATCCCGTTTTCCCGGGCTTTTTTTGCAATATTTCCAACTGTCCCACGGACAATTTTCTGATCGGGCCACGACGCATGGTAAATAACCGCTGCCGGTGTACCGGGTGGACAGGTAAGTTTTTTTGTGATCTCGCCAAGTTTCTCGGTACCAAGGAAAATGACCATGGTAACACCATGCCGGGAGAGTTCCCGGATCTGGTCATATTCAAGAGTTTTTCCCGCCGGGCGCGTGACAATCAGGCTCTCGGACACACCGCGGAGCGTAAGTTGTGTGCCGAGCGCGGCCGCCGCTGCGAAAAGCGATGATACCCCGGGGACGATCTCAGCAGCAATTCCCCTTTTTTCAAGCTCTTCAATCTGCTCGACGATTGCACCGTAGAGTGAAGGATCACCGGAATGAAGCCGGACCACAGTTTTTCCTGACTTTGCCGTACTCTCCATTGATGAGACCATCTCCTCCAAATCCATTCCCCGGCTGTCAAGCTTTATTGTTGCGTTGGACCGGCCGATAAGCTCGGGATTGACCAGTGAACCGGCATAGATGAGGACATCTGCGTCCTTGAGAAGCGATAATCCTTTCACGGTTATCAGTTCCGGGTCTCCCGGACCCGCTCCCACGAACCAGACCTTACCCTGCATATCAGCGCCTCGCATACATGACGCTCAAATAATCGCTTTTTTCCGGGAGATCCTCGTTGCGGTATACCTTCATATCCGGAAAATACATCCGCTCGACCAGCACGAATTCGCAGTACCCTTCCCTGCGGAGTTCAACCGCTTTTTCTTTGGGATGCCTCACCTTGAGGAGGATCCGCGAGTCCGGTTCCTCTCCGTCTGACACAATAAAGCCGCCATTCAGCGAAATACCGGATGCGGCTGCAAACGCGGTGATTGAGCTGATCCCGGGCTCAGTGCAGTATTTTATGGATGGATACCTTTCCGATAATATTGTGCATAATCGTGAAAAGGTGGAGAAAAAATTCGGATCGCCAAGAATCCCAAAAACGGCAAGTCCATTCAATGCTGCAGGTGCAATCTTCTCTGCATTTTCTTCGAGGCATTTCCGGATTTTTGATTTATCATCTGTCATTGGAAAGTTGAGCACTGTTGCATCACGATACGGGGCGACAAGATCCCGTGCGATCCGCCCGGGTACAAATACAATATCTGCCTCCCTGAGCAGACGTACTGCCCGGAGAGTGAGAAGCTCGGGATTTCCCGGCCCCAGTCCCAGACCAATCAGCATGCAATCCCTTTCCCGACAATCACATAGACAGGATCGATAGGTTTGAACATAATGCTCCCCGCGATCTCATGGGATCGAACGACCTGGACCTGTACAACTTCACAAAATATGCCAATCTGCTGCATGGTTGCAACGGTCTGGGCCAGCGTGCTCAGGAGAACTGCATTTACCACAATTGTTCTCCTCACCTTTTTTGCAAGTACCGGAAGGATCTGAGCGAGTTGCTGTGTTCCACCAACAAAAGCACAGTCATAAGTCTGGTCAGATTTAAGAAAATCAATGGCATCAGAACAAAAAAATTCTATGGTCTGGATACCAGCCTTATCTGCAGATTTCCGTGCAATGTTGATTGCATCGGGCCTTTTATCGATAGAAAATACTTTTTTTGCCTTTTGTGCGGCGGCAATCGAGACTTTACCTGATCCGCAGCCTATCTCAAGCAGGGTATCTGTGCTGCGGAGTCCCAGCTTGAACAAGGATACCGCCATAATCTCATCCTGGGTCTGACCACCGGCAAGTGTTGTCCCGGACATCTTTTTCAATTTTGTTGTGGTAATGTATCAATGCTTGTAAAATAATTCCTCTCCGGAGAAATCCTCATCCCGGATCAATTGAGGCTTCCTAGAGAATTATTCCTTGGCCGGCACTCATAAAAAGACGAGGAAAAAAAGTATCAGAACAGGTACATCAGACGCTCGCGGCGTCGCTTTCTGCCGTACAGGAAGATCGCGACGGCGATAATGATGATCCCGACGAAAATTATCATATTCTCTCTTTTGCGTTTGCTGCCGATCGGATCATTCCTATGAATGTGCTCATCGCTGTTAGCGGTGGTGCGATTGGTTTGGGGATGAGCTGCGTGGGTGCGGGATCAGTGGTCCGTGAAGGTGCGCCGGCACTCAGGCTCGTTCGACTTAAGATGTCCCCCCAAACATTCGCTGCGATTTTCCATCGCCGGAACCTGATAGATATCAAGCCGGGAGACAAGGTCCAAATAAATGTTAGGGGTGTATCACGAAAAGGGTGGAAACGGTGAATTCAGAGAAATGATGTAATCAAAGTCATCATCAAGAAGACTACCACAAGGGAAGCAATTGATGATATGACGACCATATCTGATCAGCCAATCTTCAGCCGATTTTATTCAGGGCAACTATCTTTTTGCAATTCTTTTTTTTCGTCCGGTAACACATTCACCGTCAGTCATTTTGCTTATTGTTAGAATTATACTTCTTATGAAAAACGGATACAATCTCAATTTTCACATACTTTACCGGATAAAAAATTGAAGAAATTTTACTGCTTTTAAAAGTATCAAAAAGTTTTTTTTCTAAGCCGTGTCGCTTAATTCTTGTTTTTCTTATGATATGAACACAAAAAATCTGAACAGCTGATCATCTGGAATAAAAAGGATCAAGAAGATCCACCGTTACTTTTTAAGGTCATAGAGAAGAATTTCCCATGTTATACCAAAAAAATAACATTCGGGAATTACCTTGTTTTTCCAGCATTTCACCAGAGTAAAAATAATTATTTACATATTTACGGCTGTATATCTCTATCTATCTGAGATACTTGGCGATTCCCGCTTTCAGCTCCCCAAACGAGACCGGCTTTGTGAGAATCCCAAGATTCGGGTCTTTCAGCTGCGCCATCTTTTCGTCAACTAGTGGTGAGGCCGTAAAAAGAAGGACCGGAATCTCCGGCATTCCATATTCCCCGCGGAGTGTTTCCAGAAATTCCCAGCCGTTGATAGGTGCCATCATGATATCAAGCAGGATAAGGGATGGAGGCTCCTTTTTCACCAGTTCAAGCGCTTCATATCCGTTTGCGATCAGGATTGGCTCGTACCCGAGTTTCCTGATCAGCAGGTCCATAAGATCGAGGATGGGCTGATCATCCTCGACAACCATAATTTTACGTGCCACCGTGTTTAACCTCCACAGGTCTATTTTTCGGGATGTGGATACCGAATGTAGTCTCGATACCCATGATGCTGTCCACGCTGATATAGCCCATGTGCATCTTGATGTATTTTTTTGCAATGGCAAGCGAAAGACCGATCTTATCGAACTTCAGGGTTTTTCCGGATTCGGGAATCGGGAATGGTTCAAAGATCTCGTCAAGCCGCTTATCCGTGATGCCGACGCCATTATCCTTGATAGAGAGATGGTGCATACTGTCTTCCGGCGGAGAGCGGTACCTTATCTGGATCTTGCGGGGATAGGTTGAATACTTCACTGCGTTGGAGAGCATAGTATTTATCACCGTTGAAATCTTGTTTTTGTCGGCATCAAACGTGAGATTTTGCGGGACATCAATGGTGATGTCCGCATGTTTCATGTATCCACCTGCATCGATAATCGTTCTGAGCAGGTCAGGGACTGAGAAGACCGAGTAGTCGAGAGGTACCTTACCGGTATCAATGACGGAGAGCTCGAGCATCTGGTTGATAATCTCGCGCTCCCGGTCCACGCTCTGTGCGCAGCGGTCAAGGATGATCCGTGTCTCCTCAGAGACCCCATAGGTTTCAGGGTCCTGCATGAGCAGGTTAATGTATCCCATGATCGGCTGCAGGGGTGTGCGCAGCTCATAAGCAAAAGTGCTGATAATGCCCCGTCGTCGTCTGTTGTCCAGCTGGTCACGGTCTTTTGAGCTTTCCTGTCCCGGCATGTCTATCAGGTTGATGAGAATGGCAGGAGTCCCGTTCTGCAGTATCCTGGTGAAAAAAAGGGTTGCAGGCTGTGTCTCACCCGATTTTACGAGCATACTGACCTCTGACCTCTGGGGAACATTTGACAGGTTCTCCGCGATGTTGCAGGAATCCAGAAAGGCTGCCTGGTCGTTCGGATGAACCAGCGACAAGGGGTCATTACCCAGCAGATCTTCAGGCTGGTGGCCGGAGAATGCTGTAAATGCCGGATTTGTGTACACGATCATCTGGTTTCTTATGATGATAATACTCGTAGGAAAACTATCCGTTACTTGTTTGTACTGGGAATCAATCTCATCAGCTGCCATCTTGGCAAGTTTGAACGCATTGATATCGTTGACCGTGCAGCTCACCAGATTTTCGGTGATCCTGCTCCAGGAAAGATTTACCCAGATCGGTTTTTTATCCCGGTTCACGAAAACGGCTTCGAAATTCCGTATCTCATCACCCGTCGCAAGAGATTCGTTGAATTTCTGACGGTCTTCACTGTTTGAGAAGAGCTGAGGGAACGTCATTTTGGCAAGGTCTTCATCAGAATAGCCGAGCATGTGTTCAAGATGGGTGTTGGTGAGCCTGATTGTATGGGTGTTCTGGTCAAAGACAATGATGCCCATCTGCGATTTTTCTATAATGCTGCGGTTGCGTATCTCGGTGGCATTCACCCTCTCACTGACAAAGGCAACCATCGCAGCAATACAGATGAACAGGAGCGCCTGGACAGTAATGGAGATCAATCCACCGGTATCAGGAAAAATATAAGCGTAAGCGAAGGTTTCGTACACGAGTGCACAGCCACCGGCGAGATAGAGTCCCCGCCGCGGGTAAAAATAGGTCGCGTAGATGATCGGGAAATAGAAGAGCTGCGCGTATATCGTTCCAAGATCCCGGGAAACAGATGATGTCGTGATGAGAATGCACAAAAGGGTCAGGGATGCAATAATGATGAAACGGATAAGATCGGCTGGTGAAATTGAATAACCTGAAAGCCTATTGTACCATTTCATGACTATTCCTGTGTTCATTTTCAGAGTTTATAAATATACTATTTTTATCGTTTGATCACGTGAATTGTTTCTATTCACCATAATGGTATTTTACCCACGAACTTCTCCGGCTGCTTCCGTAAAGTTCTCATATTTTAAAAAGTAGTCATAGCGGTGATGTATCACCTGCAGAGCGGAGTGAGTTTTTCTACAACCCGATCTACCTGATGCACCGATGTACCAATGTAGGAATCCGGATTGAGGAGTGCAGTTATTTCGGCTTTAGAGCAGTACCGCAATACTATCGGATCTCTCCCAAGCACATCAGCAAGCGGTTGTTCTTCATTAAGTGCCTGCATGCTTGCCATCCGTATCCGCTCGTGAGAGTCCTGGCGGTTCATACCCCGCCGGGTGAGTTCAATCATGATGGACTCGGCCATATTGATGCCATGGAGGAAAGCGAGGTTCCGGCGGATTGCCGCACGGTTGATCACCAGCCCTTCGAGCACGGTTGCCAAAACATGAAGGCAATGATCAGTGAGAATTGAAGCCTCAGGGAACAGCACGCGTTCGCAGGATGAGTTTGTTAAATCGCGTTCGTCCCAAAGCGTGTTGTTCTGCAACGCCGGCTCGACTGCCGAACGTACAATGCGGGCAAGACCGCACACCTGCTCGGATTTTATGGGATTACGTTTGTGCGGCATAGTCGATGAGCCAACCTGATTTGCACCGAATGCTTCTTCTACTTCACCAATTTCAGTCCGTTGGAGTGTGCGGATCTCAATACCGATCTTATCAAGTGTGGTTGCAACGTTTGCGCAGAACATGAAATATTCCGCATACCGGTCGCGGGAGATGACCTGGTTGGATACGTCCACTGAACCAATACCCAGAACTCCCATCATGGTTGCCTGCACTTCCATCGCTTTTGGTCCGAGTGCCGCCTGAGTGCCCACGGCACCGGTCATCTGTCCTACCACGACACGGGGACGGAGTTGTTCCAAGCGTTCTATATGCCGCCCGATCTCACTTGCCCAGATGGAAAAACGCAGGCCGAAGGTGGTCGGCACCCCATGCTGCCCGTGAGTCCTGCCTATGCAGACCAGGGACTTTGTTTCATCCGATCGTTTTAAAAGCACTCCAAGGAGGATACGGAGCTTCTTATCGATCAGGGTGAGTGCCTGAGAGAGCTGCAGGCCGGTTGCGGTATCGAGTATATCGTTGCTCGTTGCACCATAGTGGACCCATCGCCCGGCATCCCCGGAGACTTCCGAAATCGCCTTCACAATCGCCATCATATCGTGGCTGATTTCGAGCTCGATTGCCTTTGCCCGTTCCAGCGATGCGGTCTGTGCTTGCCGTTCAATCTCAACTGCTGCTGTCGCCGGTATTATGCCGTGCATCGCTTCAGATTTTGCCAACGCCACTTCCACTGCGACAATACAAGCAAAACGGTTTCTCTCACTCCAAACGGTACGCATCTCAGGGGTACCATATCGCTCCTCAATGGGGTGGACTGCCATGAGAACAGATCTGTTGTTTGGGGATATAGCGTTTAATGATCCGGGATGGAGGTTTATGATGATCTATTTGGTATTTCGTTTTTCGCTGTTCAAACAAAGTATCCTGTGTTTTTCCCTAGGGAGGTATTTTCCTTGAATAATTGGGAAATTATCCAGCGGCTGCAAATATTATCACGCGACCATTTTTTTATCTGGAACAATTTTTTTTACTGCTTGCAGGATTATCCTCTTTTCCGAAGGAAAAAAATTCATTTGAAGGGAATAAGGAACCTCCTAAAAAATATTAAAAAAATTCCGGGAAAATTTTTTAATTGTAACTCCCCTTAAAAAAGTTTTCTTCCTTTCATCTCACCTCCGATTCTTTCTGAGATATGTTTTCCATGAGATCCATTCCAGTAGAGTTTGCTGCACTGCTCGCACCAGCAGAAGGCAAGCCCATTCTTATCCCGGGGAGCATAATCCGCATCATTAATCTCATCCATTGTCGCCTCCCTCAGCACCGTATTGCATAACGAACAGCGGGTCATCATCACCCTTCGCACAATCAAGCTGCGATCGATCAGCTGCTGGACCTGTTTCATTACTTCATCGGAACCAATCAGCACCGCCAGTTCCTTACCCCGCTTCGCAAGTTCAGTATCCCTGGTGAGCAGGATGCGATTCTCGTGAGAGGCGAATTCGAGAAGCAGTGTATCTTCTTTTGTATTTCCTTCGGCAAGTCCGTTGGCACTTACCGTATCGTATCCCATAAACCGAAGATAACGACTGAGCGTGCCGAGCATGCGATCAGTAATAAATCGAGGTTCAGAAACTGGTTTTCGGGACATGACGCACGATCTCGATCTTCTCACCACAGTTCGTGCACTGCTGCCCATCGAGTTTGCGGATCGTGCTCGAAAATCCCTGCCGTTCGATGAGCGTTGCACCGCAGGCCGGGCAGTAGGTGTTCTCATACCGGTGGTTATACACATTGCCCAGATACGGGTACCGTAGCCCGAGCTCTTTTGCTTGATTGTAAATTTTTTCGAGGGTCGCAAGAGGTGTTGCATTTCGGTCAGTCATCTTGTAATCCGGATGAAATGCGGAGAAATGCATCGGCGTTGCCGGGCCGAGGTGGTCAATAACCCAGCGGATCAATGACGCCGTCTCTTCTTTACTGTCATTAAGTCCGGGAATAACGAGTGTAACCGTCTCCACGTGCATGCCGAGTTCCCGGGCAAGCTCCGCGGAGTCAAGGACCGGCTGGAGGCGGGCACCGCAGACTTTTTTGTAAAAATCATCCGTGAATGCCTTGATGTCCACCCGGTAGGCACCGAGCATGGGAATAAGTTCCCGGAGTCCCTCCTCGGTGATATAGCCGTTTGTAACATAGATAGTACCAAGCCCTTTTCTGCGGGCAAGTGTCCCCATATCAAGGGGATACTCATGCCAGATGGCCGGTTCATTATACGTCCATGATATGCTCGCGCTGCCGGATGCAATTGCCCGTTCAACTCCCTCTTCCGGAGAAAGTGAACGTAGCCTCGCATCCTCAAATGTCGCACGTGAGATATGCCAGTTCTGGCAGTGCTGACAATGGAAATTACAGCCGATGCTTCCCAGCGAGTACGAGAGTGTTCCCGGCAGGTAATGGAAGAGTGGTTTTTTCTCGATCGGATCCACAGCTTCAGAACTGATCTTCCCGTAGGTAGCAGCATACAAGGTGCCGTTTTCGTTCAGCCGTATGCCGCAGATCCCGTGTTTGCCTTCCTGAATAGTGCAGCCGTGGTTGCAGAGTGCGCATTTCACCGTATTGTTTTCAAGTTTCTGGTACAGACGTGCTTCGTGCATAAGGATTCCCAAACGGAAATATCGCTTACAACGGTTATGGTTCTTTTTCTCCCACGCGGGTTTCATACCCGTCATCGGTTTCAAGGACAAATGAACCACGGTACCTGCATTTCTTGCAGACATAAACCTGACCGATATACCCCCCGGCAACAGGAAAGATATCCCGGCTTTTACAGACAGGACAATAGAGCATATTCAACAACTCTATATGAACACCCGGTACAAAAACTAGTGCAATGAAGACCGTTGTCATCTCTCTGGGCGGCTCTGTCCTGATCCCCTCCCTCGAGAAGAATAAGATCAAGGAATATGTCCCGGTGCTGGGGGAAATTGCAGCACACCACCGCCTGTTTGTTGTAGTTGGCGGCGGGGGTGAAGCCCGCCGCTACATTGCAGTTGCCCGCAAACTCGGTATCGACGAGGGTACGTCAGATGAGATTGGCATCCTGATCACCAGGTTGAACGCAAATCTGCTCATTGCTGCGCTTGGGGAAATGGCGTACCCGAAAGTGGCTGAGAGTCATGCCGAGGCAAAAAAGTTTGCCGAATCCAGAAAGATTGTTGTTATGGGAGGGATCACCCCAGGACAGACGACCGACGCGGTTGCGGCGGTGCTCGCCGAACGTGTGGGTGCATCGGTATTTATAAACGTAACCTCGGTCGATGGTATCTATTCTGTCGATCCAAAAAAGAACAAAAAAGCACAGCACTATCCAACGCTTACTTATGAGCAACTGCTTCAAATCGCAGGTGGAACTGCGCTCACCGCGGGTTCCAACACAGTGCTTGATATTGTTGCTGCCCGAGTGGTAGAGCGCAGTCATATCCCACTCGTGGTCCTTGACGGAAATAACCCAGAGAATCTTTCCCGTGCGATTCTTACCGGAAAATTTACCGGAACTATGGTGAGCGGGAGTAAGAAAAAGATCCTGCCGCTCTGAGGGTTAGCTCATAGCCCGGGAACCACTACGTATTTTTACGTTCCCGACACAGGTATGATGGCACGGGGTAGTAGGGTAGCCTGGTCCATCCTAGAGCGTTTGGGACGCTTTGACGGCGGTTCGAATCCGCCCTACCCCATATTTCATGATAAAACAGGACGCTGAAAAAATATATTCACTCCTTTCCCGACAGTATCACGATTCGCAGGGTTCTCCCGCTCAGCTCTCGGGTGGTTCTGCCTTTGAGGTGCTCGTCCTGACTATCCTATCAGCACAGACCACCGATCGTGCTGTGCTGAAAGTAAAAGAACCCCTTTTTTCAACATACCCGACTCCCTCATCGCTCGCGAAGGCAAAGACCGAGGATGTGGAAACTATCATCCACAGTCTCGGGTATTTCCATGCAAAAGCCCGGCATATCATTGCCGCGTCTCAGGCACTCATAACAAAGTTTGGCGGGGAAGTACCTGAAACAATGGAGGAATTGCTTTTAATTCCTGGTGTGGGCAGAAAGACAGCAAATATTGTGCTCTACCATGCACTTGGCAGAAACGAGGGGATTGCTGTTGATACCCATGTCCGGAGACTCGCGCAACGTATTGGATTTTCTGATACCGACAATGTGAGCAGGATCGAGCAGGACCTGATGGCTGCATTTCCAAAGAACCTGTGGGGGGATATTACTGATGTCCTGATCGCCCATGGAAGGGAGTGCTGCACTGCAAAGAAACCAAAATGCAGCATCTGCCCCATCAGACGGCACTGCCGGTATTTCCTGACTTTGAATAGAAAATGAGAGTTTGTTGATTTTCTCGTTTACTGCCATGAGAGAAAATTATACTTAGATAAAAATAGGGACAACAGCGCTGCCTCCTTTCTAATTTTGTGCTTTTTATGAGGTTATGTGTGACCTCTTCTTGGATCATTGCCGCATATAAAGGCCACAGCGGTGGGGGCAAAGACTCCCAAAAACGGTCAGATATTGACGGAATCTCCCTCAAGAAGCCCGATTTTCCGCCGGTAAAACGATATCTCGGCAAGACGCCACAGCGGTAGTTTTGAGGTGTGAGAGGGGAATTTTTTTTGTTAAAATTGTATACAGGTACTACGACATTATCGCATATTTGGCTTGCCGAAGTTGCCGGAAAACACCTGAAATGAGAAAAAACAAAGTCTCATAATTAATACCCGATAACCACCCGAATAACCGCAAATGAAAGAAACCCGATAAGCGCACTGACGGGGATAGTAAGAAGCCATGCGATCATGATACTCCGGGCAACTCCCCACTTGACTGTGCTTGCCCCCATGGTGGAACCCACGCCCATAATGGATGAACAGATGACATGCGTGGTACTCACCGGAATTCCTGCAACTGATGCACCGAGAATTGTTACAGCACCTGCCGTTTCTGCCGCAAAACCGTGAACTGGGCGGAGCTTGGTGATTTTATACCCCATGGTTTTTACAATACGCCACCCCCCGGAAAGAGTCCCGAATGCGATGGCCGAATACGACGCGACGATCACCCACAGGGGAACAGGCAGGTGATTTGGATTAACAGCCGCTCCGAAATACCCGATGGAAAACAGGAGCGGGACAATGATCCCCATGGTTTTCTGGGCATCGTTTGTCCCATGGCTGAAACTATAGGCTGCCGCTGAACAGAGCTGGAGCCGCCTGAAATAATTTTCAGCGGACTGTTTGTTTGCTTTTCTTGTAAGATTAAGGACACCAGCCATAAACAGGAATCCGCAGAAAAGACCAATGAGGGGCGAAATAACCATGAATATCGCAACCAGTGAAACGGTGGACCACTTGATCGCAGCAAGACCTGCCGCCGAAATACCTGCCCCTGAGAGCCCGCCTATGAGGGCGTGGGAGGAGGAGGTCGGAAGACCAGAAAGCCAGGTCATCAGGTTCCATACAATCGCTCCCGTCAGGGCGCTCAGGATAATATAGGGAATAATCTCTGTCCGTACATAATTCAGTTCAACGATTTGACTTATCGTGCTTGCCACCGCAACACCAAACCCAAATGCAGCAACAAAATTAAAAAAAGCAGCGAATACCACAGCATTACGGGGTGAGAGGACCTTTGTGGAGACTACTGTTGATATCGAATTTGCCGAATCGTGAAAACCGTTCGTAAAATCAAAAATCAATGCGATAATGATGATAGCAATTATAAGTATCGTCGGTGCTTCGATCATCCAATCCTCTTTCGGATATTCTGTCGTTCATTCATGAGTGCCGGATTGCTATATCGGAAAGTACGTTTGCGACGTCCTCACAATAATCGGTCGCAGTCTCGAGATGCTCGTAGATATCCTTGAGTTTGATAATGGCAATTGCGTCTGTTGTCTTGAACAGGTCGGTGACTGCATGGGCAAGGACATCATCAGCGAGGTTTTCGAGACGGTTAACCTCGATACAGCGTTCCTCGATGTACCTTGGGTCCTTGATGGAACGGATACCTTTTACTGCACTCTCAATCTCGACAGTGGACATGTGGATCAGTTTTGCGAGTTCGATCATGTGAGCATCAGTGGCTTCAATATTGTAATAATACATCTTCTCTGTCGCACCATCGATATAGTCCAGCACTTCATCAAGGGTGGAAGCAAGTCGCGAGATCTCCTCGGGATCAAGGGGAGTGATGAACGTGCGGTTCAGCTGGTCATAAATATCATGGGTAACCTGATCGCCCTTATGCTCAAGCTTCTCGATCGCATGGCGTTTCTCCTTGACATTGGTAAAATCCTCAGTCAGCGCGACAAGCTGCCACGCTGCCTCCTTGATAATTCCTGCCTGTTTTTCAAACAGGTCAAAAAAGACCTTATCATGCGGTATCAACAGCTCACGAAGACCCATAATAACCTACGGATAATCGGTCAATCATGGTAAAAAATATGGCGATTTTACTGTTTTATCAAAAGAGGAATTTTAAGAGGATGCTGATAACGAAGTATCCGGTATAGGAAATAACCAGGGCCAAGGGAATGGTGATTACCCAGGCTGTGACCATCTCCCGAACGACTTCCCACTGGACTGCATTTTTTCCCCGGGTTGCCCCGACTCCTACAATTGCCCCGCTGATGACATGCGTCGAAGAGACCGGTACTCCATACGATGTCACCATCGCAAGTACAGCACTCCCGGCCATGGCTGCAGAAAATCCTTGGTAGGGCCGGATCCGGGTAATCTTTTTTGCCATCTTGTCCACCACATCCCATCCTCCGAAAACGGTACCAAGACCGATTGCAACTGCAGAACTCAACAGTACCCACAGTGGTATCGAAAATGTTGTGAGAATGCCAGCGGATACGAGCAGAGCAGCGATGACTCCAACGGCATGCTGACCATCATTTGCCCCATGTCCTGCTGCCTGAAAGAGACATGCAATGACATGAAGGGGTTGAAAGATACGGCGGACTCGGTTTTGTTTCCGGTGCTGGAACAAGTGAGAGATTATGATGTTAAATAAAAATGCTGAACTCACTCCCATAACCGGCGAGATGAAGATGAACAGGACGATGGCAAGCAGACCGGAAATCTTCAGTACTCCCGCGAGCATCAGCACAGGAATGACCAGTGTACCTCCGCAAACCGCTCCGATCAGGAGGCCGAGACGTACATCCCCTTTCAGTGCTGTAGTCAGGATACCCAGAACAATAGTCCCTACAAGAACACCGATGAGAGCGGCGATACCGAGGTCGATAAACGTGGTAGTGCCGGGAAGGATGATGGCGGTAAAACCACTGGTGGCTATACCAGCTCCAAGAAGCCCGCCCACCATAGCATGACTGCTTGAGATCGGGAGACCGGCACGGGTGGCAACAAAGACAAGTGAGATGGCGGTCCCCATTGCAATAATGATGGATATCGGGGTCAAGGAACCAGGATGGATGATGGCAGTTCCGATCGTTGTTGCAACGGCGGTGGTAAAGATGAATGGTCCCAGCATGTTACAGAGGGATGTCAGGAGCACTGCACGCCATGGCGACAGGGATTTTGTTGCTACGACGGTTGCAATCGAATGCGCGGCATCGTTCAGCCCATTGACGAAATTCAGGGCAAGTGCAAGGATAACACCAAAAATGATCAGGGGCTCCATGGGGTCAGCTGTGATTCAGGATGATATCGTTAAATGCGTGACCGACATCATTGCATTTCTCCATCACCAATCCAAGACTTTCATAGATATCCTTGAGTTTGATGATCAGAAGCAGGTCTTTTGTCTTGAAGAGTTCGAGGACTGCCTGGGACTGGAGTTCAATGGTCCTGTTGTACAACCGGTTTATTTCATTTGCATGTTCCCGGATTTCCTGGATTTTGTCCATGTTCGGCAGCTTTTGAAACGCTTTTATGATCTCTGCAGTTGCAAGGAGGATCATATAGGAAAATTCACGGAGCTTGTCATTTTGCTCGGTTAAACCATAGGTGCAGATCTGTTGGGTGACACGGTCTATACGATCCATCACATCATCCATTGCTGGTGCCAGCCGGGAGATCTCTTCGGGCTCCAAGGGAGTAATCAGCGATTCATTAAGTTTCTCGTATATATGCCGGGTAATCTCGTCACCTTTATGCTCAAGCTGGTGCACTTTCTGGGCTTTTTCTGCCCCTTGGGGGATTTCGTGGGTGATCTCGTTGAGAGTGGTCGCTGCCTCGCCAATAGCTTCTGACATCTCAGCAAACAGCGAAAAGAACACCTTGTCTTCAGGAAGGATCAGGTCACGGACATGCATGGTTGTTCTGAATAGAGCCTCTCCCCGTAAGCATAAAAAAGTACGGTTGGGTGAAGGAAAAAATCATAAAAGTGTGATGGACCGGGCGGGAATTGAACCCGCGGCCTCTTCCATGCCAAGGAAGCGATCTACCACTGATCTACCGGCCCCGCTTTAACATTGTTGTACGGCATTGGTTAAAAGAATTGGGCTTTCTCTTCCCTAACGTCTTTTTATGACCAACTCACGAGGTTCCAACAGTTCCTACAGGAGGTATAGAATGAAGGCGGGGCGGCCGCTGCGGGAACCGGAGATGGTAGTGCAGCGGGTGCGAGGGACACTGGGCTCATGTTTCATCAGGGAAGAGCGACAATTTGAACAGAGTTTGTTTGTAACCGGATTTAAGACCCGTACTGGTCACAAAACATATAAAAGTCCCCTGCGATACGATCTTTCCTCAATGCTATTGAACTTTTCACCCTGAAGCCGTAAGGGCAGGTTTATGGGAAGGGAAGTGTGTGCAGTCTCTCCAGCACTCTCCGTCGTGCCTCCTGCATTCCGGAGTCCTTTATAATGATTCCGTTTTTAATAAACGGTTCGATCAGGGGTTTCCCACCTGCTGGTGCCTTTTTATTGAGCGGTAGCATTTGATGTTCACCGCCGGGCAACTCATAGACCTGCTTGACACCGCTCCTCTTTCCCCGCTTGGCTTTGGACTTTCCTTCAATCTTGACAATATCCATGCCGAAGTCGATCACGGGGGCATTTGCTATGGCACCACCAACACCAAATGCATCAACAGTCTGCCTGGAGGTGATTATATCTTCGCGGGTCACCCCGCCGGTCAACAGGATCTTTACGTTATCATACCCGTGTGTATCCAGCTCCCATCGCACCTCGTCGATGATCGCGAGCATATCGCCACGCCGGGATCGTGGTGTATCGAGACGGACCATGGCTGCCCCGCACTCTGCAGCCTGCAGGGATTCGGACTTTTCGTCGCACCAGGTATCGCAGAGCATGATCCGGGGGACCTCTTTTGGGGCATGACGGTCAAATGACCGCCAGGCATCCTCAGGTTTTTCATAACACATCACAAATGCATGAGGCATTGTACCGACAACAGGTATCCCTTCGGGGGCACAGGTGTTCGAGGCACCATCAACACCACCAATCCAGGCAGCACGCTCAATCATCCCGGCGATGGCAGGGTGCTGCCGCCGCGAACCAAAGGAATAGACCGGATGACCCCGGGCAGCGACAGTGATATGGGCAGCTGCTGAGGCTATTCCCGAGGCATGGCAAAGGAATCCAAGAATTGCCGTTTCGTACCGGCAAAAATCCCGGTACTTTCCCGAAATCCGCAGGACCGGTTCGTTTTTTAAAAAAATAGTGCCTTCCGGCATCGCATCTACCATAACCGGAAGATTTTCAAGCAGTGTGATTACATCGGAAAGCCCGCAAAAAACCGCCCATGTATCCGGCAGTGTTGCAGCGGTCACTTCCATAGAGACGACCGGATTGATATTTTCTTTGTTCAGCGTCTCTTCCGTGCGCACAAAATAAATATCCGTGCATTCGCCCCGTTTGATGGTTTCGTCGCTCACGGTTTCGAATCTAGCCATGGGAAACTATGGTTCGTTTTCGAATTTACGCTTATTTATACCATCTTTACACAGGGTGTACGCTAAATATTAGTGCAACAATGGACAACCATTGTCCAGGGCAGGGAACATATGCAGGGTTTTGATATAACTGAAATTCCGGCAGGATCGGCACAAAAACACAGGTGGTACTGATGTTGGGCATCATCGGGGGCACAAGTTTTTTATTCTCAACACTCCCCCCACTGGAAAAGGAGAATGTGAGCACGCCGTTTGGCATGGCGGAGATCCTTTCTGGTGATATCGTGATGCTGATGCGTCACCAGAACGGGCTCCCTCCTCACAGGATCAATTACCGGGCGAATCTTGCGGCACTTGCAATCGCCGGTGTTGACAGGATCGTTGCATTCGGATCCTCGGGATCACTCAAACCTGAAATTAAACCCGGATCCCTTTTAATCCCCACTGATTACATCAGCCTGGCAGACATCCCGTCAATCCACGATCACGCGACAGAGCATGTCCGCCCGGAACTCTCCACTAATCTTGGAAAGGATCTCTTCAGACTCGTACCGTCCGCACAGTTCGGTGGTGTGTATGTGCAGACATGTGGCCCCCGGATCGAGACGGTTGCCGAAGTAAACGCACTCGCACGTGTTGCTGATATCGTGGGAATGACCGTTGCCTCAGAAGCAACACTCGCGTGCGAACTCGGCATGGAATTTGCAGCGCTCTGCACAGTTGATAACTACGCAAACGGCCTGGGTGGTGAGGTACTGACCTATGAGCACATCCTCGCCACTTCAAAGGAGTACCGTACCCGGACAGAAGAGATAGTAATGAAAATCATCAGGCATTTGGGTTGATACCCTATGGTGAGGATAACTGACATATTTGAAAAGAAGCATTCGCTCCTGATTACCAATGTGGAGGCGGATGGAAAAATAGTCGACATTTTTATTGACGAGACGGGAACTATCGCCGGCCTGGGTGAAGATAAACGAGTGAAGCACAAGGGTGAGGCGGAGTTTATCATCGACGGCGACCGGGCGATTGCACTTCCCGGTCTGGTGAATACCCATACCCATGCGGCAATGAGCCTGCTGCGGGGGTATGCAGATGACATGGTCCTGCAGGACTGGCTCACGCAGAAGATCTGGCCGCTCGAGGCACACCTGACTGGTAATGATGTATACCTTGGTACACGTCTTGCCTGTCTTGAGATGATCCGGAGCGGTACAACAGCGTTTAACGATATGTATTTCTTTATGGATGAAGCAGCCCGGGCGGTTGACGAATCCGGTATGCGTGCAGTGCTCTCCTACGGGTTCATCGATCTCTTCAATTCAGACAAACGCGAAATTGAGTGCAAAGCGACCGAGAACCTTATCGCACGTGTCCGACGCATGAAGAATCCCCGGATAAAAGCGTCTGTAGGGCCCCATACGATATACACTGTCTCAAAGGAAGGGCTGATATGGTGTGCAGAATTTGCTAAAGAACAGAAGATCGCTATCCATATCCATCTCTCGGAAACAGAAAAGGAAGTGCAGGACTGCATCACCAGATACGGCATGCGCCCGTCGGCATTTCTTGATACCTGTGGGATCCTTGCCCCCCGGACGATGGCGGCGCACTGCTGCTGGCTGGATGAAGCGGAATGCACCCTGCTGAAAAAACGTGGTGTCAGTGTATCGCACAACCCTGCAAGCAACATGAAACTTGCCACCCACCGGGCGATGCCATACCCCTGGCTGTCAGCTGCCGGTGTAAACGTCTGTCTTGGCACAGATGGCTGTGCCTCAAACAACAGTCTTGACCTGTTTGCGGAGATGAAGATTGCTGCACTCCTGCAGAAATTTTACTGGAATAATCCAACCCTCCTCCCGGCACAGGACGCACTTGCCATGGCAACTGCACATGGGACAGAGGCACTTGGTTTTGGCCCGGGAAGACTTACGGTCGGTGCAGCAGCCGACATCGTACTGGTAAACACCCACAGGGTATGCAATACTCCGCTGCATAACGCCACCTCAAATCTCGTGTATTCCTGTAATGGCGGAGCTGTTGAAGCGACAATCTGCGATGGAAAGGTACTGATGCTTGAAGGTGAAATTCCCGGTGAAGCAGTGATACGGGAGAGTGCTGCACTTGCAGCACAAGAGCTCGTCTGCCGTGCACAGAACGGCTGATATGTCCGGACCCGGGCAAAACGAGGGAGGGATGCACCGTGCATCACCTACCTCAGCCATTTTTCTGGTCCTGGTCGGATGCATTATCATTACTACATGTCTTGGAACGATTCTTTATCCCAGTTTTAATATGAGCGGGCAAGCAACTCAGTAATCCGGGGAAAACTTTAATAAGAGGATTGGGTCTGGACGGGTCCTCACTATTCCGCTTTACGATTTTTCCTGATGAAAAATTTATTCGAGCCATCGCGTTACATCGTCAACGGGAGGGCGGATTGAGGGTCCGAGTTCTTCCTGCGGATAACCGATCGCACATCCCATCAGCTCCCATTCTCCTGCTGGAATTCCGAGAATCTTACAGAACGCCGGATCTGATGACATCTGTGCGGTGACGGAGACCATCTGGAACCCAAGATTGAGTGCGGTTGCTTTCAGCCACATATTTTCCATACAGTGAGCAAGCGACTGCTGTTCCACCGGAGGGAACCCCTTACGTTCAGCGACGACAAGGTAATAAGGAGCAGTCCCGATGCCTGGTATCATCCCCATCTTCCGGATTGCCGTGAGCCGCTGGACAAAGGAAACTGCTATTGTGCGCAGCGCCGGATTTTTTTCCATCTCTGTTTCAAGAGCCTGTGCCATGACCTTAACCTGTTCCATCACAAGAGGGGATGCAGCAGCTATGGTCCGGGAACCCTTCTTCATCACAAAGAACCTGCGGAAGTAATCCGTTGAATTACCCAAGGCGGCCGCTGCAAATGGTGCCAGAAGCCCGGCATGAATTATGCGCCTGATCGCATCCTCTGGGGGGAATTCGGGTCTGAACATCCTATACGAGCGCCGCCCGGCAAGAATCTGGTCGAGAAAGGCATTTTTTTGTTCCATGAGTTCAGTGCACATAATACGTCTCCTTAAATTTATTGAAAGACCCGGTTCAAGAATCTTGGCACATATCCGGATTCTTTAGTTGTCTGAACGTATGAAACGTGTAAGAACTCTAAAGTAATGCTGGATGTGATTATCACTATTTCCGTTCTGCGTGGAGCACCCCCATTACTCCAAGTGCTGAGTGAACGGGCTTTCGTTCAATTGCAAAATGATAATACCGGTCAATATAATCAAGGAGCAAAGAGCTGGGTGGTCCGCCAATAGGGGGAATGTGGAGTTCCATCTCTATCCTGCGGACACCGGCAAGATCATCCGGCTTCACCTGCCATTCTGCGCCTTCACAATCGCATTTCAGGAAATCACAGCCCCCTGCCATTTCGATGATTCTGCTGAGCGGGAATGTGGGTGAAGTGACTTCGCAATCATCCCAGATGACTTTCTGAGGTTTCCCGTCACCAAGCGCCCCCTCAATGACCCGCACCGAAACATCATTCAGCAGGATGTTCTCCCGCAGAAGAGCAGTAGTTACCGGTTCGACCGCGACTATGTAGGGGGAATACCGGAAAGCCCGGATACTGAATGCTCCTACATTTGCCCCTATATCGATTACCCGGTCGCTAGGACACATGCCGTCGAACCGGTATTCCGGTACTGAAAAGATCTGGCGAAACGGCGTGTCCTGAAGAAGAAATTTTACCTTATCCGGAGACGTAAAAAAAGAGAACTGATTCGTTTCGTCACCACCAGTCCAGCCAAGCAGAAAGTTATGCTTTCTTTTTGATAAATGTCCCGTCCTGATATTCCCGGAAAGCCTGTCGTAATTCCTCTGTCGTATTCATAACAATAGGACCCCACCATGCAACAGGTTCATGAATTGGTTTCCCAGAAAAGAAGAGGAATCTGAAACCCTTCTTAAAAGATCTTGCCGTGATAGACGGACCATCTCCAAACAGGATCAGGTCGCGATTCATTACCGGATGCCCTTCCCGTGGATCAAACGTCCCGTCCCCGCCAATCACATAGGCTAAAGCGGTGTAACCCTCCTTTACCGGGTGGGAAAAAAAGGCATCGGGATCCACAGATACATCCAGATATTCAGGATCAGCAACAATGTCCCGCACCGGACCGGTAACGTCTGCCACCGAACCGCATAGTACTTTGATCGTAGTGCCATCAGGTATTGAAACTTCCGGGATCTGCTTTCGGGTAATCTCCTGGTATCGCGGATCCATCATCTTGTGGGATTGGGGAAGGTTGACCCAGAGCTGGAATCCCCCCATCTGCCCGTTCACTGGTTTAGGCATCTCCGAATGAACGATACCGGATCCTGCTGTCATCCATTGCACAGCACCGGCGTTCACCTTCCCGGCATGTCCCATGCTGTCTGCATGCTCTACAGATCCTTTGAGCATATAGGTGACCGTCTCAATTCCCCTGTGCGGGTGGGTGGGAAAACCAGGAAGGTAATCTTCCGGCCGCGATGCCCGGAAATCGTCCAGCATCAGGAACGGATCGAATTGCGGGACTTCGTAGCTGCCAAACGCCCGGTGAAGGCGGACGCCGGCACCTTCAATGGTCGGGTACGCCCTGAGGATTCGTTCGACAGCGCGGACTTGTGTCATAAAGAAGAGAACAGGAAGTTATGGCTATTTAATATATGGGTCGGGAATCTTACGGAAAAAACGCATGCGATCATGTTTATCGGAACCGCATTCGTATAATCTGGCAGTTATGGGTCTGAAAGAGCAGCTGAAGGGTATCATCCAGGAACGGGCGCTCTGTTCCCTTTCCAACCGTTTTGACGTTATAGGGGATATTGCAGTGGTCTCGCTTCCTGAAGGGCTCAACAACTATCAGCATGTCATTGCGGATGCTGTTATCTCCAGGCGGCATAACATCAGAACGGTAATCAACAAAATCTCCCGGGTAGACGGCAGCAACCGTACGGCTCGTTATGAGATCATTGCAGGAAGCGACACGGTTACGGTGCATAAGGAGTATGATTTTGCCTACCGACTTGATGTCAGCACGGTATTTTACAATCCCCGTCTGGCCAGTGAGCGCAAACGCGTTACTGACCAGATCCGTCCTGCTGAACGAGTACTTGTGCCATTTTGCGGTGTCGGACCATATGTGATTCCGGCTGCTGCCAAAGGTGCGTTTGTCACTGCTGTTGAGCAGAATCCTGAAGCATGCCGCTGGCTTGGAGAGAATGCGGTGCTGAACGATGTTGAGGATCGGGTCACCATATTCACCGGAGATGCGTTTGATACCTCTCTTCTTCCGGCAAGCGCATTTGATCGCGCAATCATCCCTACACCCTATGGGATGGATGCGATCTTCGATGTCATTACTCCTCGGGTAAGACCGGGGGGGATGATACACTTCTATACGTTTTGCAACCGGAACCAATCAGATGCACTGGGGATTGAGTTTGCACGCAGGGGTTTTGAGCTTGTTGTACAGAGACGATGCGGGAACGTCGCCCCGGGCATAAGTCGATGGGTGTATGATCTGGTGAAACAGGGATTGTAGAAAAATAAAAAAGAACTCTTTTTTCAGAGATCCCTGCAGTACCGGGCATCCTTATTTTTGGCACGTCACCCAAAATTTTATCGCCGGATCCACTGGCGGTAAATAATAAGAGCACCGATCCCGAACCCGCATAAGCTGGCGATGCTTATCATCATATACACTAATGAATTCCCCGTATCCGGTTCGACTGGTTCAGGCGGTACCTGGGTTTGTGATAGGACAGGGAACTCGAATTTTCCGGATGTATCTTTTGAAATAGTGTCTTTTTCAGGATAAGTCTGGAAAGCATTTCCTCTTTGAGCGATAAATGTTTCGTTTTCCAAGGCAATAGCAAAAATTGAAAATTCCGGACTGTCTGCACTGTAGCGTGCCCGGCCGTTTTTATGCCCTAGAGAAAGGGTAGGCAGGCAGACCCAGGTCTGGTTCCGTAGCATACACAACCTGACATCGTCCGGCGTGACATGATTATCTTCGATAAAAGTAAGCGGCACATCAAATTCGATGATTGCTGCACTTATAAACGCGTAATGTATCGGTATGAGGTCAATAAACTGGTATACAGGCATATCCAGGTGTGTGGTATTGGGAGGAAGGGTGGTAATCTTATGAGAAGTGATGATTATATCGGATATATCCCTTCCCGTTACGATGACGCGACTTACGGCTGAATCCCCGCCAACATTCACGGTTTGGCACATCACAGGTCCCGCATCCAAGCGAATCGGGGTCAAGTATAGCCCCGGGGGAGGGTCATCGCTACTGTCTGAAATTGAAACAAGGGACGATGATGAAGGAGAAAATATGAGTACGGGTGTTGGAGTTAAAGTTGGTGTGAGATTATCCGGGGATGTGGGGAGAGAGGTGGGTGACAGTGTGGGAGTAGGTGTAGGTGAAGATGTTGGGATCGTTGTGCCGGAGGGTGTGATGACTGTGATATATCCCGATTTGCTCAGGCTGCCCGCAACAGTAATATTCTGAACAATCATGGTCACGGTGTATGTTCCGGCAGTTTCGTACACATGAACCGGGTTCCGCTGGGTGGTCGTGCTGGTATTAAACCACGACCCGTCGCCAAATGACCAGTTCCAACAAGATGGTGATCCTCCTGTGGATGTATCAGAAAACTGCACGTTCAACGGGGCGGTGCCGTACAGGGATGAAGCTGTGAAGTTCAGAATCAGCTGAGGTATACCGATGGCATATTTGAGGTCGCCATTTCCCCCATCCCGGTAACTGATACAGGGATTTCCCGCACCGTCCAGTGCAAGCGAGGTATATAATCCAACATTCAATCCGGTGTCCACGGTTTCATTAGTCCAAACAAGCCCGGTCTTCACCGCATATTTCAAGTGACCATTGGTTGCGTCATAATAACTAACATGGGGATTCCCTGAAGCATCGAATGAAAGGGACGTGTACATGCCGACGTCCCCAGCACTGTCCACAATCTCTTTTTTCCAGACACCTCCCGTTTTTGAAGCAAATTTCAGATCCTTGTTGAGCTTATCATAATAGCTGATTCCTGGATTTCCTGCGTCATCGAGGGCTATTGATGTATAATACCCTGTATTTCCCGTATTTTCTATGGTAGTATTAGACCATAGACCCCCGCTCTTTACTGCATACTTAAGGAACCCGTGCCCTGCATCATAATAACTAATACTTGGATTCCCGTCACTATCCAGTGCCAACGATGAATAGGCGCCTACATTTCCGGAGTTGTCTACTGTTTCATTTGTCCAGAGATCGCTGTTCTTCTCCGCGTATTTCAGTCTCATATTAGGCGGGTCCTGGTAAGCGATCCGCGGATTACCAGAACTATCAAGTGCAAGTGAGGTGTATCTCCCGACACTCCCGCTGTCTACCGTAACTCTGGTCCAAGCATCTCCGATTTTCATTGCTAAGGTAAGATTTCCCTGGTTTCCATCGTAATAACTAATGAGGGGTTGTGCAGATGCATCAAGTTTTAAAGAGCTGAACTCGCCTGCACCATGCGCCGCATCCACGGTTTCATCGATCCATATCCCATCTTTCTTTGCTGCATATTTCAGATGATAGTTTGTCCAGTCCATATAACTGATCCGAGGACGATCGGAATCATCAAGGGCAAGTGAGGTATACCATCCCACATCACCCGTGGTATCGACAGTTTCCGTTGTCCAGTCAAGGGCAGCAGCGGGGGACACCAGTACTAGGAAAAAGATGATTTCTGGTACGAAGAGAAAGGCAACATGGAGTAACATGCACGATCTGTATGAGGAATGATTGAAGGCGTCGGTATAGTCGATGGCACAATAACGGCTAATAACAGAAAAACCATTTTTTGACCCATGCATTATGCGATCACCCCTTTTAACTACAGGGGTGATGCAGGAATCAAGTCAGGACAATTTAGGTATAAATCATACTGATGTGTCTTACAGAGCCCTGGTATTATTAACCGTTCTGTGTCAGATTTAATAAGCTTTGTTAAATCATCGGATGACTCCGGCATGGGTGTAGGGAGTCTTGCTAAGAAATAATCCTATCATGCCGGATCAGCACTCATTATCCAGAACCCGCCAAACGATCTGCTGAACAGAAAAAAGAAAGGTCGCTTGCATACCGTTAGGAAGAAAAGAATTGCAGAAAATTCTCATACTGAGCAATTATCAGCCTTTTTTTGAGATTTTTGGCGGGCAATTATTTCAGGCTAATCATGCCTGCAGGAATATCTATACAGAGCGTTTCTGAAAATGCTGGATTTGATACGTTTTAATCCTCAAAGAGCGGCTGGTCTTCTCCTTCAGTCTCAAACAGGAACATTTTTTCTATCGGGACTTTGAACAACCGGGAAATCCGGAACGCGAGTTCAAGTGAGGGATCGTACTTCTCTTTTTCTATGGCGAGGATTGTTTGTCGTGTTACCCCAAGCTGATCGGCGAGGACTTCTTGGGTAAGGTTGCGCAAGGCCCGGTAAACTTTTATTCTGTTCTTCATTGCCGGTGCACTCCGGATTTCGCCAGATACGATGGGACGAGGGAGATCTGGAGGATCGTGCGTTTACCGGTGATCATCGTGATGCCAGATCTTTTTTGTTCCCGGACCTGGATATCATGACAAACATTGAAGATGATCGGTCGGATAAGAATAGAGAAACTGGAAGGGAGACGGATCGCATAGTGACGTACTTCGCCAATATATATAAGCGCGTTTCTCATCTCGGCAGACATAGGAATCCTGATGCAGGGAATGGTCGTATTTACGGAAAGGATCCCGAAAGTCTGATGGCGTGCAGGACAATAATGGCCATTGTCACCATTACGATTGCTGCGATCCAGAGGCCCGGGTGGCTGATTGCTGATTCCGATCGTCGCCTTGTTACAACAGGATAGGAAGTAGCAAGGCCACCCAGGATGCAGATGCTGAGGACAAGATCCACGGTGAGCAGTTCCGTTGGAACATCGAGAATATTGTTAAGTGCTATAACAAGGGCAAGGAGACACGCAGCAGCGGTGAGTGCAACGAGTGTCTGTCCTTCCTGCCATGCAGCATCGTGTTCTTCATGGATGAGTTTCCTGTATTCAATACGATCCATAATTGTCCAACTTCCATAACTTAATGTAAATTAAAATTAACATTTTAGAATATATACTTTCCTTTTTGTTGAATTAAATATACTTTTTGTTATATCTATTTTCCAAAATTCACATGGGTGATAAGAATCCGGAAAATATGCGGTGATAGTCACTGATCTCATCTGATAATATGCGAAGAATCTGCCAGGGGTTGTCGGTTTGACACCGAACTGATGGGCATCGGGAAATTTTAATGATTGAATCCCTCTATTATGCAATATTTTTTCAAATGTGTCTCTGTATATTAACCTGATCCCCATGAATTGTGTTATGGAGTTTATGCAGAATCCGGTTGGATAGCATATTATCATAGTAAAAAAAACTCGTATATCGCGAGGCGTATGGAGCAAAAAAATGTAATTGTGGGTCTCATTCAGATGGCAGTCGGACTGGATCCCGAAGAGAATTTTAAAAAAGCGTTAGCGAAAGTTGACCAGGCAGTAAAAGACGGATCACAGATCATCTGCCTTCCAGAACTCTACCGGACCCGGTATTTCGCACAAGGAATTGGCGTGGATGTATCTCCGCTCGCAGAAGCGATTCCGGGAGTCTCCACGTGGGCATTTTCCGAGATTGCCCGGCAGCACAAGGTAGTGATCATCGTCCCGCTCTTCGAAAAGTCAACCGACGGCAGGTTCTACAACTCAGCAGTTATTATTGATGCTGACGGCACTCTCCATACGCCCTATCATAAAGTCCATATACCGCAGGATCCCGGGTTCTTTGAAAAAGGGTACTTCTATCCCGGGGACCGGTTTCATGTTCATTCAACCCGGTACGGGCGCATTGCGGTTCTTATCTGTTATGACCAGTGGTTCCCGGAAGCGGCGCGGTGCGTTGCTCTCGATGGTGCACAGATTATTTTTTATCCGACTGCGATAGGGCATCCCTCCTGCGAAGAACCGGTTGAAGGCAACTGGTATGAAGCGTGGGTACTAGTTCAGCGGGGTCATGCGATAGCAAACAGTGTACATATTGCAGCCATAAACCGAGTGGGGCAGGAAGCTAATATCCGGTTTTTCGGCGGATCGTTTATCTGCGACGCTTTTGGTAAGATAATCGTTCAGAGTGGAGACACCGAAGAAACGATCATCGCCTCTCTTGATTTGTCCATGAACTATTCGGTTCGGGATTCGTGGGGTTTTTTCCGGAACCGGCGTCCCGATACATATGATGCTACATGCTCCCTGTTCCCGGGTGGAGATGTGACGTTTCCCGACATTCGTCCTGGGGACACACCACGGAACCGCGGGTTCCACATGCCGGCGGAATGGGAACCACATGAATGCGTGTGGCTTTCGTGGCCACACAACAAAAATACCTTCCCCCAGCTCCCGGCGGTAGAAGATGCGTATTATGAATTTGTACAAGCTATCCATACTTCTGAACGGGTTGAATTGTTCGTCCCCACCGCAGTTGTGCACCGCAAGATCCGGGCGAGGCTTCGTGAAACAAGTGTCGATCTTTCACGGGTTATCCTCCATACGACCGACTTCTCAGACGTCTGGATCCGGGATTATGGGCCTACGTTTGTAGTCAACCGGGCATTGAAACGGACTGCGATGGTACGCTGGAACTTCAACGCATGGGGAGGGAAATACGATGATCAGCTGCGGGATGGAAAGATCCCAGCTATTATGAACCGCTGGCTCGAACTGCCCCAGTTTGTCCCCGGGATCGTGCTGGAGGGTGGATCTGTGGATGTGAATGGCAGGGGCACGGTGATGACCACCCGCTCATGCCTCCTGAACCCGAACCGGAACCCAGCGCTTTCCCCAGATGAGATCGAGCAGTTCCTGAAAGAGTTTCTCGGGATAGTGAAGATCATTTGGCTGAATGAGGGAATCGTTGGCGACGATACCGACGGACATATCGACGACATAGCCCGTTTTGTTGCCCCATCAACTGTCGTCTGTGCATACGAGAGCAACACAACTGATGCAAATTACCCGGCCCTGCGAGAAAATTACGAGATCCTGAAAAAATCCACTGACCAGGATGGCAAACCCCTCTCTGTAGTGAAACTTCCAATGCCGGCAAAAGTTGCCAGTGGGAATGAGCGGTATCCGGCAAGTTATACGAATTTCTATATTGGCAATACGGTGGTTATCGTACCGGTTTTTAACGACCCGAACGATATGGCGGCAATACAAATCTTACAGGGTCTTTTACCGGACAGGAAAGTAACCGGGATCGATGCACGTGCCTTGGTTGAAGGATTTGGCACGTTCCATTGCGCCTCACAACAGCAACCACAGTTATAAGTGCCGAAATAATCCCTCTTTATTAATAGTTCTGGAGAATCATTTTTCCAGCGATGGACTTTGCACTTTTTTACAAAAGAGGGGACAGTGTCAATCCCTCTTATCAATACTCGCTTTACACGTTTTGATGTCAGTACACATTTTTGGCTGAATCATATCTACAGGAGAAGTACAGTGGGTGGGGTAGAAAAACCATTATCGTTTTGGTTTCAAGGACATGGATCCAGTACCTTTTTAATAAAAATACTACCGGCCTCGATACAAAGTCTGATATCGGATGAACGAGAGGATGAATACTGTTGGTGAACGTATGCAACCGCAGCAGATAATCCAGCCGGGAGATCCGGCAGGGAATTTTTCATTGAAAGACCAGAACGACAAGACCTTTGATCTTTTTGAAAATATGGGTAAGAGAACGCTTCTTTCCTTCCACCCCCTGGCATGGACAGCATTCTGCGCCGGCCAAATGAAATCCCTTGAAGATAATATGAACGCGTTTTCTTCGCTCAACACTGTTGCAGTTGGCATCAGTGTAGATTCCGTACCGTGTAAAAAAGCGTGGGCGGAGCATCTCGGTATATCCGGGACTCGACTGCTCTGCGATTTCTGGCCTCATGGAACAGTGGCACAGCAATATGGTCTCTTCAGGAACACCAATGGTTTTTCCGAAAGGGCAAATGTGATCGTCAATGAAAAACAGAAGGTGGTGTTTGTCAAAGTGTATCCGGTGCACTCCGTCCCGGATATCAAGGAAGTGATCGCTTTTATTAACGATCTCGAAACAACATGATGTCATAGCTGGTACCGTGACGGGGAGATCCGTTCGGTATGAGCTGCATGGAGAGGGAGTTTCCCTGCAAGAAAACGCGTGCCGTGTTCAGACATAAACCCAAAAACACTCTGTTATTGGTATATTCCCGAAGTACATCTTTTGAGGACAGGCACGAGTCGCCTTGTTAAAGGTACGCAGAAGGAAGACACTTGCAGCAGCAGGAGAAATCTTTTATCGTCTCACGGCAATTGCCGGAATGATTAAAGGGAGGAAGAATATGCCGGAGAATGACTGCACGGGGATCACTCCTGTGCAGGAACAGAAACTCAAAATCGCTGTCGAAAATACCTGTGAGCTCTGCCATGACTATCATCCCGAATCATTTCTTGAAATCCATCTTATCTCACGACGCCTCTATAAAGAGATGAAACGTGACCCGTCAACACGTATCCTGATCGTATGCCCGTTCTGCCACAATCATATCCATGATCTTCCGGTATCGATAGGGAAACAGAGAGCAATAATAAAGGGACGTTCATTTTTTATCCGGCGGGATTTGCGGAGGATCATGGGATACCAGCCCAAACCTTACCAAGCACCTGATGATATCAATCTCTATGTAATCTATGAAGAATACTTTGGCCGATGCCCGCCGGGATCGTATCGTATGGGCGGGTAATGGTGTAGCATCCTTATGAATTATAGTAGGAAATTTATCCTTTATCAGCTCTCTTTTTTTTAAGATCCG
>JACTUB010000014.1 GCA_015660885.1 Methanoregulaceae archaeon | reverse complement strand
GTGGGGGGGTACCCTGATGTGATGTAAAGTGACATCGTGTCTATATTTAAAAATAAAAGATATAGTAAAATTAATGAAATGTTTTAACTATAAAATTTTGATAAAAATATTATAAAACCCGAAAAAAACATAATAAGTCCGACTGTTCTAATACTTAATATCTCATTTAGAATCAAATTGTTTAAAGTCATTGATTTCCCAAATACTGTCAAAATAAAACCTAACGCTACAAATATGATTGCAATGACAGAATAAACAATTCCGATTATTGTTTTCCTCTCTTGTTTATCCTTTTCTCTTGTTGTTTTGTTGTCCGATTCTATACCAGACATACAATAGCGCATTCTGAGCCATTGATATCATAAGTGTAACGATTTTGCACTGTTTGCCAAACTTTATTATTTTCATCAGTGTAGGTATCATGTACGGAAGATCCGAAATTCAGAACAAAAACTCAAATCCTCGGGTCTTCCCACCTTATGGCCAGGTTCACAATGCTTTATGGTGCCAGATAAATAGCGAGCCTCGCCATGTGTTTCTGCTGGCAGATTTTACTGGTCATAAGGTATTATACCTCTTAAGTGACATCGTATTCATCTGGTCCCTATCCAATAATGTTAAATCTCGAAAAAATAATTGAACGTTGGTTAGTATGTTAATCTATTCTCCTGGCATACCTTCAGCTCTGCACATAAAACGGATCATGATTTTCATTGATGGAGGATATTTTCGAAATATTTTACTGAAATACTTAGTAGGAGACCAAGGGAAAGAACCTCAAAGAATTGCTAGAGCTCTTTCTTTAATTTCAGATAATGTAATCCGTTATACTGATTTTAAAGACCACGAATTAGAGATTATCCGAATTTATTACTATGATGGTCTCGTTGATACAAGCGATGAAACTTATGATAAAGGAAAACAATTTTTTGAAGATTTGAAATCAAATTACTTTTCAAGAAAACCGATAGAACTAAAATTTGGGAGATTAATAAAAGGCGAGAACGGTAAATATCGTCAAAAGGGGGTTGATGTCCTTCTCTCAATTGATTTGGTTGTAAAAGCTTTTCAAGACCATTATGATCTTGCACTTCTAATTGCAGGCGATGATGATTTTGTTGATGCAGTTAAAGTTGTTAAGGATTTGACAGGAAAAAGGATTATTGGATTATACAAACCAGAGGAAACGTCTCCCCGACTGATAGATTGTCTAGATTACGCACTTCCGAAATTGCCAGACCCGTTTTTTAAAGATCTGCCATTATAATCGTCTAGATTTTCTTTTTTGTTAATCTTTTTAATAAAGCACCACCTTGGAACGTTGTTAGCATTTCTTTTTGGTTTAGATATGTTTCCATCTCATAATTTTTCATAAAGTGGATTGATTGGTTGTTAAATTCCTGATCGAGATTTATTGCATTCACGCCCCGATTAACTTCATCTATCTGATGCATTTTACTTTTTGATTTGACGTAGTAATATGTATCTTTGTTAAAGAGACGGAATCTGTGTTCCGGTGGTTTTGGGACATATATCCATTTTGGCTTTCCGGGTATTGTTTTGATATTTTTCTGTGGCTTCCTGTTAACTCCAATAATATTTGCTCCCGCAATCGATGCTAAGATATCAGAAGCCGGATTGTTTTCTTCTGATGGGATTTCTGATATTATCTTATTAATATTCGTATAATATGAGACTGTTTTATCAAAAATACCCATATCTTTAATTTTTTTATTGAAATGACGAAGTTTTCCTAGGTGGATAGTTTCAATTCTCCTTCCCTCAAAGTCAAACCAGAAATTAAAATATTCTTTTTTAACATAATGTTCAATCAGATTATCTTGTTCTTTTCCTGTCATTCGTAATGAAACTGGGACAAAAATCGGTTTAGAATTTTTTGAGTTTAAAATGTCAAACGATTCGTCGACAAACCGAAGATAATTGTCAATATCAATAATATGACCATCACTATTTTTTATTTTCAGATTTGGAACGAATAGAAAGGGATTTGAAAATCCATGATAAATATCAAAGAAGTAATCAATATCTCCTGCCGTCTTTATGTAATCATATGGATTAAAATTAAAAGTAAAATTTATTGCAGTTGGTTTGTCTTCCCTCCATTTGGCAGATCCAAAGAATTCTTCATTTTCTGAATCTTCATTATCGGAAACCGCAGAAACTTTATCAAAGTGAGAAAGTATTTTTGAGATCTCATAAAGTTTGAACTGGTGTGTTGGCTTTACATGCTGGTCAAAATTTTCTTTTGTGGTTTTTTTCAGATCTAGAACTTTTTCTGGTCTTCCAATTTCAACTTTACCAATATTGAAACGTTTTATATTAAACCATGTTTTCTCATCTTCAATTACTTCTTTTATGGGGATATCTTTAGACATTAGCAACTCTCAACAGCATTTTTTATTTTATATAAGATTTCCTTGGATATTCTGAACTTTGAATTTTCAATTTTATTAAATGTTACCATAGTCTCAGATTTTGAGAAAATCTTAAAATAGCAACAACATAAGCAAATTAAGCCAACGGTACCGTGTAAACATGACGACAAAAAACTAAGATTTTTCCTTACAAATGACCTAGCCTCTTCATCATCAATAACTAAATAAAACGGCACCCCAATCATAAAAAAGTGAAATCCAAGACCAATTACCTCATGTTCTCCTTTATCAATTATTTTCTTCGATAAAAACGGTTTAAGAATCTCTCCAAAAGCAATATAGTTGCCAATCCTGATAATCTTTTTATTCTCTTTTAAAGACTTGTTTTTTTCAATTTTTATTTCACATTCAACTATCGGTGTAATGTAGAGATCAAACTTTTCAATAATACGATGTAAAAAATCCGGATCGTTAATATCATCTAAAAAGCACAAATAAAAACTACTATCGGCAATTATTTTATGGGGTTCTTTTTGCATTAAACCACTAATTCATTATATCTTTCCTGAGATATAACTCCCTTATGCAAAAGGCTTTTTGCGTATCTTTCGCGAGATTTTAAATCTTTTAAGTATTTATCCGAAACGGAAGAAAATTTTGCGGATTCTGGATAAGTATTGTAAATCATGAAAAGAAGCTCATCAACAGATAATTTATCATATAATTCACGGATTAGTTTTAACGCACTTAACAATTCGCTGGCGTATTTATCGGATTTCCCTTCAAGAATAATCTTTTGAAACTCTTTTTTGCCACTATCTGAGAGAGAGATTTTATTCCCTTCAATCTTAAAAGCGTCCTCATAATAAAATGGTTCTTCAACGGCCTCTTGTAACGCCAGAGAATATGCCCCGTAATGATATTCTTCAAAATTAAAATATTCTTGAATTATAGGGAAGCACTTTGAAAGAATAAACATCTCCTTCTCTAAATGAGTGAATGAAGGGACAGGCCGGTTGACTACTCCTAATAATAAAATAATGTATCTTTCGATAACTGATAACTCATCTTCATCTTTCATTTTTGTTACCCAGATTGATCGCTTTTAACTTTTCTAATTTTTGGATTGCATCTTTTCCAATATTATCATTGATCCACATCATAACAATAGTCCTGACAACTTCTGGATTACTGTTTCCATAAAATGGAATTAGTCCATGGATAATTTGCCAATGAACTTTGTCAAGTTTTATTGTTTCTCCTATCTTTTGATTACTTTTATTTTCTTCCCATTCATTTGCTTTCATTTTATTTTCAAATCCATATGTACTACAAAAGTACTTCTTTTGTAATATATTTATTTTAATTAGTACTTAGATTTTTCTACGATCTAATAACAAAAAGGCAAGGAGAGGGTGAAAGTAAAAATTAGCAAGAAATTTTTTGTTTTTCCTTCATAATCTGCATCGGCGTCTTGTATCCAAGCTTCTGAATCTCCCGTTCGTTGTTAAACCAGTTGCGGAACTCTTCAAGGCTTTCAGAAAGTCCCTTAGGAGTGATGTACCAACGGTACGCAAACCACTCATCAAACAGGGTCTTAAACAGTCTCTCGACCTTCCCATTCTGCCATGGGCAGCCTTTATCGGTCTTGTGGTGAAAGATCGTCCGGATCTTTAAACAATCCTCAAAGACTTTTGAAACAAACTGACCGCCGTTATCGGTGTAAAGCGTCCGTGGTTTCTTCCCAGCGTTGTTGATGATTGCCGAGTATAAGCAGTCGATAACCTCAACTGAGGTGCAGCCATCATAATTCTTTATTGCCAGCACTCTGCGAGTGCATGCATCGATGATAGCAAAGATGTACTGCTGCTTGCCCTTGGCGATCCTCATTGGCGTCATGTCCATATGCCAGATCGTGTCTGGCTCAGCAATCTCAATTATCTCAGCTACAACCGGTTCTTTCTTCTCGGTGATGTCCTTCATCATCTGTGAGACGGTCACATGAGAGACTTCAACTCCAATTTCTTTCTCAATCTGGTGAGCAATCCGGCGTGAACCATAGAAGGGAAACTGTTCCAGGATCTCCTTTACCATGTGCTGATTGAACTGAGTGTTCTTTACCTCACGGTGAAGTGGAGCGCGGGATTTATCTGAGATGATATCCCCCTCTCGGTATCTGCGTAACCATTTCTTTACGACAGAGACAGAGCAGTTTAACCTCTCGGCAATTTCCTGTAACTTGAATCCCTGTTCGTGAAGTCTGATCATCTGCTGTCGGAATTCAACAGCGAAACCGTTGTTAGTGTTCTTGTAGATGTTCTCATAGCGGAACAGATCAACAACTGGTACGGGAAAGCCATTTATTCCGGTAGGGTTGTAATTTGTGTTGGGGAGAGTTGCGAGTGACATTTCTGTGACCTCCTCAGAACGGGGGTTGATCTTGGCGGATTCCCCCGCTCTTTTGGACATATCTATATTATATCTACTATTACTTAAACATATCTATAATATATATGCATTATGGCTATTTTGCATTGATAAAATATTTATAGAATGGCGATAAAGATTACATCATATGACATTAGAAGCCATGAAAATACAATCCAGCGCCTACGAGGTACTTGAACGAATTGTGAAAGGACGCGGAACGTCGGGCGGAGTGTATCTCCCTGTATCGTGGGTTGGTAAACGTGTGAAAATTCTTCTTTTAGATCCGGTTGAAAATGAAAAGGAAAAATAGTCTCTTTTTAGTAAAATTCCGTTGGAAAAAGTTCTGATACTAAATAAAAAATGATATAGAAAATATTAAGTTTGAAATGTACTATTCTTGATAGTATAATTTTATGACACTTATTGTCGTATTTCCAGCATCAAATGGAGTGGTAATTGGATCTGACACCCAATTGACGCGAGGGAATACAAGAACTCAGGAAATAAAGATTAAGCCATTTAATGCTTCCTGTCTTTGGGCAGGTTCTGGAGAGACCCACATAATCCAAAGGCTCGAATATGAATTTGATAGAGATAAAAAAATGAATAAAAAACCAATTGAAAATATTAGGGATGAATTTGGTCAAAAAATAAGAGATTGCGTAAGAAAAATAATAGAATTGGATCTTCGTTCTCAATTCATTTATGATGATATAACTTTATTGAAAAGACAGAAAATTCAAGTCATTTTTGCTGGATATACAAATAGACCTGTAATTTATCGTTATTTTAATAACGGATTATCAGAGATTATCGATAAACCGTTTGCTATTGGAATTGCTGATGATCTAGCATTTGCTTTATTACAAAAATATGAAGAGGATTTCAAGAAATTTGATGTAAACAAAGCTTCAATCTTACTTTTCAAAATATTAGACGAAGCAATAAAAGTTGGTGCTTATGATATTAATTTCCCAATAGATTTATGGGTTATTGATTCAAAAGGGGCAAGACATGTTGAGGGTGTTGAGAGAAATAAAATAATTACCCAATCAACAAAATTAAAAAACGACGAGATAAAATTACTAATACCCAAAAAATTAACCTAATGTCCTATACCCACACCGATTACAATAATACACTTGAACCATTTTTTTACGTCCAGTTAATGGGTTTGTTATTTGTAATTGTCCAGACTTGTGTAAAGGAGAATTACAAATTGGACATTTGAAATACGGCATTTTATATTCAGTATCCTCTACACCACTATCATTATTATTATTTTCCGATTTTTCTTTGTCAGGTTCATCCTCAAAAGGACACGATGTCACTTTACATCACACCCTGATCACAATGAGTGGGGGAGGTACCCCCTTGTCTGACGTGCCTGGGAAAGCTGGTACTGCTGTCGTTACTTCACAGGAACGGAGGTTGTGGTGATTGGAGTATTACGAAACTGTGGCTCACTCCTCCAAGGGATGCTCACTTTGGTATGACGAAAGAATTTTTACCTCATGGTATGAGTTTCTCTTGGATGCCCGAACAAACCGATGACCGGATCTCCATAATCATGGGCGACATCACTATCCAGCATGTCGATGCCATCGCCAATGCTGCCAATCCGACGCTCCTTGGCGGGGGCGGGGTTGACGGTGCAATCCACCGGGCGGCAGGGCCAGGTCTGCTGGAAGAGTGCCGGACGTTAGGCGGGTGCAGGACCGGCGAGGCAAAGATCACGAAAGGCTACAACCTTCCCGCACGTTTTGTGATCCATACTGTCGGCCCTGTCTGGCGGAAAGGAGGGAAAGACGAGGATGTTCTGCTTGCCGCGTGCTACCGGAACTCGCTTACCCTTGCAGAACTCAGTGGCGTAAAGACCATCGCATTCCCGGCAATAAGTACCGGTGCTTATGGTTTCCCCTACGAACGGGCTGCCAACATTGCTGTATGGACGGTCAGGGAATTTATCAGCACTCACCCGTCCATGGAAAGGGTTGTGTTCGTCTGCCATGGGGAAAAAGCGTACCGTATCTATTGCGAGACCTTCGAAAAGGACTGGGCAGATCATCCGGAAACTTTGTTGGCTGAAGCCATCGCGGCGCACCTGCTCATGATAGAGACCTCCCACAACATCCGTATCAGGAACCGGGAAGAGATCGTGCGAAGGATCGCCCCTGCCGTAAAAAACAGCATACAGGCACTCTCATTCGGGATCTCGCTCAACACATGGGTTGCCGTCAGCAGGATGACGGGCGACATGACCGTTCCCGACAAAGTACTTCTCCAGATAGTGGAACAGATGAACAAAACATGAGGATTTCCGATCGTCCAAGTATCGCGGGGGACGCTTTGTGAGAGCGAGAACTGCCCCAGTCACTTGTGATAAGGTTCTCCGCTATTGATCCTGCATGCCCGGTAGATCTGCTCCAGGAGCAGGAGCCGTGCCATCGGGTGGGTGAACGTCATCTTCGAAAGCGAGAGTCGCATATCACTCCGTGACAGGACTGCCAGGGAGAGCCCGAGGTCCCCTCCGATAACAAACGTAATCTGGTTCTTCCCGGCCAGCTCCCGCTGCCGGAAGGATTCGGCAAGCTCCACGCTTGACCAGCCTGTCCCTTTGACATCAAGAGCTATGATGAACGAACCAGGGGGGATCGCTGCAAGGATTCGTTCGCCTTCCTTTTCCGTCGCGGCCTTTTCCGCGGATACGGACACGGAGGAGTGCCGTTTCTCTTCAGCAAGTTCCAGGATCTGCAGGTTCACGTACGGGCGCAGGCGCTTTTCATATTCGGCAATACCCTCCCGGAGATATTTTTCCTTTATCTTACCAACAGCGATGATCTGAACCTGCATTTTTCCCCCGACATGGAAGTAACGGGAAATTCCAGACAATTAAAAAAACAGTTACCCGAATATCTTTTTTGATTGCTCAAGTGCGTCAACGGCAGGGAGTTTTTTCCCGGTCAGGAACTCAATACATGCCCCGCCACCGGTGGAGATATGGGTGAAATCGCGTTCAATGCCCATTTTTTCGATGACCGCGGCAGTATGACCGCCTCCTACAACGGAGAATTCGACCTTCGATGCAGCCCTGAGCAGTTCATAGGTACCGGTTGCGAAGTCAGCATCTTCAAAAACGCCGGCAGGCCCATTGAAGACTACGGTACCTGACTTTTTAAGGATCTGAACAAGCGGCGCAAGAGCATCCATGCCAAGATCGAGCACAGGGGTGTCTTCCGGAATCCTGTCAATGGGATATTCTACACGATGGTTATTCTGCCTCACGGCCACAAATTCCGGTATGACCACACGATCCCGGTACCGGGAAAGAATCTCTTTTGCTTTTTCAATTTCCGGTTGATACTTGAGCTGGGCGATTAATTGGGTGGAGGGCTTTCCGAGGTTGTAGCCGGCAGCGATCAAAAAGACATTCGCTACGACACCGATCACCATAACCTGATCTGCGATGCCGTTTGCCAGCACGTGCCGGGCAACATCAATAGAGTCATCCACTTTTGTACCGCCAAGGACCATAACGACCGGACGTGGGGCGCCGGAAAATACTCTGGAGAGTGTCGAGACTTCTTTTTCCATCAGGAGGCCACCTGCAGATCGCATGACAAGCGGGAGACCCACGATGGTTGGTTGTGACCGGTGGGCGGTACCAAATGCGTCGTTTACAAAAACGTCCGCCATTAAGGACAACTTTTTTACCAGATGTGTCTTTTTTGCCTCCTCGGGTTTTAAAGTCAGGTTTTCTTCTGCATTGAACCTGACATTTTCCAGCATCACAACATCGCCAATCTTCATGGAATGAACGGCCTCCCGTGCATGTCGCCCGAATATGCTGTCAACATACATGACCGGCTTTCCAAGAAGCAGCTCGAGCTTCTCGGCATGAGCTTCCAGGGTCGTAAAATCTTTTTTCCCGGGTCTGCTCTGGTGGGTGACAATCACAATGCGACTGTCAGAGAGAGCGCGGATTGTCGGAAGATGCTCCCGGAATCGCTTGTCATCGAGAATAAGGTTGGTGGTGGGATCTATCGGGGAGTTAAGATCGAGCCGAAGGAGAACAGTCTTTCCGTTACACCCCAAATCCCTGATAGTTCCTATCGGCATCCAAACCACCTTTTTTTATTTACGATGTGCTCCTGGCTTTAATTCTCTTCATCCGGAAGAGCTCTTCGCGTTCCATCTCATCAAGACGCATCTTGATAAAGTCACGGGCAGCGGTAAGTTCGGGAATAACCTTGTATTCGAGAGCATTGACCCGCCGTTTCGTCTTCTCGATCTCATCCAGCAGGCGCTTCATGGTAGTCTCGATCTCGGCGCTCTCAATGATCGATTCGACAAGATCCTCAAACGCGGACGCGGTCTCATCAATCACCGTTGACGTGCCGAGTACGCCATAGCCGCGATCCACGAGGCTCTTCTTCACCTTGGAGGACTCGATCTGGGGGACGATGACTCCCATAATGTTCTTGCTTTTCAGGGTGATTTCAGGGACTTCTTTGACAGAGAATGCGGCCGACTTGACGCCGATCGCACCCTCAACGGTGTTTGCGAGCGCCATCATCTCAGCTGCACGCTGATAGCGCACAAGGAGTTCTCCCTTGCTGTCCTTTGCATTCGCAAGGATCTTGAAAAATTCTAAGATCAGTCCATCGCGCTTCATCTTGAGGATCTTGTAGCCACGTTCAGAGAGCTGGATCTTCCGCTTCAGGTTGATCAGTTCTGACCGGGTCGGCTTTATATCGCGCAGCGCCATGGACTTTTACTCCTTCTTTGCACCAGTGCGGAACTTCGGGTGGTACTTGTTGATCAGTTCGCGGTCAATACGGGTCAGCTGCTCAACCGGGAGAGTCGAAAGAAGGTCCCAGCCGAGGTTCAGGGTATCTTCGATAGTGCGGTCCTCGTCATAACCCTGACGAACAAAACGATTCTCGAAGATATCCGCGAATTCGAGAAGGAGGCGGTCGCGCTCGGAGAGTGCATCCTTACCGACGATGGCCACGAGACCGCGTAGATCATTGCCTTCCGCGTACCCGGCGTACATCTGGTCGGAGACCTTCTTGTGATCTTCCCGCGTGTGTCCCTTCCCGATACCGAGGTTCATCAGCCTTGAGAGCGAGGGAAGGACGTTAATGGGCGGATAGATGCCCTTACGGTGCAGATCCCGGTTGACCACGATCTGTCCTTCGGTGATATACCCGGTCAGGTCAGGGATCGGGTGTGTTATATCGTCACCGGGCATCGTCAGGATTGGGATCTGAGTGACCGAGCCTTTCTGGCCTTTGATCATACCGGCACGCTCATAGATACAGGCAAGATCCGTATACATGTATCCCGGATACCCACGACGTCCGGGCACTTCTTCACGGGCCGCACCAATCTGACGCAGAGCCTCACAGTAGTTGGTCATGTCCGTGAGGATAACAAGTACATGCATGCCAAGCTCAAATGCAAGGTACTCGGCGGTGGTGAGAGCGAGCCGGGGGGTGATGATACGCTCGACGGCCGGGTCATCCGCAAGGTTGAGGAAAACTACCGCCCGCTCGAGTGCACCGGTGCGCTCGAAGTCCTGCATAAAGTAGTTGGCCTCCTCCTTCGTGATACCCATTGCGGCGAAGACTACGGCAAAACTCTCGGTAGAGCCGGGCACCTTCGCCTGCCGTGCGATCTGCAGCGCGACTTTGTTATGGGGGAGACCAGCACCCGAGAAGATCGGGAGTTTCTGGCCACGGACGAGGGTGTTGGTACCGTCGATGGTCGAGATACCGGTCTGGATGAAATCCGCAGGCATGCCCCGGGCGTATGGGTTGATCGCAGCACCGGTGATATCAAGGCGTTTCTCCGGGACGATCTCCGGGCCACCGTCGATAGGTTTACCACTACCAGACAGGATACGGCCGAGCATTTCACGGCCCACGGGCATCTTGATGGTCTCACCGGTGAACCGGACGCCACTGTCCCTGCCGATACCGGTCGTGGTCTCGAAGATCTGGACAACGACCAGTTCGTCGCTCGTGTCGAGTACCTGGCCACGCTTCGTTGAGCCGTCGGAAAGGACTATATTCACAAGTTCTCCGTAGGCTATCGGCTCGGTTTTCTCGACGAAAACGAGGGGACCGGCAATTTTGGTGATAGTCCTGTATTCCTTCATGCTGCCGACCTCATTGTATTGAACTCCGTGTCCATCTGTTTCTCGATCTTCGCCAGTTCGGGCTTGTAGTCCTTGATGAACTTGATCTGGGGGAGCTCGTTCTTGGCCTTGACGCCGTTGATCTGTGCCGGGCTGACACCGGCAATCTGGGCAGCGTAGGCAAGCTCGGCGAAGAGCTTGATCGCTTTCATCATGTCGTACTGTTTTGTCATGTCACAGAATGTGTCGACTGCGTCGTACGCATTCTGCTGGAGGAAGATCTCCCGGATCATGCGGGCGACTTCAATTGTTACCTGTTCTGACTCCGGCAGGGCGTCGGAACCGACGAGCTGCACGATCTCCTGGAGCTCGGCCTCTTTCTGCAGGATTTCCATTGCCCATGAGCGGAGCTTGTTCCACTCGGGCGAAACTTCCTTGTCGTAGTAGTCGTTGAGTGCCTCAAGATAGAGGGAGTAGGAGTTGAGCCAATTGATCGCCGGGAAATGCCGGCGCTGGGAGAGCTTTGCATCCAGCGCCCAGAAGACCTTGACGATACGCAGGGTGTTCTGGGTGACCGGCTCGGAGAAATCACCGCCGGGCGGTGAGACTGCTCCGATAACCGATACCGACCCGGATGCTCCATTCAGCGTCTCGACAAGACCGGCTCGCTCATAGAACTCGGAGAGCCGGGCCGCGAGATAGGCGGGATACCCTTCTTCTCCGGGCATCTCTTCAAGACGCGAGGAGATCTCACGCATCGCTTCTGCCCATCGGGAAGTCGAATCAGCCATCAGCGAGACGTCGTAGCCCATATCACGGAAGTACTCCGCGATCGTAATACCTGTATACACCGATGCTTCACGGGCAGCAACCGGCATGTTGGACGTGTTTGCAATGAGCACTGTCCGCTCCATGAGCGGTTTACCGGATTTCGGGTCCTCGAGATGCGGGAACTCCGTGAGGACTTCCGTCATCTCATTGCCGCGTTCGCCGCAGCCAATGTAGACCACGATCTCAGCATCCGACCACTTGGCCAGCTGCTGCTGGGTGACGGTCTTGCCGCTCCCGAATGGTCCGGGAATTGCAGCTGTACCACCCTTTGCAATAGGGAAGAGTCCGTCAAGAATCCGTTGACCGGTGATAAGCGGGATCGTCGGGTTCTTCTTTTCTCTCACAGGACGGGGAACACGGACCGGCCAGCGCTGGATCATCGGGTACTCGCGGCCATCGTCAAGGATGCATATCGTCTCGTCAACGGTGAAGTTTCCATTCCTGATCGTTTTGACAATCCCTGCCTTCACATTAGGCGGGAGCATCACCTTATGGACGATGTTGGTCTCTTGGACTTCCCCAAGGATTGCTCCCGGTTCAACCTTGTCCCCGGATTTTACGAGAGGTTTGAAGGTCCATTTTTTCTCATGCGAAAGACCTGGTGCCGAGACACCGCGCTGGATGAAGTTGCCCATCTTGTCCACGAGGACCGCAAGGGGTCGCTGGATCCCGTCGTAGATATTTGTCAGGAGGCCCGGACCCAGTTCGACCGCAAGCGATAGGCCGGTGTTTTCCACCGGTTCACCTGGCCGGATACCAGAAGTATCTTCGTACACCTGGATGATGACGCTATCACCCTGGATTTTGATGACTTCTCCCATCAGCGCTTCTTTGCCGACCTTCACCACATCGTACATGTGGGCGTCAAGGTTGACTGCCGTCACGACAGGGCCGGCGATTCTTTTGAGAACCCCTTGTTTCTGCTCTTTTGCTTTTTTGTCTTTTACTTCCACAGATCAACACCCACCGATCTCTTGATTCTCTCTCTCATCGACAATCCCCCTTCCTCGCCACCGATCGCGATCACGGTGGGTTTAACGGAGTTTTCGAGGGTAGTCCGAAGTCTTCGGGGAACGCGCTCCATATCGCTGCTGTTGAGAACGAGAATACCAATATTGCCATCATGAAGGACATTGTTGATGTACTCGTTGAGTTTCTCGTCATTTTCTGCAGCGTATGTCTTTTTTATACCTGCAAGCCGGAACCCAAGAATGAACTCGCTGTTACCAATGACTGCAATCTCCATTTATACCACCAGATATTCCGCTATCCTCTCAGACGGAAGTTTCGATTCCTTTCCTCTGGCAAGCGCCCGGAGATTGAAGACCTCATACTTCTTTTTCTCAAGATAGACGAGGATCGGATGAATTGAGAAAGGATGGCGTTTGGATATCCGCTCCATCTGTTCAAGCTGGACCCGGGTCAGCCTGCTCTCAACATCATGTATCACTTTTTCACTTTTCAGCTCGTCAAGGAGTGAGATTAAGAGATTGTTACGGATCTTTACTTTGAGCTGATCGATAAACTCGGCGCGGTCACGCAGGATATTCAGGTTTGCAAAATCCGCTGAGGAAAGAACGCCCCCGGCGATATACATCTCACGTGCGTCTTCCTCGAACGTATCCATCCGCAAGCGGAAGAGGGTCTTGATATTTCGGATGTCTATATCAAATCTGATGAAATCGAGGAATTGGTTTCCTCCTTTGATTCCGCTTTCTGCCTCTGCAATAATTTCAGAGAAGAACTGTTTGTAGAGCTCATTTTCCATCCGGGAGAACGAGCCGCTCTCTTTAGTAGCCGGGTACTCGCGGGAAAGCACCGGGTATATCCGGTTCCCTTTGAGGGCTTCAATAATCCTTTCGGGATTGTCTTCTGCCAAAAGACGGTCTAGGGCGGCACGGTCAAGACTGCCTGCAGGGACCAGGATCTCCTTTATCTTCCCCGCTTTCTCACCCTGCATCTTACCACGCAGGATGGTGAGAACATTCTGGATATCCCAGCGGCGGAGATATGCCCGGGTGAACTGTTTTAAATTTCCCGGGGCGATCTCCAGGATTTTCTGGTACTCCTTTGCCAGGTTCCAGCTCAGGGCTACTTCAATAAGGTCGATCCCTTTAAAGGCTGAACTGAGCTCATCGATCTCCTGTTTGTATTCAGTTTCCTGGATAATACGGGTGATTTCCGGGAGGCTCATATTGAGCATACGCATGTACTCCTCACGGGGTATGAGTTTGGATTTTCTCACCCGCATCCTGGTACAGACATAGATGTATGGTGCAAAGACACTTTTCACTGGAACCATCGGAGACTCCCCCTATCCAAACAGGATGTCAGATGCATCTTTCAACCCGGATTCCCAGACTTTCGCAAGGAACGTGCGGTAACTGTAATCAATCTGCAATTTGCCTCCCTCACCTTCTACAAGGATTCCACCATCGATATCGACAGGAGCCCCGACTTTGAATTTTGTAAATTCGGGATTATCGGAAATAACAGCCTTGACTGTTGCCACATCCCGGGTATTACAATAAATATTCCCCGTGGAGATCTCCTTTTTTGCCTCGGTGAGGAGTTTTTTGATGGCTTCACGATGGAAGCTTTCAGGGAGAGCGGCAATCTCCAGAAGGATCGTTTCGTAGACCTTATCCAGAAGTGCCTTTTGCGTGTTCAGGAGCTCCCGTTTGACAAGCAGGTTAGCTGCAGACACTTCCTGATCGATAATATGGGCTGTCTGTTTTGCTGATTCTGCTTCTGCTGCGAGCTTAATCTCTCCAGAACGCTTTCCGGCAGCTATTAGGATTTTGTCTGTTTCCTGCTTTGACTCTGCACGTATCTTTTCTGCTTCCTTTTTGCCTTTTTCCCTGATTTCTTCAACAACGGCTTCCAGTCCCATTGTCTGCCCCGATTTAGAACAACAGCAGAAGACCGACGACCAGTCCGAAAATGACGATTGTTTCCGGAATGACCGTAAGGAGCAGGACAAGCCCGAAAACATCCTTGTTCTCAGCAGTTGCACCGACTGCTGCAGAACCAATTGCCATTTCGGCAACGCCCGCACCGATGCCGGTGAGACCGACTGCGATGCCTGCGCCAATCGCTTTCATTCCAACCTGCGATGCCTGAACCATTTCAAGTGTCATGTTTACATCTACCATTTTTAATCCTCCGTAAATCTTCTTTTATATCCAAACGGACTGTACTTCTTGCCTCCACCCTTATAGAATTTGGTGAAGAATTCGACATAATGCAACCTGATTGAGTGCAGGCCGCCTCCGAGAATGCCAAGCGCCATGTTCAACGCATGCCCTATCAGGAAAACAACAACACCCATAATAATAAAGAGCACTCCCACTACCGTGATATGCTCAAGCTGGGGACTTATCAGCATGCCAATCGCGATAAAGTTAACGACCATGGCGATTGCCACTGAAGAAAGTCCCACAGCTACAATACGTGCATACGAGAGCACGTGGCTGATAATCGTCGGAAGTTCGACAATCTCAAGTGCGGAATCCCGTGCAATAAGGATTACTCCGGTAACCAGCAGTACAGCCCCGACGATTGCTGCAGCATTCAGGTTTATGAATATCTTTGGTAATGAAGTCAGGTCTGGCATAAGAGGCAGTGCGGCGATCGTCCATATCACGATGAGAAGCCCCCACATCACTGCAAGCCAGCCGAAGTTTGCCATAACCGCTTTGATCCGGTGATCCCCATGATCCTGGCGTGCGTGGTTTATCATCCCGAGAATACGCCCGAGCGTGATATGCAGGATACCAATCCATATTGCCAACATCATTAATTCTGGTATTGCTGGTCCTTGTCCACCGGCTTCTCCACCACCTATCTTCAGGTGCCGGCTGAACATGATAGGCTTCCACGGTAATTCAAATCCCAGAAATTCACTATAGAGCAGACCAAAGAGGATACTTGAGAAACTTGCATTCCGTAGTACAGTAAGCAGTTGTGCACCGTCGTCAACCTTCAGGTACTTCCGAAGCACTAAACACATGCCAAGGAGCAGTAACCCGTACCCCACATCACCCAGAATCAGCCCAAAAAAGAGGGGAAACATGATAGAGAGTATGAGCGTCGGGTCGAGTTCTGCGTACTTCGGGCGGGAGTATACGTCCATGAGCATCTGCGTCGGTTTAGCAAACGACGGGTTGTCATACTCTACGGGAACAACATCATGTTCAAGGTCGATTGGCAATACGGTGATAAAGATTTTCCCACCGGTCACATTGGTAAGCGAATCACTAACGGCATCAACCCGGTTGGTGGGAACCCAGCCTTCCGCAACGAACGTCTCGTTTGTCGTTGCAAACCTCAGTGGTGCTTCTGTCTGATCAACCTGAACTTTTAAAATCTCCTCGCATGCAACAAGGAAATCGGCATGTTTCTCTTTTATCGCATCCAGTTTCTGGTTGATATCCTCAATCTCCTTTTTAATGAGCGTGATCTGCGATGAATAAAAGGAAATACGCTCCTGAGGAACCCCGGACTCATCAGGGATCGGGACTGCCTGGTACCCCGCTTCCTGCAACGCTCCTTCAACCACACTTCGTTGCTCGACCGCAGCAATCACGACCGTGAAATGTCTGCCTTTACCTTTCGAAAAGAACATTTCATGGGGTACGGAAAGCGAGACCTCTTTTTCAACATACCCGGCAAAAACGACAAGCCTCGAATACCCACGATACAAATCGAGATCGCCGGGAATCCCGGTGAAGGGAGTGAGCTCAGCAATCTTTTGTTCATACTCTTTTAATTTTGTTTCGAGTTTCGAACGGTTTACGGTGAGTCCTTCAACCTCTTGCTCGATGGCAGGGAGTTCGTGTTCGATCAGGACCTGAAGTCCTGACTGTTTGCGTCGCTGCTTTACTTCAAAATCCTCGCTGCGGATGGAAAACGCATTCTCTATCGCACGTATCTTGACAAGATCACCGGATGCTTCGGTTGCTCCTGGAAGTGGTGAACCAATCTTAAAGCCCTCATAACCCTCCGCTCCCGCTTCAACGTAGTCTTCAATATGAAACAGGTTATGGCGATAGAGCTCGGTAACAACAGGAGCCATCTGATCCTTTGAAGCGACAATCAGTAGCCTACTCATCTGCTCAGGCTTTAACATGCAGCTGCTCCTTAAACCGCAAGACCAGCAGCTGCACTGCTTTTGAAAGGTTCTTTGAACCTTTTTCTCGTATTGCCGCAGCACGCTGATTGCCACTTTTTATGATTTCGGCGTGCTTAAGTGCCGCCTTGCGTTGTGCCTCTTCCAGTTTCAGCTTTTTGTATTGTTCAGCATTGCTTTGCGCTTTTGTAACCAGATTATCAGCTTCCAGCTCAGCCTGAGAATGCCTGTGCTTCTTCTCTTCCTGTGCCGCACTGATTGTTTTTTGGTATTCTTCTTCTGTTTTTTTGATGTCTCGTAGGACCTCAGTCTTCATCCAACCCTCCTCTCACGGCAGTACAATAATTGGTGAAAAAAACAATATATGTATTGTTATTTACGCTCGAAAGATTATTAAACGAAGATGAATTCCTTAAGAAATGGGCAATTTCAGGAAAATTCCGTTCTTATTTCGTATTTCATTTTCCGGAGGGATATTCCATCAGGCAGAGGGGATATATCGACATTCTGCCCGCTCCCCTTCAGGGTGATACCTGCAAGCTCATCGCTCGAACAGATAAGGTTCTGTTCCGGATGCGTCCCCCTCCGTATCAAACAGCTGGTAAAAATTTCCGGTCCGACTGATACGACATAAGAAATCCGCCGCGATCCGGGATGGTCTTTCGGCAACACTAATAATGGCACATGAAAGGTCCTCACAAGATCAATGAGCATCAGTGCAGGTTCGATAGCCCCGCCTTCCGGAGCTGAAACTACAATAAGGTCACCGGCATCGACACCCTGACAGTATTCATCATGGGAGGCCTCGATGTAAAGCCCGAATCCGTTCTTTACTCTTGACACGAGTAAAAAAGAATATTTCCCTCTTATGAGCAGCAATTCATCATCAGGGAAATAATTCATACCTCAGCCACGTTATCTGATTGGCAGCTGGGACAAATGGGTTTTTTACCAATACCTTTGAATCGCTCACTGCAATCATTGCAGCGGTAATCCTTTCCCTTTACCCTGTCGGGAGGGATATCGATATCAACCGGTCCACCAACGGTGCACATCCACAATCACCTCACTACGGAATCTCTGCGTCATTATTTAATTCTATCTCATATCTTGTTTGCCCCCGGTCTCATCGAATATTTTGCCAGTGGGGAATCTGCTTTGTCCGTGTCCGGCCTCACGAGCGGGCAAGGGTCTAATTTTGCTCCAGAATCGGTCAACACGGGGATGTCTTCACCTACCTGAAATTTAAACACGGCATATCGACGGAAAAAGTTGAATTTTATTCTGGGGCAGATGTCTATAAAAATTTTTTCAAATTGTAATCCCAAGAATATTAAGCAAGACAAGGATGCAGATACCCGGGAGTCCGCCGACTGCGCAAATAATTATTGTTGCGATGCTGTATCCAAGATCTGGTTTACCCACCCATTGCATGACATGAAGAAAATTCAGGATGAATAATACTATCAGTCCCACAATAGCGTTTATTACAAGAACTGAGAATTTTTTTACAAGAAAATATACAATTGCAATAATTGCCACAACAAGAAGCAGGGAAACCAGCACGTCACTCATTTTTTTCCCTATTTACCAATAATACGCTGCTTATTTATTTTTATCGAAGGCAGTATCAAAGATCCAAGAGCCCGGGATTCTTTACTCAGTCCTGATATTCTTTGATGCATATCAAACACATTTCCTGAAAGCATTGCACTCCGGATTGGCGTATCGTACTCACCACCCTCCATCCAGAATGCATTGGAGAGTTCAACGGAGAATTCACCACTCATAGGGTTTGCTGTGTGCGCACCTACCACATTATGGACATATACAACGCGTTCATCAGCTATCTTCCTTCGTTTTCCGTCGACAACGAAATTATGATGTCCTATCGAGGGCAAGCCTCCAAACCCGCCCCGGACCGCATTCCCGGTACTTGTTTTACCAAAACGGTACGCAGTTTTAAGATCATAAGCAAAAGTCTCAAGAATTCCATCTCTGATAAAATCGACACGGCGTGCAGGTGTGCCCTCAGCATCCCACCGCACACTCCCGTTTGCTTTTTTTATCAGAGGGTCGTCATACATCGTAATCTGTGAATCGATAACAGATTCACCGAGGGATTGCCCAAGCCGGGATCGTCCTGCGTGAACATTTCGTCCACTCAGTGCAGGGATAAAAACATTCCCCAGCAGTTCTCCATACGCCAGAGGTGAGAGGAGTATATCATATTCACCGGAGACAATATCTGTCCCATTATCCGATTCCATGGCAAAGAATGTCGCCCTTTCCCCGACAGCTGACGGATCCACCTTGTTCATGAACGACGAATGATCGAATTCATAACCTGTAGACTGATTATGAATTGCTTCCAGTGCGAGAGAGACCCCGGTATGCTGATCAGTATATCGGATTCCCTTGCTGTTCGCCAGTGTCACCGTAGCAGAAGAGAGTGAGGCTGAACCAGCTGCTACTTCGGCCGGGTGTTCTTCCGCTCCAGTCAGCATTTTTTCGATCAGATCCATAACAACCGCTGGTTTGACTTCCAAGGAGGCGTCAAATGAAAGGGGTGTCCGGGAAAGAGGGATGGGAGCTGGCAGTCCTTCCCAAGTCTGCGGTGTCGCAAGTTTTCCACTGGCAATAGCCGCATTCAGGCATACCCGCCACTGATCAGGATTGTTTGTGCTCGATGACCCGATTTTTCCATTATGAACAGTACGGATGCCTAACCCGCAATCCTTCGATGTTGTTGCGAGGTTTACTTTTTTTTGTTTCAGCTCGGCAGAGATCGATATCCCCTCGACATAAAAGACCTCAACCTCGTCAACCGCTTTTTGCGCTTCATGTATGAGTTGATCAATCCACGCCACTGCCACCAACCACCGCGTCGCACAAGAGTATATGGGGTGCCCCGTCGCTCACCGGAACACTCTGACCCCCTTTCCCGCAATATCCCGGACTCATGGAACGTTTGTTACCGCATAGTGCAATTCCGTGAAGCGTTGCAAGGATTTCTCCTGATAACGAGACATCCTTCACCATTTTTGTACACTCCCCGTTTTCAACCAGGTAACCATACTCTGCATTGAACTGAAATATGCCCCGCCCGGGATCGACCTGGCCACCACGCGAACCTCTGAGGAAGATTCCGTTCCGGCATTCTTCAAAGATCTCGTGTTCCGTTGCATCCCCGGCTTCAATGAAAGTGTTGCTCATCCTTACCAGAGGAGGTTCACCGGGCATCGCTCGCGCGTGACCGGCAACACCGTTTCCCACCGATGAAAGGGTTTCACGATTGTGGAGATATGCGTTAATTATGCCTTTTTTTATTATTTCTGTCCTCAGCACCGCCACACCTTCAGCATCGACCGGATCAAAACCGAACTCATGGATCCCGGGATCATCGATAATAGTCAGGTTTTCATTCCCGATCTTCTGTCCGGTTTTCCCCTTCAGAACCGAATTGCCTTCCTGGACCAGATCGCCTTCACTTGCATGCCCAACCGCTTCATGTGCAAATACACCCGCCAATTCCGGGTCAAGCACCGCTCGCATTTTTCCGCCTTTTGCAGCCCCGGCATCAAGGAGCGCGACTGCAATTTTGGCTGCTTTTTTTCCAAGAGCCTGCTGGTGCCGGAGGTTGAATCCGCGAATCGAATGTTCACGCTCATATCCCATCTGGACATTTCCATTCCTTGAAGCAACTGCCAGCACATTAAACCCGGAACGGCTCATCTCATAGGAATATTCATTCTCGGAACTGTCAGTGAAATGAACATTTTCAATTTTTTCGATGTAATTTGCTCTCCTGTTCACTACAGAAGGGTACACCGCAGCCTGTTCGATGCCAGAAAGCAATGCTGATTTCTCTTCGATATCCACACTACGGGGGTCTTCTTTCAGAGACGGGATAGTAAGAATACCGTGCGGAACATCACCAAGGATAACATTTCCCTGAGTTACCCGGGCCAGTCTGCATGCGGACCGGAGAAGAATGTCAAATTTCTTACCGTGACAGGGAGTATAATTATCGATTTGGATGACCCCCCATCCGGTTTTATTAAGGACTCGGATAACGGCTTTATTGAAAAAGGATGTCCCGGCAGATTCCACCACGCCATTATCGATATCGATATGGGTGACCTGCCCGGTCACTTGCCGCAGATCATAATAATGAACTCCTTGCATTGATTGCACTCAGGCCACAGTTTTATTGATCGCGGGGGTTTCCACGATCATCGCTGTTGACCTTAACGCCATATTTTTCAGCTTGGTAAGGAATCCTTCGGCGTTCTCCGGGACAAGCGCGAGTTTGAGTACATCATTAATTGTATCAACGGGAATGACCGTAACGAGAGGCTTGAACCGCTCCTCAATCAGGACATCATTGATATTTGCCCTCGGGATAAGAACGGTCTTGATACCTGCCTTTACTGCAGCTTCAATCTTAAAGGTCACACCACCAACAGGGAGAACATCGCCGCGAACGGAGAGCGACCCCGTCATTGCGACATCCTGCCTAACGGGTATACCTTCGATGGCACTGATGACAGCAGTAGCAACACTGATCGACGCTGAATCTCCTTCAACACCGCCATAGGTTCCGATGAACTGGATATGGATATCGATATTTTTCACATCTTTTCCGGTGAATTTTTTCAATATCGCACTTACATTCTTGATCGATTCCTGTGCAATCTCTTTGAGCATCCCTGTTGCAATCACGGTCCCGCTTGCTCCCTGAGAGGGAGTGACTTCCGCCATAATGGGGAGTACGGAACCGGAATCACTTCCCATCACGGCAAGACCATTCACCCGGCCAATACGGGTTCCTTCGATTACCGTGAGCTCATATTCCCTGCTTCTCCGGATATACTCATCGGACACCTGGTCCTCAATAGAACGTGCGGTCAGCTTTGCGGTAATTACATGCGCAGCTGTAGCGATACCTGCACCTTCCTGGCGTGCGATATCCCCGGCAACGCGGATAAGGCCGCCCATATCCCTTAACTTCAGGGTAAGGTGCCCCTTCCGGTTGGAACGCCGTCGGGCTTCACGGATTATTTCATCGATAGCGCTCTGGTCAAAATGGGGTATCTTCCCGTCATTCTTCACTTCCTGCGCAATAAACCGGATATATTTCTGCCGGTTTTCCGGGGTGTCCTCCATGGTCTCAGACATATACACTTCATACCCATAGCCACGGATACGGGAACGAAGTGCCGGGTGCATCCCCTGGATAGCATCAAGATTTCCGGCAGCCACCATAACGAACCTGCAGGGAACCGGTTCGGTCCTGACCATCGCCCCGCTCGATCGTTCACTCTGTCCGGTAATGGGGAATTCACCTTCCTGGAGTGCGGTGAGCAGGTTTTGTTGGGAGTGCGGTGTTAAGGTGTTGATCTCATCAATAAAAAGGACCCCGCCATGCGCCCGGTGAATCGCACCTACTTCGACCCTGTCATGTGCCGGAGTCTCAAGTCCGCCACTCTGGAAAGGATCATGCCGGACATCGCCCAGCAATGCACCCGCATGAGAACCGGTGCCGTCAATAAAGGGTGCTATGTTTTTGGTGTCATTGGACACGAGAAGCTTGGGCACCATCGCTTCTTCCCGTGGCGTAGTGTACCTCAGCGCCATGAAGACAAATGCAGCAGCAATAATCCCCATAAGCCACTGGTAGGTCAGGAAAGCATAGCCGATTATACCTATTAACAGGAGCATCAGCAGGGTATTTCTGAACTGGATTTTTTTCTTTGCTTCGGCTTTATGGGCGGCAACAATCTGTTTGCCCCGCCCGCCGCTGACAGTTCTGATCACCGGGTTGTTGGGATCATCAGAATTCGGGTATGCAAGAATATCCTGTAACTCCTCTTTGGGGAGGAGCTCGGCCATGGCTTTGGCCAGCATCGATTTCCCGGTACCTGGACTTCCTATCATCATGACATGCCGGCGCTGGACTGCAGCTTTTTTTATCACTTCAACCGCATTTTCCTGACCGATTACCTGATCAATAAGCTTCTCAGGCACTTTAATCTCGGACGATGTCGCTATCACGCCTTCAGTATGCACAACCTCCTGCTTTATGTTCTGAGGCTGTGTTTCCTCGTGCTGCGGTGATGATGGTTCTGGAATTTCCATTGCGGAAGATACCTCTTTTGATATACCACTTTTCCTTTGGGGGTTTCATATAAATTGTTTCATGATAGTTTAAGTACTTTCAGCTGATTACATCGGACTCCATCTTGAGTGAGGTGGTCTGGCCGGTTCGAATAATGCGAAAAACTACAATACCTAATATTGCATAATAAATCCCTGAAGAAAAACCACCACCAGCCTTGGTTTTAGGAAGAATACCATGAAAGTGATCTGCACTGAAAAATCCCAAATACTTGCCACAAACCTTGCCAAGGTACTGAAGACAACAGTCACTGAAGTAAAATATTCCCGTTTTCCTGACGGGGAGCAATACCTTATCACAAGAGAGTTGGATGATGAAACCATTATTGTCGGAAGTGTGGTGGATAATGATGCACTCGTTCAGTTACTCCTGATAATCGATGCGTGTGACAGTTCAAAAAACCGGCTTGTATTACCCTATATGGGATATGCCCGACAGGACAAGCGGTTCCGGCAGGGAGAGCCTGTCAGCGCACGAGCCATTGCACAGGCACTCAGCAGAGGTGTTTCAGAAATTATTACCGTCAATATTCATGAAAAAGAAATACTCAGGTATTTTGGAGTGCCTGCAAGGAATATCACCCTTGCCTATGACATCGGTTCGTACATTAAAACCTTAAATCTTGACAACCCCCTTATTCTTGCTCCTGATGAGGGGGCCCTTGCATTTGCGGAACATGTTGCATCTACAGGACGATGGGATTTTGATCATCTCGAAAAGAACCGCCTTAGCGGAGTGGAGGTCAGGATGGCTCCCAAACAATTATGTGCTGCTTCGCGATCCGTTGTAATCGTCGACGATATCATCTCAACTGGCGGGACAATTGCTACTGCATCCGGCATGCTCTACCAGCAGGGTGCAAAAGATGTATTTGCTGTGTGTGTACACGGAGTGCTTACCGGGGGGGCATATGTCCGGCTCATGGCATCCGGAATCCGCGATGTCGTCTGCAGCGATACCATAGAGCGTGGATGCAGTAAAATATCTGCTGCCAGCCAGATTGCCCGTGTTATTAAAAAATCCGATCCAGAAAAAAACAAAAAAGAATGATTTATTTTTTCCTTCCCCGGGTTCCCGTTTATGAAAGCCGTTCTTGACTCCAGTTTTTTTTTCTCGGATTGCCCGATTACCGGCGAGTTGTACACGACTCCTTCGGTCTGCGATGAGCTGATTGACATCCGGTCGAAAGGCAGATTCGAGATGTTTTCTGCTGAAGGATTGCACATTATGTCTCCGAGTGCGAAGAGCAGGGAGCGGGTATTAACGGCGGCCAAAAAAACCAGGGATATCAGTATTATTTCTGCTACAGATTGTGATATTCTTGCCCTGGCTCTCGATCTTGAAGCAGTAATCTTTACCGATGACTTCTCCATCCAGAACGTCGCAGGTGTTCTCTGTGTGCAAACCGCCCCTATTATCCAGCGGAAAGCGAAACGTATCCATTGGAAATATCGCTGCAGTGGCTGTGGCAGATATTTTGACCATGACGGGGAATGTCTCATCTGTGGTTCGGTAATTAAAAGAAAACTTAAATAGATGCCAGCGAATCTTTTTCCATGTCTTCCCTAGACGATCTGATCAACCGGGCGAAGATGCTCCTTGCTGAAGGACATAGTCCGGGTCAGATTGCGGATGAATTGTCACTTTCCATGGAAACCGTGACATGGCTGCTTACACAGGCAAAAGGTACTGCAGCCCCAAAAGATGTTCACATCGACTGGACAGCTGTCAGCAGTCACGCACCTTTGCTCGAAGAAACAGCGTTGATGCTGCTCCAGAGGTACTATGGAGACCAGCCTGATGAGAATATTTCATCGCCGGCTGCGGAAGTTATAGTTGGTATTTCCCTGTCCGGAGTTCCTCTTGCGACTGTCATCGCAGTGCAGGAAGCAGCAAAACTTGCAATTTATCATCCGTCAAAGCAGAACCAGAGTGAGCATCCGATGGGATCAATCAGCGGGAATTTTGCCGCAATCGGTGGGGAGCATTGTATCATCGTTGATGATACGATAACTTCGGGTAATACCATGCGGGAAGTGGTGAAATATTTGAAGAAACACAATGCAATACCCGTCGCAATCTGGGTAATATTCGATAAGCGCGGCATCAAAGATATTGATGGAGTCCCGGTCTATTCGCTCTTCAAAATATCCCGCATTGACTGATCAATTCTTTTTCCGGTGCCGAACACAGAAGATTTATATAGAAGTTCAATTCCACCTTTTACAACATCGGAGGATCCATTATGCAATCTGGACAACCAATTATCATATTAAAAGAAAATGTAGAGCGTAATTACGGGAAAGAAGCCCAGCGCTCGAACATAGCAGCAGCAAAGGCAATTGCCGGTGCTGTTAAGTCAACTCTCGGTCCACGGGGAATGGACAAGATGCTTGTCGGTTCCACGGGCGATATTGTGATCACAAACGACGGCGCAACAATCCTTGGAGAGATAGCCGTGCAGCACCCGGGCGCGAAAATGGTGATCGAAGTTGCAAAGACCCAGGACGACGAAGTCGGCGACGGTACCACCACTGCAGTTATTATTGTCGGCGCGCTCATGGAACAGGCTGAAGGAATGCTTGAACAAGGCATTCACCCGACTGTGATCGCACAGGGATACCTCATGGGCATGGATAAGGCACTCGAGATCGTGAACAGCCTCTCGCTCCATGTTGAACCGACCGATCGCAAGACCCTTTTTAAGATCGTGGACACTGCAATAACCGGCAAGTCGATCGAGTCGGTGAAGACGAAGCTCGATGGCATTATTGTTGACGCTGTGATGGCAGTTGCCGAAAAAACCAATGGGAAAATCGCGGTCGATGAAGACGACGTGATGATCAAGAAGCAGAAAGGACAGGCCATTGACGATGCCGAGCTGATTCGGGGTATTGTCATTGACAAGAAACGTATCAGCGAGAGTATGCCCAAAAGGGTTACAAAAGCAAAGGTTGCTTTGGTTGCAACCCCTCTTGAGATAACAAAGACCCAGGTCAAAGCGAAGATTAAGATCACGAGTGCTGAGCAGATCAATGCTTTTTCCGAGCAGGAACGAGACACTCTCAAAAAACTTGCTGATGCAATCATTGATAGTGGTGCAAAAGTTCTTCTATGCCAGAAGGGAATCGCAGATCCAGTCCAGTTTTATCTGGCCAAGAATGGAATATTTGCCATTGAGGATGTGCCGGAAAGTGATATGAAATATGCCGCACGATCGCTCCACGCAAATATCGTGAACAAACCAGACTCGCTCACCGGAAAAGATCTCGGATACGCAGACCTTGTGGAAGAGGATACCGATGCTAATATCACCAGGATTTCCGGATGTAAGAACCCCAAGTCAATAACCATCCTGCTCCGCGGCTCAAGCGATTATCTCCTTGACGAACTTGAACGGGCCGTAGTTGACGGAAAACGCGTAGTTATGGACGCGATGGAAGATGGCACATATGTGGTTGGTGGCGGGGCAGTCGAAACCGAGCTCCTGATGAAAATCCGGGATTACGCTTCGACTGTCGGTGGACGTGTCCAGCTGGCAATTGAAGCATATGCATCGGCGTTTGAATCCATTCCCCGCACTCTTGCAGAGAACTCCGGATACAATCCCATTGATAAACTGGTGGAACTCAAGAATGCGCATTCAAAAGGAAAGAAGTATTCCGGGTTGAACGTTTATGAAGGCACCGTCATCGACATGCTTGGTGAAGGTGTTCTTGAACCCCTGAGATCGAAACGCCAGTCAATCCAGAGTGCCACGGAGACCGCAGTCATGCTCGTCCGCGTTGATGACATGATGATCACCCAATCGAAGTCGTCAGGTCCTGGCAGCGCTCCAGCTATGCAGTAAAAAAATCAACAGGGAATAAATGGGATAAGATAATATCCCATTTTATCAGGTTTTATGCGTTCTCTTCTCAAAAATACAGGATCATTGAATAAAGGAATTTAAAATCATCGATCTGCATTTCATAAAACATCAAAAGATCCATCGTTCATGTATCAGATAACTATTAGAGCAATTGATGAAAAAATATCAGAACCGGTTGCCGAGGTAGTCTAGCCCGGGAAGGCGGTAGCCTCGAAAGCTACTGGCGCTTCGCGCCTCGGGAGTTCAAATCTCCCCCTCGGCGTAATTATTCCCCTGTTTTGGAAAGATTTTATTCCGTATTCCTGTTTCCCGACCAAATTTTTTATACATTCATATCCATTTTTTAACCAGATGAAAACCAGAAATTACCAAAGATGGCATGGTTACAAAATTTAAAATGGTGGTTGCTTCGCGATTCCGAAAATAAGTGAAAGTTCATATTAGTTTTTCATAATACACTATTTCTGCAGATTTTTATTTTTTTTCAATAATAAAATTATTTATAGTACATATTCAGATTATATCATACAAGTAACCGGTTGCTCAGATACCATCTGGACGACGGTACAAAAATTGTTTGGTGGAAAAACCTGTCAGGTATGGTGAATCATCATGATCCGGATAAAGAAAAATAAGCCACAAATTTCGGCAGATACAAAATCATTTCGAGTTATCCGAAGGCTTCATCTGAACCGTACTTACATGCCGATAAAAATTGGTGTAATTGTTGGATATATTATATTAGGAATGTTGTCAGCGTCCACGTCCATGTTCGGTATTCTGGTAGGTGCGATGTTCCGGATAGCCGGATTCTAATTTTTTTGGGTGCAAACTCTTTTTTTTGAAAAAGGATCAATTGGATATTTTAACCTATTCCAGGACTGAAGAGCAGCATAAAGCAGTCGTATGACGAATTTCAATACGGGAACCAGGATCCATTTCGTTTTTGTTGTATATTGATCATAAAGCCGTCAAAAATTTCATGAAGGAGGAATGTCCCAAGGCAAAAAATTATTTTTTTTAAAAAAAAAGATATTTTAGTTCAAGCGAGAATTTGGATAAATAGTCAGAAATCAAAATCACAAGCGATATTTATATAGTGAAATATTGGTAAGTATGGCACGGCGTGATGGTCGTATCTTTGGTTTTTTGCAGGATTACCCTTTTGGGAGAAAATAGTAATAGTTATAATTATTGCTTTCGGGATTTTTTGTATTGTTTATTTTTTAATTGCTCAACCACGGTTATATTATATTCCTTTGTAAGTGGGAAGACCACAATTTAAAAAAATCACAGTCAGCTGTGTATTATTTAAAAAAAAATTTCCTTTAGATCCTGAAATATCTTATTTTTGTATTTTATGTAAAATTTCTTGAACGGATTTTTCAGAATACAATAATTCCATAATATAATGAGTCAAACTATCAAGTCTATTCAATGGCAGGAACAATATCGGGTCAATAAAATTCTCATTCCATGCATCATCACTATTTGAGGTATTGGATGCTGTACATATCACATCACCTGTCTCCATATCAATTGACAGATAAGTATACCAGGTATCCCTGTTTAGTTCATTGAAAAAATATTGGATTTTCTCTCTTTTGTTTGGAGGAATTTTTATTGGAAAATGGGTCAGAATAAATAAACATGAAAGTTTATTCTTTTCCGTATCTTTTCCAATGATCTGAATAGTAAATCCATTTATATTTGAACCACTTAATCCTGATATTTCAAGTAAATCGCTTCTTTGTTGATAAACAGTAGGCCGAAAGTTTACTTTTTTTAAATACTCATTTACCTTATCAGTTAATTTTGACATAAAATTATAATTTATTTTCATTTATTTAATTATTAAGACCGTTGTTTTGTTCTTCGAATTTTTTTCAACGATTCTCCTAGATCTAATTTTATGTATTGATCATTACCCTCCTCACGCAGAATAAGTAAGGAAGATTTTTTTAAAGAGATTACCGTTTACAAGGTTTATATAAAAAAAAGATGCGGGGTAAGCTTCAGAAACATTATTATACCACAATAACTGTGCCTTCCAAGGCCGGATGGATCATATCACTATATTCATAGGACCCAGGTTGATCGAAAATCCAGCTCCATCCCTCTCCCGGTGAGAGGAGTTGTGAATTTTTAATATTTACAACCGCGATCCTGTGCGTTGGATTATATAAGGCTGCATCAGCTGTGGAGTCCGCATTCACCCATCTGACTGTTGAACCTGATTTCACCGTAATGCTTGCCGGATAAAATCCTGTTTTGTTGATCCTGATGGTGTTGGCAGATACCGAATTTGTCGTTTGCGGTGGTCGAATTATCGTCGCAGTTGGTAATGCTGAAGTCTGAACCTGCACAGTCGGGGGAGTTGTTGGTTGGACAGGTGCTGCTGACTGGGTGCATCCACAGACAATAACCAGAACAATGGTAATGCCGAGAATGATAATACTATTTTTCATACATTGATCTCAACCGTTTCCTGTATATAATCTGACATCATGAATGGTTTGACGCAACTCCTTTTATTGTTCATCTGATCGTAAATGCTGGCCCGGTTCTGAATGAAACGTGACGGGTACGCTCTTTACGACGTCCATGAACTCCTCCACATGATAGTGGTCGTACAACGACATATCGGAAAGGAGCACGGGGGGCAGGGCGCGGGCAAATTTCCATTCCTCTGCAGAGGGTATCGGAAGTATAACACCTATTTCGTCCATTCCCATGTTTTGAATTTCCTCTAATACACGGATGACCCGTTGGCCAATGCCTTCTTTTCCCGCATGCATTACTTTAACAATAAAATCATTATACTGCACCTGAGCCTTGCCACCGAGTCGATCCCGGAGCAGGAATGTCAGCAACCGGTTAAACCTGCTACCTGAAAATGTGAAAATTCGAACCTCAACCCCTTTTGTCCCGGTCTGTTCAACAACGTGCAACCCGTTCCCTCCGGTGCTTTCAGGAATCCGGGCAAGCACCGTTCGCAATACTTCCTGCTCATGCTCGCCGAGAGGAAGAACTGATCCACCCCGTGCATGTATTTTCCTTACCATCCGGCACACTAGCGGTGAGAAGCCACCTTCGCCAGCACTGGTCCAGAAGATGCGGGAAGACACGGATCCGCTTGGGATCACGACGACAATATTGTGTCCTTCATCACATTTCACCATCGACCAGGTGCGTCCACCCAGTGAGATCTCTTCTGAGTTTTTGCTGTTAACGAACCGTGCATCCAGCTTCCCCACAACCTCGCCTTCTGGTGTCATGGCACGGTACTCCCCACCCCCGCTGATCACCGAATAAAGTTCCTTCCAGTTCGAACGCCCGAACACTCGCTCAGCCTCTGTTCCGAGCATCAGCATCTCGCCATCTGTAGTCAGGTATGACGCTGCAATGAGATGGGTAATAATCTGATCCAAAATCTTTTGCCCCAGGTCTCTGAATACCGGATGGGAGAGTACGGAAGCAGTGAGCTTTCTGCGACTCATCCTTGAATGATTATAGACATTCAGGAAAATCTGCTGGAGTAAAACGTTGTAAGGTTTTTTGGGGGGTACAAGATTTTCAACATCCTTTCGGATTGCACATTCTACGATTGCAAGACTGCATAGCAATTCACATGGGTTCTGGAGTATCCACGCCACGTATGCAGATTTTCCACGTCGACCACTCCTCCCCATCCGCTGGAGGAATGATGAAACAGAATTCGGGGGACCAACCTGTACAACCACATCAAGATCGCCGATATCGATACCGAGTTCGAGCGTGCTTGTGCAGATGATACAGGCACCATCCTGTGAAGAAAAAGCTTCTTCTGATGTTTTTTTAGTTGCCAGAGAGAGTGATGAGTGATGGATATGAAGATTCCGTATCCTGCCGGCGCTCACCTTCATGAGTTTTTCTGCAACACTCCTGCTGTTAACAAAAACGAGTGCCTTTTTTCCGTCCACGATCCTTACCAGTGCATTGATCCGGTCTTTTTCTTCCGGTTCGACAATAAACAGGAACTGTTTCTCTTGGGGAGGGGAAGAAATCGTAACGAGTTCCGCTTTGTGCCGGCCATCAGAGAGCCATGCCAGCACTTCCTCAGGATTTCCCGCGGTTGCTGAAAGTCCGATCCGCTGGACCTGCCTTTTCGTGATACGGTCCACCCGGTCAAGCAGCACCTTAAGATGCACACCGCGCTCGGACTCAACGAAAGCATGGAGTTCATCAATGATGATGGTCCGGACCTGCCGGAGATCTGATGATAACTTTTTTTCCTGGAGAAGCACTTCAAGTGACTCAGGAGTGATCATCAGAAAATGGGGTGGTTCTCCATCCTTCCAGATACGATCCCCCTTTGCCACATCACCATGCCATTTCATCACTGACAATGATGTCGGTATGCAAAAAGTCCTGAAACGATCTTCCTGGTCATTGATCAGTGCTTTTAAAGGAGAGATATAAATACAGGTCACGCCCATTCTCCCGTTTTTCAGGATATCATCCATTACGGGGATCAGCGCTGCCTCTGACTTTCCTCCGGCAGTCGGTGCAATGACGAGCACGTCACTTCCCGTCACCATTGCTGCATACGTCCGCTCCTGCACTTCACGGAGCTCGGTCCACTCCAGTCGTTGTGAAAGCACCTGCTGGAGGGATTCATGAAGGGTCGAAAATATCGTTGACACGTTTTTCTAATAGAGCGTAGTCCCTGACGGATTATGGTCTTTGCGGGTCATTTTATTCATTGGGCATGCGGGCACACCCGTATGGTATAATCCTGATGATGGTTATCAGAACGTTCCTGGATTCGCGCTTCCGATTAATAGTATTGCACGGGCAACCGCGATGTTTACGGGACTTTGTGCCTCCGCTTTCCTGCCGGCGTTTGCTATCAGGGTTTATACAAGATGTCCATCGACAAAAGCTGCATTGTGCAGTATGTCTCCGGAAAGGTACTCTGGTTTGGCTGGACTGCCTTTTTCCACGCCGCGGAGGCAAAGCCTCTGGGTATCTGCAAGGCGATATTTGGCAAAGTCACCCTGCTTGGACAAAACTGGGCTGCTATTGATCCTATTGTTATTGTCCTGTCAGTCTCTATGATAATCACCTCCATCATGCAATGGCAATACGGCAAACAGTAGTTATCTTCAGCGATTTCAGATGCCGAATAATCCAAAAAATCAGCGTAAAATAACCCGCAGATGGAAAATTTGGCCATCTGCTCAAGAGAAACTTTTTTTGTCCAGAGGAATGAGAACTAACCATGGAACTCGCACAGAGAAAATGCATCTCCTACCGGACAGGATCTCCTCCCTTAACGAGAAAGGAGACGGCTGGGCTCCTCGGTGAAGTGCCAGGGTGGTCGCTCGACAACGGCCACCTGATCCGGATGTTTGAGCTTGACGATAGCGGCCAATGCGTTGAATTTTTTAACGAGGTTATGACCCTCTCAACGCAGGAAGGACATATTCCGGATATCTGCATGAAAGAATCAAGATTCATCGAGATCTCATACTATACATATCCAGCGGGCGGGTTGACGCTCAACGATTTTATTATGGCCGCAAAGCTGAACGACCGCCGATAAATGCAAAGGGTGGTATTCAGGTATCCGGAATATTTTAATATAAAAATTATTTCAGGTTAAATTTCCTGACAATTTTTTCACGGATAGCTTCTTTTGGATACGCTCCGATAATCCGGTCTACCAGCTGGCCGTGAGAAAAGAGCATGATGGAGGGAATTGCTGTAATGTTGAACTGAATAGCAAGGCGACGATTGTCCTCAGTATTACATTTGCCAAAAGTGACTTTTCCTGAAAATTCCTTTGACAGATCCTCAATAACCACTCCCACCCTGCGGCAGGGAGCGCACCATTCTGCCCAGAAATCAAGAACTACAAAGGGATGGGTCTTGATGAATTCCTGGAAATGCATCTCATCGACATTTTGAACATCCGCACTGGCCGTATGCTTCATTTTCTCCTTCAGTTCCTGTATCCGCTTTTCCCTTATACGGTTGATCTCGTCATCCATACTTCTCTGTAGATAATTGAGTAATTAAACCTCACGAAGGGGGACATGGCACAGGAAAACTGAGTAAACTATATCTGCGCATGCCGACTATATTATACCCCTGATTATAGGAGCGAGGTAGGGTAGTCAGGATATCCCGACGGGCTCATAACCCGTAGATCGATGGTTCAAATCCATCCCTCGCTACTGGTTTCTGTGAGATTTTTTTTCCTGAAAACACTATTATTAAAATTTATAAAAAGAGTGTTTTTGAATTTCCCATCAGACACGCTTACAAAGGTTGGACTTCAAACGATTCCAACTTGGCCTGATACGTCTCATCCACAAAATCCACCTGGTGCATTTTTGCCTGCTCGCCTTCTATCGCCAGAGGGTAACATCCTGTCAGGCAACCAGTACAGAGATCCTCACGATCCTTACCGATCGCTTCGATCAGCGCATCTATAGAAACATGGTGGAGCGTAGTCGCAGTGATTTTGTGCCTAACCTCTTCCTCATCCCGGTTGCTTGCAATAAGTTCCTCGCGGGTCGGCATATCAACACCAAGGTAACATGGCGCCTTGATCGCAGGTGATCCAATACGCATGTGGATCTCGCGTGCACCGGCCTCCCGCATCATCTCTATGATCCTCCGTGAGGTTGTGCCGCGCACGATGCTGTCATCTACGAGCACTATGGATTTATCCTTCAGGTGTGCAGGTATCGGGTTGAGCTTGAGTCGCACGGCTTTCTCCCGCTCCTTTTGGGACGGCATGATAAACGTGCGCCCGCTGTACCGGTTCTTCATCAGGGACTCTACAAACGGGATCTTCGAACCTTCTGCATATCCTATCGCATATGCAGTGCCCGAATCCGGGACAGAGCAGACCGAATCGGCGTTGGCGGGATCCTCTTCATGAAGTTTCTGCCCGATTTTCCGGCGCACATCATATACAAGTACTCCGTCAATTACCGAGTCTGCCCGTGCAAAATAAATGTATTCGAAGATGCAGTGAGCACGTTTCCCGGGAACCGCTATCCGTGTGCATTTTATTCCCCCGGAATCGATCTTTATCAATTCGCCGGGGTAAATATCCCGGATAAACTTCGCATTCAGCGCATCAGTCGCTACGCTTTCGGATGCAACCATATATCCATGTTCCGTCTTACCGATACAGAATGGCTTGATGCCCAATGGGTCGCGGAACGCATAGATTATCCCGTCAATCATCATCACGACAGAATAGGACCCACGGATTTTCTGCATACAGATCTTGACCGCGTCTTCCACAGTCTCGGATTTGCCGATCTCATCCATCAGAATCTTTGCGATTATCTCAGTATCGGTAGTAGTCGTAAAGATCTGCCCGGCCTGCTCGTATTCTGCCCGGAGCTCGCAGATGTTGACGAGATTGCCGTTATGGGCGATGGAAATTAAATGATCCTTGAACTGAAAATTGAGTGGTTGGATATTTTCTGGCAGGTTCGCTCCGGTAGTAGGATACCGGACATGCCCTATTCCGGCATTGCCCTTCAGATTACACAAGACATCCGGGGTGAAAACATCGGCAACAAGTCCCGGCCCTTTGAATTTATGAAGGTTTGAACCATCAAAGGTGGATATACCAGCGCTCTCCTGGCCCCGGTGCTGAAGAGCGTACAAAGAATAATAGAGCTGGATGGATGCACCGCCAGCATCTACGATGCCAACGATACCGCACATGATAAGACTCTAATGGGTTGGAATTTTTGGTCGCTTTGTGTGCCACTTGTAGCCAGACATCTTGGTGCTCCTGCCAAAACCACAGGCAGAGCAGACTTTCTTCTGGGCGTGAAATGAGATCTTCCCACAGCGCCGGCAGGCGATATGAGTGAACTTGTTCATCTTTCCCATTGATGGTGTGCCTTTTGACATGTTACTTCACCTTATTGTTCGAGTGATGGGGATATATAGATAACATTATCCCCGCGGACGATGAGCGTACCTACCTTCTGAACCTGTCCGTTCTCCACTTCCTCTGCTTTATCAAGCACGAGGTTCATATGAACATCATATCCCTGGAGAATGCCACGAATTTCTCTCCCGCCTTTGAGAGATACAATAACGGGCTGCCGGTTCAGCACCTGATCCAAAATATCCAACGGCCGTTTGGTCATAATAATACCCTGTTACCATCGCTCTGGAGTAATTAATGTGGGTGAGCCGGTTACTTAAACATACCGTAGATCTCCATTAACCAATGCAATTTCCGGCTCGATATCCGGACCTGTTTACCGAATGATAGGCTTAATTTTCCCGATCCAAATTTTTTTCAAGCGAGAGATATGAATATACGGATTGTAATAATGAAAAAAATTATCGTAAAAAAACGTCATTCCATCCGAAAAAGCCAGGCGCAGGATCTCTTAGCCAGACTTTTCGATCAGATTGGAAATTCAGCACAATTTTTCCACGCGGATATGATTGAAGTAATTGAGACCAACGCCGCTGTTTCACTGTTTATGGTTAACAAAAAGCTGCTCTTAATGGATACGGGAGACTGGGTATTCCCCACGTTAAAAGGTGCAAACCAGTTTCCCATTCCCGAACGCAGGATAGTTGTGGATGCGGGCGCAATACCCTATGTAGTTAATGGCGCAGATGTCATGCGGCCCGGCATCGTTTCAGTTTCCGATGATGTTAAAGCCCATTCACCCGTCCAGATTGTTGATGAGCGGCATGGCAAACCGCTCGCAATAGGAATTGCGCTCCTCGACGCGCCCGATATGCGTGCCAGAACTTCGGGAAAAATGTGTAAAAATTTTCATCACGTCAGCGATGAAATATGGAACATCGAAATCTGACAATAAAGAGTTCAGATGGATTGTGCGTAAAATTGGTGATTCTCAATATTTTATTGCAAAAAACCTCTTATTGGTCGTTTCAAAATAGATACTATTAAATAAGTTTCATCATACAGTTTTTTTATGGTTAAAATCATTGATACCCTTCTTGGAAAGAGTTCCACCAGCTCGGATGACGATTACATGGAGCTCGATCTTGCATCCTACGAAGAGCAGGGAGGTTCTGCCCCAGCGTTGCTCGTAAAGATCGCAACGATTACCGATCTCAAGGATACTCCGCGGGTCAAGGATGAAGTTTATAGTGGAAACATAGTAATTGTTGACATTTCACGGCTCAAAATGGACAAGATATCCTACGAGAGGGTCTTAAAAGACTTAAAAGAAGTGGCAAAGGATGTCAACGGGGATATCATCGGTCTTGGGGATCAGCGATATGTCGTACTCACCCCGATGTCGGTAAAAATCTCCCGTGACAAAATCGGTGGGGCTTAAAGTTGCGAAATGTCGTTCCGGGTCCATGTCCTTATTGTAATACAGAAATCGAATATATCTACCAGACAGAAAATATTCCCTATTTTTCTGATATTCTGATCATTTCTGCTCTCTGCGGCTCATGCGGATACAAATATGTCGACACCCAGCTTCTCAAAGAAAACAAACCGGTCCGGTTCGAGCTGCAGGTAGACAAAGCTGAAGATCTTTCAATCCGTGTCGTCAGAAGTATGAGCGCAAGTCTTGAAATTCCCGAGTTGGGAGTGCGAATAGATCCCGGTCCGGCGTGCCAGGGTTTCGTGTCCAATGTTGAGGGAGTCCTGGATCGTATTGAAGAGATTGTAAAAGGAGCCTTGGTCTGGGGCGAGGATCAGGAACAGGAAAATGCACGAGTACTTCTTAAAAAAATTGATTGCGTGAAAGACGGGTCGTTAGCGATAACGCTCATTCTTGAAGACCGGTGTGGCAACAGTGCCATTATAACGAAAAAAGCACATGAGAGTGTCTATATACCGGAATAAAACCAGTAATTAAAAAAGTTCAGGTAATTTCGATATCCCGCAACCATACCCCGGATTCCTCGATAATTTCCCCGACGATTTTTACCCCCCTGACAACCTTCTGCACACAGGTTACACTGGCGGGTGGGACAATATACCCATATCCCATTCCCATGTTGAACGTGCGGTACATCTCTGTTGTTGAGATATCCCCGGTCTTCTGGATCCAGGAAAAGATTTCCGGTGGCGTAATTGGTGCGTCAATGCGGAACCCATACTGGCTGAGCCGCCTAAAATTGAGCAGCCCTCCACCAGTGATATGGCACATGCCATGTACTATGCAGGTTGATGTCACATCCAGGCTTTCATGGTAGATCCGCGTGGGTATGAGGAGTTCCTCACCAAGTGTTCTGCCGTTCTTAAGCCGTGTATCGTAATCTGCATATTTTTCCACAACCGTACGGGCAAGAGAAAGCCCGTTGCTATGTACTCCGGTTGAGGGGACTCCGAGGATTTTGTCACCCGGCTGTATTGTACTGCCGTTGATGATTTTATCCTTCTTCTGTATCCCGAGGCACGTGCCTGCGAGATCAAGGCCATTTACCAGACCACGCAGGGAGGCGGTCTCACCTCCCACGATATCGATATTTGCCTGGCGGGCGCCTTCGTTTAACCCGATGCCAATCTGAGCCATCTTCTCGACCGATAACTTGTCGGTGGCGATGTAATCCACAAACGCGACAGGCTCCATGTTCAAAACATAGAGATCATTGACGTTCATCGCAACGCAGTCAATACCAACTGTGCGCCATTCCTGCATCCTGTCGGCAACAAGCATCTTTGTTCCGACACCATCTGTGGTCAGCGCAAGAGCCATCTTCCCGAAATCAATAAGTCCGGCAAAATGACCCGGACTGCCAACCATCGTAAAACTGCCTTTCCGTCTATAAGTCAGATTTTTTATAAGGGCTTTGATTGCAGTTGCTTCGAGATCAATATCGACACCTGCCTCACGGTACATGATGCTACTCATCGCACTCCTCCGATAACCTGAATTCATCGTGAAGAACCCGGACTGCCCGGGGTCCATCCTGCTGTTTCACTACAAATGAGATATTCGCCTCTGATGATCCCTGCGAGATCATCATGACATTGATCCCTGTTTTACCGAGGGCGGTAAAGATCCTGCCTCCTGTACCCGGCGCGCCAGCCATGCCGGCACCGACTACTGCAACTGCACATACATCATGGTTATGGGTAACTTCCCGCACTATTCCCTGCTTCACAAGGTCGGCAAGCGCGTGTACGGCAGCAGTGAGGTGCGCTTCATCTACAATAAGCGATATATTTGCTTCAGATGATCCCTGTGAGATCATCATGACATTCACTTCATGATCTGCAAGGATGGTGAAAATTGCTTTTGCTACTCCCGGTCTGCCGATCATCTGTGCACCATTGATATTTATTGCGGCAACTTTGTCAATATAGGTCAGGGCCTTAACCACGCGGTTGTCCCGTTGCCCGTTCCGTACAATGACAGTTCCTGGATGAGAGGGGTTGAAGGTGTTTTTTACCCGGACAAGGATGTTCTTTCGCATTGCGGGTTCTATCGAACGCGGGTGCATCACTTTTGCACCGAAGTAGGAGAGTTCCATCACCTCAATATAGGATAGCGATGACATAACCCGTGCATCGTTGATTACCCGTGGATCACAGGTCATTATGCCATCCACGTCAGTCCAGATCCAGATCTCATCCGCATCAATTCCAGCTCCGATGATGGATGCGGAATAATCCGAACCGCTTCTGCCAAGAGTAGTTACGACCCCGTTTCTGGTGCAGCCCATGAAACCCATGATGACGGGTACTTCTTTTTCCAGCAACGGCCCGATCCGTTTTTTTATCCGGGCATCGCTTTCCCTAAGTGCAGTGGATTCGCCATGGTGGGGTGTGGTGAGGATTCCTGCGTCGCAACCGTCAATAACTGTTGATGCAATACCCCGCTGGCGGAGAGCTGCACTGATGATGGGGGCTAGCAATCGCTCCCCGAACGAGATGATATAATCCTTTGATCGTGGAGTGAGCTCCCTCAGATTATAAACGGCAACAAGAATGTTCTGAAGACTGATGAGGCGGTCCTCGATGACTGCTCCCGTTTCGGCTACATAATCTGGTGCAACTCCCTCGAGGGTGGTCACATGCCTTCTCCCCAATGCCTGGATCAGGGGTTCGATGGCAGTGTCATCCTTTGCAGTCGGGAGCTTGCCGGTGATTTCAATAAGCTGGTCGGTCACGCCACGCTGTGCAGATACCACCACTGCCAGCTCGTCTCCGGCTTTATGATGTTTTTCTAAAATATCCACGACGTTTCTGATACATTGCGCATCGGCAACTGAGGTCCCGCCAAATTTCATTAAAAATCTCATTTCTCTCTCACTGTGGCTGTGCCATTTATTTATGTAACTATACGATCCACAAAATAATAAGATGCTTGCAGATGAGGTTGTGGATCGCCATGTACTGGTGATCGGGAGCGGCGGTGCGGGGGTGAGGGCCGCTATAGAGGCATCGAAGTTTGGTGACACGGTGCTCATTTCAAAGACCATTGTCGGTAAAGGAGGCTGCACGACGATGGCTGAAGGGGGTTACAACGCAGTCCTGAGAGAGCAGGATTCGTGCGAAATTCACTTCGAGGATACACTCAAAGGGGGTGCATATCTCAACGATCCCGAACTGGTGAATATACTCGTCAAAGAAGCTCCGTTGCGAATGGATGATCTCATAAAGTGGGGAGCAGTGTTTGATTTCACGGAAAACGATGAGGTCGCCCAGCGCCCGTTTGGTGGCCAACGCTTCCCGCGAACCTGTTATGCAGGAGACAGGACCGGTCACGAGATGATGACCACGTTAGTCGAGCGTCTCGATACCTGCGGGGTAACGACTCTCCAGGAAATGACTGTTATCGATCTCCTGAAGGACGGAAACCGGGTGATTGGAGCGATGGCGCTGGATGAAAAAGGCTCAATGGTTCTTTTAAAAGCGGACAGCACCATCCTTGCAACAGGAGGGGGGACAAAAGTCTACGATATTTCCACAAACTCGTCCAGCGGTACCGGTGACGGGTACGCGATCGGGTACCGTGCCGGCGCTGAATTGATCGATATGGAGATGGTCCAGTTCCACCCGACCGGCGCGGTATACCCGTTTGATTCACGGGGCAGGCTGGTGACGGAAGCCGTGCGGGGAGAAGGGGGAGTCCTGAAGAATACTCTTGGGGAGCGATTCATGAAACGCTATGACCCCGAGCGGATGGAGCTCTCTACCCGGGACGTGGTCGCCCGTGCTATTGCGACAGAGATCCTTAAAGGAAGAGGAACGGAACATGGAGGGGTATACCTTGATGTCACGCATCTTCCGCGGGAACAGATTGAGACCCGGCTACCGGTTATGCTCGAGCAGTTCTTAAAATTCGGCGTGGATATCAGGATTCAGCCAATGGAAGTAGCTCCCACAGCTCATCATATCATGGGGGGATTGAGGATAACAACGGAATGCCGGACTGCACTGCCCGGGCTTTTTGCCTGCGGTGAGGTTGCCGGCGGCGTGCAGGGGGCCAACCGGCTCGGGGGAAATGCCCTTGCTGAAACACAGGTCTTTGGGAAACGAGCCGGGGAATTTGCAGGAAAAGCGGAGAGAAAGGAGATCCGGATCGACCCCGCACAGGTTGATACGGCACAGCGGCGCCTCGATAAGTTCTTCAAAGGGACAGAAAACGCTGGCCAGGTAAGAAAAGAACTTAAACTGGCGATGTGGCAAGGTGCCGGAATATTCCGGAACGAGAAAGATATCAAAAAGACGCTTGAAACCATCAATCGTCTCTCCCAGGCAGCACTTCATGCCAAATCCCCACAAAATCTGGTGGATTGTGCCATTCTACAGAATATGTGCCTGACTGCATCGCTGATCTGCCGGTGTGCCCTCCTGCGCCCCGAATCCCGTGGCGCCCATGTACGGGTGGACATCAACCAGGAATGGGACGCCCTGCATTCTCCCTTCAGTCATACCTACATCTCACAACACCGTGAAGGCATCCAGAAGATGGGAGGCCTGCTGTGACTGAAATCACGGTAAAGGTGCAGAGATTCGATCCCGAACACGATACCGCACCACACGTGGAAACGTATACCGTACAGATTCATGATGGCGCCCGTGTGCTCAATGTGCTCAACGCCATTCACAACGAGTGCGATCCCACGCTCTCTTACCGGTATTGTTGTGGATCCGGGCAGTGCGGCAGCTGTGCAGTCAGGGTAAACGGAGAACCTGTACTTGCTTGCATGGAAGAAGCCCGGGACAATATCACTATCGAACCCCTGAATCTATCGGTGAAAAAGGATCTTGTCGTGGATCTTGTGCCTACGCTTGAAACAATCGCATCACTGAAACCATCAGAAACCCTGAAAATGCCAACAAAATCCGATATAGATGCAATAAAACCGCTCAGGAATTGTATTGAGTGCCTCTGTTGCGTATCTGTCTGCCCGGCAATGGATGTTACTAAGTTCCTTGGACCCACCGCCATGCGACAGGAAATGCGGCTGGCACTTGATCCCCGTGACAGCGGCGACCGGATAGTCGACGCAATTCGGGAGGGGCTGTTTACCTGCACCAGCTGCCAGGCCTGCTGGAAAGTGTGCCCCAAAGAGATTGAAATTCCTTCAAAAGCGATCGAAAAACTCCGGGCGCTTGCAAACAGGAGGGGATTTACCCTGCCCAGACATCAGGAAGTGGAAGCACTTATTAAGGAAACCGGAAGGAGTGTAACACAGACCGAATCGACATTCCAGGAGATGGTCGGAGAAATTGTGGAACCCGATGGAATTCCGAAAGCGACCGTTGGTTTCTTTGTTGGCTGCATGTATGGTATGCGCTTGCCAAAGACTGCTGTTGACGCCGTCGAAGTGCTCAGGCGCAACGGGATACGGGTGATCATTCCCAAAGAACAGATCTGCTGTGGCTCTCCCCTGATACGGACCGGCCAACTGGAATTTCTTGACACAATAAAACGCAGAAATATTGATGCATTCAGGTTCCGGGGTATCGATACCGTCATGACGATGTGTGCCGGATGCGGCTCTACCCTTAAAAATGATTATCAGACACCGTTTGACGTGATGGACATTTCTGAAGTACTTACAAAATATGGGATAGAACCCCCCGCTCGTCTGCAGATAAAAGCAACATATCACGACCCCTGCCACTTGCTGCGGGGGCAGGGCATTAAAAATCAGCCCCGCCAGCTGATTAAACAAGTAGTTGAGCTCATTGAAATGCCATCTATTTGTTGTGGTTCCGGCGGGGGTGTGCGATCCGGGAACCCTGAAGAGGCAGCAGCCTTGGGCGACCGTCGTGGCGATGAGATAAAAAAGACCGGAGCGGATATCGTGATATCATCATGTCCATTCTGCGAATTCCATATTGCCGGCCATACGGACAAACCGGTAAAAAACTTAACCACTGTACTCCTTGACGGATACAAGGAAAAAGATCGGAAAAAGGCTGAATGAGGTATATTTCAGATATTTTTTATCAGGACTGATTTTTCATTTTTAGATTGAAAAACAACGAGTTTTTTTTAATCAGGTCACCAACTTCATCAGATATTCATGTGCCTCAAGTGCTGCCTTTGCCCCGTCTCCGGCAGCAATGATAATCTGTTTGCTTTTTACTGAAGTAACATCCCCGGCTGCAAAAACTCCCGCCACATTCGTGTGGCAGTTAATATCAACAATGATTTCTTTTTTTTCATTGAGTGCCACGAATCCGTCAAGGATATCGGTATTAGGCAGCCACCCAATCTCAATGAATACCCCGTCCAATTCGATCTTCTTCTCTTCCCCCTCTGCATTTTTCGTTGTGATTGCTGAAAGGAACTTATTCCCGTGAAGAGCGGTTATCGTTGTATTTAAATACAGGGTGATATTCTTTTTTGATTCGAGCATCTTCAGGTATATCGGATCCGCCCGGATAGTGCTTCGAACAATCAGGCTTACCGAGGGAGTGATGTCGCTCATCTCCACGGCAGTCTGGATCGCAGAATTACCGCCACCAGCTACAGCCACCCGTTTTCCCTTATACAAGGGGCCATCACATGTTGAACAGATAGAAAGGCCGCGGCCGAGGAACTGTTCCTCATTGGCAACTCCAAGTTTTTTCGGCCGGTTCCCCTGAGCGAGTATCACGGATTTTGCCTTGTATATATTTTCTGAAATAGTCCGGATCGTAAAAATATCATCTTCTTCTGAGATACTGATAATTCGATCGAGTTCAAGCCGCATATTGAGGGTGCGGACCTGTTCTTCAAATTTTTTCATCAGATCCTCCCCGGTTATCATACGGTAACCCATGTAATTTTCTATTGCCCATGATTCCAGTGCCTGTCCACCAATGTTTTCGCTGATAACAATTGTATTCAACATTTTTCTCGCGCAGTATGCAGCCGCTGTTAATCCTGCAGGACCGGCACCAGCGATCAGAACATCATAAACTTCTCCAGATATTGTTTCGCCAAACAGGTCATTCAGCCTCTGTGAATCAAATCCGATAATAACTTCATCATCGACAATAATAACCGGAACGCCGCGTTGACCTGAGAGTTCTATCATTTTTTTTGCAGCATCGGGATTTTCACCTACATCAATCCCCTCATAGGGTACTCCATGTTTATCGAGGACCGCCTTTACCATCCGGCAATAGGGGCAGTTTTTTGTTGAATAGACGATGACTTTTTTCATCGATTCGAAAATAGTCTGGCTTCTTATAAATATATTGACATTAAAAAAACCAGGAGAACTAACCATAGCAACTTTCTTTTTGGACAAGCCCCTATACACATTTTACAGGATGTTAAGATCATCATGTCTGAAACGAGGAGTCTGATAAAATACATTCTTTTTTGTCTTGCACTCGTTTGCCTGATAAGCGTGGCATGCGCATCATCGGAAAACCTTTACTCCACGCCGGAACCGTCGGTATATTTCAACTTCAATGAGGGTGGAGGTAATTACGCCATTGATGGGTCAGGTAATGGCAATACGGGAATATTACATGGAGTATCGCGTGCTGAAACCGGCGTCTGCGGGAGATCCGTATTTTTTAACGGATCCAACAGTTACATTGAAATACCCTTCAGGTCCAGGAATCACCCAACGGCGGGGATTACAGTGTCGGCATGGTTCTATACGAATTCGTTTGAACCACAGGTTTTAATTTCAACATATGAGGATGGGGGATACCGGTTAGGGTTTGATGATGGCAAAGATCTCTGGTGGACTCTGAATCTTGAAGATACCGGAGTGGTATCAATACCGATCCAGCATGAAAGCATCTCGCTCAACGAGTGGCACTACATAACCGGAACCTATAACGGACAGACAATGAAGTTGTATCTTGATGGAGTGCTCAGAAACCAGATGAATGTGACGGGTGCGATCCATTATCAATATAACAATTCTGTTATGCTGGGTGCCGACGCAGGAGTCTATAATCAGCCAGACCAGAATTGTCCACTGTATTTTCTTGGCAGGCTTGACGAGATCAGGATCTACGACGTTGCATTGACCTATGGCCAGATGATGGATGACAGGTTCGCCTGTTCCCAGGAGCCTGGTGCACGGTCAGACGATCTTTTCATTCAGTCCGCACCTGTATCATCCTGTGCGGTGCCATCGGGTTCTGTTGTGATTGGTGCACATGAACTGACTTCAAGGGTCCTTTCCTTTGAGAACCAGACCGAGAAAGGATTATGGAATGTTACCCTCCCCCGTGGATCAACACTTGTTGTTAACGCCCATGATTTCTATCCAGGTTCATACCCGGATGCCTGGTATATCGAGATTGCCGATGAAAACGGCAGGATAACCCGATCCATCGCTTTCCCCAACAAGAACAATGCTCCGTTGAAGGGGGTTGTACCATCGGGTAATGCGACGGTGTTCGTCAGATATTTCGACGGCAAAGAACGTTTCCCCGCAAAAGTTGCTATCGATTTTGAGAGTGTTGACTCGCCGTCCCCACCGATTCTCCCACGGACAATACTGAATTACCCCATCATTGTTATCTATTCAGCTTCCTGGGCAACACTTATTGCCATCATCCTTGTCATGGTCTGGCTTCACCGTCGGAAAAATATAAAAAAATAACGGGTTTGAAAAGATAGTAAAAGAGGTAAAGAACGATTTTTTAAAAAGTTAAAGGGTAATTTCCCGGAACTGTTTCCCGAAAACACCGCAAATCGGACATTTTTCCGGGGGTTTGCCAATCTCGATGTTACCACAGACCGGACAGAGAAAAATTTTTTCCCTTCCAATATCTTTTCCGGATTTTACCGCGAGGAGTGCTTTCTTGTAGAGGTTTGCATGGACTTCCTCGGCTTTCATGGCATGGGTAAAGGCAAGTACCGCATCACTTCTGCCTTCTGCTTCCGCCAACTTAACAAATTCCGGGTACATGAAAGTGAACTCATGCGTCTCACCTGCTATGCTGGTTTCAAGGTTCTTCTGCGTGGGTTCGATAGCAGCGAGCACCTTTAAGAGTTTTTTTGCATGGATTGCTTCTGCTTCCGATGCAGCCTTGTAGAGGGTCGCAACATTGTTGAACCCTTCGGTAGCAGCTTTTTCAGAAAAAGCCTGATATTTTCGGTTTGCCTGGGATTCTCCGGCAAATGCCTCCTTTACATTCTCAATCGTTGTCATGTGGGAAAGGTATAGCACAATTTTACTTAAAGATTCTTCATGGGGCAGGGGACGTCAGAAATTAAAAAGAAAGGTTTTTGTTTTTCTAAAGGAACTCCTGACACACCACAGGATCACCGGTCTCTTCCGTTTCCTGTTACCTGGTTTTTCCATGAAAACTATGAAAGAGGTTCCCCTTGAGGACAGACCACGCGAGAAGATCGCAAAGAAGGGTGCATCTGCGCTGTCAGACACCGAACTGATCGAAGCAATTATTGGCCGGGGCACAAAAAACAAAGACGTCCGCGTGCTTGCAAAAGAGATCTGCGGGCTCATCCAGACGCACCGGCAGAAAATCCGGTATGAGGACCTGGAGGCCATAGAAGGAATCGGGCCTTCAAAAGCATCCCAGATCACCGCATGCTTTGAACTCTCCAGGAGGTATTCCCCTACCGGGGGTTTAAATATGCACGTCACAAAACCCGAAGATATTCTCCCCCATGTTGCTTATTTAAAAGACAAGCGGCAGGAGCATTTTATCTGTATTACCCTGAATGGTGCGGGAGAGGTTCTCGGTAACAGGACTATAACACTCGGTCTGCTCAACCACAGCCTTGTCCACCCGCGGGAGGTATTTGCTGATGCAATTACCGACAGGGCTGCATCCATCATCTGTGTCCATAATCACCCGTCCGGATCGCTTGATCCCAGCCCGCAGGATATTTCGATCACCACGCAGCTCAAAGAGGCAGGATCGCTTCTGGGTATCCCGTTAATTGATCACATTATTGTTGCAAAAACCGGCCATGTTAGTATGCGGGAAAGGGGTCTGGTTTAAAAAATAACCCTGTTTTGCTTTCATCCCGGTAAAAACGGATTTATAAACCTGATCGGGGATTGAGGGATTTTCCGAGCGCGAATCCTTTTTTGTATGCTGTTTCGAGAAGCTCGGGCTGGAGCCGGATGTCCCGTATGGTATCCATATCGCTGATCAGGAGTTCATCGGTGTACTGGCAGTCAATGATATCGAAAAAAGCCTTTATCGTTAACTTCGCCCCAACGAAAACTTCGGGGATATTCATACCGGAGATACAGATAAACAGCCCCTTTCGCTCCTTTTTCTTTTCGTTTGGTATCAACGGTTTTTTTCGCATATACTTTGCCATAAAAAAAACCTGAAACCGATCTATAAACGACTTAAGTTTCCCGGGAATCCCCATAGTCATCACGGGCGTGGCAATTATAAGGGAGTCCAGTTCTCTGAATTTCTGGTATATCGGCTGCATGTCATCATCCATGATGCAGGTTTCATGATCTTTACAAAACATCATCTCCATACATGCCTGGAAGTCGAGACTGGAGACAACAATTTTTTCCACGGAACATCCGGCGTCTTCAGCTCCCTTTAAGGCTCGATCCAGTAACAGTGCAGTATTTCCCTCAGTGAGAGGGCTGCCGAGAACCCCGATAACCTTACCGGTCATAATACACCTTAAAAAATGAACGCAATATAGTTTTGCAAATAACGATGCGGTTCGTCAAAATCTGTTTTACTATGCACGAACGCAACTCATATATATCTTTGACGTGCATGAAAGTTTTGGTGAATCGTTTGACTGAACAGAAGACGTACAACGCAGGACAGAAAGTCGGCCCTGGCAAATATGTGTGCATCGATTGCGGTAAGGAACTTACGCTTGACAAGAGCGAGCAGGATCTCAGGAAATGTCCTGCCTGCTCCTGTGAAGAGTACCAGTGCTTCCCGATGACTCACATTCGTCCGGATATCAAGACACCGGAGGATGCAAGGAACCCACCGAAGCGTGGTAAAAGCAATCAGTAATTTCTTATTTTTCTTGCCGAGCACCGTAAAGCCATCATGAACACTGGTGGGGAACGCCATCAGATACCATCAGGAAATCCGGGCGTTCGCCTCCAGGATAATTCTGATATACAACCGGGAAAAGCATCATGGTAAATGTATCAAAAGAAGGGCAGGTCTTCAAATGCGAGATCTGCGGAAATGTTGTAATTGTTAAAGAAGCCGGTGGCGGCGAACTGGTCTGCTGCGGTGAGCCCATGATTTTGGAGAGTGCGTAGTTATGGTAAAAAAGGGTAATGAAAAAGAACTAAAAACCCTTGAAAAGAAGATCGGAAAAGTGCCGAAATTTTTCAAGGAGCTGACGGTGAATGAACCTGAGATGTTCGACCTTGTCATGAGATTTGAGCAGCATATCTGGGATGATGGAGCTTTGTCAAAAAAGACAAAAAAACTGATTGCAATTTCAATTGCTGCAGCTCTTCGTGACCAGCACGCAGTCCGGGCCCAGCTCGCCGGCGCAGCGAACCTTGGAGTCACCAAGGGAGAGGTCGAGGAAGCTTTACGAGTGACTTTCCTGCTGTCGGGCATGCCGGCGTATGTATATGGTAAAGCCCAGCTTGATGAAGTGATGAAATAAAAGGGTTGCACGTATGGAAGAAGAAAACTGTATCAGTTTTCCGGCGCTCGGAGAACCAGCACCGGACTTTGAGGCAGAAACAACGCAGGGCCCACTTAAACTCTCTGAACTTAAGGGGAAATCGTGGGTGGTGCTGTTCTCTCATCCCGCGGATTTTACACCGGTTTGCACCACAGAATTCATCGCATTTGCAGGTATTTACGATCAACTCAAAGCGCTTAATGTCCAGTTAATCGGACTTTCGGTAGACAGCATATCAGCGCATCTCGCATGGGTGCACGCTATCAAAGAGAAGATGGGGGTTGCGATTCCGTTCCCGATCATCGCCGATCTCAACATGAAAGTAGCCAAGAAATTTGGAATGATCCACCCGGCCCTGAACTCGACTGCAGCAGTCCGTTGTGTCTTCTTCATTGATGATAAGGGTATCATGAGGGCGATGATCTACTACCCGCAGTCGAACGGGCGGTTTATGCCCGAGATCATACGCATGGTAAAAGCACTCCAGACTACCGACAAGTTCAAAGTTTCCACGCCCGCCAACTGGCAGCCGGGCGACAAGGTTGTTGTCCCGCCACCCAGGACTGCAGCCGAGATGGAGAAGAGACCCACAGAAGGCTATGAGTGCAAAGACTGGTACCTCTGCTTCAAAAAGGTATGATAATTCAAAACATTTTCTTCTGAAATTGATCTAAAACCAACCTTTTTTAGTATTGCCGCCACAAAAAACTGCTATGCCAATCAAGATCCTCGCCTTCGCCGGAAGCCCTCGCAGGCATGGAAATTCTGAAACCCTGCTTGACTGGGTTCTTGCGTCAATGAGCGAAGATCGGGATATAATAATTGAAAAAATTGCCCTTTCAGAAGCAGATATCAATCCCTGCCGGGGATGTAATGCCTGTGAAACACTGAATAAGTGTATACAACGGGATGGGATGGACATCTACCATGACAAGATTATCGAAGCTGATTGCATTATCCTCTCTTCACCGATTTTCTGTATGGGGCTTGCAGCACAGGTAAAGGCACTCGTGGACCGGGCCCAGGTATTCCGTTCAAGGAAATATGTCCTCAAGCTTCCGATTGTCCCCCCGGAACGGAAAGGTAAACGGCTTGGGATCTTCCTTTCAACAGCCGGACAGACCTGGAATTATGTCTTTGATGCTGCAGTTCCTTCAGTGAAATGTTTTTATCATGTTATTGATATCAGAGACGCTGATATCAGTTACCTGATGATTAATGGAGTAGATGAGAAGGGCGCAATCGAACATCACCCAACTGCAAAAGCAGATGCAACGAATCTTGGCAAAAAAACAATAACTGAGTTGAGAAAGCGCCTTGGTTTATGAGGATGCATGGAAATAAAAGTTCTTGGCATATCGGGAAGCCCACACCGGCATGGCAATACTGAAACCCTTCTCGATAGTTTTCTGGAAGGATCGCATGCATCCGGGGCAACTGTCGAAAAAGTTGTGCTCAAGACGCTGCAGTACTCCCCATGCCGCGGATGCAATGCCTGCCATAAGAATGGTACATGTATTGTGAATGATGACGCTATCATCCTGTATGAAAAATTACTGGCTTCAGACAGTCTTGCAGTCGCTTCTCCTATCTATACAATGGGGATCACCGCTGAGCTTAAGGGATTTATTGACCGTCAGCAATACCTTTGGGCCCGCAAGTTTATTTTAAAAACCCTGTACTTTTCTGATGACCACATCAAACGTCACAAGGGTTTTTTTATTTCGACTGCAGGCCTAGGGTGGGAGAATGTTTTTGACGGGGCATTCCCCGTAATTACTGCGCTGTTCAACACAACAGGGTTTGAGTACTATGATAATGTGATTGCAAATAATATGGACGCATATGGGGGGATAAACAAGCATCCGACTGCACTGAAGGAAGCCTTTGAAAAGGGGCAGACAGTGGTCAGGGTGCTTGAGAAATTAAACGCTAAAATTCCTGAAGGAAACGTAAGCGTAACATCCTTAAAATGAGAATTTTTTTCTCCTCAATTTTTAAAATTTTTCTGTTAATAGAAAATGCCTTAAAGAATGCTAGAGAAGGCCTCGGGATAGAATGAGACCAGCAGCGCACCGAATGCTGCAAGAATCATTATTACAAATACAGCTTTATTCCACGCAAATACCTTTTTGCCGTCAAGAACACTCACGGGAAGCATATTGAACGCGGCGATCATCGCATTCACCTGTAATCCAATCATTCCGATCATCGTGACCATGTTACCGGTAACAGACATACCACCGCCCCCATAGATGAGCAGTGCGGCAAAGGGTATACAAAGCAAGAGATTGACTAAGGGTCCTACAACTGATATTTTCCCGTTCTGTTCCCGGCTGATGCCCCGGCCGTTGATATCATATATTACTGTTGCACCAGGAGCTGCAAAGACAACCCCCACAAGGGCAGCAAGAGCGACCGCTACGACAAGCATAATATTATCTTTCCGGAATTCTGCCCAGAAACCATATTTTATTGCGGTAAATTTGTGCGCCATCTCGTGGAGGATAAATCCGATACCAACGGTAAACAGGGATATACCGAGGAATAACAGAGCAATAACCGGGTCTGCCCGTCCAATGCCACGGAGAAAAATAATCGCAAATGCAAGAGAGATCGCGATCCAGGCTACAAAAAGATCAAATTCTTCACGTCGGGATATGCGTTCGAGCATAAAACCACCTGATAAAATAGGGTGTTTCTCTGTTATCTGCTTTGGTGTTGGGGACCGGACGATTATGTTTATTGTGAAATATCGGATATGTATATATATGTCTCTGGACAGGATACGCGCTGATATTACAAAATTAGACAGGGAGATTATCCGTCTTATCGCACTGCGACAGAATTATGCCAAAGACATCGCAAAGATCAAGATCAATACAGGAATTCCGATCCATGATGAGCAGCGGACTGCTGAAGTTCTTGAATCGGCTTTTAATCGGGCGGTGGAATGTAAAATTGATCCGGTGGCAGTTCAGAAAATTTTTGATATTCTCATTACCATGAGCGAGGACCGGCAAAGGGACTGTTCCGGTGAGGGGAACCTTCCCTGACGAACCTGCCGCTCATTACCCCAACCACCCAGAAAATATGATTATTCCCAGAGCAATCATCGCCATCCCCACAATTATCCGTAAGATGCGGCGATACCTGATTTTCAAGGTATTTGCATGCTCCATGGGTATTCCATAGGCAGCGAGAATGAGAACCAGGACCAGGGGTATCACAAATACGGTATTATAAAGGACCAGGTACGGCAGGCCACTCATAAGGGAAAATTCCCGGCCCATAAGACCGAGGATACTGATATAAATTCCCCCGGTACAGGAAAAACCGAATAATCCGGACAGAATACCCAGCACAAAAGCTGCAGGAAATGAAGCTGCCCTCACATAGTGCCCGATAACACTTTTCTTTGATTCCGGTATCGACAAAAGAAATTCTTCCCGGTTCCTCAGCACATCTGAGAGAGTAATAATTCCAAGGACAATGGCTATGGCAGCACCAAGAAGGGAAAGCCCCTTTGAAAATCCAGATAAGGAGATAAAAGAGAACAATCCGATACCGGTGAACAGGTGAAATATAAACACTGCCGCAATGTAGGTGCCCCCGATAAGAAGGATACGCCTTGTGTTTGCTATGGCAGATATTGAAATTAACAGAAATATCAGGACTGATAACCCACAGGGATTGATACTGTCAATCAACGCAGAAATGATGACGAGCTGAATGGTCAGGGTGCTTGCGGATGGAAGGCAGCCTTTCGAAATAACAGCCGTAGAATTCGGCGAGGTGATATTACACGAGAGAAGCCGTTGTTTTTCTTCAAGAATTTTTTCTTCAAAATGATCTTTTATATTGATATCCCCGACAAGAGCATCTGCACCGATAAAGATGGTAGGGATTCCTGAATTTTCAATACCATACTGGCTGTTCATTACGGTAAATTTTTCAAGGTTTGTGGCATTATGATAAATTTCCCGCATATCGATATGCAGTTCCGGGTATTTATCGGAGAGATCAGCTAAAACCGGTTTTACATTTTCGCAATGACTGCAGCCATCACCATAAAAAAAAATTGCGCTGATAGTTGCATTTAGTGATGTGACATTCGAATTGGGTGAGGTCTTATTTAATTCCGTTTCATCAGTTACTGCTTTTTTTTTAATTGTTCGAGAATAACACCTTCGAGGTATGCAGGAATATCACGATCGCCGATCAGAGGAGTATTATTCCCGACCACAATTATTTCCGGAACCCCGGGGTTTTGAATGCCCAGTTTCTGGTTTAACGAGGCGGAGAAGGCAGAATTGGTCTCATTATGCCATACCTCAAGCATCTGGAAATTTGCCTCGGGATATTTTTTTGAAATATTCTGGATGAATGGCATCACGTTATGGCAATGCGGACACTCTTCACCATAAAAGAAAAGGACGGTGACATTACCGGCGCCTGAAACATCATTTCCTGATAGTGCGGGTGATGCTGGTTTCATGAGCGGGCTGACGAATAAGAATGCGCCCCCGAGAAACACCACGACAAGCACAGCAACAACAATTTTTATTGTTTTGTCCATCCCGGAAATCTCCTGTACTTTTTTGTAGATTACTCCCTTAATAAAATGCCTGATGGGTAAATACGAAAATATTATTTCCGGGAGATCATTGTCCCTACTCCGTCACGGGTAAAAAGTTCGAGGATCAGGTTATGTTCTACATTCCCGTTAATGACATGAGCATAGCAGACACCGTTTTCTACTGCCTTGATCACGGAATTCACTTTCGGGATCATACCCTCGCCAATTGCCCCGGATTTCTGCAGTTCATTAGCCTCAGTGATTGTAAGTTTCCGGAATACCTTTGTCCGGCCTTTGTCCATGACTCCGTCGACATCTGTCATATTGATAAGTTTGTAGGCCTTGAGTGCGACCGCGATATCGCCAGCTGCCGTATCTGCATTGATGTTTAAGCTGCCACCGGAACGATCTATTGCGATGGGAGATATTACAGGTATGTAGTTTTTTTCGAGGAGAGTGTTTAGGATCGCGGGATCTATCCATTCAATCTCCCCCACATGGCCGAGATCGACTTCTCTCTGAATTCCCCCGACATCGACCCTCTGGAGATCCATTTTCTTCGCGATGATCAGGTTCCCGTCACTCCCGGAAAGACCGACACCCCGTGCACCGCATTTTGCAATCAGGGAAACGATACCTTTGTTGATCTTACCGACAAGAACCATCTGGGCGATCTCGAGTGTTTCCTGATCCGTTACCCTCAGACCCCCGACAAAGACGGACTCCTTACCCATCGCCTTCATCTTCTCGCTGATCTCCGGCCCCCCTCCATGCACAAGAACAACGCGAATTCCCACATAATGGAGAAGTACTGCGTCACGGATTGCATTTTCGAGGACAACCGGATCGACCATTGCGTGCCCTCCGAGCTTGATTACGATGGTCTTCCCATGGAACTGCTGGATATAGGGAAGCGCTTCTATAAGCACATCTTCGCGTTTCATCATGTGGTGTACCTCCCATTAATCTCGACATAGCGTTCAGTCAGATCGCAGCCCCAGGCTGTTGCTTCTTCTTTACCGGTACCAAGATCAAGGATAAAGATCACTTTCCGGCCGCGCATCACCTCTTTTGCCTTCTTCAGATTTGCGATTATCTCCCCGGAACTGACAAGGGGGTACCTTGTATTTTCGTCACTTATCCAGAGTGAGACTGCATTTGGATCGAAATCAACACCTGCACGTCCGGCAGCTGCAATTACTCTTCCCCAGTTTGGATCTTCTCCATAAACAGCGGTTTTTACCAGCGGTGACTCAATAATTGTGCGAGCGACTTTTGCAGCCGCCTCTTCCTTTTGCGCTCCTTTAACAGTCACCTCAATTAATTTTGTCGCACCTTCACCATCTGCCGCGATCTGCCGGGCAAGCGAACGGCAGCACTCCTCAAGAGCAGGAGAGAACTCCGCTGGGTTTACCTTTCCTGTCTCTCCTGTCGCTGTGCAAAGTGCCATATCGTTCGTGCTCATATCCCCATCAACAACAACGCGGTTGAATGTCCGTCTGGTAGCCTGTCTGAGTGCTTGTAACAGTGGTTTTGCGCCGATATCCACGTCGGTATAGATAAATGCAAGCATTGTTCCCATGTTCGGCGCTATCATGCCGCTTCCCTTGGTAATTCCCCCAATGGTGAACGTTTCCTTTTGCACGAGTGCGTGTTTAGGAAACGTATCGGTCGTCATAATGGCCTGTGCGGTGAGAGTTTCAGCTTCCGGGGTACGATCCATCTTAGGTGCTATTTCCTCACACTGGTGTTGAATGAGAGGGAGATCGAGGTATCGTCCGATAACGCCAGTACTGGCAACACCAACCAGATCCGGTTCAACATTCAGTGCAGAACCGGCAAACTCCGTCATCGCGATAGTATCTGCATATCCTCTTTTTCCGGTATATGCATTGGCACACCCGCTGTTCGCGATTAATGCTTCCATAGTCCCTTTTTTGATCTGTTTGCGCATCAGTTCGATAGGGGCTGCTTTGACAAGGTTTTCGGTAAACACACCTGCCGCCGTTCCGCTTGCACTGATAAGTGCCAGACCGAACTTCCCTTCTTTCATCCCGTAGGTCTTGACGCCCTTTACTGCACAGATACTCCGAAAGGTCATTTCAGGTATCAGCTCCCTCTTTGACAGGTTGTGATGATCCAACTGCATTAATAATATCCGCCCTGGTCAGAATCCCGACAAGTTTTTTCTTCCGCATTACCGGTAAACGTGCAATTCCTTCTTTGAGCATCAGCGCGGCAGCTGATTCGATATCCATATTCTCAGTTGCGGTGATGACCCGGCGGGTCATTACCTTTTTTGCCTTCATATCCCCGATATTGCGAAGTGCATGCTTTGTCTTCTCCCAGTTGATATATTCCCGAATGGGGATCTCGATAATCTCGAAAGGGGATGGCAACCAAAGGTCATCAGAGATCCTTTCGGATTCAAGGAGAGAGATGAGATCTGATTCTGTGAGCATGCCAACGAGTTCCGTTCCTTCCATAACGGGAAGCCCGCCAATATGATGCTTCCTCAACAAGCCTACTGCCTCACGGAGAGACGTTTCAGTAGTGCACACAACCGGATCTTTTGTCATTGCGTTTTTAACCAGCATCGTTAGTCACCTACGGCAGCATACCTGCTCCGACAAGCCCGTCCTGTTCCTTAAAACCACACATCAGGTTCATATTCTGAATTGCCTGGCCACTTGCCCCCTTGACAAGGTTGTCGATTGCAGAAATTGCCACGACACGCAATCCTTCGCTCTCGACCATGATATCACAGAAATTGCTTCCGCGGACGGCAGCTAGTGAAGGCTTCTGGTACCGGATAAAATATTCGCCGTTGTAGAAATCACGATAGATCTTCTCGACATCTTTCTGCTGCATGGGTTCATCGAGGAGGATATGGGCAGTGGTAAGAATACCACGGTTGACCGGCACAAGATGTGGAGTGAAATAACATTTCGCTGCTGAACCGAGGCGCAAAAGTTCCTGTTTCATTTCAGCGAGATGGCGATGCGATGTCCACTTGTAGGGTCCGATATTATCCCCTACATTTGGATAGTGCGTAGTTGCAGAGGGATTGTCACCAGCTCCGCTCACCCCGGTCTTTGAGTCAAATATTATTGTATGGGCATATTTTGCCAGGGGAGCTGCTGCCAGGGTTGCCCCGGTTGGGAAACATCCGGGGTTTGCAACGAACTTCACGTTAATGCACTCCTTCCGATGAAGTTCCGGTATCCCGTAAGGTGCAACGAAATAATCAGAATGCGTGACCCCGTACACCTTCTCAAAGATCTCTTTGGGTAACCGGTAATCAGCGCTGAGATCTACAACCTTTATTCCTCTCGACAGGAGTTTGCCTGCATGGAGCATTGCAGCAGTGTGGGGAACTGCAAGGAATGCAACATCCGCATCAATAGCATCGGTATCCAGGTTTTCAAATTTGAGATCAGTAAACCCCTTAAGGTGGGGATGAACCTGATCAAGGGATGTTCCTGCTAGTTTTCGGGACGTTGCACAGGTGACCTCTGCGGTGGAGTGGTGGACAAGGAGGCGAATCAGCTCGCCACCGGCATAACCGGAAGCCCCGATAATCGCAATTTTCATAAAAGAATATCCGGTTGTAAAAATTTAATGGTTTTTAAGCCCGTCTGTTTTAAAATACATAAAATGCAGGAAATATTAAAAGAATAAAAAAACGGGTCTGTCTCACTTATCCGGAGACTGACTGAAAACCGTTCATCATGCATGCCGCACATTTGAGCGAACTGAGCATGATCTGATCGGTTGCAAAAAAAATTTACATTTGCTCGAGTTTATGCTGATAGAGTGAGAATAACCGTTGCCCAAGCAGTTCAATCCGCTGCCTGTCTTCGAGTCCTTCCAATAAATCTGAAGGCAGTGCATCGATTCCCTGAGCGGCGCCAAGATATGCACCACAGATAAGACCGATGGTATCAGTGTTTCCACCGGCATTTGCGGCTACCGTGAGGAGATCTGGTGGATAAGAATATCTTCTGATAAGGAAAATGGCGATCGGGAGAGTCTGGAATACCGACACGTCATTTCCAATTTTTAGTAACGCAGTTTCGATATCCATTCCCTCTTTTTCCAGAACAAGGGCGTTTCTTATTTTTCCGCCGAGTACCTCATCTTCATCCTGTGCCTTCTCAAGCGCTTGTTCAACAGGATCGGGCGCGTTGTGGAGCGCGTGATAGATGAGAGAAGTAAAAGTTGATACTGCAGCATGCGCTGCCGGATGGGTATGAGTTACATTGCATGCACGCACCGCCCGTTCACTTCCCTCATTTATATCAGGAAATGTCAATCCGAACGGGATTGCAATTGGAAGGCATCCTGATGTTGTTGATTTGACTCCTTTCCGGGGAGCATTTTTTTTGACATTATCCTCGCAAACCGCTGAAACCGATCCGTCAGGAAAGCGAAGATTCCCCTGAGCGTAGAGCTCGTGGAGTGCAGATGAATACCGTTCTTCATTATATTTTCCATCAGCGATGAGTGTGGCTACCAGAATCATCAGTTGGGTGTCATCTGTATATTGACCGGGATTCAGACCTTCGTTTGGATGACCCTTATACGGGCGCCGGTAACCATATTTCATCTTGTTCAGGTTTGGGGCGGTGCTTTCGTTCGGCATACCAAGAGCATCACCGATTGCTGCACCAAGCAGGCTCCCTTTAAATTTTTTCAGCATCAATCCTATATTGAAAAATCCGGATAGATAATTCTTGTTATATCCTTCGCTTTTTTAACAAAAAACCCGGAATTAAAAGGTATTCAAACTTTACACGTCGAACTTATTCCCATTTAATCCGGCGAATATTATTGTGATAACTCTTTTTACACCGGGTTTTTTACCAAATTTTATATACAATGTTTAACATGATTAATAATGTAGAATTGGGGGACTACATGACCGAGGATTTTAATGTCAAACTCATCGAGGATGTGAAATATTACCTACCTGACCCACGGTATAAAAAAAATGCGTGGATGGGAGATTACCAGAAAGCTTACAGGAAATTCCTGGCAGATCCGGATGCATTCTGGACCAAAATGGCTGGCGAGCTCGAGTGGATCCGGCCTTGGGATGCAGTCAGGGAATGGAATTACCCCTATGCAAGGTGGTTCACTAATGCAAAACTGAACATTACTGCAAACTGCCTTGACCGCCATGTCAACGATCATCGGCGCAACAAGGTCGCCATCATCTGGCGTGGGGAGGGAGGGGTTGAGCGTATTTACACGTACCAGAAACTTCTCTCCCACGTAGCTCGCTTTGCAAATGCATTAAAGAAAATGGGGGTGAAAAAGGGCGACTGTGTCTGTATTTACATGCCGCTTGTACCGGAACAGGTTATTGCAATGCTGGCTTGTGCACGGATCGGTGCAACACACAGTGTGGTATTCGGCGGATTTGGTGCAACAGCACTAAACATGCGGATTCAGGACGCTGAGGCAAAGGTTGTAATAACCGCAGATGTCGCAGTCCGCCGGGGAAAGGCAATACAGCTGAAGGCAATTGTAGATGAAGCGATAATTAATGCACCGACGGTAGAGCATGTCATCGTGCTCCGGAGGAGGGACCCTCCGGTTGATATACACCCGACTCTCGAGCTGGATTTCTACGCGGTGATGGAGGGTGTTTCCGATGAATGCCCGCCCGAAGTCATGGATGCGGAGGATCCGCTTTTCATATTGTACACGAGCGGGTCCACGGGAAAGCCCAAAGGGGTGGTGCATACCTGTGGCGGGTACATGGTCGGGACGCATTACACGAGCAAATATGTCTTTGATATCAAGGACAACGATATTTTCTGGTGTACTGCCGATCCGGGCTGGGTCACCGGGCACAGTTATATCGTCTACGGGCCGCTTGCTGTCGGCGCCACCGTTTTTATTACCGAACTGACCCCGGATTATCCGGATGCAGGAAGCTGGTGGAATCTCATTGAGGAGCAGAAAATTACGATCCTGTATACAGCCCCAACTGCCATCCGTACGTTCATGAAAATGGGCGAGAGCTGGCCCAACAAGTACAACCTGAACTCGCTGCGGATCATCGGGTCAGTTGGTGAACCTCTCAACCCTGAGGCATTCGAATGGTACTATCATGTGATTGGAAAGGACAGGTGCCCCATTGTCGATACTTGGTGGCAGACGGAGACGGGAATGCTGCTGATCACCACCATGATGGGCGAAAAAATGCGCCCGGGATTTGCAGGAAAACCGATTCCCGGTGTCACAGCGGATGTCGTTGATAAAACCGGAAATCCTGTGCCGGCGAACACGATGGGATTCCTTGTTATCAAATCGCCATGGCCGGCTATGCTCAGGACGTTATATAAGGACGATGAACGGTATCGTAAATACTGGTACACCATTGATAACCTTTACACGGCGGGCGATCTCGCAGTCAAAGGCAAAGATGACTATATTATGATTCTCGGGCGTGCCGATGATATCATAATAGTTTCCGGCCACAATATCGGAACGGCCGAGGTTGAAAGTGCACTGGTGTCCCATCATGCTGTTGCAGAAGCTGCGGTTATCGGAAAGCCGGATCCGATTAAAGGAAATTCCATCAAAGCTTTTGTGATTCTTCGTGTCGGAAATCTGCCAAGTGATCATCTGATGCAGGATTTGCTCCACCATGTACGTATTACCCTTGGGCCAATTGCAATGCCCCATGAAATTGAATTCGTTGAAAAGTTACCAAAAACCCGCAGTGGCAAGATCATGCGCCGGGTGCTGAAGGCAAAAGAGATGGGCATTGATCCCGGGGACATCTCGACACTGGAGGAATAAAGGGTCAGATATTTTAAGACCTGATACGAATAAAAAAACCTGAAGGAATGGTACAAATGAATTTGGAGAAGATGGAAACTATGGTAACAACCCGCGATCAGTCCGGCAATCCGGCACCGCTCGGGTTGATGGGCTTTGGTATGACTACTGTCCTCCTGAACCTGCACAACGCGGGCTTCTTTGCGCTGGGGAGCATGATCCTTGCAATGGGGATCTTTTACGGAGGGATAGCCCAGATCATTGCCGGGGCGATGGAATGGAAGAAGGGGAATACCTTTGCAACCACGGCGTTCTGCTCGTACGGCTTATTCTGGCTCTCGCTCGTCGCACTTATTGTCTTTCCCTCGATGGGGATCGGGGAGAAGACCTCCCCGCTCGCGATGGCATCGTATCTTGCAATGTGGGGCCTCTTTACTGCTGTGATGTTCGTCGGTACCCTCAGGTTCAATCGTGCGATGCAGTTTGTCTTTGCATCACTTGCGATCCTCTTCTTCCTCCTCGCGATAGGGGATTTCACCGGGATCCCTGCTGTGACACAGCTCGCGGGTTGGGAGGGGATGATCTGTGGGTTCTCGGCGGTCTACACCGGACTTGCACAGGTTATCAATGAGACTTATGGCAAAGGGACCATGATCGTTCCGCTCTGGCCTGTGAAGTGATTCATTTTTTCCTTTTTTCCGGTCCTTTAACATTTTCCGTAAAGGATATCGAATTTACTTAACGAAATAATTACCAGACCCACCCTTTGGTATTCACTATCGATGGGATTCTTCTGGTTATCTAAATCACCCTGATAAATTAAAGAGATGCATTCTTTCTGCTCATTCATGCACGTGCTGAAAGATCTTCCTGCGCTGGGCCATACGATATCCCGATATGACCTGTATCGAATCGCCGAATTCGCGGTTCAGCGTCGGATCCCCGGTATCAACATAGAGGACTGGAGTCTCCCGGAGTTTATGGGAGGTGGCAACTACGATAATATTCTTCACTCCAACGTGCCTTACGACACTGGCGCTGATCTGCTGGTTACCCCGGCCGAGGATAAAGCCCTGGGCACCGATAGGACTGATAATAATCCGTACATCTTTTTCATTCCTGATAAGATCGAGAAGGGTTTTTTCATCCGCGTCTTGTACAACGATTTGCCCGTTTTTTACTGCATCCACACCAAGCAGCGTTTTCTTCACACCTATGCGACTGGCTATTGACTCAGTTGTTGTCCCTGCACCAAGGATATAGAGTGTGTCTGGCAGCATCACTTCGTGCATGAACGATGCGATTTCACCTTTGGCACGTTCTTCATCCTGCTCCTCAAAGACCTGTTTTGACTCCTGTATTTTACCGGGGATGGCCGGAGTGCGGGCTACGCCAAAGAGCCTGGCGGACAATTCACCTGCACGATATCTCTCCTCATTAATGTCCAGCACATCAGAATCACGGAAGGACCAGGGATCCGTGCCCATCAGGAGTTCGGCAGCAGCTACCGGATCAATTGCAAAGACCGCGGAATACATCTTTACTCCTGCGGGAATCCCAAGAATAGGAACATTCCTGCCCGCTATATCAAAAATATCTCTTGCGGTCCCGTCGCCGCCACAGAAGAGAATAAGATCAACACCTTCTTTCATAAAATAGGAAGCGGCTTTTTTTGTATCTTCTGAAGTGCTATTACCCGTATATTTGTAGAGTAAACGATAGTTTGAAATGCCGGTTTCATGCAGAATTGTCTCACCCATTTCTCCTGAACAGGTTAAAAAAAAGAGATCCGGATTATTCTTGAGAAGACTCAATGTAATTTTTGCCCGATTCCGGGACTGAGGTTCTGCCCCGCGACGGCGGGATTCCTCAACCTTGCCATCGGTTCCCTTGAGTCCCACAGCCCCTCCCATGCCGGCAACAGGGTTAATGAGAAAACCGATCTTTTTCATGAAAAAGGAGAATCAGGAAATTTTAGGTATCCGGGCGAGCGACTCCTTGATCAGCTCATCCGGGTATTCGTAATCTACCAGGCTGCCCGCGTAGTAGGCATCATATGCCGACATATCAAAGTTGCCGTGCCCGGAGCAGTTGAACAGGATCGTCTTTTCTTTCCCTGTCTTTTTACATTTGAGTGCCTCATCAATCGTGGATTTTACTGCATGGGATGTTTCGGGGGCGACAATAATGCCTTCCGATCGGGCAAACATATTGGCAGCTTCAAAGACCTCGCTCTGATGGTAAGCTACAGCCCGCATTACCCCATCATATACAAGCTGGGAGACAATTGGCGAATCACCATGATAGCGGAGACCTCCTGCATGGATGGAGGGGGGGACAAAGTCATGCCCGAGCGTGAACATCTTGAGGAGCGGGGTGTAACCAGCTTCATCGGCTAGATCGTACGTGAACAACCCTTTTGTCAGTGTAGGGCAGGATGCCGGTTCGACAGCGATTAGGTCCACATCTTTATGTTTCCCGGTTAGTTTGTCCCCGGCAAACGGGAAGGATATGCCGGCGAAGTTGGTCCCCCCGCCAATACACCCAATCACTACGTCCGGATAGTCGTCTACCATTGCGAGCTGCTCGCGGCATTCGAGTCCTATCACTGTCTGGTGCAGGCAGACATGGTTTAAGACCGAGCCCAGGGCGTAGTTGGTGTTGCCGTGAGATGCTGCATCCTCAACCGCTTCAGAAATGGCCATACCCAGACTTCCCGGAGTGTCGGGGTCTTTTTCGAGCATTGCCCGGCCGGCATTCGTCTTGGTGCTTGGGCTGGGGATGCATTCTGCTCCCCAGACCTGCATCATGGATTTCCGGTAAGGTTTTTGCGTATAGCTTGAACGGACCATATAGATAGTGCACTGCAGATCATAGAGCATGGTGGCAAAAGCCAGAGCCGATCCCCATTGACCCGCACCGGTCTCAGTTGCTATTCTCTCAATTCCAGCCTTCATATTGTAATACGCCTGCGGGACCGCAGTATTGGGTTTATGGCTTCCCGCCGGGCTGACCCCTTCCCACTTGTAGTAGATCTTTGCCGGCGTTTTTAAGAATTTTTCAAGACGGTGGGCACGGTACAGGGGACTCGGCCTCCAGAGCCTCAGGACGTCCTGCACTTCTTCCGGGATATTGATCTGCCGGTCAGTGGTGACCTCCTGCCTAATCAGCTCCATGGGGAAAATAGCGGAAAGATCCTCAGGCCCTATCGGTTTCTGGGTTTTGGGGTTGAGCGGCGGATCGAGCGGTGACTTCAGATCAGCCTGGATGTTATACCATTTTTTTGGCATCTGCTCCTCATCAAGGAGAATTTTCGTCTGCATACAGAGTAATTTATTTTGTATAAATATATACATTGTGCTGCAAATATGATACAAAGTGTTATTAAAAGTACATTTAATTTTTTTTGTTATTTTTTTGGTTATTGTATGAGATGTTGATCCAAATGGAATTCTGAGCATGAGAATGAAATAATGAATTCACCAGTTCAAAAAAACCAGACATTTATTCTTGAACCTTCTGATTAGTACATGATTGAGGAGTACCGGACACTATGGTCTTTATCTATAGTCAGGGAGTGTCGTCGCAGTATCAGGATTTCACTGAGCGCCTGATGTCGCACCTCGCACTCAAGGGAACCGAGATTACGCAGCAGGTGCTCAAAGAGACCAATGCACAGATGCATGTGAAACATACGGACGAGCAGGGCCACCTTGATATTGCCGTTGAGAATGAGAATGTCAAGGTCTCTTACACCGTTGACCGCGAGAGAAAAGAGATCTCCAAAGGTGTGATGGGTGCGATCACGGGTGCAGGCCTTGGGGGTGTTCTCGGCAATGTGCTGCGAAAAAATGAAGGTCTCGGGGATGCGGCGGTGCAATCGGCGGTGCAGCTGCCGGGGGGCATACGGTGCCTATGGTGGGTACGAAGAATCAAAAGACAATCGCACCAATTTCGCCTCTGTGCTTGCCGAGACCATCAAAGAAGTCGAGGATGAACTACAACGCATAATTCAGGGACAGGCGGAAGCAAAAGAGGCGGAACACGAACGCGGGCGGCAGAAACTTGAGGAAGATTCTGCAAAAGCAGAAGTGTTCCGCAGTATGTCAGAAGATCTCTATGGGCAGGTGCTTGCGGTGCAGGAAGAAGTTGACATGGCCAAGTGTGAGGGAACCAATGTCACAAAAGCCAAGGGACGGATTGACCGGGCGGATAGCCTTTACAAGGAAGCTCAGGCATCTTTTGACAGGAAAGAGTTCGCCATGATAAAACCAAAAATAACAGCTTCCCGGAATATGGTGGACAAGGCACGTGAAGCACTCTCGGAAGCGCAGAACGCAGGATAAAAAATTAATTTTTAATTACCTGTCGCAAAAGTCACAACGGATTAAACAGCTTCCTCACACCCCCCCTCAAGAAAGGGCAACAATTCCTTACGGTTAAACACACGAACGACGCATAGATACCGCCTTCCCATACCATTAATATACTCTGGAGAAAATCTGTAATGAAGTTGTTATTCCTGCAACAACAAAAAGATTCACGAGCGGAACAGGAGATTATGGGATGAAACATTCACTTATTGATATTCTCATCAGACCCGGGGCATTCTTCCAGGATGCAATCGCGGAAAATGAAAATCTTAAAATTCCCGGGCTTATTGTACTGGCGCTGGGGATTATCTCAGCAGTATACGCGTATTTAATCGGAGGATTAACAGGAAAGATGCTGGCCGGATTGCTTCCCGGTATGGAATCAATAATCGCCATTTCCACTATTCTTGGTGCTTTTTTTGGAGTGTTCATATTCTGGGTGATATGGACCGGAGTATTCTATCTTATCTCATTGATCTTCAAAGGTAAAGGGTCCTTTAAAAGATCGCTTGAGTTGGTAGGATATGGTTATCTTCCCCAGATTTTCGGGGTGATACTTACTATTATTGTTGCTCTGCAGTATATTCCAAGAGTAATTGTCCCCCAGATTTCTCCAGCGGCAGCCCAGGATCCACAGATGATAACGGATGCCGTAAAAGCCCTCATGCACGGTCCTGCGATGATGGAGATGACCCAGATTACGTCAATCATTTCCATCGTATTTCTCCTGTGGAGTGCAAATATCTGGATCTCTGGCATGAGAAATGCCAGACAGCTTTCTGAACGGGACTCTGCACTCTGCGTAGGAATTCCGGTCGTCATCTTTATTCTCTATATCATCTTTACCATGACAGGGATTTAAATGAAAAAAAATCGATTTATTATTATACTCGCAATTGTCCTGGTTTTTGGCACAGGAATTAGTGCTGTAACCGCATTCGAAACGCCGGAATCTATTATTGCCGCCGGCAATGTCTATGTTTCAAATGTTACCTATGATCCTGGAACATTTTTTACTGGCGATTCGGGTACAGTTATGGTCTACGTTACCAACAGCAACACCGATACGAGTGTCGTCGTAAATCACGTAACCATCGGTGACGAGAATATCAGGCTCACCAGCAGACCGTATGATACCTCGGCAAATATCGGTCCTCTCCAGAAACAGTCTTTTGCGTTTTCTGTTGTTGCTGATGCCCAAGACGGCACGTATTTCCCGACGTTTTCCCTGAGTTTCCGTGACGCAGACAGCCTTTACTACCGTGCCGTCGCGGAAGTGGATAATACGCCGATCGAGCTGACGATTCTCCAGAAACCTGATGCGTTTACCCAGGGGAAGAAAAAAACAATTTTCGTTCAGGTTGCTAATCCGCGGAAAAATGATGTGAGGAACGTTGTATTTGATGTTTCCGGCGCGGGAATAACAGCGGAACCGGCAAAAACATTTATCGGAAACCTTGCGTCGGGGGAGAAAATCCCCGTTAACTTCACCGTAACACCCGACCAGGAAACTAACCTTATTCTTACGGTGACCTATAACAATGGTAATAATCCTCACAAAGTGACCGTGGATCTCCCGATTTCCTTTGGGATCGATAAAATGCAGGCAAATCCGGTCGTCAGCAATATCCAGGTTACATCCAGTGGCGGAATTTACCACATAACCGGAGATGTGAATAATGCCGGTCTGGAAACGGCAAATACTGTCACCGTCACGTCGTTGTCACCAGCGGTCCCGCAGGATCCCTACAAGACCTATGTTGTCGGTGCCCTCAAACCTGATGATTTCGGGAGCTTTGAAGTCACATTTTCCTCAAATAATGCAACGACTGTCCCGCTACAACTCTCGTACAAGGATTCGGAAGGCAACCAGAATACTGCATTGCAGGATGTAAAAATTTCCGGAGTTGACGTAACTTCGCAGACGACTGGGGGATCAAATCTCCTCTTTCCCATTATCGCCGTAATAATTGTGCTCTGTGCCTGCATCGGCGGATGGTTCTTCTATGTGAGAAGGAACAAGAAGTGACCACCGTTATGGTTGAACAACCCGTCATGGTGTTCAAAAATGTCGTCAAGGTGTACCCCCTTCCCGCAGGTGATGTTACTGCGCTTGATGACATATCCTTTCAGGTTCATCGGGGCGAGTTCATCTCGGTCATGGGCCCTTCGGGTTCTGGGAAGTCCACGCTCCTGAACCTGATGGGGTGCCTTGATACACCCACCTCCGGAGATATCTATATCAGCGGAACCCGTATCCGGGACATGTCGGATGTCGAACTGACCAATCTCCGAAGAGACCGGATCGGTTTTATATTCCAGTATTTCAACCTGTTTCCCTTGCTCAATATTATTGAGAACGTCACATTTCCCATGATGCTGAAATCCCAGAAAGCCGTGGACCCGGAAAAGGGGAAGGAAGTACTTAGATCGGTTCAGTTGGATGATTCACTCTTCACCCATACACCTACCGAGCTCTCCGGGGGTCAGCAGCAGCGGGTTGCAGTAGCCCGGGCTCTCATCAATAATCCTGACATCCTCCTTTGCGATGAACCGACCGGAAACCTTGATTCAAAAACCGGAGCCGGTATTATGGATCTGATGACCGAACTCAACCTGAAGGGAACCACGATTATCATGGTCACTCATGATTCGCACATCGCGGAATACTCGCGGCGGACTATACAGATCGCGGATGGGAGAATCATCCAATGATCTTCTGGGAAATTGCGAAGCGGAATCTTCGGATTCACCTGTTGCGCTCAACGCTGGCAATGCTCGGCATCGTTATCGGCGTTGTCGCCATTACATCAATGGGGATCCTCGGCAACAGCCTTGTGCTCTCAGTTTCAGACAGCCTTCACACGGTCGGCGACAGTGTGATCGTTTCCCCCTATACCGGAGGCGGTACGGGGTTCGGGCAGGGTGGCGCAGGTGGTGGTTCGACAAGCCTGAAGATAACGGATCAGCAGTTTCAGCAAATTAAACGTGCTGTTGCACCTAACATCGCAATTCCTGTCCTTCAAACCTCGGACATCATGAAACTCGGCGTTGGCAGCGATACGATTGTAGCCCCTATTTACGGTCTTAATCCTGATGATGTGTCCAAGCTCCTGAACCTGAAGGCGGGGGATTACAGTCGTTCGGATTCCGGGTGCCTGGTCGGATCGAAATTTGCCGATGATCACAACGTAAAGGTTGGTTCACGGATCTCCATCGGGACAGACGGGGACAAGGGAACCCTGCGTGTAACCGGTATCATCGAGGAGAGGGGGATTAGTTTTGATATCAGCACCGATTCTGCTATTGTTGTGACACAAAACTGGTTTGATACTACCTATAACCGTAATGATTACGACACGGTTGTTGTGAAAGTTAACCAGGGTGTGGATTCCGCGGTCGTAAAAACCACCATCGAGAAGCAGATGAACAAGAGGGACAAGGTCGTCAGCGTCATGGACAGTAAGGCAACCCTCGCGACAATTTTTTCCGCATTCGGGGCGGTCACCACGTTTGTATCTGCAATCGGGGGAATTTCCATGATTGTAGCGGGCGTTTCAATTTTCAATATCATGATGATGTCAGTGACCGAGCGCATCAAGGAGATTGGTATTATGCGGAGTATCGGTACCCAGAAACGCGAAGTGATGAGCATGTTCATGTATGAGGCGGCTATCCTCGGTACTGTCGGGAGTGCCATAGGGGGGGTTTTGAGTATAATCGCAGGATACGCTATAAGTGCCCTGTTACTGAAAACCACGAAGTACCTGTTCGTCTGGTCCAGCGCGACGCCTGTTATCGAAGGTGTCTGTTTTGGTATCGTTATCAGTCTTGCCTGTGGCATTTATCCGGCATGGAAAGCAGCAAACCTCATCCCGATTGATGCGATGAGGCATGAGTAAACCTGCTTTCACTTTTTAATCGGTTCAGGAAAATCAAAAAACATCTTTAACCGAGCATGCGGCATTCATTTGTTATGAGTCCGGCACCTTCGCCCCCCTGGAATGATGTGGACTGGAATGAGATCTGGAAGGCACGACAAAGACTTCACGAGTCGTCAAAACATTTTGACGACCCCTCTCATAACTGGAACAAACGGGAAAATGCCGAACGCTATGATTTCACGTCCCGCAGGGAATATGACGACCGGGTAAAGATCACGATCGCCGGTCTGGACATCACAAAAAATTCCCGGGTGCTGGATATTGGTGCCGGGCCGGGCACACTGGCCATTCCTCTTGCGCCGCTTGTCGATGAAGTAACCGCGGTTGAACCAGGCGCGGGTATGGTTTCAATCCTCAACGAACGTGCCCAAAAAGAAAATCTTGCCAACATCACGTGTATCCAGAAACGCTGGGAAGACGTTGATATCTCCCGTGATCTCTTGGGAAACTATGATGTGGTGATTGCCTCATTGTCCCTCACCATGGAGGACATTCGACGAGCACTCCAAAAGATGAATGCCGTTTCAAGCGACTTTGTGTACCTGTTCTGGTTTGTTGACATGCCGTTCTGGGAAAAGATGTATGCCGATCTCTGGAAACCGCTCCATGGAAGCCAGTATTATTCCGGGCCGAAAACGGACTGCCTTTTCAATGTGCTCTATCAGATGGGCATCTATGCGAATGTCCAGGTGCTGCCACTTCAGAAAGAATACCGGTTTAAACGTCGCGGGGAGATGATTGCATTCTTTGAAAACCGTTTCAATGCCAGGACACCGGCACAAAAGAGAATAGTTACTGATTACCTAGCATCGATGATCCGAAAGGAAGGTAATGAGGTGGTCATCTCCGGGAACTCGACATTTGCGAAGACCTGGTGGAGAAAACAGGATGCAAAGAATTGAATAAAAAATTACCTGCTGCCAAGGGATCGGATCCGCTGCATCGCTTCCTTAAGTTTTTCCATTGATGTTGCATACGATAACCGGATCCATCCCGGTGCATAGAATGCACTGCCCGGCGTCACTGCTACCTGACCCTGCTCCAGCCACCGGGTCGCAATCTCCATATCATCTCCGGAAACTTTCACAAATGCATAGAATGCTCCCTCTGCCGGCGCAGTCTCGTAGCCCATGAGGTTCAATTCGGAGATAACATATTTTCTTCGCCGGTCAAACTCAGTGCGCATCTCTTCAACACAGCGCTGATCCCCTTTAAGCGCTGCCACTGCCCCCCACATCGCAAACGTGGTCGCCTGGCTGACCGAGTGCTGCTGCACCTTGGACATCTGCCGGATAATATCAATTGGTGCAACAGCATAGCCCAGCCGCCAGCCGGTCATCGCGTACGACTTGGAGAACCCATTGACGGTGATGGTGCGTTGCGCCATGTCTCCAATCGCCGCCAGCGAGATGTGCTCTTTGGCGTACACCAGCTTCTCGTAGATCTCATCCGACATTGCGAAGATGTCGTGATCCTGGCAGATATCCGCAACCAGTTTCATCGATTTCTGATTGAAAACTGCCCCCGATGGATTTGATGGAGAGTTTACCACAATCATCTTGGTCTTCGGGTTTATCCGTTCGAGAAGCAAGTCATCAAGCTGGAACGTTTTTGAGTTGACGGCGTGTTTCACCACTTTACCGCCGGCTATCTGCACGCAGGGTTCGTAGGAAACCCATGCCGGAGTAAGAATGATAGTTTCATCGCCCGGGTTCAGAACCGCTTCCATACCTTCGTAAATGGCGTCCTTTGCCCCACAGGTAACGATTACCTGTTCGGGACCGGAGGTGAAATGATTCTCTTTTGTTATTTTTTCACTGATGCCACTGAGCAGTTCAGGAATGCCATTGCTCGGTGCATAATGAGTCTCACCCCGGTTAAGTGCGTCAATGCAGGCATCCTTGATGTGCCGTGGGGTATCGAAGTCCGGTTCCCCGATAGAGAGGCTGATGACATCGATACCCTCGCGCTGCATCTTCTTTGCCTTATCGGAGATCGCCATGGTTGCAGATGGCGCGACCGCAGCGATCTTCTCCGAAAGCTGTCTCATTTCAATCGCTGGACAAGTTTAATGGCTGATTCGACAGCACGTTTTGCATAATCGATCCGTTCGTTCGCCTCAAGGCGCGTCATGCCAGGCCCGGAAATACCAAGGGTTACCGGCTTGCCGAATTCAAGCGACAGATCGATGATCTTCCGGGCAGCATGCTGCACGACAATATCATCATGCTGAGTAGCACCCTCAATAACGCAACCGATAGTAACGACTGCATCGACGTTTCCGGCCTGCAGCATCTTCTTGATTGCCAGCGGCATATCATAAGCACCCGGAACATACAGGCATTCGGTCACTTCAGCTCCGAGAAATGCCGCGTGTTCTCTTCCTTCGATCTCCATCATATAGGTAATGTCACGGTTGAACTCCGCAACGACAAAACCCAGTTTTATCGGCTTTGTATCGCACATAGTTAATCATCTCTTGTGAATGGATCCTGATAAATTTGTACTCTCCGGGGTTTTCACCCTAGCGGCGGGCCGGACCTGCATCAGCGAATCCCTGACGTTGACCAGTCCCGGCATCTTTTTCGAGCTCTTTGGGGTAAAGTACCAGTTTTACTGCATTGACTGCATGTTCGCGGGTGCGCTGTTCTGCAAGCCACGCAAGTTCCTGTCCATCCTTTGCCTCATCTTCATGAACGAAAACTTCAATGATGTGGGTATTAGTCATGAGCTGGCACATGATGAGCCCTTGCGATGCTTCATGGGCGCAGAGCCGATCCTTCTCTTTTCCTCCCGGCATCCCAAGAGCTATGACGACATCACATTTGCTCGATTCGATGAGCTTTTTACAGGCTACCGGAAGATCTTTGATACCGGGTACGGTTACCCGCTCAATCGCCACACTCGCATGTTTCTTCAGCTCATTAATGGCAATTGCTCCCATGTTGACACGTGAAAAGGTAGTATCGGCAATACCTACCCTCATCCCAGCACCTCGCAGGCAGCCTGGACACCATTGCCCTGCACCTTATATTCCAGTTTCCGAAGTGCATGCTGTGTTGCAGCAAGGGTTGCAAGGATCTCCGGCGCACTTACTGCACCCATGTGCCCGATCCTGAAGATTTTGCCTTTGAGGTGATCCTGCCCACCTGCAATAATAATCCCCATCTTCTTGATGATGGCCCGCATCTCGTCATCCTTCACACCTGCAGGATAGGAAAACGCGGTAACCGTGTTGGAATATTCATGCTTTACATCGATCTTCGGGAACAGGGAAAGTCCCCAGGCTTTCGACGCTGCCCGAACGGCCTGCGCCATTTTCAGGTGGCGTGCGATCCGGTTGGCCATTCCCTCTTCTTCAACCATAAGACACGCTTCCCGCAGCGCTAAAAAGAGCGGAACTGCTGGCGTATACGGGGTTTCCATTGGTTTACCTGCGGCACTCTTTTTGTACGCCGCAAGATCGAGGTAGAAGGGGGGATTCTTGCAAAGCCTCTCCCATGCCCTGCTGCTTACCGAGATCCCGGCAAGGCCGGCCGGTGCCGCGAGGCACTTCTGGGATCCGACAATGGCGACATCTGCTCCCCAGGTATCTACCTCGACAACATCGCCACCGATCGATGTAATGCCATCCATTAAAAACAGTGCGTCATGCTTCCTGGCAATTCGTCCAACTTCTTTTGCCGGGTTCTTGATACCGGCAGACGTTTCGTTGTGCACGAGCGTGACTACCTGTGCACCCTGTTCGAGCCGCTCCTCGAGTGCTGAAAGATTGAGAGGAGTACCCCAGTCAGAGCCGATCTCGTATGCTTTTCCATAGCGCTGGCTGATTTTATAGAGACGCTCTCCGAACTTCCCGTTGACAAGGCAGGCAATATCCTTGTCCCTGCCAAAGTTTGCAACCGCTGCTTCCATACCGGCAGTTCCGGATCCGCTTATCACAAAAAGGTCGTTTGTTGTTCCAAAAGCGGTCTTTAATACCCGCACACAGTCAGCATAAACCGCGCCAAATTCGGCGCTGCGGTGATTTATTGCCTGACGCAACATTGCATACCTTACCCGTTCCGGCATCGGCACCGGGCCTGGTATCATCAGGAGTAGTTCTTTTTCCATGTGGATCTGCCCATACTATATTTATAGAGACAGGATATAATTTTGGTTGGCAGATATGGCAGACGTCGCAGTAATTTCCGGATCCGCATCTGATGCAGCCATTACAGAAAAGGTGAGAAAAGTCCTGGAGGAGAATAAGGTATCCTATGATGAACAGATTATCTCCGCTCACCGGGACCCGGATAAGCTGGATGCATATATCAAAAAGAGCAAAGTAAAGGTGTTCATCGCAATCGCCGGACTCTCCGCGGCACTTCCCGGCGTCATCGCATCAAAAACGGATAAACCGGTTATCGGAGTTCCGGTGAGCGGAACACTCAACGGGCTTGACGCACTCCTCGCTATTGCCCAGATGCCAAAAGGGGTGCCGGTTGCCTGTGTTGGTGTCGATAACGGGGAGAACGCGGCGTGGCTGGCTATCCGGATCCTGAAACTAACGAAAACCTGAATTCGCAATCCTTTTTACTATCCGGTTAATCAGAAAAAACCGTATTTGTGTTTATTGACGGATCCCAGATCCGGATTTCTTCCCGTGCGGGCAGATATACAGGCACAGGCCGCAGACAGCAACACCCTTGGACTTCTCTATCTCCCTGAAGTACCGGTCGCAGGCTGCAGCATCGAACCGTGCCTCCCGCGGTTCGTCGTGGTGAAACGGTCTTCCGGTAAAGGCGTTCTGCGGGCAGATATCCACGCACATAGTGCACGCACCGCACTGCTGTTCCCCTGGTGATCCGGTCGGGCGGAGCGGGGCATCGGTCAGGATGCTGACCCAGCGGACGCGGGGGCCGTGATCCGGGGTGATGAGCAGGCAGCTCTTCCCGATCCAGCCAAGACCGGCGAGATGTGCCGCGAGTTTCTGGGAGAAGATTCCGCAGATGTTCTTGTCGTCAGTCCGTTTGGATGCAGGAACGGGGAAGGCACTATGGCCGGCTTGCTGGAGCTCGTTTGCCACCCGGATTCCGATCTGGTCGAGCATCTGGTTGACGACATCGTAGCTGTTATGCCTGTACAGGATCGCTCCTTCAGGATCCTTATCCGGCAGGAGGTCGACAAGACTGTCCTGTAAAACCATGCCGATGGCGACCGCTCTCGGGTACCGGGCAACCCGTTCCCCTCCCTGCGCCAGAATAACGTCATGGGCAGATGAGAGATCAGCGATACCGAAATAGTCGGCGCCGAGGGAGAGGGCAAGTGTCCTGAGGTGTGCATCCAGATCCATTGACATCAAATATATCAGAAGGATGTGCGGACATTTCAGAATAGCGGTCATGTCAGAGGACTGCAAATTTCATGCATGCCAAATGACATGTATCGGCGATATTCCTTGCACTTCGGGCACATCTCTGCTTCATGCCCGCACGATGCAAGGTGGAACAGGAACTCCGGGAGAGGAATTAATCTGGTACCAAAATACTTATAGGGCATATGAGTAAAACGGTCTAACGTGCAAGCCCTGAATGAGCCTGTCGTTACCATTAAAGGAGTGAAAATTCGGGCCATTCACCTTTCATCCCTTGATTTCGATGTCATTCTCAGGATAGAGAATCCCAATCCCTTCGGGGCAACCGTGAGGGAGTTTCCGTTTACTGTTTTTTTTCGGAGCGGTAGCCAAGAAAAAGAGATCGCCAGCGGTGAGACAGTCAAAATGGATATCCCGGCAAGTGACAGTATTGAGATTACTGTCCCGCTTACTTCCCACGATCTCGCGCTTTTCGAGGGGATTGTGAGTTTGATCAAAAAAGGGAATATTCAACTGAAGATAGAAGGAACAGCGGTGATCGATCATATCATCGGCTGGTCCCTTCCGGTCACAGAAGAGATAGAAATTACTGAACATGAGATCGCAGAAGCTGTTTTAAGGAAGATCCGAGGTAAACAGGATTCATAATTCGGTATCCCAATTTACATTTTTCCTTATGACTGTTGCAAATACCTATTTCAGGATATTTCGTTGGGCACTCGGCCGGCAATTTATTAAGAATCGGGGCTCGTGTAGGCTCCGAGAAATAGTACCTTATTCACGATTAAGTACGGGAGGGGGTACCCCTCCCCCCCACTCCATTTTTTTCCCGGAAGGGGGGTAGGGGGGTCCAAAAAGTGAGGGGGGTGGTAGCTACCCCACCAACTGAAGAGGGAGGGGGTATCCCCCCTCCTCCTGTTTTCCCGATCCACGAAAAACCGCTTTCATCGATGGAGAGTCCATGCGAAGCACACCTCATTCCATTGCCAGAATTGAGAGGGGGGTACCTCCCCCCCCTTGGGTCGGAGGGGCAGGAGGGGGGTCGCTCAAAAAACTCCGGAAGGGGGATGGGGGGTGCCCTTTACAAAAGAGGGAGGGGTACCCCCCTGTCTGACAGTTTGGGAGAAATGACGTTTTCAGACGTGAGATCCATGGGAAGTGGGGAAACGTGGGCGAAAGCGAGGGGGGGTACCCCCTCCTGAGGCTGATGAGTGGGGGGGGATGGGGGGGGTCCGGATTTCCCGGAAGAGTGTAATGATCAGAATATCGGCGAGAAAACTGAAGCTCAAAAGCAAGGCCGGTCTCGGCACGGCGCAGGCCTATTTGGTCGGGTCGGAATATTCCTATTCGGCGACGTCGATGACAAACCCGGGGGCGCGGATCGCATATTTGAACAAAGGATCATCCCTGCCTATATGCTTAGCAAAATAACAAATTTCTTCCGACAACAGGGGCGTGCACTACGGTGAAATATCCGAGAAAAATAAAGTGCCCGTATTGTGGCTGTTTTTTCATAATACAAAATTATTAACCGATAAAAAAATGCCCAAGTTTCTTGGCACCTTAATCACTCAGTTCCTGCAGAAATAACATTTAATGAATACTACTATTACTATTAATCCCGACCCGATTTTGCCTCTATTTTTGATTTAAACGATTTTACTACTACTACGCGGAGTTCATATTGCAATTCTGCTAGTTACTACATCCAGACACACGCAGGCACCAGAGATCTGCCAATCAAAAGGCATTGTGAAGGTCAGTTTTTGGTGTTTGAACAGTTAGCACTGACACAATTGTAGAAACTGGGTTTTGAAGATCTCAGCTTAAAAATTCAGATATTTTGTTGCGATTATTGCAACAAAACCGCGAGATCAAACAGACGAATTTATTTTCTCAATTGAATATTACCTCCCATGAAAAAAGTGATAATTCTCGCAATTCTCATTCTTGGTATGGTCGCTGTCAGTGCATGCGTCGAAAGCAGCTCAAGCTCTTCAGGTACGATAGTGGCAACGTCAAGTATTCCTGCAGTTGAAATGGTTAATCGGACTACTTCTTACAAATCCTTCGGCGACGCAGTGTGTTCCGGCGTTCTAGAATCCCATGTGAATAAACCTATGACCGCGTGGGTTACCATGGCAGTCTACGATAAAAACGATGTGAAACTCGGCGATGGATATGATATTGTGAAACTCGATCCGCTTGGAAAATCGACGTTCGAAGCGGTTGTGTTCAATTCTGGGGATTACGCATACAAAATTAATACCTTCCGTTGCTTTATCGATCATGTTTATTAGGTGCCTATGACAGGAAATTTCCATGAGATTTTTTTATCAGGAGAATCAGAGTGCAATAAACTAACGTCTTCAAATTTTAATGAGCAGCTCACCTTTTTCGATAAATCCTTAACGTTTTTCTTGGATCTGATTCAATCGGCCAAAACGGAGAGAAAAGACACTCTGCAGGAAGGTTCTATTCTACTATTAAATCTTAGAATTTTCACGTCGTTATTTTGTGCCAGCAACCTTATTAAATCAGGTTATTACCACGAAGCAGCAATAATTCAGAGAAACGTTCAAGAATCGCTTTATCTCTGTAAATATCTCGATAAAAATCCCGATTCTGCGAAGACATGGATAAAGGGAAAAATTGAACGTTCTGAAATTACCGGCGATCTGAATCTTCCAAAAGGAACGAAAGAACTTTACAACGACTTATCTGGCCACGTACACCCAAATCTCGCCTCAATTTTAGATGTCCTTACGTATGAAAAAAGAGATGATAATTCCCAAAAATATGCGGCAGGTGCACATCTGGGTTCCATTTTTAATTTTGACACTGCTTACACGTCGATAATTATTCAATTATTGTTAGTCCAGATGGCAATCGACAATTTTTCGACATTTTTTAAAAGTCATAATTGGATAGAAGATACTGAAACACTTCAAAGATGCCATGATGCCTTACACGAAAAATATTTTAAAATATTTGGCTCGTGGGTCGAATATACGAACCGGGAATAAGACCCCGTCAGAGAAAACCCAGTAGTCCTAGTCAGGCACCGTGACACCACAGGTGCTGCAGTGTTGCCAAGGTATTTTTTTCCAGACCTGCTTCTTGTTAATCGTAGTTTCACAAAGCAGCGCAGCATGACTCCATGCCCGTTGGGACAGGTGCGGTTTTTTTGTTCTGCCATGAAAAGAGTATACTGTTTCAAGCAATAAATAGATTGTTCCGGGCGCGGTGCGGGCTGCGATTTTCCACTACTACTAATTTTGGAGTCTTTTTACCTAAAAAGAATTGACCGCAAAGTGACCGCATGCGTGATTCATACAAAATTCTCAGTTAACGGAGTCTTTCTTTTAAAAAATTATTTTTCTTTCCAGTCAATTCGGAAAATAAAATCCGACTCAAAAATAGTTTAACGTATCATAAATATTATTCGGATGGTAGTTCGCCGAATAGAACCATAATCGTAATCAGGCTCATACCAAAATAAACAGCAAATACGATGACGGTCATAATAATCCGGGAGACCGGGGATAATGTTGGCAGGACTTTATCGTAATATTGGGGAATTGCAAGTATTGCTATAAAAATGGTAAAGACAGCAAGTACTTTCGTATACACTACCATTCGGTGATTTGCTTTATCAAATCGTTTTAGATATTCACTGAAAAGGTCTCGTAATATCTCATTATCATTTTTAAATTTATACCCACATTCCTTGCAAAAATAGACATCGTTTGGGTTTTTAGTATCACACATGGGACAAATCATGATAAGTGCAAATTATTTTCTCAACTCATATATCTTTATTATGAGAATCCAGGAAGGAGATTAAATGGGACAAGGAGAACGTCCCGGCCGAACTTTTGATAATTTTAATTTAATGAGTATATGCGGTAATTTCCTTCTGTTAATGAAGTCCCCCGGATTTTAGATGAGGAATCAGGAGCCGGGTGGGGCCTTCAGGTCGCCTGTTTCTTCCCCTTCTTCTTCCCTTCACCCTTCTTGGCAGTCCCGAACAGCTCGTTTACCACCTTGATTGCACACAGATCCCCGCACATCGAGCAGGTCTCCATGTCCCCGTCACGGCAGTGGATCTTCCTTGCATGGTCGCCAAAGAGGGCGAGTCTGAACTGGGCATCCCAGTCGAGCTCATGCCGGGCTTCGGCCATCTGCACCTCGCGTTCCATCCGCCAGCCCTCGTGCTTCCTGACCGTGTCCCCGATATGGGCAGCGATCTTTGCCACCCGCGTCCCCTCGATAATGTCCGCAACATCCGGCAGGGCGAGATGCTCGCTCGGCGAGACCATGCAGAGGAAGTCGGCGCCGGCCATGCAGGCGGTTGCTCCCCCGATGGCCGCGACTATATGGTCGTAGCCAGGCGCGATATCGGTAACGAGCGGCCCGAGCAGGTAGAGCGGGGCATGGTCGGTGATCTCCTTGATCATCCGTACATTATAGCCCACCTGGTCGAGCGGCATATGTCCCGGCCCCTCGATCATCCGCTGGACCCCCTTTGCCAGCGCCTGCTTCGCCAAGGTGCCGAGAGTGATATACTCCACCGACTTTGCGAGTTTCTCTGCATCCTGCAGGCAGCCGGGGCGCATCCCGTCCCCGAGGCTGATCGTCACGTCGTACTCCGCAAGGATCTCTAGCAGGTAATCGTATTCGGCATACAGCGGGTTCTCCTCGTCACGCTGCATCATCATCGCGCAGTGGAATGAACCGCCCCGGCTCACCACGCCCATGATCCGCGGATCGCTCCTGAGCGCCGCGAGTGCCTGCCGGTTCACCCCGCAATGCAGGGTAAGGAAGTCCACTCCCTGTGCACAGTGTTCCCGGATCACCCGGAACAGGAGATCGGCATCGACATCCCGTGCATTACCAGCCCGGCGTACCGCTTCATAGACCGGCACAGTTCCTATCGTAGTATCAAACGCAAGGATTTTTTTCCGGATCGCGACAAGATCCCCTCCCGTGGAGAGGTCCATGATTGCGTCGGCACCATTACTCAGTGCAACTTTTGCCTTTTCCTCTTCGAGCGCAGGATCGCAGCGGGTACCTGATGTCCCGATATTCACATTTATTTTGACCTGACACCCTTCACCAATTGCGCACTTCCGGTGTACCCGCTTCAGGTTTGCCGGAACCACAATTCTTCCGGCTTCAATACCTCGGGCAAAGCGCGCCGGATCCATTCCTTCCGCTCGTGCCACTGCTTCGAGTTCCGGCGGAACACCGGAAGCACACCTGCGGATCAGCGAATCCATAAGAAACATCTGTCGGGAGTCCTTATTATTGTGCATGCAGGTGAGATGGATTCCCGAACAGTCGGGCTATGCGAACTCCTATATTTTCGGCACGATTCTCGTTGACGCGGGCGTTATGCCAATGGCCATCAGGCCATACAAAGACGAAATCGACACAATTGTCCTGACTCACTGCCACTTTGATCATACTGCCCGGGTGAAAGAGATCGCCCATATGTGTAAGGCAAAGGTTGCCATTCATAAAAACGATGCGAGAGGGCTTGTTGATGACACCTGGAGCCTGTCAATGCATTTTGGTGCTCGTTCTCCCGGTATTATCCCCGATATCGTGCTTGGTGAGGGTGATATTATCGGGGAATTAAAGGTCCTTCATACACCCGGTCATACACCGGGGAGCATTTGCCTCTTTTCCGAGCGGGATCTTGTGCTTATCAGTGGAGATACGGTTTTTACAGATGGTTGTTTCGGGCGCTACGATTTTCCCGGGGGGAGCCGGAACGAACTTGCACGGTCGCTTGACCGTCTCTCGCTTCTTGATGTTGAAGGGATTTATCCGGGTCATGGAGAACCGGTCGAACACGGCGGCAGCAGACACATCGCTGCCGCACGGGGACTTATGAAAAGCGGCTATGGATAAGGGAATTTACTGCCTCGTTTTTAAAAATCCGGCCTGCACGATCCGTATCGGTGCACTGGGAGATCTCACTTTCCCTGCGGGTTGGCACATCTATATTGGATCAGCTCTCGGGAGTGGCGGGTTACAACGGCTCCGCCGCCATATTTCGCTCGCCCGTCTCCACGACAAACGGCCAAAATGGCACGTGGATTATCTCCTCACTAATCCTGATTTTTCTCTCAGGTACGCAATCTATGCGGTCACCCAGGAGCGGGCGGAATGCAGACTTGCTCAGGCACTTATTGGTTCTGGAGTCCCGGACTTTGGCTGCAGTGACTGCTCCTGCCCATCGCACCTCTTCTATCGGCAGCATAATCCTGGAGAAGAGATCATCATAGCATTCCAGAAATTTTCCCTTATTCCCATCAAAACAATCATGAGCTCCTGAGTGCAGGATAACATATGAAGGTTCTCGGATTATCGGGGAGCATGCGAAAGGATGGCAATACAGCACAGCTCGTAAAGGTTATTCTCAATCGCTGTGCGGGGGAAGGGATTAAAACAGAATTTGTTTCTCTGGCAGGGAAAAAAATCCTTCCTTGCCTCGGTTGTGAGAAGTGCAAGGAGAAGAAGTGGTGTGTAATCGAAAACGATGACTGGAGCGAAGTAGCCGATAAAATTCTCAACTGTGATGTGCTTGTTATCGGTTCACCAACTTATTACTATGATGTATGCGGGCACCTAAAAAATTTCATAGACCGCACATATTCGCTCTATCATGATCGGAAGCTGGCAGGGCGCAAGGGTATCGCGGTGGCAGTACAGGCACAAAAAGGCGCAAACCGCACTATTCAGACACTGGAGGGATTTCTGGGAGCACACGAATTTTCGTCACTGGGATCCGTTACAGGAACGGGATATGAGGAGGGAGAGGTTCTCAACGATCAGGATGCCGTGGCAAAAGCCCAGAAAATCGGAGATAAAATTACCCACCTTATTAAACGCCATCACGATTGATCCCCCAAGCTGCTGAGCCCCTCAATCGTGCTTTTTTCCTGTCATTGAGTCAATATCGATCCTGATGACACAGACATTCATGATATCCTCATCGGAAAACTGGTGTGTTCCGCCCCCTAATGGTGTATGATACAGTTTAAGCCCTTTTTCTTCTCCTCACTGTCTTCAACGAAACAACCCCTGCCAAAACCGATTCCACTCCGGTACCGCATTTTCATGGCGTATTATTATATCGCACTGGTCGACCTCAAAGCAGCACCGTTAATTTTTTCCGGCCATAGCTGAATGAAAGTAAATTTTTCCTTCAACATAGCCGAAGCCGACCGCCAGTTCTGTAAACACATCGGTCAGGATCGATTCGATTTCGGAGTGGTTGGTGATCTCCCGATCGATTCTTCACATAACCATCCTGCTGATGCACCAAATGCTTAGGATCGTTTCCATTCAGACAAGGTCATAGAGCGTCGTACGGCGTTTGAGTGTCCGGCCTACATCCTCTGCCACACGCTGCATCTCTGCCGGGTCAAGGTAATCGGTATTGGTTGCACCAGCCCCTTTTGAGATGCTCTCTTCAAACATGGTCCCCCCAAGATCATTGGCACCTGCGACCAAGCTTAACTGGGCCAGCTTGATTCCTTCTTTAACCCAGGAGACCTGTATGTTCCGGAAATTGTCCAGATAGAGCCGGGCAACCGCCACCATCAGGAGATCTTCTCTCCCGGTCGCCCCTGCCCGCGCGAGTTTCTGCCGGAATATCGGAGTATTCATGTGAATAAATGAAAGCGGAACAAATTCTGTAAATCCGCGCGTCTCGTCCTGAATTTTTCGAAGAATTGCAAGGTGCTGCACCTGGTCTTCAACACTCTCACAGTGACCATACATGATTGTAGCAGTTGTTGGAATACCCAGGCTATGCGCTTCCTTGATTATGCGCACCCATTCCTCCGTTGAAATCTTCTGTGCGCAGATTTTTTTACGGATCGCATTCACAAGGATCTCCGCTGCAGTCCCGCACATCGACCCGAGTCCTGCCTCCTTCATCATAATCAGCACCTCTTCCGTGCTCATATGGCTTTTTCTGGCAGCATATGCGACTTCCATCGGGTTGCCTGCATGAAGGTGGACACCGGGTGCAGCCTCACAGATCCAACGGTAGACATCACAATAGGACTGTGCATTAAAATCCGGGTGGAGCCCGCTGACCGTACAAATCTCGGTAACTTCGCGTGTTTTTGCAAGTGCCGCTTTTTTCCGGATCTCTGACCTGTCATGAAAATAGATTCCGTCATCACCGGGTTTTTTTGAAAAACCGCAGAAACCGCAGGCATTGACGCAGAGGTTGGTAACATTGATATTCTGGTTCCTGACATAGGTGACTGCGTTTCCGGCCCGTTCTTCACGCATCTCATCTGCAGCCGTTGCAATCTCCCATATATGTCGATTCCGGACCCTGAATAGATCCGATGCTTCGTCTTCGCTCAGCCGGTGGCCGTTTTTCACATCATCCAGCAGTATCCTCAGGTGTTTCTCCATAGCTCGCTCCGGATAATTCTTCAGGCAGTGTAGCGTCCGGATAAAGTAAAGGTATCGTATTCTTGTGCCACATGATTATTATTCCTCTGCGCCAACCATCACTACAGGAGAGAGATATGGAGCAGGTTAAGGTATCACTGACCCGGAAAATTGCAGACGGGTATATTATCCCGCTGGGACCGGCGAATCTTGTTGCTGTAATGACCGACGTAGGGATGGTAGGATGCGGAGCGTTTGATGTCGCTGCACTTGATTCGTTCAGCTATCCCGCAGCCAAAGTGAGACCCTCAATCGGACCTTCAATTGTAGATACCGACGATATTCTTAACGGGATAATAAAGGAAGCAAACCGTTCAGCATTAGGGAGGGGGATCCGGGCCGGGATGACCGGACGGCAGGCACTGGAACTTCTTTGATATCTTTTTAAAAATCCCGGGTTTCCGGTTGGACTTTTTTATGTGGCGCGTGCGTTATTTTTGCTTATTATACCGGTCCGTAGAGAGTTGTGCGTTCTGTCAGGGTTCTTCCCAGGTCTGATACCATACGTTCCATGATTATCGGATCAAGATAATCTGCATCTTTTGCCCCTGCATTTGTAGAGACATCATCTGAGAACATGGTGCCGGCAAGATCATTACCTCCGGCCAACAGCATCATCTGTGTCATTTTAAGTCCCAGCTTACCCCATGGAACCTGTATATTGTCGAAATTATCCAGGAATAGCCGGGAGACAGCAATCATCAGCAGGTCCTCACGGCCGGTTGCACCAGCGCGGGTGATACCCTTTTTATAGAGAGGTGTATTGATATGGAGATAAGAAAGGGGAACCAGTTCCGTAAAGCCGTGGGTTTCGTCCTGAATACTGCGGAGGATCCCCAAGTGCTCTGCCTGATCTTTTGCTGTCTCATACGATCCGTACATGATTGTTGCAGTTGATGGAATCCCCAGAGAGTTCGCTTCTTTAATTATTCTCACCCATTCAGCCGTGTCGAGTTTCCGGGGACAGATCACCTTTCTCACAGAGTCGACAAGGATCTCCGCTGCTGTACCCTGAAGCGAGCCAAGACCTGCAGACTTTAATCGCGCAAGTACTTCAGCACTGGGAAGATTGCTTTTGCATGCTGCATGGGAGACTTCGTCAGGGCTGAATGCATGGAGGTGTATATGCGGTCCTATTTCAAGCACCCATGTAAGTATATCACAGTACGAGTCAACGGAAAAATCGGGATGTACTCCACTCAGCAGACAGATTTCAGTGACGCCACGTTTAAGGGCGAGACGCGCTTTTTCCTGAATTGTTGCTTTATCATTGCAGTAAGCCCCTTGATCATCTGCACTCCTGCCAAAGCTACAGAAGCCGCACAGGTTCTTACATATATTGGTCACATGCAGGTTCTGGTTTTTGACATAGGTTACAACATTTCCTGTGCGACGCTCACGAATCTCATCTGCAGCAGATGCAATCCGGAGAACATCCCGGTCTTGTGTGTTCAGGAGCCGTGTTGCTTCATCCACAGTAAGGCGATGCCCACTGATTACATCTGAAAGGAGGTGCGAAATCTCTGTCATAACAACCGAAAGGAGCTAGCGCTGCTTTTTTCCGCTTTTTTTTGGCTGCTTACCCTTTTTATTTTCATGAGAGGACAAGTACAACTCATGAAGGACCATGATGGCGACAACGATGATGGTTACCTCGACAATATGAAGCGGAAGATAACCTACCAATGGAACGGAAAATAGGGCCTTTCCGACTATCCAATCTTCCTTTACTGGTTCGATGATCCCAATACCCGGATAATTGATACCCTGGTCTGGACTGGGGTTATTATCCCCCCATGTGATGTATCCCGCATGTGGCGGGGTATAATTTCTCATAAGTTTCATCCCTTTGATTTCAGTAACCGGTTCGTTGTCCACGTATTGTATTGCTCTATGGATAATCGGATGAACGCTGGTGAGACCATTCGGCTTGTAGATAATAACATCGCCGTAATCTGAATACTTTATTTCGCCGCTCTGTTTGCCAGTTATCCATGTTTCAAAAGGGCCATACCGATCTTTCTGGACAACAACCACGAGATCTCCCACATTCATGTGAGGCACCATACTCTGGGATTCGATAGTGACAACAGCGGGCCAGGTACCACAGATCAGGAATAAGGCAAGAGCGACTCCTCCAACAACTGTCACGATCCAGATAAGATCGCGTGCAAGGGACACCGCCCAGTGATCGCTTTTTCGGAATTGTGCAACCAGCGTTCGGATATCCCGTTTATTATTGTTATCTGCCATTTCTTAACGCCCTTTATCTGATTTTTTATTATTGTATTAACCTTTCATAATTTGCCATGAGGCATATTAAAATGCCGCAAGGGTTCATGGTCAGATCCCTGAACGTGACATATAGTAAATTCCAAAAAGGATGAGGAAAATCCCGCAGAATACAATTAATTTCCGATATGCGGTATCAGGAAGTATGGTCCTGCCTTTTGACACCCCGGTTGATACCAGCGTGTACCACGCGGTATCTGCAGTCCAGTGCCCGATCATGAATGCTCCGGCAAGAACCAAACCTCCCTCAAGCCCCGCAATCACCATCGCACTTCCTATGGATAACCACCATATCCAGAAATAGGGGTTTGCCGCACTCGTAACCAGTCCTGCCAGATAGGGGTTGCCAACCGATTTAATCGTGGAGATATGCATAGTTGCTTTCCTGCTTCCCGCTATCGTGAATGCCCCGAATGCAACCAGAGCAATTCCGCCAATTCCTCCAATCGCGGATGTGTAGGGAAGCGCAACAGTCGCCAATCCCAGAAGGATCAGGATAATGAGAAAAAGTTCTACGATCACGTGCCCCAGGGTTATTTTCAACCCGATCGTCCAGTCGCCCTTTAAAGATGCGTTGATGGTTGCGACCAGGGTCGGACCTGGTGCAAGCGCACCGGTCAGACCGATAACAAAACCCAGGATCACCATCTGAAATATATCATACATAGAAAGGGGTCAACCGCAATTTCGTGGTAGTATCTATGTCTGATGCGATTATCAATCATCCACATCAGCCATACTAGATTCATTTCAGCGTGTGCGTGTAAAGATAAAACCCTATATTTTCTTTGTGACCAATATACTATCCATGCTTGATGCACAGCAGATAACACTCCAGTTTCTCGAGACAAAGCTGCAGGTGCATCCGGATGTCGTGCGCTATATTCAGGAACAGAACGAGCCGGATCTCATCGGGCGAATAATCGCGCAGGTTCCTGGAGACACTATTGTAGTTTCGTCAAAACATATTCCCGGCATGAATGCCACGAGGGAGGGCACACGGTTTCTGACCGACCCTTCAGTTGAAGTGATCAGCGGCAGCCCGGGAACATCCGGCTGCGTGAACGGGACCAGTGATTACCTTCATTATTTCCGTGATCGGTATAATCGTCTCGGAAATATGATACGCAGCCGGTGCGGAGGGATGCCGATCGAGGCACTTGCCAGGAATAGCCGTTACCGTCAGGAAGAATGTACAATTATTGGCATGGTTGCCGAAGTGAAGACAACGACAAATGGTCACAGGATTGCTGAGATAGAGGACTCTTCTGCAGGCATTCCGGTTCTCTTCCGAAAAGATCGTCCGGTTTTCTCCGATGCAGAACGCATTATCCACGATGAAGTTATTGGGGTGAAAGGTAAACTCTCCAGTGACGGGAAGATCTTTTTTGCAGACCAGCTCTACCGCCCGGACATACGTATCGACAATACCCCCTACAAAAGCGAATTGCCGGGGAAAGCGGTCTTTATCTCCGATACTCACGTGGGTAGTGATACATTTCTTGAAGAGTGCTGGAACCGGTTCGCAGACTGGCTTTCGGATTCTGATTTCTCGTATCTCCTCATTGCCGGAGATCTTGTCGATGGCATCGGTATTTATCCCGGTCAGGAAAACGAACTGGTGATAAAAAATATTTATGAGCAATATGATGCATTCGGTAAAATGATGCGGGATCTTCCCTCCCGCATGAAAATTATCGTTTCTCCCGGTAATCACGACGTGGTCCGAGGTGCAGAACCTCAGCCGGTAATTCCCCGGCAGTTCACACAAAAATTCCCGTCAAATTGTATCCTTGTTGAAAATCCCGCAGTCGTAAACCTCCAGGGGGTGCGTGTACTGATGTACCATGGCAGATCCATCGATGATATGATTGGGTTGATTCCAGGTGCATCCTACGAACAGAGCGGGCTTATGATGGAGGAGATGCTCCAGCGACGACATCTGGCTCCTGCCTATGGACGCAGGACCCCTATTGCTGCAGGAAAGACTGACAGGCTGATAATCGACCCCTTGCCGGAAATCCTGCACACCGGTCACGTTCACATCCGGGGGTTGACCCATTACCGGGGTGTATTAGGGATTAATGCTGGTACCTGGCAGTCCCAGACCTCCTTCCAGAAACAGATGAATGTTAACCCGA
>JACTUB010000013.1 GCA_015660885.1 Methanoregulaceae archaeon | reverse complement strand
GATCCCAGGAAAGGAATGATCACATCATATCTTGCATCGCCGCAGGGACAGGAAATGATCCGGGATTATCTCTCATCACCGGAAGGGCAGAAGGCGATCTGCGAGTTTGTTGCCACCCCGAAAGGCAGAGCGGCGATGAAACAGGTCCTCCCCAGCATCCTCGGGTGTTTGCTCCTGCCAGCGGATCTCCAGTCTGAAGTCGCCCGGACACTTAAAGAAATTCCCTAGAAAGATCTTTTTTTTACCGGATATCAGTCTTTTTCACCATGCCGGTATCTTCCTACGGCAACAGGAAAGAATTGCTCAGGGTTTTTTTGGTTTGACTGGGACAACAGCATGGTGATTAATCGGGAGACATCAATTTATAGACTATAGAATAAAACAGTTCAGCCAATGGCAAAGAGATCTCGTCTTCCCTGGATCATAATCGGTGGCATCATCATTCTCGTGATCATCGTTGCAGCAGTATTCCTCCTGAATCCCTCATCGCAGCCGGTAAAGATTCTGGTTCCGGTGATCACCCTCCCGCCGACTGTTTCCGTGGCCCCGCCAGCCCCGGAGGCCCCGTCCTGCACCATCGCGATCAATGGCCGGAAGGAACCGCCCTCCTCGATTCAACTTTCGGTTATGGCCAATACCTGTTTTGCAGGTGATATTACCGAACTCAGGGTCTCTGTCAACGGGGTGCAGAAAGGGATGCTCGATGCCAGCCCGGGTGCAAGCAGTACCTTTGCCGGCACCTCCGGCACCAATTCTGTTACCGTCGTAGCGAGGTTCGCAAACGGTGCCGAGAAAGTAGTATACATGGGCATGATAGAGTAAATTATCCTTCAAAATTAATTTTGATAATGAATCCGTTACCAGGGAAGGGGTGAAATTAAAATATACCGTACTTATTGTAGAACTGCCTGGATAACCGACAGAACAAATTAGCCATATTTAAGTAGTTATTCACATCATCCTTCGTCATCACATGAGGTGAGAAATACTTGTGTCAAAGTACCTTTTGAAAAACTTGACCGTAATGAGTGTCGCTAAAATCGGAGCGGTACTTGGCCTGATCTTTGGCCTGATTGAGGGAGTAATTATCGGGATCGTTGTTGCTGTCGGAAGCTCTGCAGCAATCGGTGGATTACATCCCCTCCTTGGTATGGGTATCGGGGGAATAGTCGTCTTTTTCGCGATTGTGTTTGGGTTAATGGGAGGATTCATTGGAGGAGCGATTTGGGCACTCATCTATAATGTCGCTGCCTCTTATGTCGGCCCGGTCGAGCTGGATCTTGAAGTGAAAGCATAATCCATTCCATTTCCCTCTTTTTACAGAGCAGTCGGTTCTGATACATCAGCGGTCGATCAACCGTACGGGAAGTTGGTGATGCCTTGCGGGAAGGGGGTAGAGTGCATTTTTAAACCGCACTGCTTTTTTGCTCTCCTCGTTGGGACATTTCTCTGTGGCAAGTGGGAAAGGATGTTTTATATCGTGAAATGTGACACTATCCCAATAGTTAAAAAGGTTAAAGGTAATCACCCTATCAGATAAGGGGTAAAAGATATGGAACAGGTACCGGACGTTTTAAAAGCAGCAGCCAAGGCATACAGACTACTTATGGAAAATGAGAAGGTGCGGGTTTTAGACCTTCGCCTTAAACCCGGCGAGAAAGCACCGATGCATAATCACCCGAACGATCATGTTGTGTATGTTATGAATACTACAAAATTCAAATTGACTTTCTCTGATGGCAAGAGCGGTGAATTTGATCTCAAGGCTGGACAGACATTATGGATGGAAGCAGGATCGCACTCAACTGAGAACATCGGGACTTCAGTGGGACACAATCTCGTCGTAGAATTGAAAAAGTGACAAGGAAAATCAGCCTTGCTTCACGAGTGTGTTCCTTTTCCATCCTTTCCTTATATATTGATCATGGATCCATAGATGGTTGGAAGAGGAAAAGGGGATGGTTGATCAGGAAACATTTCCCTGCCAGATCTGCGGGGAACAAAAGAGGAAAACCGACCTTGTATCTGCGGAACTGATACATACACCGATAATTGATATAATCACCAGGGAACATCCGACGTGGTCACTCCAGGGATATATCTGTCATACCGATCTAAATCGGTTGAGGAAAGAGTATATCCGAAAGATTCTGGAGAAGGAAAAAAATGAGTATGCCTCACTCAGAGAGACCGACAAACTTACCGTGACAGAAGGGGATCATCTCCCAAAAAATATCAATGTCGAATTTGAGAGAAAGCTGACCTTTGGCGAACATCTCTCCGATAAAATCGCCGGTTTTGCCGGCAGCTGGTCATTTATTGCTGTGTTTGCCGGCATAATTTTTTTGTGGGTCGCCCTGAACAGCTATATGTTACTATCCAGGCCATTCGACCCTTATCCTTATATCCTCCTCAATCTTGTCCTGTCGGTTCTCACCGCAGTTCAGGCTCCCGTCATTATCATGAGCCAGAATCGTCAGGAGATGAGAGACCGTCTCCATGCCGAACGTGACTATACCGTGAGCATCCATACGGATAGCGAAATTCACCGGCTCCATAAGAAAATTGATTATCTTATGACGAGTCAGGGACAAAGACTCATGGAAATTCAGAATATCCAGGTGGAGCTGATGGAGGAGGAGCTGGCCCTTAAAACGCCGTAAACGAACGTAGCTGATAAAATCCAAGAATAATCGATAAACAGAGTATATTACAGGGTATAATCATGAATTATTCATGAAAATACTCATTTAACCTAATTAAACTTATTTTGTGGATGAACCCGTGCAGCTTCCGATGGTAAAATCTCATTGCGGCATCCTTGCGGTTCGTGCCCTGCGCAGGTCGATCAGATATTATTTCAAGAACAAACCAAAACCCACAGGGATCCCGGAGAGTCCGACACCGACGAGCGACATGCTATAGAAAAGGAGAAACTCTTAGAGATGCTTGCAAAGAGGGCAAAACGGATGGAGGCTGAGCTCATACAGGATTCCAAAGGAGATAAAACCGGGTAGATTAGTCCGGAGGGAATTTACATTCCTATTTACTCGTGTGAATGGGTCCAGATATCTACAACTGTTCCAAGATCTGCTTCTTCTCAATCACTTCTATAAAAACATCCAAAAAGAAAAATTATCGATCTCGTGGTGACCATCACCCACAGCGCTCCGCCGCAGTGCCGGAGGGACCCCCGCACTGGTCATCGCCTTCGCGAAGTTGTTTGCAGATATCACAGGTACGCTGCACAAGATTGACTTTTTTCCCATCCTTCAAGTCTTCAGCAAGCTGTTCGATCGATCGTTTCACATAAGCCTCAAATTCAATGCGGTACCCGCGTTTCCCCGATAGGTACTGGGAGACAGCGGACGGAGCGATTTCAAGCATTCGTGCCGCTTCTACCTGGGACACACCGCATTTTACCAGTTCAACGGCAATTGCCGCCCGGATCGCAGGAAGCACATCCCACACAATTCTCTGACAAGGAGATTCCATCACAATCACAACCTTTTTATTTTCACAATTGTGAAATAATACATTGCATTCACAATTGTGAATACGCTGCCGAACTACAAAAATATGATGGTTCACCACACGTACTCAAAATAATTGCGGAAAGGGACTATGGAAAAAAAACACACAATATACCTGGATCATGCCGCAACCACACCGGTAAAACCCGCTGTGATGGACGTGATGAGACCATATTTCACCGAACATTTTGGAAATCCTTCCTCGATATACGGAATAGCCAGGGAATCAAAGAAAGCAATAGAGGCCACCCGGGCTCAGGTGGCAAAAGTCCTTGGAGCAGCACCTGACGAGATCTATTTCACCTCAGGAGGAAGCGAGTCCGACAACTGGGCGATTAAGGGCGTTGCCTTTGCCAACCGGAAGAAAGGGAACCATATCATCACGTCAGCGATCGAGCATCATGCCGTTCTCCATACCTGCCAGTATCTTGAAAAGGAAGGGTTCACGGTCACATACCTGCCGGTTGATCCTTCCGGGCTCGTCGATCCGCAGGAACTTGAAAAAGCGGTCACGGACAAGACAATCCTGATCTCGATTATGTACGCCAACAATGAGATTGGGACGATAGAGCCGATCGCAGAACTCGGTGCAATTGCCCGTAAGCACAAGATATATTTCCACACGGATGCGGTGCAGGCAATCGGCAATGTACCGATCGATGTCAAATCGCAGAACATCGACCTGCTCTCCCTATCAGCTCACAAATTCTACGGGCCAAAAGGTTGCGGGGCACTCTATATCCGAAAGGGTGTGAAGATCGATAACCTGATCCATGGCGGGGGACAGGAGAACAGGCGCCGGGCGGGCACCGAGAACATTGCAGGAATCACTGGATTGGGTACAGCAATCGAACTGGCGACTGCAGACATCAAGGGTCATAACGTACGGATCGCCGCATTGCGGGACCGGCTGCTCAAGGGTATTCTTGAAACGATCCCCTACGCCCGGCTCAACGGGCATCCTCTGAAACGGTTGCCGGGGAACCTGAATGTCAGTTTCGAATTCATCGAAGGTGAATCGATGCTCCTCTGGCTGGATGACGAAGGCATCTGCGGATCGACCGGCAGTGCGTGTACCTCGGGATCGCTCGAACCGTCCCACGTGATGTTAGCGATTGGTCTTCCGCCCGAAGTCGCCCATGGTTCCCTCAGGCTGACCCTAGGTGATGCGAATACTGAACAGGATGTTGACCGGGTGCTTGACGTGCTCCCCAAGGTTGTTGCAAAGCTCCGGGAGATGTCACCCCTTTATCATAAGACCGGAAAGGAAGGAGGCTGCAATGTATAGCGACAAGGTAATGGACCATTTCAAGAACCCGCGCAATGTGGGCGAGATTGAGAATCCCGATGGTGTCGGGGAAGTAGGAAACCCGGTCTGCGGTGATATCATGAAGATTTTCATCACCGTAAAAGACAATATTATCACTGATGCAAAGTTCAAGACGTTTGGGTGCGGTGCTGCAATCGCATCCAGTTCCATGGCAACAGAGCTGGTAAAGGGCAAAACACTGGAGGAGGCCTGGGAAGTATCAAACAAGGCAGTCGCCGAAGCGCTCGAAGGTCTACCGCCCATCAAGATGCATTGTTCGGTGCTGGCGGAGGAAGGTATCCACAAGGCGATCAATGATTACCGGAAGAAACAGGGACTCCCGGAATGGGAAGAGAAAAATCCCCACTCGCACGATCATGGTGAAGAGCCTGTGTGTGAGCATTAGGATTTCGTATGGGCTGAAATTGCAGACAGATAACCGGGTGAAAATTTGATCGCGATACAGACTGATGATGTCGATATCGGCGCGTTAATCTCTGCTGCTAAAAAGCAGGGCACGGGTGCTCTCGTTATTTTTGATGGTGTTGTCCGGGACGATGACATCATAGAGATGGAGCTTGAAGCATACCAGGATATCGCGACACAGGAACTGGAAAAAATCGCCCGTGATGCGACACGCCAGTTCAACCTCCTTCACGTGGATATCGTCCACCGGATTGGGCGCCTTGTGGTTGGTGAGAATATCCTTATCATTGTAGTTGCCGCAGGACACCGTCCTCAGGTATATGCCGGTTCACGGTATATTCTCGAAGAGATCAAGAAAGGTGTGCCGATCTGGAAGAAGGAACTGACAAAAGACGGCGGGCGGTGGGTGCCGGGCGAGCATCCGACCGGATAAAATCTTTCAAACTCTCCTCGGAAAATAGAAAAAAAATGTCGGGAGAGCCCATGAGCGGGCGTATCATGTCGCCATCACCTCCGTAACCGGCCTGTTCAGGCCGTAGAGGCTCTGTCGGGCGTCCGTGAAATAATGACGCTCGACAAGAACGTTCTCATCTTTTAACCTGTTCAGTGCATATCGCACAGTCCGGGATGGCAGTAGGGTTTCACGGATGAGATCCTTCTGCGTTAACTGGCCACTGGTCTCCAGGACTTTGTACACGAGCTTTACCGATGGCGGCAGGTGCCCGATCTGTGCACTTCTTATTTCATTGACGTTGGTATTTTCGACAAAAACAATCCCTCATAGTGGATCACCACAGATACGTGAGAGTTCACAATTGTTAAGTATTTCGATCTTGTATTCAGGATTATGAGTGAAGATTGGGGGAATATTGATCCTATGTTCCGCGGTACTGCAATACTTCACTCTCTTTCAGTGTGTGAATGTCTAATCCAGGCATCGCCTCACCAAGGCTTGCGCTCACGCGTGCAACCACCGTTGCATCTGAGAAATTGTTTACTGCTTCTACGATAGCTTTTGCCCGTTTCTGCGGATTTTCAGATTTGAATATACCCGAACCTACAAAGACGCCATCAGCACCCAGGTGCATCATGAGTGCCGCGTCTGCCGGAGTTGCTATCCCCCCCCGCAGAAAAGTTCACTACGGGTAACCTTCCCCGTTTTGCGGTCTCTGTCATGAGATCGACCGGTGCTTCAATCTGGCGTGCATACGCAACCAGTTCCTGCTGTTCGAGTTTCTTGATACTGCGTATTCCCCCCATGATCGCCTGCATATGACGGACGGCTTCAACCACGTTGCCGGTGCCCGCTTCTCCTTTTGTGCGGATCATGGCAGCACCCTCATTGATGCGGCGGAGTGCCTCGCCAAGATTCCGTGCCCCACATACAAACGGCACAGTAAATTTTGTCTTTTCAATGTGGAATTCTTCATCAGCGGGAGTCAGTACCTCGCTTTCATCTATCATGTCCACACCGAGCACCTCGAGCACTTGTGCTTCAACAAAGTGTCCGATGCGCACCTTCCCCATTACCGGGATTGAGACCGCTTCAATGATCTCCATAACGCGTTCCGGATCTGCCATCCGGGCGACACCGCCGGCTTTGCGAATATCGGATGGCACCCGCTCCAATGACATCACTGCCACAGCGCCGGCTTCTTCCGCTATCACTGCCTGCTCTGCATTCACGACATCCATGATGACGCCGCCTTTCTGCATGGAGGCAAATCCTCGTTTGATGAGTTCGGTTCCAAACCTGAGTTCTGTTAAATCCATTGCGTTTTCCTGTCAGTATCAAGACAATACTGGGAAATTTCCGGATTCGAAGATTGCGATTGCCGCAAAGTTCGCCGGTCCGATCCCTGTTAATCTTTAATTTTTGGATGGCGGAGATAATAAATATATTCACAATTGTGAATTTTGCCGCTAATTTTGTGTTCAGACCTTCAATCATATCTATTCAACAAAAAAATTTAGCATAAAACAGAACTCCGGTTTCACCGGCTAAAAAAGAAGACTATATTTCCTTGAGTGTTCCCCGCTGCTTTACAAACCTGTCCCAGTTCCAGGGCTCATCGAGCACGGTTATGTCAACCGTATCGATACCGCACACCCCCAGTACTTTCCGTTTCATCTGCTCAGTCAGGTGATCTACAAGAGGGCATGCCTTGCTGGTAAGGATCATATCAATCTGGGCACTGGTTCCATGAACGCGAATCTCTTTGATCAGGCCAAGGTCAACAATATCAATCCCCACTTCTGGATCAATCACTTCTTTTAATGCATCCCGTACCTGGGTTTCACACACGTAGTTTTCTCTCAGTGCAGCTGCTTCCGGTGTGGGAAGCGATTGTTCCATAATACGGAGGCGGTCTTCCAGCCTGTTCTGACGGTCGAGCAGGCGGCTCACAACCCTGAGCATCGGGTCAGGCATGGCTTCTGGTTCGTTTTCGGCTTTTATACCACACTCCGGTCCTGCGATCCTACCCGGTACACCGACAACAGTTGCTTCCGGGGGAACTGACCGTACTACGACGGATCCTGCACCAACTTTGGCACCACTTCCAATTCTGATAGGACCAAGCACGATCGCTCCCGATCCAATAATCACTCCATCTTCGATGGTCGGGTGACGCTTGACATTTTCAAGAGCGGTTCCTCCCAATACAACACCCATATAGATCAGTACATCATTGCCTACTTCCGCAGTCTCACCAATCACAATACCCATGCCATGATCGATGACGACCCTGCGACCAATAGTTGCCCCGGGATGGATTTCGATACCGGTCAAAAATCTGCTGACATGGGAAAGAAAACGTGCAGATAATTTCCATTGATGAGTCCATAGCCAGTGAGCCTGGCGATGGAACCAGAGCGCATGTAGACCGGGGTAGCAGAGAATGATCTCCGTTTTGGAACGGGCAGCAGGATCCTTGGAGAAAATCGCACGGATATCTTCCTGGATGTAATCAAAGGTCATGATGATCTCACCTACGCGTCAAAGAGATCCGGGATACTCAGGTACCGTTCACCCGTGTCCGGCAGGACAACAACAATCATTTTACCTTCACTCTCTGGACGTGCAGCAACTGCGAGTGCTGCATACGTCGCCGCACCACTGGAGATACCGGCAAGAATCCCTTCTTCTTTTGCGAGTCTTCGTGCAGTCTCAAACGCATCCTCGTTTTTCACACGGACAATCTCATCGATCAGATCTTGCTGAAGCACAGCCGGGACAAAACCCGCACCTATTCCCTGAATCCGGTGGGCACCCGGGGATCCCCCGGAGAGTACCGGTGATGAATCGGGTTCGACAGCAATTGCACGGAATGAAGGTTTTCTTCGTTTGATCACATCTGCAATCCCCGTAATGGTACCTCCGGTCCCCACCCCGGCAACAAGGATATCAACCTGACCTTCCGTATCGCGCCAGATCTCTTCAGCAGTAGTTTTCCGGTGAATTGCCGGATTGGCCGGATTATTAAACTGCTGGGGAATGAAAAAGTACTTTGGGTTCTCAGCTGCCATCTTCTCTGCCCGGGTGACGGCCCCTTTCATTCCTTCTGCACCTGGCGTAAGGATCAGGTCGGCCCCGAATGCTTTTGCGAGTTTCCGCCGTTCGACACTCATAGTCTCCGGCATCACAACCGTGAACTTATACCCTCGTGCAGCACTCACAAATGCAAGGGCTACGCCGGTATTACCGCTTGTTGCTTCGAGTATGACCGTATCGTCGTTGATTAATCCACGCTTTTCTGCCTCATCGATCATCGCAACGCCGATCCGGTCCTTCACGCTGCTCATCGGGTTGAATGACTCAACTTTGGCAAGCACTGTTGCGTTCAGTCCCTTTGTAATCCGGTTAAGGCGGACAAGCGGGGTATTGCCGATGGTTTTTGTGATGTCATCATAAATTCCTTTCATAGAATCTCCCAAGATAGTACCTGCGGTGCGGTTGTAGTGGAGTAATAACCGCTTTCGCATACACCAAATTCACAATTGTTAATTGTGTGACACAGATATATATCTTGGTTTTATGATAACCCTGCCTCCGAATCTGCATGAATGTTTTGGTAAAAAGAGTGTTGCTATGTACATGAATTGCGGCAAAATCTGACGCAAAATCAGGGTATATTACGTATTGTTTCCCATAGTGTGTGTTCACTTACGTGAATAAAGGAAGGAATCATGAATACACACCACGCAATTATCGCTGTTAAGGAGATCCCGTCCGGTTCAATGTCGGATAGATCACCCCGTGTGTATAGCTTGAAACAACGGGAAACAAGCGCACGGAAGTTCAGCGGTGTCAGAAGCTCCGGGCAGTATTGTCGATCGGAAAATCTTCGTCATGTCAATGATACCATTTACGGCAGGGAGATGAAAGGGCATATTTCCCTGACGGGTATGGATGACTGACGTTAAACCATAACCTCACGTCCTAAAAACAACGTAATACGATCCGTACCAGGGATTCGTCATCATCATTCCGGAATGGTGCACCGGAGGATGCAGGTACAATTTATCGCCTCATGCAGTATCATGTCACCAGCCGTGATACTCCGGAGGGACAAACTGATAAAACCCACCCGGGGCAAATACCTGACATCTCATTTTTTGCAGCCATCATTACCGAGCTTTTTGATAACCATAATTTCCCTCAATAAAAATATATCAGGAAATATTTGCCGATAAATCACTCAATAAATACAGCCCCACCAAACGTGGTGGTATGTACCCCGGGGCTGTTGTTTCCGGAACGTCTCACACACAAATGGCATAAGCGAGGACCATCACGTTATCCGCACGCGAGCTCGAACGATATAAGCGACAGATCCTCTCCTTTGGGGAAGACGGGCAGGAAAAGCTCAAGAAAGCACATATTTTCATCGCAGGTGCCGGAGGGCTTGGCTCACCGGTGTCCATCTACCTCGCGGTTGCCGGCGTGGGGACGATCACTCTTGCAGATAAAGACGTCGTTGAACTTACCAATCTCAACCGCCAAATTCTTCACTATGATCGGGATGTCGGCAGAAAGAAGACTGCATCCGCTGAAGAAAAGTTGACTGCGTTCAATCCGGATTTCACCGTAAAGACGATCGATATCACTATCGATGAATCAAACGCCGCAGATCTTGTGGGAAAAGCCGATGGGATTGTCGATGCGATGGATAATTTTCCCACCCGGTACCTGCTCAATGATGTTGCAATCGGGAAAAAGATCCCGTTATTCCATGGAGCAATACGGGGATTTTATGGGCAGGCAACAACCATAATCCCCGGAAAGACCGCATGTCTTCGATGTATTTTCCCAAGAGCCCCACCCAGTGAAGTATTCCCGGTGGTTGGTGTGACACCGGGATTAATTGGTATGGTCCAAGCGACCGAAGTTCTGAAATATCTCCTTGGCAGCGGTGAGCTGCTGGCAAACCGGCTATTTGTCTGGGACGGGATGCAGTCGCACGCAGAAGAGATTAGCGTAGAAAGAAATCCTGTCTGCCCGTCATGCAACACGAAAAAGACACCAGCGAGGACGAAAAGATGACTGTTAAAATCCGTTTTTTTGCACGGTTCCGGGAACTTCTCGGCACTGATATCAGAACCGAAGCAGCAGCCGGGACGAGTTTCACGTCCCTGATAACGACAATCGCGAGGAAAAATCCCGAAGGGTACGCTGCTATCTTTGATGAGAGGGGTAATTTCCGTGAGTTTGTGATCCTTATGAAGAACGGTAAACGGATCGAGAATGCGGATGCAGCAAAGACCCTTGTTGCCGATAGCGATGAGATAGCCGTATTCCCGCCGGTTGCGGGTGGCTGACTATATCCGGCATACTCATGAAAGCGGAAAATCTTGCCGGAAAATGTATCTATAAATAGCACCCGCGACAACAATGGTATGGTGAAGTCACAATTGTGAACACCCGTGCCAATGTGGCGGAGTGGCTACGCGGCTGACTGCAGATCAGCTACAACCCGGTTCGAATCCGGGCATTGGCTTTTTTCCGGCATATGCTCACCAGAACAGCGATTTTTTCAGGAATACGGGAGATTCTATGCACCAGGGTCTCACTGCTGAAACAAAAGCACTGTTAATCAGTATCGGCAGCGGGGATGTTGACTCCTCGCTTTTGCCCGATGAACTCAAGACCATCGCAACCGCAGGGCCGGGTGCCGGAGGAACCTCGTTTTTCATCAGTGACGGTCTGCACCGCGTTCGTCTCACGCTCAACACAGAGTCCTCCCTGAAGATTATTCCCTGGCGGGACGGGGTTGCTGTCCGGAAAGAAGGACGGATTATTGCCTATGGCAAATTCGAGCTGCCCTTGTGTCATTGTCCTGAACAGGCCTATATCACGGTGAGCGAGCGGTGTATCTTTGACTGCAAATTCTGCCCGGTACCACTTCTGAACGGACGGGTGAAGACGATCGATGAGATCATTACAATGGTTGAGTGTGCATCAAAAAACGGAGATCTTGAGGCGATTTCCCTGACAAGCGGTGTTGCCGAATCCCCGGAAAAAAAGGTGGAGTACATGGTCAGGGTTGTCCGGGCACTTGCGCAGCACTACAATCTTCCCATTGGTGTTTCAGTGTACCCTACAGATACTTCATCAGAAAAATTGTATGCAGCAGGTGCGTGCGAGATCAAGTACAATGTTGAGACAATGGATCCTGCAATCTTTGAACGGGTCTGTCCGGACCTCTCACTCGATTATATTGTGTCTGCACTGGAAAAGGCTGTGCCTGTTTTCGGGAAAAACCATGTCTCTTCCAATTTCATCCTAGCCTAGGTCTTGGGGAAAACGATTCGTGCGTAGAACAGGGTGTTGAAACCCTCGCTGCGATGGAAGTCATCCCTAATCTTAGACCGATCTCGGCACATCCCCTGCGTAAGGGGGAAATTCTGGTAGATCGCCCGGACTCGTACCGCCTTATGAAACTCACCCGGATCAACAAAGCTGCTATCCAACGTCACGGGCTTGATGTACGCAAGGCCCGGACCATGTGTCTGCCATGTACTGGGTGTGTCTTGTCCCTCAGCGCGATCTCTGATTGATCCTTTGATGACCCAATCTGTTTTTTTTTAGAGGGAGAGCATACGGTCGATCGCCACCCGTGCCTTTATGGCAACATCGGCAGGCACTGTAATGCGGGGTTTAAGATGCAGAAGAGCGGCATGCACTTTTGAGAGGTCTGTCTTTTTCATGTTCCTGCATACAGCGCGGTCCGATAGGGGATGGCACTGTTTATCCGGGCATTCTTTTTTGATCCGGTGTAAGATCCCGACTTCGATACCAATGATGAACTCGTAGTTTTTGGAGGGACAGATGTGTCTGATGATTCCCGATGTACTTGCAATATGGTCCGCAAGGTCAATCACCTCCGGTCTACATTCTGGGTGAACGATTACTGTTGCTTCCGGATAACTCTGTTTTGCCTTCCGAACCTGTTCCGGTGTAAACTGATCATGGACGATGCAGTAACCCTCCCGGGGAAGAATTTCCTTATCAGTGAATCGCGCAACGTACCGGGCAAGATTCTGGTCGGGTACGAAGATTATTTGCTCCCGATCCAACGAGTTCACCACATTCACGGCATTCGATGAAGTACAACAGATATCGCAGTTTGCTTTAACCTCCGCTGTTGTGTTGATATAGCATACGACCGCAGCATCAGGATACCGGGATTTTACATAGTTCAGTTCTTCTGGAGCGATCATTGCCGCCATAGGACAGCAGGCATCCGCTGCCGGAAGAAGAGCTTTCTTATGGGGAGAGAGGATCGCTGCAGTCTCTGCCATGAAGTCAACGCCACAAAAAACGATAACTTCATTCTCAACAAATGCTGCTGCACGGGAGAGCTCCAGGGAATCGCCGACAATATCTGCAATGTCCTGCACCTCATATGGCTGGTAATTATGCGAGAGGATAACTGCATTCCTTTCACGTTCATCTGTTAAATCTTTTCTATAAGCAATGTATTCTCTTGCATGATGGTATCCCCTTTGATTGTTACTCTCTAATATCACAAACGAAAACTATCGCAAAAATGAACTTATCCTACTCTCTCTCAAGATATATTCATTCACAATTGTTATTTATTCTGGCTAGGTCCTCAATCGTGAACATGCAATAATGCCGGTGAAGATCCAGGATGAGATGGAATGCCGTCATATTTCTTATGATAAAACTATGTTCAGGAAAAAACCGCCGATTCCCAAACCTATAAATATTCACAATTGTTATCTAGTATAGTCAGGTTCACAATCGTGAATTCTGGTAATGTGCCAAGGTGGCGGAGTGGCTACGCGGTTGACTGCAGATCAACTACAATCCGGTTCGATTCCGGGCCTTGGCTTGGAGGAATCATGAGTATCAGAATCCAGAAAACATTCGAAGCGCTCTTCGCACTCGAAGAAGTCCGGGGACTTTTCCGCAAGTCTCTTCCAACCGGATTTGATGCCGAAGAGGAAGCTGTATTCAACCATCGGATTGCCGATCTCAAGGCAATCATTGCTGATCTTGAAGCAGGAACCGGCATACCAAAAGTGACAAAGATAGCCGGGACTCTCGACATCCGGTCACGGGAGGAACAATACATCAACATCCATCCCATTCAGGCTGCCGGGAGGTTAACGACGGAGGCACGCAAAGCGATCCTCTCCTACGGTGATGGGTATTCCACATGTGACGCCTGCCGAAAACCGTTCCGGCTTGACAAGATCTCAAAGCCGGGCATTGCGGAATTCCACGCAGAACTGGCACAATGGCTCAATATGGAGCAGGCCCGGGTTGTGCCGGGCGCCCGGCGGGGATTCCAGGCGGTCGCCGGTACTCTGGTCGGAAAAGATGACAGTGTCATTGTATCGGCTCTCGCCCACTACACCGAGTTCCTTGCTGTGGAAAATGCCGGGGGGGTTGTCAAGGAAGTGCCGCTCAATGCGAAGAATATTGTCACCGCTGATGCGACAGCACAAAAAATCGAAGATGTCAGGGCAGAGACCGGAAAACTCCCGGCGCTTGTCATGATCGACCATTTCGATTACCAGTTTGCCAACGAGCACGAGATCGCCGGAATCGGAAAGGTCGCACACCAATATGACATTCCCTTCCTCTATAACGGGGCATATACGGTCGGCGTGATGCCGGTTGACGGAAAGAAGATCGGAGCAGACTTTGTCGTCGGCTCCGGACACAAGAGTATGGCATCGGTCGCCCCGTCCGGAGTACTTGCAATGACCAATGAATGGGCGCCAAAAGCTCTCCGCACCACCGCGATGGTCGGTGACCTGACCAAACGAAAGTTCGGTATCAAGGAAGTGGAGATGCTCGGATGCACGCTGATGGGGGGAACCCTCCTCTCCATGATGGCGTCGTTCCCAACAGTAAAGGAACGGGTGCTTCACTGGGATGATCAGGTCAAACGGTCCAACTACTTCATTGACCGGCTCCTGAAGATCTCCGGCAGCAGGGTGCTCTCAGAATATCCCCGTAAACACACCCTCACCAAAATCGATACCACCGGCAGCTTCGACATCGTGGCAAAGACGCACAAGCGCAAAGGGTTTTACTTCAGCGATGAGCTCTCGTCCCGTGGAATTGTCGGAGAGTTTGCCGGTGCAACCCGGACCTGGAAACTGAACACCTACGGCCTTAACGAAAAGCAGATCCGCTACCTTGCCGATGTATTTACCGAAATTGCGGAAAAATATGAAATACCCGTTATACCATGAGGACCCCGACATGTCAGAAAAGAAATTTCATCTAGGAACAACTGCCCTTCATGCGGGGCAGGTGCCTGACCCGACGACCGGGTCCCGGGCAGTACCGATCTACCAGACAAGCTCGTATGTGTTCAAAAACACGGAGCACGCAGCTAACCTCTTCGGCCTTCGCGAGCTGGGAAACATCTACACCCGTCTCATGAATCCGACGACGGATGTGTTCGAGAAACGGATCGCTGCTATTGAAGGGGGAACAGGGGCCATTGCAACCGCATCGGGCGCCGCCGCCATTACGTACGCGATCCTGAACATTACCCGTCCCGGTGATGAGATCGTCTCTGCCGACAACCTGTATGGCGGGACGTATGAGTTCTTCAACTACACGTTGCCGAAGTTTGGCCGCAAGGTCATCTTCGTTGACTCGACAAAATCAGAGGAATTCAGAAAGGCCATCACCAAAAAGACCCGCGCAATGTATGCAGAGACAATCGGGAACCCGAAACTGGACATCCCGGATTTTGAGACCCTTGCTAAGATCGCCCACGATGCCGCGATACCCCTTGTTGTGGATAATACAACGGGTGTCGGACTTGTCCGCCCGATCCAGTATGGTGCTGATATCGTCGTTCACTCAGCGACCAAATATATCGGTGGGCACGGGAACTCGATTGGCGGCGTCATTGTCGACTCCGGAAAGTTTGCCTGGGATAACGGCAAGTTTCCCGAGTTCACCGAGCCCGACCCGAGCTATCATGGCCTTAAGTACTGGGAGACCTTCGGGAACTTCCCCGGCTTCGGGAATGTTGCCTTTGTCTTCAAGATCCGGCTGTCACTCATGAGAGACACGGGAGCGGTCCTCAGCCCGTTCAATGCATGGCTGTTCCTGCTGGGTCTCGAGACGCTCCACCTCCGGGTACCCCGGCATTCACAGAATGCCCTTGCAGTTGCAGAATTCTTAAAGAAGCATCCAAAAGTGGCGTGGGTGAACTATACCGGACTCCCAGAACACCAGAGTCACACACTGGCAAAGAAATATCTGACAGGTGGCTTTGGCCCCATTGTGGGGTTCGGTGTTAAAGGTGGCGAGAAGGCCAGTCTGAAGTTTATTGACAGTCTCAAGCTCTTCTCCAACCTCGCCAACATAGGGGACTCCAAGAGCCTGGTCATTCACCCGGCATCCACAACCCACCAGCAGCTCACCGTTGAAGAACAGAAAAAGACCGGTGTTACTCCCGATGCAATCCGGCTCTCGGTAGGGACGGAGGATATCGAAGACATCATTGCAGACCTTGAGCAGGCACTCAGGGCGGTCTGAAATGTCCCCATCTCTTTTCGGGGATGAGGAAAAGAGCAGGAATATTCACGATATCATTGCTGAACTCAGCAGGATACAAGAAGGCGCTTGTCGATGATTAAAGGTTCAGTCGGTACAGTAACAACGCAGTATTACAACCATCAATCCCCTCTTGTACTTGAAAGCGGGGAAACACTCCCTTCTTTAACGATTGCCTATGAGAAGTACGGTTCCCTGAACCGCGATGCCAGCAATGCTATTCTTCTTTGCCATGCCCTCTCCGGCGATGCCCATGTTGCCGGGCATCATGAGGGCGAGAAGAGAACAGGCTGGTGGGACGCAGTGGTCGGCCCGGGCAAGGCGTTCGACACTGAACGGTATTTTGTCATCTGTTCAAATATCATCGGAGGGTGCAAAGGTTCAACCGGACCCTCGTCAGAAAATCCAGCCACCGGAAAACCCTACGGTCCCGCATTTCCCGTCATCACGATCAGGGATATGATCAATGCACAAAAACTCCTGATCGACCACCTCGGGATCAGCCGACTGTATGCAGTGGCCGGTGGATCGATGGGAGGTATGCAGGTGCTCCAATGGACGGTCAGCTACCCGGATTTCGTGAAAAAGGCTGTCGTGATCGCAACATCCGCCTATTCGACCCCCCAGCAGATCGCCTTCAACGAGGTCGGGCGGCAGGCAATCGTGTCAGATCCGGAGTGGAACGGCGGCAAGTACTACGACCGCACGTCCAGTGGACCGGTCCGGGGGTTATCTCTCGCGCGGATGGTCGGGCATATCACGTACCTCTCCAACGAATCGATGCATGAGAAGTTTGGCAGGGCATTGCAGGGAAAGGAGCAGATCAGCTTTGATTTCTCCACCGATTTTGCCGTTGAGAGTTACCTCCACCACCAGGGCGACACCTTCACAAAAAGGTTTGACGCCAATTCGTACCTGTACATCACGAAGGCTATCGATTACTTTGACCTGATAAAAGACGGGTCGCTGACGGAAGGTCTGAAGCCGGCGACTGCGGCATTCCTGGTAATCTCCGTTTCATCGGACTGGCTATACCCACCCTACCAGTCGCAGGAGATCGTCTCGGCACTCACCGCAAACGACCGTGAAGTCCACTACTGTGAGATCCGCTCCAATTACGGACATGATGCGTTCCTGCTCGAATCGGGGCAGATGAATTATCTTGTAGGAAAGTTCCTCTCGCATACTGTTGTCGGGGATGTCATGATTCGCGACGTCCCGACCATCGAGGAAGGATCTACAACTGCTGTGACTGCACGGCGACTGATCAACCTGGAGGTCAATCACCTGCCTGTTTTATCAGCAAACGGGCAGCTCGCCGGTATCGTCACTTCGTGGGATATCGCAAAAGCGGTTGCAAAAAATTTCCTCTGGCTTGACGAGATCATGTCGAAAAATGTCATCACGACGACCCCCGATGAACCCATCGAGTCAGTTGCAAAGAAAATGGAAGAGCACTCCATTTCGGCCCTACCGGTGATTGATGAGAACCAGCATGTCATCGGCCTTATCACGAGCGATGCAATAAGTATGCTGATCGGGAGAGTAACGTCATGAGGATCCTTTCCATCCACGCCAGCCGCATGTGGTACCACGCGACGCAGAAGACGAAAATGGCTGAGCCGGCCCCCAGTACAGAGGATACTATGACCGAATGTGTCGTACTCTTCTGCTGTGTTGAGAAGATGGATGAGAAGAATCCGGATAACGTGATCCGCAGCGCAACACAGAATGTGGTGGAGCGGCTGGAAAAACTCAACGTCAGGAAAGTGCTGATTTACCCCTATGCCCACCTGACAAGCTCACTCGGCTCGCCCCAGGTCGCGCTGTCCATTCTCAGAGGCATTGAAGCCGCACTCATCGGGGAACAGATTGAAGTGAAACGGGCGCCGTTCGGCTGGTATAAGGAGTTTGAAATCCGGGGCAAGGGGCACCCGCTGGCAGATCTCTCCATGACCATCTGCCCGTACGAGGGTACCGAATGCGACTTTACCTGCCCGTACTGCCATCACCCGTTCAAGGAAGCTGATGCTGTACATGTCTGTCAGCAGTCAGCCGAATGCACAGCAGCCTGTTCCGTTAAACAGGTTACAATTGGAGATAAGAGATGACCGATACATCCCAGCCACCAACAAATGCACTCATCGTCCTCGGTTGCCCGGAAGCACCGGCACAACAGGCGCTTGCATTTCATGTAGCGTACAACCTGAAAAAAAGAGGGACAGATGTGCTCATCGCCGGCAACCCCTCCGTTCTCAACCTCCTGAAAGTTTCAGATCCGGAGAAACATTACGTCACGGCAACGATGGTCCTTGAGAAGTGCATCGCCGAAGTGGTCGAGAAAAAAAGAGACTGCGACCTCTGCGTGGTGTTTGCTCACAATGATGCAGCGATTGCCTATGCGGCAACGATGCGTTACCTGTTACCGGAACGGAGGCTGGTGGTAATTATCTTCGGGAAAGATCCCGGCCCGCTTGCCGATGAGGTCAACTTCCCGTGCGAGAAAATTGTCGACAAAGCTGTGCATAACCCGATGCAACTAAGAGCAAAGATAAACGAGGTGTTCGGATGGGCTGTATCGAGAACCTGAAGTACGAGATGATCCTCCCGCTCGGTGCTTCCTTCAAAGAATGCCGGGAATATGCAGAAAAGAATTTCAAAGAGGTCTGGTATGTTGATCCCGGCTACAAGCTCTTTGACGAGTATATCATCGGTCTTCCGCCCATCGCACTGGGTATTGAGGACGGTAAAAAAATCATCTTTCCCTACACAAAACCCTGTCATGGGACCTATCTGCTTGCTGTTGAAGATGCCGACGAGGTTGAACGCGTGCGTAAGACGGCGAGAAAGAAAAAATAATCATTCTGGTGAAAAAGATTTATGAAAAAACAATGGCTCGTCCGATACTCTGAAATTTTTTTAAAGTCCGATCCGGTCCGCCGGCAGTGGGAGAATGTCCTCATCGCAAATATCCGTGAGGTGATGCCGGATGTTCATGTCCGGAACGAACGGGGCAGGATCTGGCTGGACGGCGATGTAAAACCCGACCGGCTAAAAAACATTTTTGGCATTGTGTCATTTTCTGAAGTGGAGCATATCAGGATTGACGAACTTGAACAGTTTCTGCCAGATTACTGTCGGCGGCACGGCGTTGAAAAGGCAAAGACGTTTGCCATTAAGATAAAAAGGGTGGGTACCCACACCTTCTCCTCAAACGATAAGGCAATCGAATTCGGCAACCTGCTCAGGGATGAATTCCCCCATTTAAAAGTGAACCTTGCCCATCCTGATAAGGAGATCCATATCGAGATCCGGGCGAATGAGGCCTATCTCTTTGACACGGTGATAAAAGCGGTCGGGGGGCTGCCGCTTGGGGTTGAGGGGACACTTGTCGCCCTTGTTTCCGGAGGTATCGACTCTCCGGTTGCCGCGTGGATGATGATGAAGCGGGGCTGCCGGATCATCCCGTTGTTTGTTGCGCTCGATACATTCCTGGATGAGACCACAATCGCACGGGCAAAGCGTGTCGTAGAAAAACTGGCACAGTACCAGCCGGGTATAGAATTGACAGTGGTTACAGACTCCTATCTTGCTGCAGCAAAAGAGGAACTGACCCGCCGGCATCTTGAAAAGTACACCTGCATCTTCTGTAAGCGCCGGATGTACCGGGTTGCAACCGCATATGCAGATAAAGTCGGCGCGAAAGGGATCGTAACCGGTGAATCCCTAGGGCAGGTCGCAAGCCAGACACTCGATAATCTCGTTGTGCTTACCGATGCAGCAATGATCCCGATTTACCGTCCCCTTATCGGGTTTGACAAGGAAGAGACCATCATAATTGCCCGCGAGATCGGAACCTTTGAGCAATCAACCTCGCATGCATCCGGGTGTAAGGCGGTTCCGAAAGGACCGTCAACCAAAGCAAAACTGGATACCATCCGGGAGATCGAGAACAAGCTAGAAGCGACTGATATACCGCTACCGGTTTAATCCGCTTTCTATCTTGTACTTTGCTAATAAAATCCATGAATAATCGATAAACAGAGTATATTACAATGGATAATATTCTCATAGTTTTTAGAGGGAAACTCTCATATTCGCATTTTTTTGGCGTTCTCCAATATCCGCATAATTCCTTTTGGAATATTGCCTCGTAATATCAATTTACCTGCGTGACAATACTGCAAGCCGATTGCAGTCCATTTTGTGTTTAAAGGAGACAATGCGATGCTGAAAGAGCTGGGACTGAGAGAGAAACGAGAGGGAGGATGAAAAACAAAAAATACGATGGAAAAATATATGCCCACAAAAAATAAGTGAGACCTAATGTCCAAATTTTGTCCCAGTTGTGGAGGCGAAATATCCGATAAGGTGAAATTTTGCCCTAGTTGTGGAGCGGATAGTGATTCTTTTTCTGTAAAAAAGAATGAGAAATCAATTGCGGAAGAAACTAAAAAAGACATTGAAGATACAAAAATCGGGAATAAAAAAATTGAAAAGAAATATAGTATATCTCGAATAGTTATGTATGGAATCATTGGCGTTTTAATTATTCTTCTTTTATTGGTGGCGCTATCTATTATTTTCTCCACTTATTTCAATGGTATGAATGAAAATATACAGAGATCACCCAATATTACTTCTGCACCATCAATTGTCACAACTGCACAAATGGTTGTTACCCCAACGCAAACAGAAGTTACGCCAACGGAGATAACAACTACAACAGGATGTTCTGACGGATATATTTTAGGAAATGATAATATATGCCACCAGGCTTGTGGGAATACCTATTGCACGGGAAATTCGGTTTGTTTCAATGGCCAGTGTAAAGGATGCGATACCGGGTATATTCTTGGAAATGATAATATATGCCACCAGGCTTGTGGGGATACCTATTGCACGGGAAATACCGTTTGTCTAGATGGAAAGTGCCTTTAACCAATTTTTCGTTAATAGTATATTAAAAATGACGGGTGGCATTTTGCGAGATACCCATAACCCACATTCACAATGCGTGAGTCCAGATTCGAAAATGGATAATGGAACTATTGGTTAAAATTTGTGATTTTTTTGATGTGATAAATTTTTTGCGAAAGCCGCTCTCGGAATCCTCAACGATTGTTTTTATAAATAAAGGGATATACCCTACGCCCCGTCAATGAAGATCTCTTTAGCCGTTGCAGAAGAAACCACTAAACATTATATCCTCCTTGATGAAGTCCACGACAACACACCAGAATCTTAATTGTAAATAATACACTGTTGACTGTAATTTAATTAAATAAAAAAAATAATCTTTTAGGACATAAATGATATAAAAACTTAAGGTAAAAAAACTCAAAATTCACGTCTATGATGTTATCATCATTTAGATATTCGTCTTCATATTAAACTTTAAGGGCACGAGCGGAAGGGCGCTGAAGCGCCCACAACGCTGCCCGTGCCTCTTTTTTTCACAAAGTAATGGCATGCCATGCAGTTCTATTAACCGTTTTTGAAAAATATAGGAATATGGGACATAAAATGAGAAAACCCTTCAAAATTAAATATCCCAATGACCACAGAGCCATGTATCGTTGCCATATCAAGATCACGCAGGATCACAAACAAAAATGGTTAACAATTCCCTGACAATATTGCGATAAGTGCGGATTGATCTTACCAGATTAATTACAATAGTATTGTTCGCATTGCTACAAAAAACCCTGAGACTTATTGTATTGCCGCATAGAAACACACATAACTAAGTGAGATCGGGCACCAGAACGCAAATGTGAGCTTTTTAAAAAGATCTGGATATGAAACTGAATACTATCGAAAATCAAACATCTCGTTTTGGAATGATGGGAGTATGCTTTTTCCAGAGATGAATGTCCCGGGCACGATCAAAGTAAAATTTTGATTCCTCGATTTGTCCCATCTCTTTATAGCAGATTCCAATCTGATTCCATGCATCAGCATTGTTGGGCATCTGATTAGTCACCATCTTGAATGTCTGAATTGCCGAATCCAGATATTTGTTACTCATGTTCTCTTTTCCGATCTTTTCGAGAGTCTCACCCAGATTGAAAAGGAGTTCCGGGTTATCCGGTGCAAGCTCAACTGCCCGCGATAATGATTTGAGCGCACTGTTATAATCCCCCATTTCCCGGTAACAGAGTCCGCGGGCATTCCACACACGGGGAAGTTTGTCGTCAATTTCCAGTGCCTTTTGGAAAGCAGCAAGTGCATCCGGGTATTTTTTTTCCTTCGTATATAGGTTAACCCCCTCTTTGTAGTATGAGGAGGCTGATGATTTGCTGAGAATCTTACCGAACAACCCGGCCGGTGTTGACTTTTGCTGGGATTTAGCCTCTGTCTTATGTTCAACGACATCCTTAGTTTCATCATGGGTTATGGCATCCTCGGATGTGGCGGTGACGTCACGTACAATTCCGACAGACGCAATAAAATTTCCCTGCATGTCAAATACTGGCATAGCTTTTGACCAGAGCGTCCATTCACTCCCATCCTTTTTTAACCCCTTGGTTACTGCGCTAATCGGGCCTTTTGCAACCCTGTTGATAATCATATACTTACGACGTTTAATCTCCTCATCCGGTTCAAATATGAGGTTCACAAGCATTTTTCTCTTAGTTCCAAAAAAGGGTATTGCGTAAAGATAATCGCTTTTTCCAAGTATATCACTTGCCGGAGTACCTGTTAGCTGTTCCATTGAAGTATTCCACGCTACAACCTTTCCTTCAAAATCGATAGCAAAACTCGGCTCTATGGAAAAATTGATCATATCGGATATGATTTTCCTTGTTGTTGTACCAAGTTTTTTTCCGATATATGTACTTTCTACGGCTGTTTTTACCATGTCGCACAGTTGATGAAACTGCTTCTGCGGGTCTCCGTCTTTTTGTACGAAAAAGGTTGCACCATAATTTAATGCGTCGATTGCCGTGCGTTCATGCCCGATACCGGTGAAGATGATCACGGGCGTTGTATCCCCGTCTGAGCGGAGAATTTTTAAGAGCGCGACGCCGTTGATCTCAGGCATATCATAATCCATAATAATAGCATCAAAGGATTTTTCAGACAGAATCTTAAGTGCCTCGGTTGCTGATTGTGCGGTGTGAACACTCATTTCACCGGATCGTTCAACGAACGGTTTCATTACTTCGAGCAATGCGGGTTCATCATCTATCACCAGAACGGAAAGCAAGAAAATTCCACCTTAATTATTAGTTCACCAATTACTGGTAGATATAATTTTAGAGTCTTTTACGCCCGGTTGCATTGAGATGCCCGGACTACAGCACTTTTTAGCACCAATTACTACAAAATAGCTGAGATCGGAGCTGGTATCTGCCAAGATATGGTTTCTACTTTTGTTCCAATGCGAGCTGGTTTCAATGCAAAAACAGATCCGTACAGATTACGTACAGTGGCTGATCTCACATGCTCGCACCCATTCAGATGGGCAATCAAAGTGTGGCAAAGAAACGTGACTTCCAGGAATCGCCCAAGTTTTTCGTAGCAGGATCACATCTCACCGTATGCCAAAGCGGTTCTGATGTATTTATGGTTGGTGGTGGATTTTTCGCTTCGCAAGAATTTGATTATCACCCGTAGACTCGTCAGAGCCTCTCAGCTTCTTTACGATCGGTAATGTCCCGGATTGATTCGATCGCACCAACTACATTCCCCCGATCGTCATAGAGTGGTGAGGCCTTCGCCCACAGAATGGATTTTTTCCCTTTCGGTTGTGGCAGAGTTGTTTTCGCTATAAGCACATTCGGTTTCTTGTGGATAATGCCTGAATAGTTTTTGGCTGTCTCTTCATCCGACTTAAAGATCAGGTCAATCAGGATTGGTCTTCTCTTCCCGTAGAATGGTATTGCGTACTCAAATTTATCCTTTCCTACCATGTCTTGGGCTTTTACTCCGGTCATTTCTTCAATTGCCTTATTCCACGCGATGACTTTGCCATTCGGGTCAATTGCTAGAGTTGCATCCGGAAGGTTATTGATGATATTGAAAAACCGGTGTTCAGACTGCTTCAGAGTTTCTTCCATTTTCTTGCGATCGGTTATGTCAATAACCTGCATCACAAATTCAACCATGGTACCCTGAGTATCCTTTATCGGCTCCCATGACTGTGACCCAAACCAGATTTCGCCGTCTTTTTTTACTCCTTTGAACTCGACATTGTGACCACTGATCTGGTTTTCCAGTGTATCCTTCAAAAGGGCTTTCATTCTTGGAGTATCATCCTCGTGCACCCACCAGACGATTTTGCCAAGAAGTTCTTCCCGGGTATATCCGGTGATATTCCTGCAATTCGCACTGACATAGAGATTTCTCCCCTTGGAATCACAGATTACAAGCATTCCCGGGGCAGTCTCAACGATGGTTCGGTACAGCTGTTCACTTTCCCTCAATTTCTGCTCTTTGTTGTCCAGTTCATTATAGTTATGTCGCAGTTGCTGTTCGGTTGCGGCGATTTGTTCATATGCAGCATGGAGTTCAACATTTTTTACGCGCAGTTCTTCTTCAGAATGTTTCCTTTCAGTGATATCGCGACCTACTGACTGAAATTCGATAAGCGTGCCGATATCATTAAAAATCGCACGATCACTCCACTGTTGCCAGCGGATCTCGCCATCCGGCATGACAATACGGTGTTCGATAACAGCAATCGGGTGTTCCTTTGTCAGCGAGAGAAAATGTTCTTCGACACGGCTCTGATCCTCTTTTGGGATATCTGGCTTGAATTTTTTCCCAAGAATCTCTTCTCTTTTTTTATTGAAATAACGGCAATATGCTTCATTGACAAAGACATGGGTACCGTCGGGAAGGAACCGGGAGATGAATTCTGTCTGGTCTTCAACAACATTGCGGTAGCGTATTTCACTTTCCTGCAATTCTTTCTCTGCCTTCCTGCGGCGGACCGCAGAAGTGATTTTATGCCCAAGTTCAAAAAACTGCGGTGTTGGTTCCCCACCTTTCTGGAGGTAAGAATCAGCGCCGTTATTAAATGCTTCAATTACCACCTCTTCCCTTCCTTTACCGGTGAAGATGATGAAGGGAAGTTCAGGAAATTCAGTACGGACCGCTTTTAAGAAAGCAATACCATCCATACCGGGCATCTGGTAATCGGAGACAATCGCATCATACGACGTTGATTTTAGTATTTGAAGTGCTTCAGGGGCCGATGTCACGGTGTCAACATGGAACCGGCAGGATTTTTCCAAAAAAAGTTTGCCGAGTTCAAGAAGGTCGGGTTCGTCATCGACATAGAGAATATGATACATTCAGATCACTCACTGATTGCTTGGTATGGATCAACGGTTATTTTATAGATTGCTCTCGGTTTTTTCAGAGATGTTATTATAAAAATAAAGAAATTTGGGAGGTGAACTGGAAAACAGTTTTATTAACGGCTGATATTGTAGGTGATCCCATAATTTTCTGAAGAGTATGACGAAGGCGGTATGAAATTGAAAAGATACTAAATGCTGCCCGAATGGTCACGATGCCGTGAAGCGCTGCCACATCAAGCAGACAAAAGACAAGGCGCAATTGTGGCAAGCAATCTCCTGGCAATATTGCCCGGGTTGCGGATTGATGTTGCCGGATTCGTAAGAAACTCTTATTGTAGCTTGTGTTCATCCGTTGTGTATGTCATTTAAAATGTTGGAGTGGGAATATGCTTAAGTTTACTGATGAGAGAGCAAAGGAACCGCTATAACTCGTCAGAACCCAGTGAATTGTATTTTTTTCGATAAAAATCATTTCAATATATTTATATATAGCAACTACATAATGTACATCATCCTAAGCTGGTCAAACTATCTGTCGGGATAGTCACAATGATAGCTTGTCAGGATTCACGGTTCTATTCTTAGGTCAGGAGCGATAAAGGCGATAGTGCCCGAAATCATGGATTGCAAGACGCAAGAAGGCAGTCCTTGGTATGGTTCATTATATGAAAAGGGGTTCTTACGAGTGAAACTAAAAAAAAGAGAATTATGGATAATGGAAAGGGAAAAGTGGTGTAATTATGGTGGATGTGAGTAATTTAACAACGGTCAAGGTAGCTGACCAGACTGCAAATCCGGCGCCGCTGGGCCTTCTGGCATTCGGCATGACCACGGTGCTTCTGAACCTGCACAATGCCGGGCTCTTCGCGATGGGTTCAGCAATCTTTGCGATGGGGATATTCTTCGGCGGGATTGCGCAGATTGTTGCAGGTATCATGGAATGGAAAAAGAACAACACGTTTGGCACTACCGCGTTCGTCTCGTATGGTTTTTTCTGGATCTCGCTCGTCGGCTTGATCCTTATGCCGGTGCTCGGCTGGAGTGGCCCGCTCCAGATGGAAGCACTCGTATCGTTCCTTACGATATGGGGGTTATTCTCGTTTGTGATGTTCATCATCACATTAAGGTTGTCAAAAGCGCTCCAGGTGGTCTTCGGATTTCTGACGCTATTATTCCTGCTCCTGATCGCGGGGAACGCGACTGGCAGCGTTGTCATCCTTGAGATCGCCGGTATCGTAGGCATTATCTGCGGACTCTCCGCGATGTATACGGGCCTTGGACAATTGATGAATGAAGTGTATAAGGAACCGATCATCAAACTTGGGTGATCCGGAATGACGGATTTGACGGCTTATGAATATTTCTTCAAAAAAGATCCGGTAGCGCATATAATTACCGATCACGAAGGTAAAATTCTTGAAGCCAATGAGGGATTCTGTACCATTGTCGGCACACCCATGGACCGCGTGCTGACACTTAAAATGTCTGACTTCAGATCACAGGGAATTCTCAAGTACCTTGAGGATAAAGGAGGCTCTTTTGCGGATTGCCTGGGGAAGAAACAGGTCACCATCGGCGAATCGACCTGGGAAGCACCCAATGGCGTCCACACTATGATACGCACCAATATTCCGTTACTGGATGAGAAAGGAAACCTCAGGTACGTGTATGTATCCTATGTGGAGATCACCAAAGTCGTCAAAACCCAGAAATTCATGGAGCGTGAAGTAAGGGAGCTTGCAAAGGTATATGCAGAGATTGCGAAGGGCGATCTGACACTAAGATACGAGATTACCAAGCCTGACGACGATACAAAAGAAGTGTATGAGCAGATCGTCAAGCTGCGGGATGCAGTACGGGGCGTTATCATCAATCTCCAGATCAGCATCAAGGATGTCAATAAACGGATGCTGGACCTGACCTCCACTTCGGGGAATGCAGCCCGCAGCATTGAGGATGCATCCAAGGGTGTCCAACAGATCGCTATAAATGCCGGAAAAGTGAGCGAGAACGCCGAGAAGGCATCACAGAACGTCGATCAGATCACCAAAGCCATGCAGGACATGAGTGCTGGAGTAGAAGAGATCACATCCAGCATGGAATCCGTGTCCAACCTTACAAAAGAGACCAATGATCTCTCCAAGAAGGGCGCGGAGCTTGCCGGAAAGGCGGGAGAAAGTATGGGAGAGATTTCCGTCTCGTCAGCAAACGTCTATGAAATTGTTGCCGATGTCGAAAAACAGATGGCGGAGATCTCAAAGATTGTTGTCCTTATCCGGGAGATCGCAAACCAGACCAACCTGCTGGCCCTCAATGCAGCCATTGAGGCGGCCCGCGCCGGTGATGCCGGCCGGGGATTTGCCGTCGTAGCAACCGAAGTGAAATCTCTTGCTGCCGAGTCGAGGAAATCTGCAGAACAGATCGAAGAAATGATTTCCCATCTCAAGAAAAGTGCCCAGAACGCATCCCAGGCCATGGGTAATGAGAAAAAGATCGTTGATCTTGGCGCAAAGATGGTGACCGAAACGCTGCAGTCGTTCAATAAAATTGCCACAGCGGTTGACAAAGTGGCAATAAGTATCTCTGAAGTCGCCGCAGCTACTGAAGAGCAGGCAGCAACAACCGAAGAGATTACCGCGAGCGTTACCGAAGTGACAGGTCTTGTCGAGCGGACGGCAAAAGAGGCCGGTGATGCCGCTGCGGCTACCGAAGAATCGTCTGCCGCCCTGGACGAGATCTCCCGCATGATGGAGACCGTGAACAAAGTCGCTGGTGAGGCAATGGAAGCGAACCGCAAGTTCAAAGTTGAATAAGGGATTTTTCTATGGCGGCAATTAGAGATGAACCTGTCGAAACGGGAAAGGATCCCCAACCGGTTAAGGAAAAACATGACACAATTCAGGTCGTTGAGTTTCTCCTTGGGAACGAGCAGTTTGCCATTGACCTGTTAGATGTGAAAGAGGTTGTGGATTACACAACCATCACAAAACTCCCGAATTACCCGGAGTATGTGAGGGGAATTATTGACCTTCGGGGAGAGATTACGACAATTATCGATCTCAAGCACCGACTCAAAATCAATGACCCTGGCGCAAGCGCCATAAAATCTTCCCGGATCGTTGTTCTCGATACCAAGATCACAAAATCCAAGATGGGGATTCTTGTCGATGATGTGACATCGGTCTCAACCTTTGAAGGAAACCAGGTTGACTACGTATCTGCATCGGCCAATAAAGAAGACACATCCATAACCGGCATTATCAAACGCAAGGTAATGGTAAAAGACAAAGAGAAGAATGAATTAATCATCTGGATCGATATCCGGCAACTGTTAGGTAATATCAAATCATCAGCCTGATTCGCATGTTACTATCGTCCGGATCCGGTTTCCGGGCCGGATTTTTCCGGAGTTTGAGGGATAGTAGACTGTCTAAAATTTTGGATTTTACAATATTCCTTTAATCACAATTAAAGGAAGCCCTCGCGGAAAATCCGCGCGGATTGATTTTCTTTTTAATTTCCTGACCAGACAAATTGTCACCCCACAGCCGGTTCCCACACAACCTTTAACTCCCCTCCTGCCGAACCAAACGAAACGTGGTGTTATTACATGCCATCAAAACTTATGGAGTACTTCAACAAATCACCGAGGATTGGAACACTTAGCACCGCTGACAAAGAGGGAAACGTCAATTCCGGCGTCTTCGGTTCACCCCGCATGACCGACGAGAGGACCGTGATTATGGGGCTTGGGAAGAACCGTACGCTAACCAATCTCCAGCAGAATCCGCACGCAATATTCCTTATCATGGAACCATCAAAAGACTTCATGGACTGGAAGGGGATCCGGGTCTATTTAAAGGCGCAGAGTATCGCGACAATCGGTCCGGTGCTCGATACTTACAAGGCCGAGATGGCAAAGGTTGCCGGGGAAGAAGCGGCAGAAATGATCTATGCCACAGTAAACTTCTCAGTCACTGAAGTTCGGCCACTTGTCGATATGGGCCAGGGTTGGGAGAAGTCAGTGTAGGTTTCCTCATCATCCCTTCACACCCGCTACTATCTCCTTTTGGCTTACGTCATGAAATTGCCATACGCTTTATATCACGGGGGTAGTTGTGGTCCTCGCTATGCATTTCTATAGGCCAATATCAAAGATGATGGGATAATCAAGGGGGCATCGAAAAAAGCCCCCAAATCATAAAGATATTTGATGATTTTTGGGATAAACGACAATTATTGATATTAACTGAAATAATCTGTACTTTTTCGTAATTCGGTAAGACATGCATCCATATGCCTTCGATTTATGGTTCAGATCCGTTGCTGAAAAGAATTATACCTATGGAAAAGGTCATAATTCCGATAGTAATATAAATCAACAAATCTGTGAACATGTCAGCCATATTGCATCTCATTTCCTGTTACGACATAAACGCGATAAATATATTGAATACATCTGACATTATGGCGAGGGATAACAATTGAAAATTAAATACCCCGAAATTGGCATTTGTGGGCTTTCTTGCAGACTTTGCTCTCATTACCATACTGAAGGTGCAAGCAAATGCCGTGGATGTAAAACCGAATCCAGAATCGGCGCTGGTTGCCCTTTTATCACTTGTGCCTTGAAGAAAAAAGGAATTGAATTTTGCTGGAATTGTGAAGAAAATGAAACGTGTGAAAAATGGACGAAACATAGAGAATCTGGGAAAAAAGCCGACTCATTCAAGTGTTATCAAAAACTTGAAGATGATATTGCATTTATCCAAAAGAATGGAGTAAATGAGTTTGAAAAGACGCAAAAAATTAGAGAACACTTGATAAAAGAGATATTGCGGGAATTTAATGAAGGGCGTTCAAAAAGTTACTATTGCATTGCAGCTACAATTATGGAAATTGGAGAATTAGAAGAAGCATTGACTAAATCTAATAAGAATTCTGATGGATTAGAAATTAAAGAGAAATCAAGAGTTCTTCATTCAATATTGGATGAAATTGCCAAGCAAAGGAACTATTATTTGAAGTTGAGAAAATGAAAAGAAATTTTGGCGAAGAATAAACTTTTATGGATGTTATTTTTGATTAACGCCAATATGGCACGTTTTGTATCGATTCGTGCCCAAATTTCAGCGGAAATAAATTAAAAATACGTTTATCCTCAATCCTCTCTATTGTGGGTATTATGAGACCAGAGGGTCTGAATGCAATCGGGCTTCAAACAAGAAGAGACCCACACAATAATACTCCAGTCAACGAGGAGCGAGTAAACATTTGTAAATCTTGGTTAGAGCCAGATTTCCAAAAATGTTATGGTTGGAGCTATGCAAGTCTCATTAGTGATATCATGGCAATTGAACACAGACCTTTGAGAGATCCCAATTTCCCATTTCCGATGAGTTTCCCGACAAGGATACTCCTATATATCGCAATAGACCTTACTATTATAAATTTGATAGTGTTTTATTGGCTTGAAAATTTATCATTAAGTCTTGTTATTCCTGTAATTATCATTGAAATAGTAGTGTTAGCAGTGTCCATGGCATTTTGGGTCTCTCCATATAAACTTAAATGGTAAATTGGTTTGGCACACTTAAAGAGACGAAATTGGGGGAGCATAGGTCTTCTACAGAGCCAGAAAATGGTGCTTTTATTGCATCAGCCATAGATTCAGGATTTCGATTTAAGCAGGACGGAGATTCTCCAAACGCGTTATTCGATTTGTCTGTAATCAAAAAATAATCAGATTTTACGGAATTAAAAAGGATTATTATCCAACGAAATCACTACAGCCACTATGTTATATCCAATTTTGTCATCGGAAAAAACAAAGGCGGTCCACTACCTCGTCGACCATATCCCCGATGAAACAATCCGAGAGATCAAAATGGTAAAGAATGGTGGATAGAACACCATCATGGATTCGGCATGGGAGTCCGGAATCGACTTGGTGAAGGCGGGTTTGCGTGGGGTCTTATAGAACTGGATGAATTACGGGTTGGACTTGTAGAAAGAGCAGTCAGGAAAAATAAAAAGGTGGAGTTGTCTGCAGGAAAAGAAAGGTTTATTGTCCCGTGTCCGATTTTATAGTAATGGACCGACTTGTTGTCTCACTGGATTTTCTTGAATTCCCACCCACCCATACATGCGATGGCGGAAATCTGTCTCCCCGCCTTACCCTTAAGGGGTTAAATGCATCATCAGTTGCTGTTATGATCTTCAACCCGTTCGAAAAATCCTGTTGTTCTTTTACCCCATGGATCGTCTGGAACATCCCTCCTGTGCAGCAGATCCCTCCCGGAATCCCGCCCGGAGGCAGGGTCACTTCACCCATCCCAGCTGTGCAGGGCATCACAGACTATGGGACCATCGGCTATACGGGTCCGTGTCCTCCGCATGGCCAGATGATACGGTATCTGTTTAGGGTGTATGGGCTTGATGCGATGCTTGATCTCACTGCCGGATCCAACAAACATGAGCTTATAACAGCGATGAAAGGTCATGTGATCCAGTTTGGCGACACGGCTGCAATATGTTCACGATGATCAGGTTTTACGTTTTATATAGTATACCAGGGGCTCTGTAGAAATCCTGAGTTCTCCAAAGAGAGCAACTGACCAAAAAAAAAGCTAAAGTACGGTGTATCCCTACCTTTTATTAGAGTATCTATTGTAATTTAAAGATAGCATGACGCAAAAGAAGCATAACTTACCAATGATGGTAGTCCTCCTTACCCTTGTAGAGGGACTGGCTATATACATCAATATGGTGGTACATCCTAACAGTCAGCCCGCCCTCACCATCGTTATCGTCATTCTTTTTGCCATCGTAAGCGGACTCGGGGTATGGTATGCAACCAGAGTTCGTGGCATGATATGGTCCTGACGAATGCAAGGATCAAATTAAAACGATTATATCCACAATTTTAAGTGTCCCTCACCACGAGGTTAGAAGACGCCGTACCTTAGATCTTTCTGTTACTATTTTTCTTCAGAGAACGTAGGGTTTCTACAGAGCCGCAAATATTTTTGTTCATAAAACTAATTTTTTTCGATTAATACTCTCTTATCCAGATAATAAAATGAATAAACATTTTCCCAAAATCGTGATTAGATTCAAAAGGAAGTATCATTATTCCAGTAACCCAAAGGTTATACGTTTTCCTGGTGCTGATTAAACGTCGGAAAACCCCAATTCTACCAATATATACCAGCAATATCTCCAGATAAAGTACCAATGATGACGCGATAATAACCATCCCGCCATCAATGGAGAATTCAAAATGATGAAGGAAAATAGTAAATTATTCCTGTCCATTTGTATCTTCGCCCTGATTTCTGCGGGTATAGCTGCAGTCAGTGCATGGAGTCAGGGGCAGTCATGGAATGACAATTCTGAACATATAGCAGCCATGCAGGCATATACAGCCTACTCTGGTGAACTCTTCAAGGCAAAGATGGATGGGGCTGTTCAGTACATTGACACCCTCAACAGTTCAGTGAGTACTGGCAGCCTGCAATCTGATGAACAACAATTCCTTGCAACGGTTGCCTCGGTTCAGTCAATGACCACCGATGATACCATAACTCAAGCCTGGGGCACCATGAAGACCCAGATTGAAAAATACCGCACGGATCTCAAAGCGGCACTTTCTGCAGACAAGGGCGATGAAACCGCCCTCCAGACATCGGTAAATAGCTCGGTGACTGCGGACCAGACAACCATCCAGAGTTTGTATAATGCCTACTGGACTGACCGGGAAAAATCACGGCTTGATGAATTCACTTACAATGACGGCCGCCGGACAGATATTCTCGCTAACTTAACCGCGAAGGGCGTGGATGTAACCTCTGCCCAGCAGATTGAGACACAGATTCAGGCCCTCCAGCCAAATCTTAAGGCGGGTCTCGATGCCAAAGACGATTCGCAGCTGAAAACGGTGAACGCCCAGATCGACGCGCTCTGCAAACAGCTCTCACAACAGATTATCAGCATTTCTTGGCAGACCCGGGAGACAAAACGGCTCGCACATTTCGATAACACGACGATACGAATGCAGGATCGTCTCACAAATCTCACGGCAAGGGGCTTGGACGTCACAAATGCGCAGGCTTTCCTCAACGAGATTATCACTCTTCGGCCACAGCTGCCGACTGCTCTGGAGAACCACGATGAATCTACCCTCAAGACGTTAAACTCCCAGATTGTTTCCCTTGACCAGCAATTTAATCAGGCTCTCCGCGCGATTGTCTCCGAAGCACGGGCGCAGACGAACCGGACACCGATGGGCCGCGAAATGAACCGGACCTCAGGGTATCGAGGAATGAGCCAGAGATCTAACAGCTCCCCGGTGTAAGGACAGGTGAATGAATAATGAATCGAAAGGCAATCGCAACGGGAATTATGGCACTGTGTCTGATAACGGTTATATTCATGGCCGGATGCACGTCACAGAGTCAAGGAAATGCATCTTTACAAACCCCTGCTCAGCAACCAGCAGTCACCATAATGCAGGCCGCAGGATCAGCCGTCCCGCAGGGACCTTCTGCGGCAGAGGGATCATCGGCAGCTACGGATCAGGGACTGGTCTCGGATGATGTCGGGAACGCTGTTGCGCAGGCTCAAGCCTTCAATGCAACACAGGAAACAAACTCTACTCCGGACAGTGAAGACTTCGGGGATATCATGCCGTGATGGGCTGTCCGGAACCTTTAATTTTTTTCTATGTTACACTACTAAAGATAGACATCACAGAGCTTTGAATCATGAGTGATAAAGTGCTGCTATGGAGCATAGAGAATGTAGGAGTCCATATTCGCGTTCTGTTGGCAGATCTTCTACGCCCGCATACCAACATTATTGATGCAGAAGATCCATCTGGAAACTATCGGATATCCCTGACTATATAAGATAAGGACATAATTATGAAGAATACCCTCATATTTTTTGTATTATTGATCTCCCTCTGCACACCGGTGTTGGGTCTTACGTGCAGTAATATCAAGATTCAAGTGAGCGGTGCTTCTATGAATGACAAAATTACGTGTGATTCTATCAGTGACTTTGAGGTAAGCCCTGAACTGTCATTCTTAACGGTCATTCAATCAATAAATAATATTCATATCTCCGGTAATATTACCGGGCGTAATGTGACGGGATACATTCAGATCTATGGTCAATATTCCGCCAGTTCAGGACAGATTGATATCCGAGATGCCATCCGCGTCCCTGTGATAATAAATGCGGGGTCAACACCTACACCGATTCCTAATCCAACACCGACCCACACATTGACATCAACTACGCCGATCACGAAATCGACATATACACCGATAACCGCCGTGATCGTTATTTCCTCGATCGCTGGCGCAGTATTGCTCTGGAAGAGGAAATCATGACCGACAAAGAGATCCTTCGTGATCTGCTTTTGCATGAGACAGAAATCCGGTCGATGTATCTTAATGGTCTGAGTAGTGAAATATGGCAGGATGGGTGTCCTTACAGATAATATGACAATCAATGATTACCTAAAGCAAGATGTAGTACAATAGATGCGGAAGCTTATATTCGCGTTCCTTTGGCAGATTCGGAAGGCTCGTATATGTTTCTATGCGGCAATATCAGAAGTCTCAGGGTTTTTTGTTGCAATGCCAGCAACAGTATTGGAATCAATCTGGTAACATCATTGAACAGACCGGGCAGTATTGCCAGGGAATTGTTAACCATTTTTGTTTCGATCCCTGTGTGGTCTTGATACAGGCCCGGTGCACGGCTTCATGACCGTTCGGATATTGCTTCGATATAGTTTTGCATAATCACTATGGCTATTATATAGCTCCAATGAACGCACGTTCAAAAAAATAGATATCCCCTCATTTTTCTTAACATACAGTATATACAACTGTACCAAAGAGACATCCTTTCCAGCCCCAACTCAAAACGCAATGAAATGTTATCGGTTATTTCAAAGTTGGCGACAACATATACCTCTGAAAATCCCAAAATTCTGGATATCGGGAGTGGCTATGGTGATGTCACAGCCGATATTCTCACGTTAAAACCCAATTCTCATGCATTTTAATGGATTTTTCTGATGAAATGATTCGATTAAGTCATGACAGATTTGACAAAAATCCGAATGTCCATATTATCAAACACATTTTAAATGAAGACATTCTTGGTGCTATCTCTGAACGAAAATTTGATTTGGTTGTTTCCTGTTTCGCACTTCATCATATTGAGTTTGAAAAGAGGGTTGGACTTTATAGCAGTATCAGAGAGATCCTGAAAACGGATGGTTTATTTGTTAATGGTGATTTATTCAAATGTGAATCCCCTGTTATTGACCAATGGGAATTTGATACCCGTATTGAATCGATCCTCTGTCGGATGCATAATCAGATGGGGATTGAAAAATCCTTTGATGAATTTAAAAAAAAACGAATCGAACACGAAAAAAGAATGGGTGATAAACCAGGGACAATCTGAGATATGCAAAATGATATACGACAGGCCGGATTCCGATATGTTGATTGTTCATGGAAATCCCGGAGTTGTGCAATTCTTGTTGCTGTAAAATAAAAAAGATAAAACGTGTAGTTCGAACCTTAGATTTTTGCTAATTTCACAGTCAACAGTGTGTTATTTAAAAAAAAGGACAGGAAAAATTACTTTTTGTCCCTGCCGCCTTTGGCATGAGACGGGCCATGAGCCGGGCCCTTCTTCTCTTCGGCCTTGGCGGGTTCTGCACCCTTGGCCGGGGCAACTGCTGGTCCCTTGACCGGTGCAACTGCCGGTCCCTTGCCTGCTCCCTTGCCTCCCTTTACCGGTGCCTCGGCAGGTTCTGCTGCGGCCTCCTCGACCTTGGGAGCTTCAACTACTCTCTCGCCGACAAGCTTGGGTGCTGCAACGATCCTGCCGCTGACCTTGATCACGCTTACCCTGAGATGGGAAGGAGTGGGGAGCTTGTGACCGCCATGATTCAGTGCATCCTTAATCTTCTCGAGATACTGCGGCGTGGAGTAGACGGTCAGGATTTTCTGGTTTGCATCTACGCGTGCTGCGGTACCGACAGCTTTCCCGAATGCAAGACGCATGCCTTCAGAAACACGGTCAGCACCGGCGCCGGTTGCCTGCTTGTTCTCACGCAGGACGTGGTGCGGGAAAATACGTACCTTAAAACGAAAATTTGACCTGCCCACGTCCTTCATCAACCGGCGGTTGACCGTAATACGTGCAGCCTCGAGCGCGCTGTGTCGTATCTGGCACGCCTCCTCGACAATCAGGTCAACTTCAGTCGGGAATTCCTGGGAGAGGTTTCCCATCTCGAACTGCACAATCTTGCTCCCCGGAACACCACCCATATATTCACGTCGCGTATAGGCTTTCTTTGAAATGTTCCTGTACATTTTTGCCGGTTTTCTAACCATCGCGTCCTACTCCTGTGAAATATTGCTGAAAGCGGGCATAACTATCCAGAAATGATCAGGTAAGCATGCCGGTACGCTTAACAAACTGCTTTTATAAAATGGAGATGTGGCATATTAAACCTTACGGGAGAGAACATTTTGGCTGGTTGATAAGATCAAGGACATGGCGCCGCACTTTGGCAAACTCTATGCTTGTGCGGTCCCGGGGGCGGGGACTATCTTCCGAGATAACCTCACAGATTCTTCCGGGACGCGGGGTAAGGACAACAATCCGGTCTGCAAGATATACTGCTTCGTCCACGCTGTGAGTGACGAAGACGATGGTCTTTTTGGTTTTTTCCCAGATCTTAAGAAGTTCCTGCTGCAACAGGTTCCGCGTCTGGGCATCGAGCGCCCCGAACGGTTCATCCATGAGAAGGACCGATGGATCGACGGCAAGTGCACGGGCAACCGCCACTCTCTGGCGCATGCCACCGGAAAGCTCGTACGGATAACTGTTTTCAAACCCTTCGAGACCGACAATTTCGATATATTTTTTTATGATCAGATGACGTTCCTGTGCCGGTACCTTCCTGAGCTCGAGCCCAAACCCGATATTGGCAACAACAGTCCTCCAGGGATAGAGTGAATATTCCTGGAAGATCATAACGATTTGCGGGTTAGGGCGATCGATACCATATCCGTCCAGATTGATGCTGCCGGTGCTCGGACGATCCAGTCCTGCAATAATGCGCAGCAGTGTGGTCTTGCCGCAGCCTGAAGGTCCGAGAAGACAGATGAACTCTTCGTTCTCAATATCAAGGCTGATAGATGACAACGACTCAATTTTCTCCCCTTTTTCAGAGGTAAACGTCTTTGAAATGTCCCTGAGTGAAAGATTCGCGATGTTCTTCACCCCTTAGTTATATCTTCTTTACCATATTCACCGTTCAAGGGATCGCCACCCGAACCATCGTTTTTCAACCCATTTGAAAAGCACGTCAAATCCAATTCCAATGAGACCGATAGCCACCATGCCTGCAACCACAACGTTGATCTGGCCAAAGTTATAGGCATAGAGGATAAGATATCCCAGTCCCTGGGTTGTTCCTGGCAGCCATTCTGCAGCAATCACACACATCCAGGCGACGCCGAAACCTACCCTCAGCCCGGTCCAGATCGTTGGTGCTGCACCGGGAAGGATCACCTTTCCCATAAGCTGACGTTCATGAGCACCAAGGTTCATCGCAACTTCTGCCCATGTCTTCTTAATCCCCCTGACTCCGTCAATAGTGTTGAGCAGGATCGGGAAAAAAGCTCCGATAAAGATGATAAAAACAATCGATGTGATTCCTATTTTGAACCAGGCGAGCGTAAGAGGCACCCAGGCAAGGGGGGGGATCGGGCGCAGTATCTGAATAGTGGAATCAAAAAATTCATGGACAAATTCTGACCGTCCCATGCCGATGCCTAAGGGAATTGCGATAACCGCAGCGAGGAGAAAACCCAGTAAAATGCGGATAATGCTTGCCTTTGCGTTATCGATTAAACTTCCCGTCCCCATCGTATACGTCGTGGCAGTGGGGTTGAGCAGGACCGCAAGAATCGATTCGAGCCGGGGGAGAATAAATGCATTATTGATGAACGTGGCGGTAATTTCCCACGCGATAAGGATGAGAACCGGGAGAAAAAAATAAAGGGGTTTTTTCATCGGATTATGAATTGACTTCTTTTACTGATAAATTACTCTCCTTCATGGAATATTTGAGGAGGATATCCTGGATTGATCCTTTGCCCGGGTCAGCGATCCTCAGCGGTTTTCCTGCATCAGCTCTCTGTTTTGCCCATGCAAAGAAACTCGGCCAGTCATGTGCCGGGGAATCCGCAGACACAACTACCCCCGAGCCTTCAAGATTGGCTGCCATGATGATCTTGACCGGGTTGCCCTTGTCAACGGTAGCAATGACCGGTGGATTTCCGACGATGGAGAACTGGATCGAATCAGTAGCTGCCAGCTGCATCAGGGGTCCGCCGAATTCCGCTGAAATCAACTTTACCTCGGCGACCGGCTGGCCGTTCACGATAAGATCAGCGATCTCGGGACGGCTTTGTGTCGAATCCCTTGGCTTAAGTGCAATCCCGTAGGTATCATTGAAGTACTGCCACTTTTTCACGGCAACATAGAGCATGGTATCGTGGTCAGAGAGGAGATACCCGAATCCCAGCTGGCGGGTAGCCTTTGGCGGTGTCACGATGTGGTTGTTCTGGATCATCTGTTTCGCATTCTGGTATGGTGCTGAATCGAAAAGCATCGCTTTCGCATCTGCATCACTTGCATTCACCAAGGTGCCGTTGAGCACGCCAAGTTCACGCTGGGCATACATGAACTGGAGGATCCCGTTTTGCCAGGTATCGGTGGGTGTATTCGTGAAATTTACCGTATAAATGGCCCGGGTCATCGCCTGCTCGGAAGAGACAGAGATGTTTCCGTACGTGAAATTGCTCTTACCGGCAAGCCATTCAGCAACAATCGCACCTGATTCATCCTGGTGGGTATTGATGTAATCTGTCGAGAGCATCATCAATGCAGTCATCGCATTGACCAGATCAGGATTTTCCTTTTCCATGCCGGTTGTTGTTACGAATACGCAACAGGGATGACCCTTCCATTTCGAATCCGGGGGTAAGTCACCGCTATAAGAAAGCACTTTTCCAAAACCGGCCATCGGGGCAACTTCGACGTAAGGCTGCCAGGCTATATACGCATCAATCTGTTTGGAGGCCATGAGCGTGGGCATCGTGCCGAAACCTGAATATAAGACGTCGATCTCGGTGCCAGCCTGGGTTTGCGGAACGGTGGTAGTTGGCACTCCCTGGGGTGTTCCCGCCGGCTGGGTGCAGCCGGCAACGAGCAATAAAAGTGCAATGGCGAAAAGCGCGATTGCGGAAATTTTCAGCGTTTTCATAGTCGGAACGTTGTTCTGGCAATAATTAATATTACGCTTTATGGACATTTTTTATCTATTTTTGTCCTTTTTTATCCGGATAAATTACACATTTAGATAAAATCTGGGGATAACTGTCCACAATGCGTGATTCTGATGAAGAATTCTTACCGTCATTTTTGCAAAATTATGAGGACAATAGGGAAAAAATTTTTAGAAATTAACCTTATTGTATTTATTATATGATACAAGTGGATCCAATTGACCGGCTCACGCGCGCGGCACTTGCCTCAGATGAGGAGTTTGTGGGAGCGCTCAATGACCTTCTCCGCCACGATCTCCGGATCAGTATCAGGGAATTATCGGAGAAGAGCGGGATTGCGCAGAGCTCGTTGTACAAGATAATGCACGGAAAGCGTTCACCCAACCTTTCCACCCTGCGTGCAATCATTCGCGCCCTGCGCTTCCTGTATCGTGCAACGGAGGGGGAGTTCATCGGGCTGATCGTTGCACGGTCGGTCCTTGATACGATTGAAGAAAAAACTGCGGAAGTCGACGCAAAGCGTGTCCGTGTTCGCGAATACCCTGTCCACACGATGGAGGATGCGATCGTGGCTGCCGTCCGTGCCGAACGCGAGGGTGCTGTGGCCATCGTCTGCGCCCCGATCCTTTCGAGCGTGGTCGAGCAACTTGTCCGCATACCGGTCGCAACGATCATCCCCCGCGAATCCGTACAGCGTGCAATTGAGCTCGCAGCGCGGAAGGCGTGGATTTAATCAATAAACTACCAATAAGTAAACGAAGATTGGAGGAGGAACGGATGCGAACAGATGTCGTAAGGCTGGGGCGTCTATCCGGTGAGAGGACAGGGGAGATGATGCACTTCCTCTCGTCGATGCGTTCAGATCGCTGTATAGCTGAGGCGGATATTCTTGTTGATCTTGCCCATGTACTGATGCTGGAAAAACAGAAGATCATCGACCCAGACATAGCAAAGCAGCTTCTTTCTGCACTGCTTGAGCTTTTTGACGAAGGGATTCCAGAAGAAGTGTTTGATGACCGGTTTGAAGATGTCCATGCAGGCATAGAATCGCTCCTGATCGAATCGTTAGGCGTAGAGGTTGGCGGGCGTCTGCACATGGGGCGATCGCGCAACGATGAAGTCGCGACATGCATCCGCATCAAGCTGCGGGAAGATCTCCTCAAACAGATGTCGGCTCTCCTCAAAGTCCGTGAAGTGCTCGTTGCCCTGGCCGGGCTCCATATCGAGACCGTGATGCCAGGGTTCACCCATATGCAGCATGCACAGCCCACAACGCTTGCCCACCACCTCCTTGCCTATGAACAGGCATTCTCCCGGGACTTCGACCGGCTCAGGGATGCATACGTGCGGGTGAACCAGTCCCCGCTGGGTGCAGCTGCCTTTGCATCCACCGGCTACCCCATCAACCGTGAATATACTGCCACACTGCTGGGTTTCGACGGGCTCGTGGCGAACACGATGGACGCTGTAGCTACCCGTGATTTTGCACTGGAGACACTTGCCGGCCTTTCCATCCTTATGGTGAATACCAGCCGGCTCTGTGAGGACCTGGTCATCTGGAGCACATCGTTTGTAAAGTTTGTTTCTCTCGATGATGCCTTTTGTTCAACATCATCCATTATGCCGCAGAAAAAGAACCCGGACACCGCAGAGATCATGCGGGCAAAAACAGGATCTGTTTTTGGTGCATTTGCAGGTGCTCTTGTTACCCTCAAAGGGCTTCCCATGAGTTACAACCGTGACCTCCAGGAGCTCACGCCCCATATCTGGCGTGGGATGCAGGACGCAAAAGAGAGCCTCCGGCTCCTGATCGATATGCTCTCGAGTGCAACATTCGATACCGGGCGGATGAAAGAAGATGCAGGAAAAGGGTTTTCCACCGCAACCGAACTGGCTGACACTCTGGTCAGGAATTACGGTCTTCCCTTCCGCACCGCACACACTATTGTCGGGCGGGCAGTGCAGAAAGGAGATCTTTCACTTTTCACCCTTGAGGAAGCAGCACAGGAGGCAGGGGGAGGAATATCGCTGGTCGCAAAAGGACTTACCCAACAGAATATTGATGACGTGCTGGACGTGCAATATTCCGTGGCGCTCCGCAGGGCTACCGGGGGGCCGGCACCCTTTGCAGTCAGGATTGCCCTTGAAGAGCGCAAAAAACACCTCGATCAGGATTCAGCACTTATCGATCGACACCTCCTGAAAGTCTCAAAAGCACGAGAGGACCTCATCGCAAAAGCCCGGAGGCTGGTAGCATAAGCCCGCAGCCGACCTCCGGTGACCTTGTCGCATGTATGTACGGGGGGAAGACAAGGAAAGGGATTTACATCACCGAACGCGACGGGATGGCTGTAGTAAAACTGGATTCCGGCTACAATATCGGGGTGGATCCGGTTTCCTGCGCATTCTCCGGTCATCTTCCGGAAATTCCTGCAAAAAAGCCTGACGTTCCCCAGAAAAAAGACCTGCCCGGTCTCTCCATCGTGTCAACCGGTGGTACTATCGCAAGCAGGATCGATTACCGCACCGGATCGGTCACCAGCCAGTTCGATGCAGCCGATATTCTTACCGCTATCCCCGAACTGGCAAATGTAGCAAATTACCGCACAATCCCGCTTGCTACCATTCTGTCTGAGAACATGACACCGCTGATCTGGCAGGAACTTGCCCGTGCCATCTGCGAGGAGATCAAACGAGGCGTTGACGGGGTCATCATCACTCACGGAACTGACACGATGGCATACAGTGCGGCGGCAATCAGTTTCATGATCGACTCTCCGGTTCCGATCGTTTTTGTCGGGTCGCAACGATCGGCTGACCGCCCATCCAGTGACAACGCGATGAATGCCGTATGCGCAGCCAGGGCGGCAACCAGCGATCTCGGGGAAGTCGCCATCGTGATGCATGCCACTACCAGTGATGACACCTGCGCGATTCACCGGGGCACCCGCGTGCGAAAGATGCACTCCTCGCGTCGTGACGCGTTCCGGAGCATAGGTATCGATCCCCTCGGTTCTGTTGCCTATCCATCCGGCGAAGTAAGCCTGGAAGAACACGCAGTCAGGCGGGGATGCCGGAAAGCCGGTATCCACGACAAGCTCGAAGAGCACTGCGGGCTTCTCCAGTTTTATCCCGGCATGTCACCTGACCTGCTGGAAGCGTATGAAGGCTGCAAAGGACTCGTGATTGCAGGTACCGGGCTCGGGCATGTGAGTACTACACTTATTCCATCAGTGCGTGGGCTGGTAGAAGACGGCACTCTGGTCGTGATGACTACCCAGTGCATGCAGGGCAGGGTCTGCGACCGCGTCTATGATACCGGGCGCGACCTGCTTGCGGCAGGGGTCATCGAAGGCGGGGACATGCTTCCCGAGGTTGCCCTGGTGAAGATAATGTGGGTGCTGGGTAACGAGCGGGATCCAGAAAGGGCAGGCAGCCTGATGCAGGCAGATCTCAAGGGGGAATGCACCAGGAGGAGCACCCATGGATTATAACGCGATTGGTCTCACCGCGGGAATCGAGATCCACCAGCAGCTGAACACCCGGGAGAAACTTTTCTGCCATTGTTTAACACTCCTCCGCAACAGTGCGGAACATTCCGGGGAATTCTTCCGCTATCTCCGGGTCACCGAGAGCGAGATGGGAGAGATAGACCGGGCTGCGCAGGAAGAGATGAAACGCGAACGGAAATTCCGGTATTACACGTATGATACTACGTGCCTTGTGGAAAACGATGAGGAGCCACCGGCACCAATGAACGATGAGGCCCTTTCTGTCTGCCTTACCATCGCAAGGATGTTTGGTATGACACCGGTCAGGCAAGTACATACAATGCGCAAACTTGTCATAGACGGATCGAATACCAGCGGGTTTCAGCGCACGGCCCTTGTCGCCCTGAACGGGGCACTCCCGAACGGGGGCGAGATCGAGACGATCTGCCTTGAAGAGGAGGCAGCACAGAGGGTAAAAGACGATATTTTTTCGCTTGACCGGCTGGGTATCCCGCTCATTGAGATTACCACGTCACCCTGCATGCATACTCCGGAGGAGGTGCAGCAGGTTGCTGAATATATTGGCATGGTGCTGCGCTCGACCGGAAAAGTGAAACGGGGAATTGGCACGATCCGTCAGGACGTGAATATATCGATCCGGGGCGGTTCCCGCGTGGAGATCAAGGGGGTACAGGAACTGGACCTGATTGCCGAAGTGGTCAGGCGCGAAGTGCAGCGCCAGGAAACTCTCCTTGCCATCCGGGAAAAACTACTTCTCAGGAAAGCATCGGTTCATGATAATGCACAGGATGTAACCGACATCTTCACATCGACAAAATCCACCGTCCTCAAAAAGGCGAAACGAATCTATGCCCTGCGCCTTGACGGTTTTACAGGTCTGGCAGGATACGAGATACAACCCGGTCGCCGTCTTGGAAGTGAATTCTCAGATTATGCAAAAAAATGCGGGGTCGGGGGGATTTTCCACACGGATGAACTTCCTGCCTATGGTATCACTGCAGAAGAAGTTTTGAAGGTGCGGACCCATATGAGTGCATGCGACCAGGATTGCATAGTGATGGTCGCTGCGGCGAGCGATACCCTGGCCAGGTGTGCCCTTCACCAGGTTATCGGCCGTGCACAGCTTGCAGTCTCAGAAAGACCGGTCCCGGAAGAGACCAGGAAAATGCTGGAAGGCGGCAGCTCTGCCTATATGCGCCCGCTCCCGGGTGCAGCGCGGATGTATCCCGAAACCGATGTCCTCCCGGTGATCATCGATGATGAACGCTGGAATGCCACTACAGTCCCCGAGCTGCTGAGCGTAAAAGCACAGCGTTTTGCACAGGAATATGCGATTGACCGGAATTATGCAACACGGTTGGCATTATCAGAAAAACTCCCCTTATTCGAACGCGCACTGGCAGAGGGGATCAAACCTAAACTTGCGGCATTCACCATCCTTTCCACCTGCACGGAACTCCGGAGGGATGGTGTTGCAGTAGAAAAGATATCTGATGAGGATTATCTTGCAACATGGCATGCCGTGGAAAGCGGCAGAACTGCAAAGGAAGCTATTCCTGATCTCTTTAAAGGGATTGCATCCGGTGATTCTTTTGAAAATGTGATCAGGAAACTTGCTCCGACAGTCTCTTCTCATGAACTGAAATCCATTATACATAAGATCGTCGCTGATCGGTCGGAGTTCGTGGAGCAGAAGGGAAGAGCCGCACTTGGTCCGCTTATGGGTGTTGTCATGACGGAAGTGAGAGGGTCAGTTGACGGAAAGATCGTCAGCGAAATACTCAGAAAAGAAATTGATGCAGCGTTTGCGGGGAAAAGATCCTGATTTTTTACTTGTTCCCCAGCCGTTGAATCAAGGCGCGAACATTTATGAGTGGGGCGGCAGAATTACATAAGGAGTTTAATTATGGGTAAAACAGGTACTACCGTCTGGGCACAGGTGAAAGGCGTCAAGGGACAGATACGGCTTGTTCCAAAAAGTGAAGGCGATCTCAAAACACCGGGCCCGAACCAGCGGTTCAAAGCCGGCGTAAATATCAAGAAAGTTAACGCTATGGATGAAGAGGCAAAAGGACGTGGCGGAGGACGTGGCGGCAAGCGCGGAGGAAGACGCGGTGGCGACCGATCGGGAGGATCAGGCCTGAACGAGTCCACTGCAAGCCCGCTCATTCGCAGGCACATGCGCAGGGCAAAGGTCTCTGCACTGGGGACCAAAGCTAAATCCTCACGATAACATACATCAAAAAATGGGTTACCTCTGTTTCCGTGATAGAATGGGGTTCACCCGACCCCTCTGAATTTTTTATACCCGGGTCTGCAACCCTGAATTTTTTATCTAATGCTAATTTTCTTTTATTGGCAACATCTATGGTAAGTATGGATCTTGCAACAGCTGTGAAGAGTTACCAGTTTGGTGAACGGGCAAAGTCCGAACTCATCATATCCTCCCAGTTATGCCTTGCATTAACAGGTTTTTCAGACAATGAACGTTCAGGTGGACGGCGAATGCTCCTGATGCTGATGGAATCGGTGAGGAATGAACTCCAGTTTGCCGCCCGAAGTACCGGGCAGTCAGAATTCAGAAAGGCAATCGATTTTCTCAACGAAGCCATTTCCCTTACCGAGAGCAACCAGCAAGAACAGGCATCCGGAAAGATCGCCATGGCGATTAGTGCATCCACGACCCCTGCGCAGGAAGCGTGGCAGGTACTTGAAAAAAATGGACTCATCTGATTTCTTTGATTTTCTCAAAAGCCGCTCTTCGGTTCGTATATACGAAAGCGACCCTCTGTTTGAGGAGGAAATTGAATATATCCTGACCTGTGCAGGTACCGCACCGAGTGCCGGCAACCTTGAATCATGGGACGTGGTTGTAGTTACTGATGAGGAAGTCAAGGTTGCACTCTCTCAGGCTGCATTCGATCAGGTGCACGTGGAGCAAGCGGCCGCCATATTTGTTGTGTGCGCAAACTATGTCCGGTCAATGTCACGCTATGGAGAACGGGGTATCCTGTATGGGTTGGAAGATGCAGCGATCGCCTGCACGTATATGATGCTTGCAGCCCATGCAAAAAAACTGCACTCCTGCTGGACAGGAGCTTTTGATGATAATGAAGTGCGCGGAATTCTTGATCTGCCCCAGCATATCCGCCCCATCGCACTGCTTGCGGTGGGCAGAGGACACCCCCCATCGGTGCTCACCGGGCGGATGGCTCCAGGAGAGCATGTGCACCGGGATATCTGGTAAGGAGAGAAAAAGATGCCTGATTATGTTGTGACACTGGAATCGGCATGGATCATACGCGACGTCAAATCACTGGACGATGCGATCGGAATTGCTATTAGCGAAGCCGGAAAGCGGCTCAACCCTGCAGCAAAATATGTGGAAGTCGAGGCGGGTTTTCTCACCTGTCCTTTTTGTGAAGAGACGCTTTCCAGTGCGATCGTCGTTGCAGACACTGCTCTCGTGGGCCTTGTCCTTGAGATGAAAGTCTTCCGGGCTGAATCCCCCGAGCATGCAGAACGGATTGCAAAATCAGTAGTCGGAAAGGCACTCAGGGATGTGCCGCTGAAACTGCTGGATGTGCAGGTACTATGATCCACATCGTCGGGCATACCGCCATAGATAACATCTCCCGGGTGTCTCATCTCCCGGAGAAAAACTGCTCGACGCATATCACAGACCGGCAGATCTATTTCGGCGGCGGTGCTGCAAATATCGCAGCAGGGATTGCCGTTTTGGGAGAGCAGGTGACCCTCATATCCTGTACAGGCAGTGATTTTGCTGGCAGCGAGTACGACCGCTGGATGAAAAGGATCGGGATCCATCAACAGTTCTTTGTTGTACCGGATGCGAATACACCGACAGCGTTCATGTTCACTGACGATATGGGTGACCAGATGACGTTCTTCGAATGGGGCGCGTCAAAAGCATTTGCCACTTCAGAAGCTCCCCATCTTCCCTTTGTCCACATGGCGACCGCAGATCCGGAGTTCAATTGCCGGGTTTCAGAGAGGAGTGAGTTTACCTCGTTCGATCCAGGGCAGGATGTGTTCTGGTACAGCAAAGAACAGCTCGGGACGATCCTTGCCAATACCGATATCCTGTTTGCCAACCAGCATGAGATACGACAGATGTGCACAACACTTGGCACGACGAGAGATACAATCGTTAAACAGGTAGGTACCGCAATATTTACCATGAGTGGTGATGGAAGCACCTTGTATACAGAAGGTGCAGAACACTTCATACCGGTTGTCCCCGTCACCCTTGTTGATCCTACCGGGGCAGGTGACGCCTATCGTGCCGGGTTCCTCTCCGCATACATGAGGGGATATCCGCCACTGACCTGCTGTAAAATCGGTACGGTTACCGCTTCATTCGTCGTGGAACATGCCGGATGCCAGACGCATCTTGCGGACTGGGACGCAATGCGGATCCGGTACCACCAGTTTTTCGGTGCCCTGGCATCACCCGCTGCAGGGAAGGATTAATCATGAGCTGGGCAGCACTCACCTCCGGAGGGAAGGACTCTGTCCTGTCTGTCCAGAAGGCAATCGACAGCGGAAAAGATGTTCAATATCTGGTCACTGCCCGCCCTGAAAACCGTGACTCTTACATGTTCCACTCTGCAAACCTGGACGCTGTCGCTGCCATAGCAAAGGTTGCCGGTATGAAGTACGTTGAAATACCTACCCATGGACGTAAAGAGGAGGAACTTGCTGATCTTGAAGCAGGACTCGCCGCCCTTGATATAGAAGGCGTGATCGCAGGGGCTGTCGCATCCCAATACCAGGCCGATCGCGTGAAGGCAATCACCGACCGGCTCGGTCTACAGCTCTTTACACCCCTGTGGCATATGGACACGGAGATGTTGCTCAGGGAAGTGGCAGACCGCACGGAGGCGATAATCATTGTCACGGCAGCTGAAGGGCTGGACGAACATTTCCTGGGGGCCCGGTTCGATGACGCCCTTATCAGGAGACTCAGACATGTCGCTGCCATTCACCGGATCAACCTGGCCGGGGAAGGCGGGGAATACGAGACTCTCACGCTCAATGCACCATTTTATTCCCGGCCGATCACCTACACTACCTGTGAGATCCAGTCATCCTCTGACCGTCACGAAATGGTCCTTGGGGGGTTTTCCTGATGGCCCAGGACGGCGATGTCAAACTCGGTCAGCTTACTCGTTATATTTTCACTGCTCCTTCATGGAAACGCTCACTGTTCCTTATTATCATCCTGGGTTTACTGATCGATGGTGCAGGTGTACGGGCTTGGGTGCTTCTGCCCTTTTCAGCCCTGCCATTCTCAGGTACTCTGGCATTCACCATTCCGGCGATTGCTGCATTTCTCCTGACTAAACCGATCATCGAGTATAACGGAAAAACGATGACCTGGAACCGGTCAGCTCTTCTCGCACTTTCCTGTACAGTCTTTGGGGTTATCATCACGTTTGTTGCACTCGCATCATCGGTGAAACTCATCCCCCTGTTCTATGCTATCTCGCTGGGATTTGTCTTTGGACTCCGGCTTTTTGTACTGGTAGCAATTGCCGATTACCGGGTTCCACGTATGATTGTCCCTGCGTTCACCCAGAGCAGTGTCGGCATACTGGCCGGTATGCTCCTCTTCTCCCCATCATTCGGTATCCTTGCACTGGTACTGCATGTCGTCTTCGGCCTCGGGTTTGCCATCCTTATCTGGATGATAGAACGCCCGCTCAGGCGTGCATTTAAAATACGCGGGCTTGCGTTCATCAATGCATTTATCGCTCACATGACGGACGGATCCTCAAAAGGCATGGAAAATTTCTTCCGGGAGATTGGTGAGGAGATATTTGTCCCTCAGGTGAGCTTCTTTTTTCGCAGGGCAAACGAAAAAGCAATAATTTTCACCGTCCCCAACCTGCACCCGGGCCCCATGGGTGAGATCGGCGGGGGCAACCTTCCCAAAGTATTGCATGACAGCTTTGAAGACGAGACTCTTGTCGCACACGGGTGCGCTACCCATGACTTCAACCTCGTTTCAGAGACTGAAATTGATAAAGTGATCGATGCACTGCAGAAATCACGTGAGAAGATAGTCTACTCCGGTGTCGCCGGGAGATCGGGGCGCCTCGCTTTTGGTTCCGTGCAGGTCCTCTACCAGCGGTTCGGAGACACTGTTCTCCTGGTGACTACCCGTTCCCCGCAACGGACAGAAGACCTTGATTTTTCGATCGGTATGATCATCATGGCAGAGGGACACCGCTGGTTCCCCCATGTCGCTGTAGTGGATGCGCACAACTGCATGACGGATCTCTCTTCTCCGGTCCTCCTGGCAACGCTGACAGCAACCGAGTACCAGCAGGCATCACTGGAATCGATGGACAAGTGCCGCACAACTCCGCTATACCCGTTCCGTATAGGCGTCAGTCACCATGCTTTACCGTTCAGCAGAGAACAGGGGTTCGGGGACCTGGGAGTACAGATCCTCGTTGTCGAAGTCGACGGACAGCGCACCGCCTATATTCTCATCGATGGTAACAATATGGCAGGAGGAATGCGTGAAGTACTGCTGGAACAAATCCTGAAAGTTGTTGATCATGCCGAAGTGATGACTACGGATTCCCATGTCGTAAATACGATTACGGGCAAAAATCCGGTGGGAATGCATGTCGGGGCTTCTGAATTCCTGCCGTTTGTGATGCAGGCGCTCCAGGCTGCATTGGATGATCTCGCACCATCAGAAGTCGCGGGGAACACTGCATATTGCGAGCATATCGTCGTCTTTGGCTCCAACCGGATCTCCCAGCTTGCCAGCACAGTAAACGCAATGCTTGTGTTTGTAGCACCACTTTCCCTTGCTATGCTCCTCTTGGCATTCCTGCTGTCACTGGTCGCCTATATTGTTATAGTCTGAGTAGCATCATTGGGGAAGTAAAAGATCATGATTAATCATTCTTTTTTTAATCCGGGCCTTTTTTGACCAAAAGATATATTCCATATCAGTTGATTATTGACTATTTGAAAAGGAGGACCCGGCACCAGAACTCGTTTTACTCTACGGGCATTTCGTACAGCGGTTTGAATTATCAGAAATGGGAAGGTGATCAAATTTTATCCAGCCACACTCATAACACCCCGCTGGATCGGTGTTGATCTGAACACGACCGGCCATGTGGCGGTCGCAGCCGACCCTGTTAGCGGGAAAGTAATAAAACTGGGAAAAAATATTCACTATCTTCACAGCCATTCATCGAAAAACTGCACGAAATTATGGAAAGAAGGAAAACTCTGGAAACTCAAAAAATTTAAAACCCGCGAACGGAAAAATTTCAAAACCACCATCAATACAATCTCCCGGCAGATCGTCTCCTTTGCAGAATCGCTCGGGTCGGGTATCAAATTCGAAAAGCTCTTTTCCCCACGTTACTCTCACCTTGACAATGTAAAGGGGTTGTATGATTTCTCCTTTGATAACGGATCGTTTTACTCCCTTCAGCGGTTGGTGGAGAAACGGGCGAACGAGCGGGGAATCAATGTCATCTATGTAAACCCTGCGTACACGTCGAAACGATGCAGTCGTTGCGGTAATTATGGAAGAAGATCCCGCAAACGATTCGAATGCCCCCACTGCGGCTATCTGGCACATGCTGACGTGAACGCTGCGTTCAATATCGCAACAACAACGAGGAAACCGACAACAGTTGATACGCTTACTGAACTGGAGAAAATTACTCGCGTATCAAAAAAACAGTTACGGAAGCTCATCAGGCTTCAAACCGCCTCGGGTATTCCAATCCAGGCTATAACAGATCTTACCTGTTGGGAAAATATTCTGGCAGTGCTGGAATGATTAAAAAATTTTCCTTATTATAAGGATCTGGCCCTTTTGTGCTGACGGGGTGCATCAACGGAGCTAAAATTTAGAACATAAACGCATACGCACTCCGTGATACCTGCATACATCCGAATAGGATTACTGAACGGTAATATCCTGCATCACTGCACACAATTGCTTTATTAACGTTGTCGATAACCAGCTTCAATAGTTAAATTCCAGTTATACATAATTATTTCAAATCAAAGTACACGATGCTATCTTGGGAGCATCTGCCTCGGGTTACCGTCTCAATACGGTGATTGCCTTTGGCACTGAACAGATGAAACCTCCTGAGTTATGTAGAGGGACGTTGTAACATTCATAATTAATCAGAGGTGTAGAAAAATGAAAAAAGGTTTTGCAGCAAATCTGGAAGAAGAAACGAAAAAGAACACGGATTTCCGCAGGGTACTGTACACGGGAAAATACAGCCAGCTCGTGTTGATGTGCCTCAAGCCGAAGGAAGATATCGGCATGGAAACTCACGATACTGTTGACCAGTTCTTCCGTTTCGAAGAAGGGGAAGGGGTTGTCATGATCGATGCTACCAAGCATACGGTGAAGGATGGCAGCGGCGTGATAGTTCCGTCTGGCGCAAAGCACAACGTAATCAACACTTCAAGTACCAAAAATCTCAAATTATACACAATATACTCCCCACCCGAGCACCAGGACAAAGTTATACGGAAAACAAAGCAGGAGGCACTTGGCCGGCCAGAGGAATACGACGGCAAGCCGACAGAGAAATAATCATCGTTAGAGTATATCATTCCCTTTTTCCTAAAGATGATCAAATTGGGAAACGTAATTTGTATGACGATCAGACCTGCACAATTGTATAAATAAAAGAGAATGCCGGAAGAGGACGATACCGTTATCCGGCAGTGATCTGTAGATTCCAATAGTGGACCCCTTCCGGGATTATTTCCCGGATAGTGTTGCTGCAAATTTTCTGCCCATCTCAAAGCATTGTTCGAGTTCGCTCTCATCCGGCACAAAGAAACATTCTTTCTGCTCCTTTACATCGAAACCCGCGGAAATAAGTTCGTCTGCAATCATCTTTATGGCCCCGCCCTTGCCTCCCATGGAACCAAAGGTGATCGCACCCCTTTTAATGCCGGTATGGTCGAACCGCAGCCCCTTCAGGTAATACATGATATCGCCGATGCTGGGGAAAGGGGCGTCATGGATCGTTGGGATCCCGACACAGATGCCTTTGCTGGTCAGGATATCCTTTACAATCTCGCTCCGCTCATCTTCATGAAGATAGTACATCTTCACATCCATGCCACCGGAGATCAGCCCTTCCGCAATAGCGTGTGCCATCATCTGGGTGGAGTGGTGCATGGTATCGTAAATGATGGTCACTTTATTCTGGCATACTCCTGTTGCCCAGCTGGTATAGGCAGAAAGAATTGGTGCAGGGTTCGTCCAGATCTGGCCGTGTCCCGGTGCAATCATCCGCACTTTCTCCAGCACACCCATCTTTTGGAGCTCGTCAACCTTTTTCACGAGCAGCTTTGAGGGATACACGAGCAGGTTGCCATAAAATTTTGCTGCTGCATCCATGAGGACGGGCTCGGGAACATCACGGTCATATCGTCCTGCGTAACAGAGGTGCTGGCCGAAGGCATCATTAGAGAAGAGGATCCCCTGCTCAGGAAGGAACGTGACCATGCTGTCAGGCCAGTGGAGGAACATAGTTTCCACGCATTCCAGTGTCTTGCCGCCAAGGTCCACGGTCATGCCGGTCTTCATGATAATGAATTCAGCTCCGGCAAGCGAGGGATAATGTTTCAGGATCCCCTTCTTTCCAATCTCGGTGATATAAACCGGCGCCTTCGGGAATTTTTTATGGACTTCGGTCAGGGCTCCGGAATGATCGCGTTCGATATGATTCTGGATGATCACATCAATCGCGAGATCCCGCTTCTCGCAGGAGAACGCGTGGGCGATCCGTCCCCACATCTGGGAGGAAGTGCCGGGATAGGTGTTGTCGATCAGGGCGACCCTGTCGTTCCCAAAAACAAGATAGGCATTATAGGTTGTTCCCTGCAGGGTATACCCATGGTATGTTCGCAGATCCCAATCGAGCGTACCTACCCAGTAAACACCATCGCTGATCTTACATGATTCCGCTTTCATGTCCAAGGATTACATATGGATCTATTTGAAGACTCTTTTTAATAGGATAATAATCCTGGCTGTATGGAGCATCCAACCAGCATAACAGGCCTTGTCATATTCACTCGTCCTCGCTCTCATTCCCTTATGCTCACTTCGCTATTAGTTGATGTTTAAACAAAAAAACTTGATTTACTAATGTGTGAAAAACATTCGTTTTTTTCTGTTTAATCCACCTAATTCAGACGTCATAATCGTCAATTAACTTCCATTTTTTCGAAATCATCGATAATTAGCAAAATCGTGGGTTCTTTTCCATACTCCATTGAGTGTTGTCCTATTACAATCGATAACGGTCAATAGAAATGCAAAGCGAGGTCTACAACACCTTTGTGGTAACGAGAGATTGCCGTTTGCATTGCATAATCCAAACAATGAGTCACTTTCTCAACATTGCGGAAAAATAACCCTCCACAATTTGTACAATGACAAAATCCTTATCTTCCCCTCCACTCATAGTGTCTCAACAGTTAGGAGAACCAAGAATGTCAACTGTAGAAGAGAATATGCGCCTCATGCAGACGCTGGATGATGCATGGAACTCCCAGGACTGGGTAACGTTTGACAAGCGACATGCAAAAGAGGTGGATGTCTTCTGGCCTGGACAGCCACAACCCACGCACAGCCGCCCTTCCCACCGGGAAGAGGCTATAGCTTTCTTCAAAATATTTCCGGATAACAAGGTCGGGAACCGGCCCTACAAGGTATTATTCGGGCAGGGGGACTGGACCTGCTCGGTAGCCGATTTCACCGGAACATTCAAGGGGCCGATGACCGCTCCCGACGGCAAAGTAATTCCACCAAACGGTAAGAAGTTCAAAGTTGAGTTCTGCACGGTTGCCCACTGGAAAAACGGGGAGATTATCGAGGAGAAACTCTTCTACGATAAGATTTCTCTGATGCAGCAGATAGGACTGATGTAAGAACGCCATGTGCCGGTAGTCCAGAGTTTGTGGGGAACTGAACCCAAACAAATGGACCAGGAAGACGCAAGTATGACAGAAACAACAAAAAAACCTCAGGAAGGACCGGACGGTTCAATGAAAGTCACCGTCACCAAAAACGGCCCCTATATCGTCACTGGCGGGGTCCCGCTCATTGTTGCAGAAATCTGTAATGACAATGAAGGGTACTGCCGGACCTGGAAGATCGTCAACCGGTATCCAGTGAAGGAGGAGTATACCCTCTGCCGGTGCGGTTATTCCGAGAACAGGCCATTCTGTGATGGAACGCACGCGAAAGTCCGCTTCAACGGCACCGAAACTGCCGGGGGCGAAGTGTATCTCCGCCACCCACGGATCACACATGGTCCGGAGCTGGAACTCGCAGATTATGAAGGGCTCTGTGTCCACGCCCGGTTCTGCATGCGGGCCGGCGGGATCTGGAACCTCACCGAACAATCGGATATTCCGGAGGCCCGGGATACCGCAATAGAAGAAGCCTGCAATTGCCCGTCCGGCCGGCTGGTAATACGGGACCAGCGGAGCGGGGAGACTGTCGAGCCGGTACTGGAAAAATCGATCGTTGTCATCGAATACCCGGCAAAGGGTGAGCACGGGCCACTGTGGGTGCGTGGCGGTATCCCGGTGGTTTCTGCTGACGATAAACCGTACACCATCAGGAACCGGCTCACCCTCTGCAGGTGCGGAAAATCGCGCAACAAACCTTTCTGCGACGGGAGCCATGTTCAGTTCTGAAAAAAAAAAGCAATTCTCGGGAAAAGATGGGTGAGACAATGAATTTTGTCAAAGTTGCAAAAGTAAGCGAGGTTCCCGCCGGTACCATGAAACATGTTGAGGCCGGGGGAAAAGAGCTGTGCATAGTGAATGCCGGAGGCAGGTTCTCTGTGATCGGGGACCGGTGCGGTCATGAGAATGCCCGGCTCTCCAAAGGCACCCTGACTGGCACCATTGTTACCTGCCCGATGCATTCCTCAAAATTTGACGTAACCACCGGGAAAAAACTCTCTGACCCAATCCTGGAGATGGGCGGTCTTGGAGGTATGTTATCGGGATGCCCCGGCAACGTAAAAAAAGCGATGACGCAAATGTTTCAGGGCATTGCCGAGAATCAACGCCTCATCAGGACGTACGATCAGCCGGTGTACGAAGTGAAAGCAGATGGTAACGATCTCCTTGTTAACCTTGAAGGCGCGAAATAAGGTACTGATGGAGAGATTGACAGGTCTGGTCTCCATGCAGGTTCTCCGATGAAAACCGTTGCGGGATACCGGGGACAAGTATACTCGATGCACGGGTAAGACCGTTTAAAGTCTCAAAGATGTCCTTGCACCTGCTCCAGGAGCCCGCTCTTCGGTTAAACGCAACCCGCTCGTGAGCGGATATGAACGCCCGCGATCGATGGTCCAGAAATCGGTTGATCTGTTCCTGAAGGAAATGGATGAAGCCGGCGTTAACAAAGGAATACTTGTTGGCAAGGCAGGCAGGACATTATTTTTTCTCTGCAATGCCATGGTACGGGTGCACGTCAATCCAGCTATGGTTTCATTTAAAAATGAAAAAAGCTCAGGTAACTTCCCGCTACTGTGCAAAATTCAGACCCTGAGCAAGCCATGGAACGCCCTGACGCCATGGTTTGAGTATTCGGGTTTGACAGTTGCAAAAATTTCAGATTGTGTAATGGTTGGGGTAGACATATACCAACAACGACGGAGCATGGGAAAAGGTTGCTATAAGATTCTAACTTTTTGTCTGAATACCCCCGACCAGATTCGAACTGGTGTCGCCGGATCCAAAGTCCTGCATGATTGACCGCTACACTACGGGGGTCCTTAACGATTAGACCACTAATCTAACATTTTCTAGATGGGTGATCATATCCCTCTTATTTCAATGTCTGAACTCAAAAAAGCATTGATGATATCTTATTTGTTTAAAGAATTTTCAATGTACACGATTGCATTTTTCGAACTTCTTTTGGGGACTCATTTTCACTTATTACACGGAGTTTTTTGAGGGTCCCCCCAGTTTTCCAGCAGGGAATAGTGCGGCGGTTGTGACGGCATTTATAGGTTCTTTAGCAATATACTACCAAATGGCATATCTGCAGCATAATAATCTGGGGGACGCTTGTATTGAAAATTTTGCAGGCTTCACGAAATACTGCAAGAGGCCATTGAGAAAATAAATGACCCTTATTCTCAGGAAAAAATTAAAAAAATGTTTATGGCTTTGTATATAGCATCATATGGTTTATAACTATTCAGTTCAAATAAAATTTACCCATCAGGTACCCCGAAAAGGGTCAAATCTGACGAGAAATTCGAATAGGAACCAGGAACAATATTGCAATACCTGCTGAACAATGTGTGTTTTTAGTATAGGTAAAAATCACTGCAGAAAAATAGGGAAATAGTAAAGAGATTCCAAGGAAATACAGATGAAGATCACTCTTCATCATTGTCAGAAAGCGGGAAATATTGCTGATAAACTTGCCTGCGTTCATCAATATCAGTATGCAGGTAAATTTCTGTGGTCTTTATAGAGGTATGCCCAAGGTTTTCCTGCACAACCCTGAGATTTTTTGACCTTTTGTAGAGTTCACTCGCATAGCTATGCCGGATTTTATGCGGCGTGATTCCCGATGGTGCATAATTTTTGAAGATATGCTGAATAGCCCGTGATGAGATATTTTTTCCCTGTTGACCAACAAAAACCGGGCCTACTATCCTGTTACCTATGAATTTCAGGATATCTGCAAGGGTATCATCATCAACAAAGACAGTCCGTATCTTATCACCTTTTCCACGAATCCTTATTGTATGCTCATCAAAATCGATGTCTTCTATATTCATATTACAGAGCTCTGATACCCTGACACCAGTGGCATAAATGGTCCTCACAATGAGTTTGTCGCGAAGATCTCCAATAGAATCCAGCAATCGAAGCACCTGGTTGTGCTTGAGATATTTCACTTCCTGTTGTTTGATCCGCGGTCGATCGATACCTGTCAGCGGATTTGAAGTGACAGCACCCTGAGTATACAGGAAACGGTAGAACGAGCTAAGCGTGGAAATGATACGATGAAAGGTCTTGGGTTTGTATGTCTGAGTCGCTGAGATAAACGAGAGAAAATCGGTGATAATCACCGGCGTGACTTCTACATCAGTATCGAGTCGGGCATTTTCAAAGTCCTTCCAGTAGATGACAAGTTTTGTGACATCAGTATGACGGCGCAACCAGACATAATAAGCAAAGTGTTTAATCACCTGCTCATAGCTATTGAGGGTGCGGGGGGAGTAATTTCGCATCCTGAGATAATTGCGGTAGCTTTTGAGCCACTCCGAAAAATACCCGCTTTCCATGCTCTATTCTATCTTATCTCAAATAAATAAAGGTTTGCGCAGAATACCTATTCTGCGCAAGTCAGGAATTACTGTGATTCAACGTTGCTTTGACTACCAACCTGCACTAATTCCTTATTCTCAATTTTATTTTCGGACAGATCACACCGATTCACAGGTGTACTATTGTCACACTCCAGATAAATGATTCCGAATTTTTGTCGTAAAGAGTTCTAAAACAAGGGTTTTTTCAAAGAGGAGGGTATAACCACTACCCCCCTTGGTAAAAACTCTGCCAGAAGCCCACTATAGGGATTTTTCGTCGTGGGGAGTACGAAAGGGTTACTTGTTCCTTGTAGATGGGTTGAAGCCGATAATCCGAACAGACATGGATAAACGTACCGTCAAATCCGGGTCTGGAACTTTGCTGATCTAAAACAATTTCTAATTCCTGAAATATCTTTTCGTTATTCAATCGGACAATCCGATAATTTTTGTAAGGTGCCAGAATTCCGGATAGGGTATGTGAAGAATAGTTGGTCAGGCTCTATACATTTGCTTACAAGATATCGAGCCGGGCGTAAGAAAAACAGTAGACATCATAAACGGGCTGAATTCTCCCAAATGAACACCTTTCAAACGATTATAAACAACGGGATTCAGCGGGGGAAAAGCAATATAATTCCATCGGTTTTTTTGATAAGTTTGTTGATTCCCCTTAATTAATAAAAAACCGACAAAAAGGGAGTGTAGTCTTCAACCCAGTCTTTTGCATTCCTGTTCAGATTCCAAAAAAGGATACTATTCTATTTTTGCTGTTTGTTTCAAAAAAATCAGATCTTTTTCACTGTGTGCGTGTAATAATTCATCAGACAATTTCGAATTGAAACCGTCATCGCGATTGTTGTACTTGAGAAATCTGAAAAAAATATATACCTCTATTCCTGATATAAAAAAATGTATCCGAAAAGTGATGTTTGTCGGAGCAGATTTCCAGTGGTAAGATAAAGAGGACAGGAAAAATTTGTTTATCATTACGACCGTCAATTCTTTGGAGGTCTGGATATGCAAATGGCGAGGGTATAGTTGCTGTCTATTTGTTCTGATTATCATTAGTGAAAAATTGTCCTTTTATCAATAAATGAGAATAATCAACCGGGAGATTTGTGCCCGACACTCGCGGGGGAGGATCAATTGAAATGATAAAAAAAGTAATGGGCAGGATTGATACCATAAAATTCCAGGCTAACGAGATCTAATAATTTGATGGACGCAAATCAAAAATCCCCCAGGATAAGGTTATTTTTTCCAGATTAATGAATAAAATAAAGGATTTCAATTTTGCCTGCAAGACTGCACAATCCATTGAATAAACCAAATGATGCTATATACAAAAGGCATATTTTTTATATTGTATATTGATTATCCCATCTCCAAGCGAACTTTTGAATATAAAGAAGTCAGCGTAAAATAGCAAAGATACTACAAGCAACGATGCCACCTGGGCTCATGTGAAGAAAAACGCGAGGGGATTTTTGTAGAAAGGGAGAAATTCCGATTAGAGAATAATATCAAAGATTTCAGATTTGGCAGATTACCAAAAAATGACGAAGCACTAAATACCTTTTCATCTTAAACTATGAGCAGTGGAACATAAATTTTTTTTTAATTATCTGGTAAATTCCATGGATTCTATTTTTTTTTGTTGGACGAAATGGGCATTAACGCCAATACATGACTGAAGATACTCTATTGACATTCAATCTTTCTCAAAAAAACGCACTTCTTCCTTCCGGTAAAGAACAAATGATCTGAAAACCCGGACCGGGCGCTCGCTGTCTCGCTGTCTTTCCAGGAAAGTAAGATGCTAAATAGATCACAAGTCGCTCAGGGCATCATGAATGCACTTTACCAAAATGTGTGTATTTTTTTGATCGTCAATCCAAAAATGATTTTTTCCGGATTCCCTCTGGTTGAGTATCCTCGTTAACGCAATGGTTTTTTTTTAAGCTGCTGTTTTTTTTTATCAAATTTTTTTATTGATTGCCAGGAAACTATTAAACTTCCGGGAGATCTTTAAAAAACACGACACAAGTTTTGAAACTTGGGAGTTCTGGATAACTGTGAATTTAAATTTTTTTAAATATCCCTCGTTTTCGTCGTAATATCACCAAAAAAATAAAGAAGTTTTAATACGGTATTATTAGTAATAAACCATATAATGCTATACCCAAAGCAGCCCCACTTGAAACAAAAAAGTCCAGGTGAAAACGCAATGGATGATTCACGAATCCAACAGGAGATTAACAAATATAAAAAATTTAAAAAAGTCGATGGAGCAACGTACCGGAAGGTAAATCAGTTCCTTCGCAAGCGAACCTATATCACCGCGAGAGAATGGGCACTTGCACGTTTATGCACGGATTTCAGAACTTCCGGGGGTGCGGAGATGACATTTATTGGAAATCATCTCCCGGAACTTGTCCCTTTTATGGAAGATACCTATTCACCACAAGCGGTCAACCAGGCACGGAACTCATTTAAAAAGAAGGTGCGGAAAGCAAGTGCCACATTTTTCTATGGTGCAATGTGCGGGTTTTTTACCACTGATGAACTTGACGATCTGCTCTTTGAAGCAAGCGAAGTCGCACGGTTTCTTCTCGAAGTTGAAGGAACTACACTTGATATTGATGAAGAGATTGATATTGAGGACCGGATTACCAGAGTGATGAGAAGTGTAGGAGAAGCCGCCAAGACAATCCTCAGGTCACGAGCTGAAGAAGAAGAGGCGACGGGTAATATGGCACCACAAAAACCAATCGATGATAATAGTTCGCCGGGTAATGATACGTCATCTTTCGAAGAAAAAGGAGCAGACAAAAAAACAAAAAATCTCCTCCCTGCGTCAGATTCGCATATATCACTGATGAGAGTCCCTGAACAGATCCTGCCAATTATTAGTAAAAAAATTGCCCTTGAAGGAACGCTATCAACACCTGAAAGATCTCAAGGTACTCCCAATCCAGGAACAAAACACAGTTAAAACCGAGGCATTTATTAATTCCGACATTAACGGAAATTGTGGAATACATATCGAAATATTATGATCCATGGAGGTATATCGCATGAAAATAATCCAGATTGTTGGAAGCTCAGGTTCGGGAAAGACAACTTTTATCAAAAAACTCATTCCCGCACTTAAAGAAAAGGGAACGGTGGCAGCGATCAAACATCTTGGAGATCATACCTATCACATCGAGGAGGGAAAGGATACTACTGTTTTTTTTGATACAGGTGCAGATATCTCTGTTGGGATAGACTCACATAAAGCAGTAGCTGCTATACGTAAAAATAGTCTCAAAGAAATTTTAATTATACTCTTTAATCAGGGAATTGATTTTGCCGTTATTGAAGGTTTTAAACAGCAAACATTCCCCAAAATAGTTATCGGTAGTTCAACAACCGAGAAGTGCATCCTTTCCAATCCTTCAGTTAACGAGGTCATCACATCGCTCGATCTCTTCGAAAATTTTTCCCTATAAAAATCGGAGCCGGAACCCATGCAAACTACGAAATTTCAGAAACGTCTTTTTGGAACCAACGGAGTACGAGGTGTTGTTGGTAAAGATCTGACACCAGATCTCGTATTAACTATCGGTGAAGCACTCGGAACAATGCGAAAAGGATGCATTGCCGTAGGGAGAGATACACGGACCTCCGGAGAAGCACTCGTAAATGCTCTGAAATCCGGCCTGCTTTCGACAGGGTGCGATGTTGTTGACTGCGGGATCCTCCCGACTCCTGCTCTTCAGTACCTCGTAAAAGAGCAGTTCGACAGTGGAGCAATGATAACCGCATCCCATAATCCCCCGGAATATAATGGTGTAAAGATCATAGAAGCCGATGGTACGGAAATGGGTGATGAAGAAACACTCAAATTGGAACATTTAATATTTGATCTTTCATTTTGCCCCCTGCTTTGGGAACACGTTGGTTATGAAATACACGCTCCTCATCTTGTCCAGAAGTATATTCATGCGATTGTTCACCACTTCCCTGATAAAGTAGGTTCAGGAATGACTGTGGTGGTTGATCCTGGGTCCGGCCCTTCATGCCTTACAACACCGCAAATTCTCACCGAAATGGGATGCAGGGTGCTTACCCTCAATGGAATAATGGATGGAACATTTCCCGGGAGATTACCTGAACCATCTTCTGATGGGCTCAGAACGCTGGCTGATCTCGTCGTCAGCTGTGGGGCAGCATTCGGCGTTGCACACGATGGCGATGCGGATCGTTCGGTATTTATTGATGAGAACGGGCGATTTGTTGAAGAAAACCAAGAATTTGCACTGATCGCCCGCCATATATGCCACCAGAAAAAAGGTGCACTGGTTACACCTGTGAGTACATCGCAAATAGTAGAGATAGTGGCCAAAAATGAGGGCAGTACTATTTATTATACACCGGTTGGAAGTATCTATGTGGCACGAACAATGCGGTCACTTATTAGCGAGGGAAATGAGGTTGTTTTTGGTGGGGAAGGAAATGGCGGGCTGATTTTTCCTGACCACCAGTTCTGCAGGGATGGGGGAATGACGGCTGCAATGATGGTTTTCATTCTTTCCTCAACAGGTCAGCAACTCTCTGCTCTGATAAACACTTTGCCAAAACGCACCATGATTAAGGATAAAATGAGTACATCTCGTGGAGCAAAAGTGCTTGAAGACATCAAAAAGATATATAAGAATGAAACACTTGATCTGACAGACGGTGTAAAAATCATCAGGAAAAATTCCTGGGCACTTGTTCGTGCATCAGGTACAGAACCAATAATTCGGATTATTATAGATGCAGAATGCAGTGATTGCGGCCATGATTTTCACAGTGAACTGATGGATCATATCTCTATAATTAACAAAGAATAAATGAGTGAACTGATTTTACCTCGTATTTTTGAAGGGATTTAATTATAATTTTTATTCGAATATCATTTTGCTGATAAAAAATTCAAGAAATAATTGATAATTTTGCCCCTTATTAAAAATAAATTCATATTCTGGGGCATATCTTGAAAAAAATCAATAATTTTGTTCTAATATAACAAAAAAAAATAAATTCAAGCCTAAATGAAATCAAAAAATATAATAACTATTTGAGTTAAATTGAGTTTATAACCCATAGTTACTTACTTGTGATCCAAGAATGGCAAGCACTCAAGACATTATCAGGAAGGTCCAGCGGGCTCTATCTGCAGAAGACTGGAAAATTGTAGAGGATGGTTTATCCAAAATTTTTCAGTTGCAGGGAAAACGGGCACAAAAAGTTCTCGTGACGGAAATTAACAATCTAATCACTGAGACCGCATTAAAAAATAATAAACCCGAGCTTTTATTTGCCCTGCCCGATCTCCCGGGTTTTGATATTGATGACCTGTTCTTCCGGATAATTCAGCAATTCATCACAACAAAGGATGAAAAATGGTTGAAATCTGTTTTTGCATTGTCAGATAAATTGGGTAAAAAAAGTTATCGGTCACGGGTTTTTGCGTTGATGGCAAAAACCCTCATAGATGCCGGGGTTTCTGAAGCTAACGAGGGATTTATTGATACTGGTATGATCATGCTTGAACGGATCAGTTTCCGGAAATATCGTTCCGATGTCATGATCGACATTATTCCCCTTCTGATAGAATGGGCAATTACATCCCGGGATGAAAAACTTCTCTCCAGATCCCATCATATTACTGAGGAGATCAGCGATATTTCAAAACGTGCTATATTACACGCAGAACTTGCAAATGCCATGGCGACCATAGCCATTCTTGAAAAAAATCGTCCATTATTCCTGGAGAGTATCCATGATGCAACAAAAATTCACCAGAAGATCAGAAGACAGTCATGTATTTTATCCATTCTTGAGAAAGGTGTGAAATCTGTCTTCGGAAAAGAGATTTTGGATGTCCCTCGTTTTATCCAAAATTTCAATGACCTTTCTGAGGAGAGACAACTTGAAATTGTCAGTGCGTTGACTGAACAGATACTGGAACGATTGAAGGATAAACACCAGATTATCACCATTCTTCAGACTCTTTGCGAAAGGATGCCTTTTGTCACGAGTGCTCTCGTTATAGATCTCCTTAAAAAGGCAGAAATATCAGGGGATTTGTGGTACCTTTCCGCCGCAATAACAATCCATCAGCTCTTTTTGGATACGGAGGTGTACCCAATCAGGGAACTGGTACGTGCCGGTGTTTCTGTTGCAAGACGCTCAAACAATATGCCTGTGCTCTCAGATCTGATTCCCATTATTGACAAGAACAGTGATCCGGTTTTTCTGTCACGCATATACCTTCAGTTCTCCCAGATTATGCTTTCTTCCGGGGATTTTAACTCTGCTCTCAATATATTCAGAAAAATCAGTCATGAGACGGAAACCCTTCCTCAATATGCAGATAACCTCACTGACCTCCTTAAAACCGGGGTTTTAAGAGATTGCATACCTCTGATCAAAGACATGATCCTTAACCGGTTGAATCAGGATATTCTGCATAATTCACTTTATCGGGCGATTATTGAACTGAGTACGGATAACCCGTTTGAGGATATCATTTGCCATTCAGAATCAATAAAAGCACTTATCCTCTTACATCCCCGGCGGAACTACCTGATTTTAGAAAGTATTACCCTTCTTGTAGACCGGGGTTTTCTCGCACTGCATGACCCGGATATTCTGATCAACATGGCCGAATCCATAGAAGAGCGACCACTAAAGGAGCAGGCAATAGCAAACATCGTTATTCAGATTGCAAAAATTGGCGTGCAGATTAAGAACCGTGACTATCTCCAGAGAGCAGTAGGTCTTACCTGCCAGATTGATGGTCAGGACACACGTTCTGCAACGCTTAGCAGTATTATTGATGAGGCATCAATTCTTGCTGCACGGCAAGGAGATCTCGATCTTCTTTTGCGGATGAAAGTATGGAGCAGCTCCCTTCTTGAGGAGAGTCTCGCCGCAAATGCCATGGCGAACATCATTGATGGGGTAATCCAGTATGCAATCAGTAAATGTTCGCCTTCAGTGCTTGAAGAAGCTTTCAAGATTGCCCAGGACATCAACGATCCTGTATTAAAAACCCAACAATTTGAAAAGATTGCTGAGTGTTTTGTAAAAATCGGATGTTTACTTTTAAATGAGCCGGAATCCCGTACAGACTCTGAGGCTTTTATAGCAGAGATATACCCGTTTGAACGAGGTCTGTCAATAATAAAAGAGAAGGTCAAAACGCCCTGGATATCGCTAAAAATTGCTGCAATGATTGATATACTCATCTCTTATTCGCGTATCAGTAATAACCCGGATTATACTATACCACTGGCAATGTTCTCTGTGGAGATCGAAAATCCTTTCGAAAGAGATGCCATGATGTCCCGGATTATCTCGAATTTAAACGAGAACGTCACGTATCCGGATTCAACTGACCCTTATGAGATTATGGCATATCTCCTCCAGAGAAATCAGCATTCAACATCAAACCCGCTCATGATCAGCCTGATCTTCCGTTTACTCCAGTTGATCAATAATCTTTATGTCAGGCTTAACGGGTTATGCAACCTTGCAGAATCATCCATCAAATTATCCGAATTCGATCGTGCACGGATGATTTTGGATGATGTCTGTCGTGCACTCCCAGAAATTCCGGCTGAGTATCAAAAGGTACTGATCCTTTCTGACCTCACGATCCTGTTATGCAGTATTGACCCAAACCGTGCAAAAAAATGTCTCGAACAAGCAATTCAACGGTTAGAATACATTGAATCTGATGAAAATTCGAGTACACGTAAACGGATTATATCAGCTTTTGTCAGACTGAATGAAATCAAACCAGACAGCGAATTAATCAATCGTTCTATAGAAGTAGCGTCGAAAATCACCGACCCTGTTGAATATATAGATTCGCTTAATGCTGTATTCAATATGGTCAGAAGTGACAGAGATCGGTCCATTAAAATTGTAACGTGTATGTCAGAAGCTGTCGATAGAATCTCTTCACCTTATGAAAAAGCTTCAGCGCTTCTTGATATCATCTCTCTCGCAATGCAAAACAGCGATGAAAAAACTCCGGTGGTTTTGCTTAAGAAAACAGAAGCGTTGACCAGAAAGATAAACATACCACAAATTGCTGATACAATTCGCGATAACATTGCGCGGATGTTTATGGTGCTCTATCATAAGCATAACAATGCATCGTATCTCCAGTCCGCAATGGAAGTCACAAAAGCAATTGATAATGTTGAAATAAGGCATCGTCGGCTCACCCAGATGGGATATAAAGATACGTATGAAATACCCTCACAATATGAAAAAATCAAGATATTCTTTGAAAAAATAATTGAAAATGGTGCCCATCCGAATCAGATTGCTTCACTTGAAAAAATGGTTCGTTCAGTGTCTGATCGTGGAAAAGAAGCAATTATATTCTGTGACCTCGCGGTTTTGTCCCGGAAAGAAGGTGAGGAAAAAATAGCCAACCGAATGTTACAGAGTGCAATAAGAGAGGCTCGCATAATTCGTCCACTTTCCCATCGGGCTTTCGTCATGTGTGATATTGCAATGAAGACCCATGCTTCTGGTAGTGAGAAAGTGTCCCAGGAGGTGCTCGATCTTGCAATTGACGCTGCAACAAACATCCGACAGTCGTCACTACGGGACGAAGTGTTTGAGGAACTTGGACTTGCAATAAAACTTATGCAGGGGATGTATCGGTGAAGTCCATAGAAATTTTTATCAGTGGGAGAGTTCAACGGGTCGGATATCGAGCATGTGTTCGAAGGATTGCAACAGATTTGCATGTAACCGGTACGGTCATAAATCTTCCCGATGGTAGAGTCCAGATACATGCAACGGCAGAACCAATCATTCTTGAAAAGTTTGTTTCAATGATTTATGGCTGCCCCCGAGCTGTGATCCGGGATATAAAAATTTCTGAAATACCCTGTATGATGTTTAATAACTTTTCAATCATCAAAGGAGAAGGGCGGCTCAGTACCGAATTATGAATTCATTGTTATTTGTTATTGCATTGTAAAGGATATATACCAGTTCATCAATTTTTTTATCATTTATGGAGGAATGGAAGATCCCGATCAGCTTTTTTGTGAAATCATCGGAAAGCATACATCTGCCGGGTGTCTTTTCAAAGTCAGCGAAGTCAAGAGATTCCCTGGCAATCTGAAATACGATCCGGTCAATCATATCCGCCTTGAGTGGTTCTATAAGATCCTGCACAAGACTTCCTTTTCCTTCATTCATCAGGCCGGAATCAGGGTCAAGACGAGCTCCGATAAGAGACACACAACAATTCCCGAATAACATTGCATACCCGAATGACAGCATAGCGTTGATGGGATCCGACTGAGGCCGAATTGTTCTTCTCCGGTATCCAAAATCCGGCGGGATATTTCTTGACATGATCTCATAATACATATCCGTTGTTAGCCGGTGCAGCCGCCGTATTTCATCCAGTTTGATCAGATACTCCAGCTCTTCCTGCGATGTATGAAGAAATTGCTGTTCACCTTCATAGAACAGAGGGGAGTTCTGCATTTCCTGAACATATTCAATAGCAGAGAGGCGGGATTTTATCGCTGCCTGAGCCACGGCGATTGCATAACGATGGCGTGGGATAGCCTTCTGGATTCTATGGATCTCCGTCTCACTTTTATCTCCAAATGGCCGGATAATACCAATCGGATTGCCATCAGGTTCAAAAAATGTGATAAATGAACCGTTCTTTACGAGATTTAGAATGGTTGATGAGCTGATGGTGTGACCACCTATGACAAGCAGATTTTTAATCGAATCAAGTGGATATTCCTCGAGAGTATTTTTTTTCTGGATAATCAATGTTTTTTGCGTGGATTTTATATGTGTGCCAAAACCGCTTACCGATAACCAAGGATAATCCGTCACCATCTGCTCCGAAAAATAATTTTTTCACTGATAAATTACTATACTATTTTCCCTGATTAATTCATCGTTTTTAAGCCATCAGACAGTTCCGGGTTAAATTCATCCTTTTTATGATTGTTGTCGTGAACATTAATTCTCTTATTCGGTGAGTTTAAACGGTATTAAACGCCATATATTCTCTGTCATGCAATAGCATAACTGGGGCACTATATGTTCTGGAATGAGAAGGCAGAGACATTGAAACCCGATGAGTTGCAGGAACTTCAGCTCAGGCGTCTGAAAAAAACACTCAGCCAGGTTCAACGCGTTGATTTTTACCGGAATCTTCTCTCGACTGCCGGAGTGAAAACATCATCTATCAAGACACTGGAGGATATCCGGAAAATCCCGTTCACCAAAAAACAGGACCTCCGCGGAGGATATCCATTTGGTTTCTTTGCAGTTCCCATGAAAAAAATCGTACGGATCCATACAACATCAGGAACGACCGGGAAACCAACGGTCGTTGGATATACCAGGAAAGATCTTGACACATGGTCAGGTCTCATTGCAAGGAACATGACCATGGTTGGCGTCGGCGAAAATGATGTCTTCCAGAATATGGTGAATTACGGTATGTTCACGGGAGGTCTGGGATTTCATTACGGGGCGGAAAAAATCGGTATGACGGTAATCCCCAGTGCAACGGGAAATACAAAACGCCAGATCGAAATGATTAAGGATTTTGGTGTGACGACAATTCATTGTACGCCCAGCTATGCTATGCACCTCTCAGAAATCGCAGAAGAAATGGACATGTCACTTGACAGTCTCAGGACCGGTATTTTTGGTGCTGAACCGTGGTCAGAAAGTGTGAGGCGGACACTGGAAAAACGACTCGGGCTGACTGCCTACGATTCATATGGGTTGAGTGAACTTTTTGGTCCCGGTGTTGCATTTGAATGCCCCGAGCGTGACGGGCTTCATATCTGGCATGATTGTTTTTATGTCGAGATTATCGATCCAAAAACCGGGGAAAAGGTCTCCGACGGTGAACGGGGGGAACTGGTGGTGACACCGCTGGTCAAAGAGGCAATGCCGTTACTGCGGTATCGCACCGGCGATGTCACCCTCCTTATGGAGGATGGGTGTCTGTGCAGGAGAGGCAAAAAAATCGCCAGAATCACAGGAAGAAGTGATGATATGCTGGTAATTCGCGGCATTAATGTCTTCCCGTCGCAGATAGAACATGTACTTCTTAAAATACCCGAGGTTGGCAATCAGTTTATGGTATATATTGACAGAATTAATCATCTGGACGAGATGACTGTCGAAGTGGAGATCAACCGGGAGTATTTCAGTGGTGAACTTGCCGATCTTGCAAGACTCCAGAAAAAAGTCGTTAAAGAACTCCATGATGCTCTCGAACTTAGGACGACGGTCAAACTCGTTGAACCTGGCTCTCTGCCCAGGTTTGAGGGCAAGGCAAAGAGAGTGATTGATCGAAGAGAGGCAGTATAATGAAGAGCTGGGACCCGCGAATTGAGGAGATGCCCAAAGAAGATCTCCGTAAAATGCAGTACAAATTGTTAAAAAGCCTTGTTTACCGGCTTTACAGTTTTTCTCCATTCTACCATGAGAGGATGAAAGAGCAGAATGTCCACCCGGACGATATCCAGGAACTATCGGATGTGAAAAAACTCCCATTCATGTTCAAACGTGATCTCAGGGACAATTATCCGGATAAAATTTTTACCTCAACCCAGGAGGAACTTGTCCGCTATCACGTATCGTCGGGGACTACAGGTAAACCGACTGTCGTCGGATATACCCAGAATGATCTGAACGCCTGGACCGCATCGCTTGCACGAGCGCTGACCTCACTTGGACTTGGCAGGGGAGATGTAATACAGGTAAGCTATGGGTATGGTCTCTTTACCGGTGGACTTGGGATGCATTACGGAGCCGAAAGAATTGGCGCAACCGTTCTGCCGACCAGTGTCGGGAATACCGAACGCCAGATTGAACTGATGCAGGATCTCGGCGCGACTGCTATTGCCTGCACGCCCTCGTACCTCCTCCATATCGGGGAGGTTGCAGAAAAGATGGGCGTTGATATTAAAAAAGATACAAAACTTCGCACGGGAGTCCTGGGAGCTGAGCCCTGGACGGATCGGATGCGTACCCGCATTGAAGACTGGCTTGGAATAAAAGCATATGATATCTACGGAACAAGTGAACTTTCCGGACCCATGTTTACTGAATGCGTGGAACAGAAAGGATTTCACATCTGGTCAGACCTTGCACTTGTGGAAATTATTGATCCAAAGACGGGAGAATCTCTTGAATCCGGAGAAAAAGGTGAACTCACCATCACTATGCTCCAGAAAGAAGCACTCCCGATGATCCGGTATCGCATAGGGGATATCACGACGATGGATGAAGAGGTCTGTGCCTGTGGCAGAACCCACCCGCGAATCCAGAGAATACAGGGCAGGGTTGATGACATGTTGATCATAAGGGGTATCAATGTATTTCCCTCGCAGGTTGAATATGCTTTGATGGGGATTCCCGAAGTTGGTCAGCATTTCCAGATTGTTGTCGAACGAAAAGGGGCTCTCGATGACATGCTTGTCAGGGTCGAATTGAACAAAGGATCGTTCAGTGACAAAATCAATGATCTTATGCAGGTACGGCAGAAGGTTGAGCACCGGCTAAGGAATTCGTTAAACGTAAATGTCAACGTTGAACTCGTTGAACCGGGTTCATTGCCAAGATTTGAAGGAAAAGCAAAAAGAGTCGTAGACAAGAGGTCGTTGTAGATGGACGCGCAAAAGTATGTAATCAGGCAGATTTCGATATTTTCTGAAAACCGTCCAGGAAGGCTTGCAGCAATTGCACATGCCCTTGGCGAAGAGAAGGTTAATATTCTTGCCTTCAGCATCGCTGAAGCAAACGGATTTGGTGTAGTCAGGGCATTGGTAGACCACCCGGAGAAAGCTCATGATAAACTGATGTCCCTGGGATTCAATGTCGCTTTCACCGATGTAATTGCCGTAAGAATGAAAGACCAGCCGGGCGGTCTCTATGAGGTTGCAAAGATCCTTGGAGATGCAGGAGTCAATATCGAATATTCCTATGCATATTCCGGAAAAGAAGGCGCAGTGCTTATTCTCCGTGTTGACCAAGTTGAAGAGGCTATAAAAAAGATCAAAACCTCAGGTGCAACACTTCTCGAGCGCTCGGTGTTCCATTAATCCTGATTTACTTTTTTTCCCATTTTATCAGTTCTGCCACTTCTGAAAGAGTACTTCCCCTGCGGATCTCTTCGCGGATCCTCTCTTCATTTTTCCGAATTTCCAATGCTCTGCGTGCAATCTCATACGCCCTTTCAGAGGGGATGACTACTACACCACTTTCATCGCCTGTGATCCAATCACCCGGACGGACAGCCTGTCCACCACACCGGATTTCAGCATTTATTTCTCCAAATCCTTTGGGTTCTCCTGCATTAGGAACAACAGCTTTTGCAAAAATGGGATATTTCATTGACCTTATATCATCAACATCCCGGACTGCACCATCAATAACCACACCGGCTATTCCTTTTTTTACACAGCTCAATGTGGCAAGCTCTCCCCAGGGGGCTATATGTGTCGCACCATCGTTATTAATAACAATTACTTCATTTTTCCGGGCAACATCAATGGCTTCCACAGGTTTTGCCCAATCCCCGGCAAACGTCTGGACTGTTACTGCTTTACCCACCATCTTTACATTACCGCAGATCGAAACGATACCTGACATCGCCCCTTTTCGGTGCATCGCATCCGATACATTAGGTGCTGAAACCTGTATAAGAAGGGACCGTATTTCTTCGTCGGGAGATTTTTTTTCGACTAGTTTTATCGATGGATTATCCAGTTCTGACCGGATCTTTTTTGTGGAGCCGGTGACGTCTGCTGAACGGGTGATCCAGCCACCTACGATTACGATATCAGCACCACACCGTACCGCATCCCCGGCGCTTAGTGCATCAATCCCTCCTGCTACTGCGAGAGGAATATGCACCTGACCTGATAGGGATGTAAGAAGTTCAAGAGATTTCTTACCCGTCATTTGCTGATCGATACCTGTATGAGCACAAATGATATCAACACCCATCGCTTCGAGTTCATAGGCGCGGCATATAGGATCTTTGACATTGATCAGGTCAGCCATTATCCGAATCCCGTATAAACGGGCAGCCCGCATGGCCTCTGCAATTACCGAGTTGTCCGCATCGGCAAGAATACAGACGATATTTGCTCCTGCCTTTGCCGCCATCTCCACCTCCATGGTTCCGGTATCAGCAACCTTCATATCCGCCACAATCATTGAATCCGGAAAATGATCTCTCATCGAACGGATGGCCTGCATACCTTCACTTTTAATTAGTGGTGTTCCTATCTCGATCCAGTCTGCACCGCCTTCAAGAGATTCCTGTGCGATCTGCAATGCCCTTTTGAGTTCAAGAATATCAAGTGCAACCTGCAGAGCGACTTTTTTCATAATTATTGATGTGATTGGCCTGATGCTTAATTATTACGAGATGTCAGTCTTCAGGTTAATTGAACCGAATTTTCTTTTTTCAGATAGATCCAATACATTCAATTCCCAGAACAGGTTTCACCACACAACACTCTTGAAAGGGTAAAGGTGAAACGGCAATCATAAATTTATTCTTTTTTAAATTCATTATAAAAAACAATGTTTTTCATCTCTTTTTTTCTGGTTATTGATATTTCGGCAGGGCATCCCGCAGCTACCAGCGAGACTAATGTGTAATTATCGGGGACATCAAGATGTTTTCTTATTGCTTCTGCATAGGGTTTTTTTTCCCCGGCTACCCAGCATGAAGTAATTCCATACGCCTGGAGCGCTATAATGAGATTTTCTGTGGCCGCACAACAATCCTCGAGATAATATTTTTCTTTTTTCTCTCCAAAGATCGAGAAGCAGAGGGGGGACATTGCTATAAATTTTCCATTGTCAGTAAGCTCGGCAATTTTTGAAAGCAACTTTTTGTCTCTGATAACCCCAAACAACCATGGTTGAATATTCATGGCCGTAGGTGCACGTGCTGCACATTCTATTGCATCCCTGATCACCTGGTCATCTACACTATCAGGTTTGAATTTCCGTACACTATGACGGGATTTTATCACGGTAGTTATAATGTTCATACACGGAATGGGAAATTAAGGTAATAAAAGGTTGTGAAGGCGGCTGCAGTGGGAATACATGCATTCGTTTGGTTCAGTAATGTGCCGTTGGATGCAAAAAATAGGTAGATTATTCTTTTCTGAAGTACAGGACAATACCTGTAATTATCGCAGCAATGGCCAGAATCGCTTCAAAACCTGGAGATTTTGTCTGAGTGGGAGCAGGTGAAAGGATTTGAGAAGGAACCGTTGTTGTTGTTCCATATATCTCCGTTGGTGCAGGGGTTGTCGGGATCGTTGTTATTTGTGTAGTTAGTGGCGGTGAGACAGTAGGGGGGAGTGAAGTGGGAGTTGTTGTTATCTGGATGGTGGGAGTCGTTGTTGGCGAAACAGTACCTAAAAGGGGGTTCTGGTCCTGGTTCAGCAGACTGATAGGTATGCTTTGTGTCTTCCCTGCTTCCCCATAACGATCATTCATAAAATTCACATTGCATTCAGCCCACAGAGTATAGCTGCCTGTGGCATAGGTTTCACGCCTGCCTGTGTCCCAGATTGAAAGAGTGTAATAGGGAGTATATGTAACCTGAATATCCGTTGATGTACTCATCCCTGCACTATCGATAAGGGATGTATAGATAGCCCCATCCGGTGACTGTACTTTAATCGTGACGGGGACGGCTGTTACACCAGACCTTTGGGTGAGAGAGAGAAGGTTCGTTTCTACCTTAAAACGTACTGAGTCTCCCGTCGGTACCCATTTGTTGGTCACATCGACATCAACAGTCGTGTCCTCAACTTTGAGATCTAGACTTGGGTCTACCACTATGAATGCCACTCCATTTGTTGCATTCCCTAAAGAGTTCAGGCGGTACCACGAGCCCGTATGGGATCCAAAATCCGTGGGGGAAACATAGAAATTTGCAGGATTTGAGATGGGAACCGAATAATCTGGAGAACTCGCTGTAATGGAAGCACCGGATGCCCACCAGCCGATTCGGGTGGCTCCGCCCACTGCCCCGGAAATATCCAGTCCATCCTCGCCAATGAATACTGTGTTACCCGGTGCAATTACATTGATCGCTGCAGTTACGGGACCAACGAGGAAAAGTGACGCTAACACCAGTAATACTATACTGGTTATTCCGATGTGGTTAACCATACCCACGTATTTTCTGTAGCACTATATAAGATTATATAACGAGATAAAAAATCAGAAGAATTAACCCTAAAATTTTGGGGAAAAAAACAAAATTATCGATCCGGGCCTTTTTCAACCATTCCAAGGGATTATTCAGCCTGCGCCTTGCAGTCAAGTGTTATCCGGTTAAAATTTTCAAAAACGCGTCTTCCTTCGAACGTATGGCTTACTTCAGGATGCCACTGGAGCCCATAGATATGTTTTTTTGGAAGTGCTATCGCCTCTGCAGTGCAGATGGCTGAATACGCAAGACAGGTAAAACCGTCAGGTATTTCTGACACTTCATCAGCGTGTGAAGACCAGACTTTGATCTTTTCCGGATACCCTGAAAGAATATCATCGTGTTCACAGATCTCCACCTCGATGGGTCCGTATCCTCCTCGTGGCCCCTGGTGAACAACGCCTCCGAATTTTGCCGCGATGATATGAAGTCCAAGGCATATTCCCAGGACAGGTAGTCCAAGATCGAGATACTGGCTGCTATTCCCCGCACGTTCAATCGAAGGTCCACCCCCCAGAATGATACCTCTATATCCAGTTAATACCTGTTGGGGCGGGGTTGTGTTGGAGACCAACGAGGCGTCAATCTCCAGGTCACGCAACGCCCTGTGAATAAGGTGATTGAACTGCCCGAAATTATTAATCACGCAGATTGGACGCATTGCTCAAACATTTGTTCTGAAATCCTATAAGACTGTTCAACTGTAAACGCTTACCGTAGATAGAATGGTTTTCCTGATCTCATCCTTTGAATGCCCAAGAAGATGGGCAAGAAACATCGCTCCACCAGCACCCATTCCTTCCTTTACTTCACCAATACAGTAGCGTGCAAGTCCTGGATGGCCAATATCCCCAAAACCCGGATCAACAAAGATAATATCAACATCTATCTGTTCAGCGATATGCCGGACATTGGCCGAAGGATCATCCCTTACATAAGATGTAGTGACCACATACGGCAGGGATCCTCCCCCCTCCTTCAATATCGCACTTACTGCGAGCATCTGGGTACCACCAGCAAGAATAAGTTCTCCGGAATAGGTCTTTGCAATACCGACAGCAACTGGCATCATGGGATCCCCGGCATACCGGATAATATCGAGTGGTGAGGTAATCGCATCCGCTTTAATTCTTCCAAGCGCCATCCGGCAGATTTCTTCTTTTATGGGAACAGGATTATTCACAAAACTGCTGCTCACTGAAGCTTTATATCCGAGCGCCCGCATTACACAAAGGGCAGTCGTCGTCCCACCGGGAACGCATTCTCCAAGGACAAGCAGATCACTGCTTTTTGAGAGAAATTTTCCAATGACTTCTCCTTTCCGTACAAGGTCCTTTGCACGTGGAACTGCATCGCGAAACCGGGGGTCATCCCCCATCATGCCATATACATCAAGACAAGGGACTGTTGGAGTGTGACGCAGACCGGCATTAATGAATAACGGCTGGATACCGCAGAGATCCATCATTGCCCGTGTGATTGAAGCGGGGGTCGGGCAACCGGTCGGGGTATCTGGTCTTACCGGATGGCTCGTAATTGCACCCCAAGTAATGAGCTCCGCATCAAGTACCGGCGTAAGAAGCGTCTTTTCCGGTGTTGCCCCCGCACCGGAAACGCCCGGAACAGTGGACAGGACGGTATTTCCCAAAATACCACAAAAAAGTGGGTTCTTGAAAGTAATATCTGGTATTTCCGAGAGGAATCCCATGGTAATCAACGAATATATTTTCTCTTCTTAAAAGTTTGAAGATATCGGTTGTTTGGAAAAATTCCACAACGATATAATAGTCCTTTTACCAGAACACCTACTTATATGTTTGAAATTGAACAACGACTGCTCGATAAAGGTATCACGCTTGATGACATTGTCGCGGCGGCTATGGGGTTGTATGTCTCCCATGGAATGCCTGAGGACCAGGCAGCAGGTGAAATCAAGCGAAAAATAAGAAAATATCTGGCCGATCCCAATGTATCCTCTTTACTCGTCGGTGCGATATTACTTGAAGATGAGCTTTACAATAAACGGGAAAATTCGGAAATTGCTGATGATCCGGTTTTTCTGTTGAGTGATGAAATTATTGGTATGGCGATTGCAGAATGTATCGGGGGAACCTATGCCCGGTTTGAGTTTACCCGGTATGATCAGAAAAAGCCCGGGATCTTAGCAAAACTCGGGCCATTTCTCGACGACGCTATCGCAGGATTGATTGCCGGATGCACTTCAAGCCTCTATAGCGAATGTGTATGAAAGCTCTTATCTCCCTGCTCCAATTTACTACGATACTCCCGCTCGGTAAACCGCAGGATCTCGTGAACTTTGCCCGACAATCCTACCTCTACCCGTGTGCAGGTTATATCATAGGTGGGCTTGTTGCGCTTCCGGTTTATTTCATTACGGACAAGACCATCGCTTCCTCTGTTGCGATAGCCCTTTTTCTCCTGATTTCAGGAGCCCATCATTTTGATGGATTACTTGATCTTGGTGACGGCTTGATGGCTCATGGGGATCAAGAGAGAAGAATCAGTGCGCTTATCGATCGCCAGGTTGGAGCTGGTGGTGTTAGTGCTGGGATTGCAATTACCCTGCTGTTGTTTGCAGGACTGCTGGCATCATCATCTGTCATATACGCCATAATTATTGGCGAGGTCTGCGCTAAATTTTCCATGGCGTTTCTCACCGCATACGGCACGCCATTCAGGGAGGGGATGCATAGTTTTCTCCATCAGTACTCTCGGCCAGTATTCCCGTTCATCAGTGCGCTGTTCTGTATACCGCTTGTTTTTCTTCCGGTGTCACCCTTAAAGCTTGCCGGGGCAGCTATCGTCATGGTAGTGTGCCCGTTAATTCTCTTTGTTGTCTCCAAAAAATTGTTTGGGGGAGTTAACGGGGATGTGGTTGGAGCTTCGAACGAGATTACCCGGGCGTGTGTTATACTTGCTCTGGCACTCATCTGAAGTTCCTGTCACAACATCACCTTTAATAAATAAATTCTTCTCATTACTGTGTGATGCGCACGAATTTTGGCGTCCATATGAAAGGCGGGGTGATAACGGAAAGGGATCCGGACTTTTGTACAGTCAGGATAAGGGCCGCTGCAGGTGTTATGACAGTTGCACAGATGCGCGGGATTGCCATGATCGCAAAAAAATATGGATCCGGATTTGTTCACTGTACTACCCGTCAGACAATTGAGATTCCCCGCATCGACCCGAAATCGCTAAAAAAAATCGAAAAATCCCTGGAGAAGAATGGCACACCTATAGGTTCAGAGAGAGATGAGGTAGTCAATATTATAGCTTGTCCCGGAATTGAACGATGTAAATTTGCCAATATCGATACGATAAATCTCGCAAAAAAGATCGATGAAAAATTATTCGGCAAAGAGATGCCAGTTAAAATGCGTATAGCCTTATCGGGGTGTCCCAATGCCTGTACAAGTCCGATGCTCAACGAAATTGGCATAATTGGACGAATCCGCCCGTTGAGGACTCCGGGCCTCTGCACCGGTTGCGGTACCTGTGTGGAATACTGCAAGGAAAAAGCCATTATCATAAAAAACGGGATTTCAGTGCTTGATCATGCCAAGTGTGTTCAGTGCGGAGTTTGCATCCGGTCATGTCCTTTCGATCTCCTGAAAGCAGACGATAGCCACTACCTCGTTCTCGTTGGGGGCAGACGGGGACGGCATCCCCGCATAGGGAGAGAACTAATCACTCTGGAAGATGACGATCAGGTAATTTATGTGATTGAAAAAATTGTAAACTGGGTTTATCGTCGCGCATGGAGTGGAAGATTGCTTTCTGAACAGCTTGAGGATCTTCAGTTTGAAAAATTTCGCCAGGATATTTTACATGAGCTCAGGGAAAAAAGGGGTACTACCTGATAGGTCGGTTCTTTAATTTCTTTATTTCTTTTAAAAGTGAAAATTACAGCCTTCTGGTAAAAAGAGAAAAGTATGTTTTCCCAAATGGTGGACCCACCTTAGAATGGGTGGCACAAATACCTTTTTTCCAGGATCGGTCACATTCCAGAGTTTAAAGGTAGCGAACCTGGCCTAAGGTTTCCGGGAGATATTCTTTAGTCCGGTTGGTCAAAAATTTATAGTGTATATGAAGTAAGTCAAGGTTAAATCCTGGTCCACTCAGAAAACTTTTACACAAAATTGTTGCAACACGGCTGCCCTGGAGGCAAAAAACAGTAATTTGTTTATCGCCGCATAAATCCCATGTTCTCATCATCAGTGCATTCCAACGATAACCCATCCCGGACGAGAGTATTAAACATCATCGCCGCGTCCATCAGCATATCGTCGCCGCCAGTACCGTGCCTGAAGTCGGATAGTGCCTGTGTCTGGGGTGAAGGGACCAGCCGTTTGCCCACCCATATACCTTTGCAATGCCTGCAATATGCACAATGACTATAGACTGAAACTTCTGCGTCTGAACAGGTTACGGCAATCCTGTTCTTTTTTTCATCGCGCTGAAATGGCAGTGTCTTCATATGAAAAGATATTCGGGCATCTGATATGATAGTGTCGATGCAAAATTTTCTTCGGAGGAAACAGAATTTGTGAATCAAAATAATTTATATAGATGGGTCTCATATATGTAATACTCGCATAAACTGACTGTAAGCGGACAGTCCCACACATTTGGAGGAACGAAATGGCATCTGAAAAGCCCCATATGAATCTGGCTGTTATCGGACACATTGACCATGGAAAGTCAACTCTGGTCGGAAGAATGATGTTCGAAACCGGTGCAGTACCTGCACACATCATTGAAGGTTACCGGAAGGAGGCTGAATCAAAGGGAAAGGCAACCTTTGAATTCGCCTGGGTTATGGACAACCTGAAGGAAGAACGCGAACGAGGTATCACGATTGATATCGCCCATAAACGATTCGATACGCCCAAATTCTATTTCACCGTCGTGGACTGTCCGGGACACAGAGACTTTGTCAAAAACATGATCACGGGCGCTTCCCAGGCTGATGCTGCAATTCTCGTTGTAGCAGCACCGGATGGCGTTATGGAGCAGACGAAGGAACATGTGTTCCTCGCCCGTACTCTTGGAATTTCCCAAATCATAGTTGCTATCAATAAGATGGATGCGGTAAAATTTGAGGAGAAACGCTTTAATGAAGTAAAGAAAGACCTTTCAGACCTCATTAAAATGGTCGGCTACAAACCTGACGATACTCTTTTTATACCCATGAGCGCACTTGGTGGCCAGAATATCAAGGTAAACAGCCCGGAAATGCCTTGGTACAAAGGTCTTCCCCTTATTTCTGCCCTCGACACCTTCAAGTCACCCGAAAAACCCACCGACAAACCACTCCGTCTGCCAATTCAGGATGTATACAGCATTAGCGGTATCGGCACTGTGCCCGTCGGCCGTGTTGAAACGGGAATCATGAAGAAGGGGATGAAAGTCTCCTTCATGCCTGCCAACAAGGATGGAGAAATCAAGTCCATTGAAATGCACCACGAAGATATCCCCCAGGCAATACCTGGTGATAACGTCGGATTCAACGTCCGTGGAATCGGCAAAGGCGATATCCGCCGTGGTGATGTCTGTGGTCCTGCAGAAGCACCACCCACAGTTGCAGATGAATTCACTGCACAGATAGTCGTACTCCAGCATCCGAGTGCGCTTACCGTGGGCTATACGCCGGTTTTCCATTGCCACACTGCACAGACAGCGTGTACATTCGTGGAACTCAAAAAGAAACTTGATCCGCGTACTGGTCAGACCAAAGAGGAAAATCCAACGTTCCTAAAAACCGGTGATGCAGCAATCGTTGTAATCAAACCAACAAAACCAATGGTCATCGAGACCGTAAAAGAACTCCCACAACTTGGCAGGTTTGCCGTCCGGGATATGGGTTCAACGATCGCTGCCGGGATGTGTATCGCCATCCAGGCAAAACAAATGAGATAAATTTTTTGGTGGTTATATCATGCAGAAAGCCAGAATTCGCCTGACAGGAACTGATTTTGATAAAGTAGAGATGGTCTGTGATAGAATCCGCGAGATTGCAGAACGCACAGGTGTAAATCTGGCCGGTCCGATACCGCTCCCGACCAAACGACTGGTTGTTCCGATCCGCAAGAGCCCGGACGGAGAAGGAACGGCCACATGGGACCGCTGGCAGATGCGTATACACAAACGCCTCATCGATATTGATGCGGATGAACGTGCACTCCGTCAGCTCATGCGCATCCAGGTGCCAAAAGATATAGGTATTGAAATCGTATTAGAGAGTTAAAGGTGCGGCGTGCAGCAGGCCGCTGAGTTTTCCCAAAAAATCAGACAATTTTTTACTTTTGAAAGAATTTTTCTTTTAATTCTCATTATTGCTCTGTTTGTACGGTTCTGGAATTTGGATCTCAAGTTGCTGCACCATGATGAAGCGATTCATTCATGGTTTTCCTATGAACTGCTGACCACTGGTGCATGGGCATATGATCCGAGTTATCATGGGCCATTTCTTTATTATGTAACCGCTGGAATGTTCTCCCTCTTTGGAGATTCAGATCTCGTCGCCCGGTTACTCCCTGCACTCTTTGGAACCCTGCTTATCCCCCTCGTGTATTGTATCTACCGCATTGGATACATCGACAAAAAACAGACTCTTTTGGCCGCTCTTCTCATTGCGCTTTCTCCGGATATGGTTTACTTCTCCCGCTTCCTTCGGCATGATATTTTCATGCTTTTTTTTACGTTCCTCCTCCTTGTCGCCATCCTGTATTATTTCGAATATGGACAATCGAGATACGCGATCATTGCTGCAATAGCAATGGGCGGTGCACTCTGCTGCAAGGAAGAGATGCCCGTTATCCTTATCATCTTTGCATCATTTTTTATCTTTGCTATATGGCGTGGAAAATTCACTTTACCTCCTGACTGGAAGTACGATCTTATTCTCGGGGCATTCATAGTCTTTGGGATTATGGCTGTCCTTTATTCGGCATTCGGTGCGCATGTTGACACTCTGATTGGTCAGAATTTTGCGTTAAACACGACCGGCTGGTACGAGGCTATTGAGCACTGGACCGCGATGCATAACGAGCAGCGACTGGGCGGGCCTTTGTACTTTTATATTCCACTTTATCTTCTGTATGAGTTACCAATATTTATTCTCGCAATAATCGGAACCCTTCAAATTCTGGGTAAAGGACTCAATCCTCCACTGTTCATGAAGCGATTGAAAAACCGGATAAAATACAGACGGTCTGGAATCCCAACCGCTGAACTCGCTGCAATCAGCCTGCACCAGTTAAAAAATAAGGAAGAGGTTTATTCCAAATCCGATGAGTTCTTCAGATTCTGTCTCTATTGGATGATTCTGGTTATGGCCTTTTATGCTTTTTTCGGAGAAAAAGTGCCGTGGCTAATCATCCCGCAGCTACTCCCTATGTGTTTTGTAGCAGTTTATAAACTGAACTGGCAGAAGATAGTATTTGCCGTAATTGGATGCCTGTTCCTCGCTATCATGACATGGCATGTAGCGTTCATTCCTGCCGATATCAACGAGCCGATAGTCCAGGTACAGAATTCAGAAGATTTGCGTGATGTCATGCAGCTTATCGATGCAACCGACCATGTCGTAGTTGCATCAAAGAATTACTGGCCGCTTCCTTGGTACTACCGGGGAGAACGCTGGAATAAAATCAAATTTTATGGTGATATTGTTGATGAACATACACTTACGCAGGATGAACCCGGCGTCATCATACTCTGGGATGCCGCAAGCTATCCGTCCATTGAGGGGTACGACAAGAAGACCTTCAAACTGGATTACTGGTTCTCATATTATGACAACGAGAACCGGTTGATCGATTATTATTTCCATAGGGATGGCAGGATGGGAAGTATCAATATAGATGTTTTTACCCCCCACAAGATGTCATGAAAAATACTTTTTTTAATTCCCTCAATCTTTTTAAATGAAAAAATTCCCTCCCCATCCATGATTTGTCAGGTAATCATGAGGATCATAACCAGCTGCATTTGATTGAAATATCAATCGGATGACCGCTCATCTGGCGGTTTTGCTCTCCGTACAGCTCATGCATCTCCGGACTGAGAGCAAGATAATTTCGTTGGTTCAATAAAATCTCGCGATAACTTTTTTTGTCAGTGCCTGACTGTATGCATTCGCCATTCTTTGCTACCACGAATGTCGTGACCTCACTAAATCCTAAGGTTCTTGTTTCTCTGGAAGACATCGATATTGGAGAACCGGTACCGTAGTCCCTGGCGGGAATGTGTGTTTTAACAAAAGTATGATTCCGGTATTTGTCAATCCTGCAGGATTGTTCCATAATGCTTCGGGCGTTGTTCTCCAGATAGCTGATCCGAGAATATTTGCGAAAACTATGAAAAAAAGGAGAGGGAATGAGATTTCCAGTGAATTAACCGAGTTCATCCCATTGAGAACGTTTTCGGTAAATAATGACACCAACCACAATCAGGACAATCACAATGATACCCAGAACAATGAATAAACTTCCTCCAATATTTGGGATAGGCAGGCTAAATCCCGACGAGAGTTGTTGCTGGCGTGCGAGTGCGTCCGTGTAGGATTCATTCCCTTTTGAGAAAGCATCCTGTGCCTTCAACCGGGCCTGTGCATAATTACCATTGGCGATATCATCATTAGCAGTGGAGAGATAACTCACCGCCACTTCACGTTTGGTGATAATGGCGGGAAGCTGGTTATCATTGGCCGTGCTGGAGTTCCCTTTAAACCAGCTGATTACGGCATCCACATTATTGATGGGGATTTGTGCGTCTGCAACTTCATTTTCCGCCCAAGCCTTGTCGAGAGCTTTTTCTCCATCCTGCATGGCAGTAGTTGCTGCGTTGAGATCAGAAAGCGCTGTTGCATACTGATTCGAAGGAAGGGACCGGGCAGAGTCCAAGTCCTGCTTGGCCTCATTATATTTTGCCTCAGCCGCACTGGTGTCGATACCCAGTGCAGCCTTTTCATCGATATGCGTCCGGTAGACCTGAAGGTCCGCATCACGGGAAGAAATGACCGAAGCTACTTCCGCGGTGTTGATGACAAGTGCCGTATTTTCAACCTGCGTACTGGTGATTGCTTGTCCATTCGAATTATATTCCGTGATCCTGATGACGGTTTTATTGGACGTCTCAGTCACAGCAGGTGCAACTCCTTCCAATGTAACCCGTACAGACACCTCATCTGTTGTTTTATAGTTGAGCTCAAACCCGCTTATTGCAAGGGTCCGTCCTCCCATAACGGGTCGTAAATTTTCAATACCGTTCACAATAATGGTGTAAGTCCATGTGGGTTTATCGAGTTCAGTGAAAAGCTGGAGCTCGTCATCAGAGGGAAATACTCCGGAATTATCAATCTTGAAGGCCACCGTTACCGGAGTTGCCGGAGTCAGCGACCCTGAAGGATCAATCGATAATGATGATACAGAAAACGCAGACACGACCTGAATGCACACAACGAGAAATAGTATAAAAACAGTCCATTTCATTAATCCCTTCATGGTAAACCTCATTCGAATAGAGGATCTATGCCCTCTTCAAACATAGTCGATTTTTTCTCCTTGGACTTTATAACATCTTCCTTTGTTTCTTTTGCAATATCGAGAAGTTCCTTGATCCTGGGTGCATTTCCAACAGTCGCCAGCATCACGACCGCTGCAACATATTCACTGCTGACCGGGTAATCACCACCACGCACCTCGACACCCGCAATGTTCTCTTCAACCCAGCTTTTTGCTTTTTCAACACCTTTACGATCCATTTCATCCGGCGGACCCGCGAGCAGTACGAGGGCCCGCTCTGCAGTAGAGTAGTCGCAGGGAAGGGTAAGCCTGCCAAGCATTGCCCTGCGTACAAGCGAAACGATTTTTGCGGTTTTGTCTTCCCCGAGCAGTACTTCTTCATTTGCCTCCCGCTTGCCGCCAAACTTGTCCTTCAGACCTCTGATAAGTCCCCGTTTCTTCTTTGTCTGCCTGCTCATCACCTCGCTGATTGCATATCCCACAGAAGTTATACCTCCACCCCGGAGGGTGTTGATAATTTCACTTGAGTCAACAACCATCTCACCAACGCCCATTTTACTTACTTCGCCAGCCCGGAAAAGCACGCCAAACCTCCGAACCACTTCGTTATTCAGGCGCTGAAATGCACTTTTTACGCTTTCACCCTCATTTTTCCAGGCGCTGTTGTCAAAAATAAAAGTGTTATCGCACTCATTGACCAGCGTGGTCAGACTGCGGGCTGCATTATAGGAATACAGCCGCCCTTCTTCGGGTGCTGGGATGATTCCGAGTGCGTAGACCGGTTCGCGGTAAATGCGTTTAAGATGTCGTGCAAGTACTGGTGAACCACCGGATCCGGTACCGCCTCCAAGACCTGCAACGATGACAAACGCATCAACATCATGGGTACCCCGGGTGTCAATAGCACTGATAACGCTGTCAATTTCATCTGCCGTGACACGTGCCCCGGTTACATTATCAGTACCGACTCCATGACCTTTAAGCATGGTCTGCCCTATAAGTATCCGGTCTTTCATCTCAATATTTTTTAAACCCATCAGGTCCGTTCGCGCTGTGTTGACGGCAATTCCCCTGAAACTGGTTGTTCCGAGCTTTCTATCCTGCTCGATAAACATATCGACAATTTTGCCGCCCGCTTGACCAAAACCTATGAAAAATACGCGCATCTGGTGACACCATCCAATGGGCTGTTAGATAATTATATTTTTCTTATTCGTTTAAGTGATTTTGCTGTTATTACGGTTGATTTCGACAATACAAAAACTTTCTTATAATCTCTCCGAGGGTATAAAACTAAATTACGGTAATTATCCGGAGCCTTTTTCATTTCGCCCTGAAAATACTATAGAATACTTATTATGAAGATCGGAATAATCGGTGGCGGATTAACAGGACTTGTTGCTGGCAGCAGGCTCGTACATGAGCATGAGGTTGACCTGTTTGAGAAAATGCCTTGCCTCGGCGGTTGTCTTTCATCATATAACGTGAACGGTTACTGGATAGAGAAGTATTATCACCATTGTTTCTCCCATGATACCAGACTTTTTGGGTTAATAGATGAATTAGGGCTTTCCGGGAAGATTGAATGGAAAACGGTTACAACCGGATATTTTGTGAGAAACAAGATCTACCCACTGAACACCCCTCTGCAGATCCTGGCCTACCCGGGATTGTCTCTCATTGATAAAATGAAACTTGGTTTATTCACCTTTAAAGCAAAAAAAACAAGTCTTGTAACCCTCGATGATATTCCGGCTGATCAGTATATTATTGAACATCTCGGAAAAAACATTTATTCGTCATTTTTTGAACCCCTTCTGAAAAGTAAATTCGGGGAACGGAGAAAAGATGTTTCTGCAGCTTGGTTATTCAACCGTGTTGCAATCCGGTCTGACCGTGGTATTTCCGGAGAACATCTGGGATACCTGAAGGGGGGATTTCATCAGATTATTGATGCACTTGAAAGATTTATTGAATCAAAAGGAGGGAGGATTCAGAAACGTACCCCGGTTTCATCTGTTTCTTACCGGAACGGAGCGTGGGAGATAAACGGTACACGTTATGATACGATTATTTCTACTATCCCTCCCCAGGAACTCGAAAAGATTGGCGGCCCGGTACTACCTCCTATTCCCTATCAGGGAGCTGCATGCATGATTCTCGCCATTAAACGAGACGTAACCGGGGGCATTTACTGGCTGAACATGAAAGATCCTGCTCCCTATGGTGCAGTAGTTGCTCACACAAATTTTATTCCTGCCGACAGATATGGCGAACATATCGTATACCTTGCTTCGTACTTTTCCGGCATGGTTCATCCGAATCTTGACGCGCAGATGCTTAAGGATTTCTGTACCCGTTTTTCCCTGACAAAGGATGAGATCCATTGGCATAAAATGGCAGTCGATTCCTGGGCAGGGCCGGTTTATACAACAGGTTATCGCTCGCTCATCCCATCTTATGAACAACGGGGGCTTTTTTTGGCAGGGATGTTCTCCCGGACAAATTATCCCGAAAGAAGTATGGAAGGATCCATACGTGCTGGATCCGAAGTAGCCGATTGCATCAGATCCGGGAGTTCAAATGACTGCCCCTGACGTGACCGCAATCATACCAGTTTTCAATGATAAACATTCACTTGAGATTGCCATCCCCCGGTCTGTTGAAACCCTGTCCCTGGTTACAGAAGAATTTGAACTGATTATTGCAGAGGATGGCAGCACTGACGGAAGTGCCGGTCTTGTACGCCAGTATGAACAGCAGGATTCGCGTATTCATCTTCTTCATAGTGATGAACGCCTGGGACGCGGTAAAGCGCTTAACCGGGCAATTTCTGAGTCCAGAGGAGAAATCGTATGTTATTATGACGTGGATCTCGCAACCGATATGCGTCATCTTCCCGAGATTATACATGTAATCCAAGAAGGAGCGGATATCGCTACCGGATCACGGCTCATGCCCGGAAGCGATATTGTGCGTTCCGGTGGTCGTGAGATAGCAAGTCGTTCCTATAATTTTCTTGTCAGATTATTTCTGGGAAGCAGGATTTACGATCACCAGTGCGGGTTCAAAGCATTTAATAAAGGACATATATCCTGCATCCTTCCAGCCATCCACTCAAACCACTGGTTCTGGGACACGGAACTCCTTGTCCGGGCACAACGGAATGGATGCGTCGTGCGGGAATTTCCCGTTCGCTGGAGAGCCGGCAAAGGGACAACGGTAAAAATAAACGACGTTTTTGAAATGGGATCCTCGATTCTGATATTGTGGTGGCAGATTCATGTATCGAAAAGTTAGTGCAATCGTTATACCGACCATTATTGCCATCAGTATCATCGCATATATGCTCTTCAGGGTCTGGGATGATCTGCTTGAAGCCCTCCGGCATGTAGTCCCGGGATATCTTGCCATTGGCGTGGGAATCTGCCTAGCTGCATGGTGGCTCCGTGGCTGGAGATATCAAACTATCCTGCGAAGCCTCAGTTACCAAATCAGTCTCGTTGTTTCTACGGCATGTATATTTGTCAGCCAGACCGCCAACCTCGTTGTCCCTGCACGTCTTGGCGACTTTGTACGGGTATTTATTCTCAAGCATGAATATGACACCACCTATTCAGAGGGAATTTCCTCGGTTGTCGTTGAGCGCGTCTTCGATGTAGTGACCGTGGCAATTCTCGGTGCTATTGCATTAATTTT